>NZ_JAOEGU010000044.1 GCF_025583945.1 Methylobacter psychrophilus
GGGCCTACCTACCTATAGACTTTCAGAAATTAAACTTCCATAACATGATGATTTAGTTTGCACGGATGGTATCCGTGCAAACTAAATCATCATGTTATGGAAGTTTAATTTCTGAAAGTCTATAGGTAGGTAGGCCCAATCAGCAAGGAACCTCAGTCATGTTGGTATTAATGCAGAAATCTATATAAGCTTTAAAATCACGTAAAAATTATCACGCATAATTCTGAATTTTGGCTCTCCTGCCGAAATAATGACGTTTTATTACAGACTGAAGCACCCTACAAATCAGGTAAGTAGGAAAACGGGGGAATAATTTCGGCCTGTTTATTTTAAACAAATGATTTAAATAAACAGGTAATTAAAAAATCATAAACAAGTTCTTGGAACTTGCAGGATTTGGATTATATGAAATCACATAGCATTGAAATGAAAATACAAAAAACCGGCTCTTTCTTGAAAGAATCTGAACCATCCTCTGCTCTACCAAATAATTCCAGTCAATATCGAATTGCTTCCGATGAGCTATTTTATGATTCCTATTTTATTGACCAATTACATCTTGAGAAGCTTAGGGCGCAACGGTCCAAATCCACGCTATCAATTATTTTACTGACCCTTGAAAAAGAGGACGATAGCGAAGTCGTTAATATGCAAAATATCTTGGACATCATTCGAACAAAGATACGAGACACTGATATTAGCGGCTTTGTCAATAATCGAACTATAGGCGTGCTTCTTCCTGATACTGACGAAAAAGGCGCGAAAGAACTCTGTGGAAAATTAGTTAATGATAATAAAAAACCACAATTTTCTGCGACTACCTCAAGCTATCCTGATCATATTTTTGAAAGCCTTGAAAAAATTGGCTCTATTCGCCCGGATGCTTTCCCTTTTAAGCTAAAAAATTCAAAGAGCGGTTCATGGTTTAAATTACTATTAAAAAGAGGCGTTGATATCATAGGTTCGATTACTGGTATCGTTATTTTCATGCCGGTTATGTTAATGGCCGCATTAGCTGTCAAATCAACATCTTCAGGGCCGATCATTTTCAGACAAATCCGTTTGGGCAAACAAGGCACTCCTTTTAATTTCTACAAATTTCGATCCATGCAGGTGAATTTGGATGACAACATACACCGTGAATACATCCACAATTTTATCAATGGTAGCCACACTAAAGTCAATCAGGGGGATAAGGAAAAACCGTTCTATAAAATTAAATTGGATCCCAGAATAACCAAGGTTGGAAGATTCATTCGAAAAACCAGTATTGATGAACTGCCGCAGTTTTTTAATGTATTAAAAGGCGATATGAGCCTGGTTGGTCCGAGACCGCCTCTTCCTTACGAAGTTGAGAAATACCAGACGTGGCATCTCCAACGAATACTTGAGATGAAACCCGGGATTACCGGTCTCTGGCAAGTAGAAGGACGAAGCAAAGCCGAATGGGATGATTCAGTGAGACTCGATATTCGGTATATTCAGAACTGGTCTCTTCTATTAGATGTGAAAATATTATTCAGAACGATTGAGACTGTTTTAAAGTGCAGAGGTGCCGTATAAATCATAAGGCTCAATTCCAGGAGACTGTCCCGGCCACAGTCATTGCTGAGTTTAAATCTGACGTCCTGGCAATTTTCACAGGCCGTTGGTTGGTGATCTTTAACTATTTCTTATCTACCGAGCTTATATAAAAATTCTTGGGAGAAAAGTCAACTGATTTTTTTTGTTAGATATGTAAGCATTTATTGTAAGTATTTTTACGTAGGTACTTATACCAATTGTTTAGTTGATTTTAAAAACTATAATTTAAAACAATACCGAATGTGTCAGCAAATAATATTTTTATATGATTTCGGGGGGGAATATAAAGCAATATATTTGATCTATACTTCAAAATGAAAAGTTTAAAAATAAGGTTAATTATTGGGTAATTAAATAACCTCACGTTTGGCTTAACCCTGCAATAGTCCCGTTACCTTCGGAGCAAGTAATCAATGATAAACCAAGATGTTCAGTTAGGCGAAGGTGTCGTTATATTTCACCCCGACCTCGTTAATCTGTATGGTTGCCAAATTGGCCCTGGTACCAAGATTGGTTCTTTTGTGGAGATACAAAAAGGCGCTTCGATTGGTGCCCGATGCAAGATTTCCAGCCACAGCTTCATTTGTGAGGGTGTAGAGATTGAGGAGTGTGTATTTGTAGGCCATGGTGTCATGTTTATTAATGACACCTACCCAAAAGCGGTCAGTGAAGACGGCGAATTACAAACGGAAGCTGATTGGCAATTAATTCGCACCCGCATTAAATCCGGTGCCTCAATCGGCAGCAATGCAACCATCCTGTGCGGTATCACTATTGGTAAAAATGCTCTGGTCGGTGCCGGCGCAGTAGTGACCAAAGATGTCCCTGATTATGCAATTGTTGCCGGCGTTCCTGCCCGTGTAGTTGGACATACACGCAAGCAAGAGTAAATAGCGATATCTATGATAGCCGTTCTTTCAGCTCTCACGATTACTTGGATTACCAAAACCAAGCAAACGTCCCGACATAAATAATACAATTTTTTTATTCGATTTAAGGAAAACTATCATGATTAAAATAGGCGTTATTGGATACGGTTATTGGGGTCCTAATTTGGTGAGGAACTTCAGTGAGACACCGGGAATTAAAGTTGAAAGTGTGGCTGATCTTGATCCGAAAAGACTTGAACTCATCCAGAATCGCTATCCAGGGATAAAGACCACTACGCGTTTTCAGGATCTGATCGAGAATAAAGAAATCGATGCTATTGCAGTAGCGACGCCCGTCAGTACCCATTTTGAACTCGGAATGGCTGCTCTCAAGGCTGGCAAGCATTTATGGATGGAAAAACCCATGACCGAGACATCAATTCAGGCACGCATGCTGGTTGATGAAGCCGAAAAGCGTAAGCTCGTGCTGATGGTCGATCATACCTTCCTCTACACAGGAGCGGTATCGAGGATGGGGGATATGGTAAAGGCCGGTGAACTCGGTGAAATTCTTTACTACGATTCTACCCGAATCAATCTCGGTTTGTTTCAGCGAGATGTTAACGTCATTTCTGATTTAGCGGTACATGACTTCTCGATTCTTGACTATCTACTGGGTGAACAACCAATTGCGGTATCTGCTGTCGGTGTCAACCACTTTCCCGGCACACCGGAAAACCTGGCCTACCTTACCTTGTTCTATAACTCGGGAATTATTGCGCATATCAATGCCAGCTGGCTGGCACCGGTAAAAGTACGGCAGATTCTCATTGGCGGCAGCAAAAACATGATCATCTATGACGATCTGGAGCCAAGTGAAAAGATCAAGATTTACGACAAGGGCATCAGTTTTACCGATGACCCCCAGCAAATCTACGAAATGCGGGTTGGCTACCGCACTGGAGATATGTGGGCACCCAAGTTGGATGCTGCCGAGGCACTGAGCATCGAGGGTAAACATTTTGCTGACTGCATCGAAAATGGCAAAACGCCATTAACCGATGGAGCACTGGGTCTGCGAGTAATAAAATTAATCGAAGCCGCTACCCGCTCAATGAACGAGCGTGGTCGATGTGTCGAACTTAACGGCATACATATGCATCAAGGCAGGAAAGTAGCATGATACCGTTCGTCGATCTGAAAACCCAATACACCGAAATTAAAGATGAAGTTAATACCGCTATTCAAGGTGTTTTAGAAAGCTGTCAGTTTACTTTAGGCACCGAAGTAGCCTTATTTGAACAGGAATTTGCCACCTATAGTCAGGCCCAATTCGGGATTGGCGTAAACACCGGAACCAGTGCGTTACATCTTGCCCTACTCGCGGCGGGTATTGGTCACAACGACGAGGTGATTACCGTCCCCTTTACCTTTGTGGCGACCGTAGCAGCGATTGACTATACCGGCGCCAAAACCGTATTTGTCGATATTGACCCGCGCACCTTCACTATTGACGTAAAGGCCATCGAAAAGGCAATCACCGACAAAACCAAAGCCATTATCCCTGTGCATCTGTATGGTCAACCGGCGGACATGGACCCCATTCTGGAAATCGCCAAGCGCCATGGTTTGGTAGTCATTGAAGATGCCGCCCAAGCTCATGGCGCAGAGTATAAGGGCAAACGTGTGGGTAGCCTGGGTGACATGGGCTGTTTTAGTTTTTATCCGGGCAAAAATCTGGGTGCTTACGGAGAAGGTGGCATGGTGGTGACCAACAATGCCGAATATACCCGCACCATCCGTATGCTGCGTGATTGGGGTGCAGAGCAGAAATATCAGCATGTGCTCAAAGGCTATAACTATCGCATGGAGGGTATCCAGGGTGCTGTGCTAAGGGTCAAACTGCGTCACCTGGAAAAATGGACCGAAGCACGGCGAACAACAGCCGAGCATTACAACGAGTTGTTAGCCGATAGCGGAGTGCAGATACCTGAGGTAATGTCATATGCCCGGCATGTTTACCATATCTATGCGATCCGTACCCGGCAAAGAAGTAAATGGCAACAAGCATTAGAAGCCAAAGGTATTCAGACCGGCATCCATTATCCGATACCCGTGCATCTTTTACCTGCCTATGCGGACTTGGGCTATACCAAAGGAGATTTTCCTCATTCCGAACAGGCAGCAAATGAAGTACTTTCGTTGCCTATGCACGCCAATTTAAGTAGGGCGCAGTGTGAAGAAGTAAGTGAAGCCATCGACATGCTTTCAAGAAAGACAGAATCTGTTTAAATTTAATTCAGAATTAAAAATCTATCCGACATTGAGCATGCTTAGCATCCTATTGATATTAAACTAATATATTATTTTTTACTAAAAACATCATTTTTTAATTAATTGATTCTAAATGATTATTTTTTAAATGTGCAAAATGTCAAATCTGTTTTTTCCAGCTTGATGGAGCCATTATCATGGTAGCGATAAAAAAATTTAATATCGGGATTATTTTATCACCAGTTTTATATCTGATTATTATTTTGGCAATGGTTATTGGGCTGCCACAGTACGCGATTGCAACACCTAACCCTGTAGTTGCAATCCATGTTTCTGAACTTACACAAGCTTTGGAAACAATGCCGGCACAGTCTCCAACACCTACAGGATCAGGAACTTCGGGTAATGAATGGTGGTATACGCCATGGCATTATTTTGTGGCACATGAATCATTAAAAGAAGCACTTCGCTCAGATGGAACACCATTTGTTGAAGTAAGCGATGCAGATATTACCGCAGGCAAGCTGCTTTTCTCGGATGGCTCGCCCCGTTACCCTATAGTAATAAGCTTGGCTTCCGAAGCGATTAGCGATACTGAAATACCAACTCTTCGTAATTATGTCAATGCAGGTGGATTTCTTTTAGTAGGCTCTTCAGCATTTACGCGTAACCCTGACGGAACCAGTCGAGGAGACTTTGCTTTGGCTAATGAGATGGGGGTTCACATGGTAAATCCCAGCCATTTAAACTGGGGCTTAACTATGCAGTTTGAAAAAGTCGCTGACCACCGCCTGGTCTCCAATATTCCAGATGGCCTGTTAAAATGGCGTATTCCGCTATCCTCTGACGAAATTTCATGGGGGATAGCGCCAAACTATACATATAATCGAAATCACTATGTTTGGCAGGTTAGTGTGACTGACGCTACTGTCCTTGCTCAAGAACCTTCAAATCCCCTGTTGGCGATTAAGTCGTATGGCAACGGACAGCTTATCTACTACAGTGTATCCCAGCCGATTTTGGGGCATGGCAGTTATGATTCAGGCATGTATAATTATCTTATATTTCGGAATGCAATTGAATGGGCTTTCGAGTCTGCCAAACTTCCCGTCATCAAACTCAGTGCGTGGCAATATCAATATGACGCAGCATTGGTCGTCCGGCATGACTTCGAGAACGATCCTGTTCTAATAAGATCAATCGAAAATTCAGCTGCGTTCGAACAGTCATTTGGCGCAAAAGGTGATTATTATTTCTGTACCGGCTCTTTACGTGAGCAAATGGCCGACAAACTCACTGTCATTGCCAGTTTACAACGTGCTGTTTCCAATTACGGCGCGACCATCGGATCGCACAATGGTGGCTTGGCAAACCCTAACTCGCTGGGTCTAAATCCCCTGAATTATACCTATTTTCATTGGGGACCGGACGAAGCTATTGACCTTGTCCCAGCAGGCTATTCCAGCGGTAAAGATTATGCTAAAGCATCAATTTCTTTATCCTACCAGGATATAGAAGGCTGGTTGGCTGGTTTCGACAATGGCCGATCTGGATGTGGCCTAGCGAACAATTGCCCTCGCACTTGGGCATCACCATTTTTTAATTCTACACGCGAAGACTCTTACGATATTCTCCAGCAGTTGCGAGTAGTAAGCGCGGGTGAGCAAAAAATCAGCCCTTTTCCACATTGGACAATGTCAACCAAGACTCTTGGAAAGTATTATTCGACTATAACGCTACCTGTCAGTGACTGGTATTATTCAGGAGACATTCTCCAAGCTTTGGATTATCACACGTTTTTGACAATGACGGCAGCTGTTGACTTCTATTATGATCTCGGTGCATTGATTAATATTTATGGGCATAACGCTTCACAACCAGGAACTATAGAAGGCGACTATGTTGCCTATAGTACTGCTAAACCGCGAATATGGGCATCCAACTCTGTTGAGATAAATGATTGGTGGCGGTTACGCTCCAATGTCACAGTTACACAGAACTACAGTATCAGTGGTAATACTGCTATTGCACAAACTACAATAGCAGGTGCTACCGATAGCGCCACGGCAGTTGAAATAGACTTGCAACCTGGGGCAAGAGGCAACGCCGGCATCTTACAAGTTTTTTTTGATGGATCACCAGCCAATCCAAGCGATTACCGTATCACTCAACGTGGGCTCAAACTTAAAGTTGGCACTTCAGTTTCCAGTGTGGAAGTTCGCTACCCTGCACTGGTAGCCAATAATTTACCTCCTGTAGTAACAAATGACACCTACAGCACTAATGTAAATACGACTCTAACCAAGTCAGCACCCGGGATACTAAGCAACGACACCGATCCCCAAGGGGCCAGCCTCACGGCACAATTAATGAACAGCCCCTCGCACGGCTCCCTCACTCTCAATGCCAATGGTTCTTTCGCCTATATACCGATTGCGAACTATGTGGGTAGCGACAGTTTTACTTACCTAGCGAACAACGGCACGTCCAACAGTAATATTGCCACCGTGACAATCACGGTCACATCGACCAGTGGCGTATTGTTTTCAGATGACTTTACGCGACCTCCCAATACAGACAACCCTCTATCTCCGTGGATTCCAGTGCTGGGAAGTTGGACCGTGGCCAATGGAGCCATGCAAGGTTCGAGTTCACCCTCCACTTATGCCGCTGTCTATTACGCCAATACCCCTTCATGGATCGATTATTCGGTAGAGAGTCGGATTCAATTTCCGGCGGGTGCTTTTGGGGGTGGTATGGGGGGTCGTGTAAATTCAGCCACGGGAGCTCATTATGGCGCCTGGATCTATCCGGATGGATCAATAGGTGGCTCAAACGTGTTAAAACTGGTGAAATTCCGTGACTGGACAACCTGGAGTGGCACGCCGATGCAGCAGATCAACCTCCCAAGTGTAGGGACGGGATCGCATACACTCAAGATGGTTTTTAATGGTAGTAATATCCAGGTTTTGTACGATGGGGCATTAATGATTAACGTCACCGACAATAACTTTGATTCCCGTGCAGCGTATTTAAGCGGTGGGATCAGTGGTGATATGTGGACATCTACAAAGCCTTATCTGATGGG
Source organism: Methylobacter psychrophilus (assembly GCF_025583945.1). GTDB lineage: Bacteria > Pseudomonadota > Gammaproteobacteria > Methylococcales > Methylomonadaceae > Methylobacter_C > Methylobacter_C psychrophilus. Next base: position 7,816 of record NZ_JAOEGU010000044.1, read on the forward strand.
GCTCAGTAATGTTATCGTGCAAACCCTGCCTGGGAGTACCCAGCCTCCCATCTCGGTAAATGATACCTACAGCACCAATGTAAATACGACTCTGACCAAGTCAGCACCCGGGATACTAAGCAACGACACCGATCCCCAAGGAGCCACCCTCACGGCACAATTAATGAGCAGCCCCTCACACGGGACTCTCACTCTCAATGCCAATGGTTCTTTCGCCTATATACCGATTGCGAACTATGTGGGTAGCGACAGTTTTACTTACCTGGCGAACAACGGCACGTCCAACAGTAATGTTGCCAGCGTGGCAATCACGGTCACGTCGACCAGTGGCGTGTTGTTTTCAGATGACTTTACGCGACCTCTCAATACGCCGAATCCTCTATCTCCGTGGATTCCAGTGCTGGGAAGCTGGACCGTGGCCAATGGAGTCATGCAAGGTTCGAGTTCACCCTCCACTTATGCCGCTGTCTATTACGCCAACACCCCTTCATGGACCGATTATTCGGTAGAGAGTCAGGTTCAATTTCCGGCGGGTGCTTTTGGGGGCGGAATGGGAGGTCGTGTAAATTCAGCCACGGGAGCTCATTATGGTGCCTGGATCTATCCGGATGGATCAATAGGTGGCTCAAACGTGTTAAAACTGGTGAAATTCCGTGACTGGACAACCTGGAGTGGCACGCCGATGCAGCAGATCAACCTCCCAAGTGTAGGGACGGGATCTCATACACTCAAGATGGTTTTTAGTGGTAGTAATATCCAGGTTTTGTACGATGGGGCATTAATGATTAACGCCACCGACAATAACTTTGATTCCCGTGCAGCGTATTTAAGCGGCGGTATTAGCAGCGACATGTGGACGTATAACACATCATATAAAGTGAGACTCGAAAACGTTATCGTGCGGATCTTTCCATAGTGTATTTATTCACCTTATCATTAATCTATATGTACATTGAGAATTAACATGAAACGATTTGAATCTCGCAATGATCTGGCTCTATTTGGGGCGCCACCAGCGTTCGCAGAACCAATACATGTTGGTCGACCGAATATGGGCAATCGGGAAGAGTTTCTGAGATATGTGAATGAGATTTTCGACCGACGCTGGTTGAGTAATAACGGTCCACTGGTGCAGGAATTCGAAAGTAGAATGGCTGATTTTCTTGGTGTGAAACATTGCGTGGCTATGTGCAATGGTACAATTGCACTGGAGATTGCGATCCGAGCACTTGAGATGAAGGGAGAGGTAATCATGCCGTCCTACACTTTCATCGCGACGGCCCATGCTCTGCAATGGCAGGAAATTACGCCTGTGTTTGCCGATATTGATCCAAATACCCATAACATAGATACCGACGCGGTGCGCAGAATGATCACCCCACGCACTACCGGGATTATCGGCGTTCATTTGTGGGGTCGTAGCGCTCCGATTGAAGCGTTGCAGGCAATTGCCGACGAGTATGGATTGAAGCTCATGTTCGATGCGGCCCATGCTTTTGGCTGTTCGCACAAAGGGCAAATGCTTGGCAGTTTTGGTGAATGTGAGGTATTCAGTTTTCATGCAACCAAGTTCTTCAATACCTTCGAGGGCGGAGCAGTTGTCACCAATAATGACGATCTGGCTCGGAAAATGCGGTTAATGAAAAATTTCGGATTTTCAGGCTACGATAATGTGATTTATCCTGGCACGAACGGAAAGATGACCGAAATTGCAGCAGCGATGGGGTTGGTAAATTTCGATGCCATTGATGAGTTTGTCGAGGTGAATCGCCGTAATCATATTCTGTATTCCAAGCGACTAAACGATATAAAGGGCTTGTCAGTAATTGATTACAATGACCATGAACACAATAATTATCAATATGTGGTGATTGAAGTGCTGGATAGTTTTCCAGTGGAGCGGGATGAAATCGTTCGTGCACTCCAGGCGGAAAACGTGCTGGCCCGGCGATATTTCTGGCCAGGTTGTCATAACATGCTACCGTATCGGGCACTTTATCCGCACGCCGGATTAATGCTACCTAATACAAAAATTGTGGCCGATAGAGTCATTGTGCTCCCGACGGGAATAAGCTTACCTGATAATGCAATAGATACTGTTGCTTCTGTCCTTCGTTTACTTATGTCTTATGAATAGGAATTGAAGATGATTGTAACGGCAATGCAGCCTTACTTCTTTCCATACATCGGGTACTTTCAGTTATTGAAATGTAGTAATATTTTTGTCATCCTTGATGATGTACAGCACATTCAAAGAGGATGGGTCAATAGGAATCGTATTTTGATCAATCAAGAGCCTTATTGGTTGACCTACCCCGTTCAGAAAGCCTCACAGAACCTGTTTATAAACCAACGACACTATGTGGAAGACCAAAATACACGCACCAAAATAGTGCAAAGCATAGCTTCTGCTTATCGAAAAGCGCCACACTTTATAGAGATTTATCCTTTTTTGTTGGAGATAATGAATTTTGGCTCAAACAATGTTAGTGATTTTAATACCAATCTCATTCGATGTTTAGCTGGTTGCCTTGAAATTGAGTGTCAAATTCTACTATCGTCCGAATTGGATAAAGATAACTCTTTGAAAGGTGAAAATCGTATTATCGAAATTAATCGTTGCTTAGGTTCCAGTCACTATGTAAATCCTATCGGTGGAATTCCACTTTACGAAAAACAACATTTTACTGAGTGTGGGCTTAAACTAAGTTTTCTTCAACCTGAAGACATTCATTACCCTCAATTAAAAAAACCGTTTGTTCCCTTTCTCTCAATTATTGATGTGCTCATGTTTAATGGGGTTTCGGGTACTTCGAAACTTTTAACCAAATACCACCTGATCAAGCATGAGGATTCTAAAGATGGATAATAGACAGTCAAAAGCAGAGTATACAATCATTCCACAGTTGCGAGAGTTTCTCCAGTCGGAAAGACAGACAGCATATTATTCGGTTTTATCAGATCAGGAAATTAACAGCGATGAAAAGTAGTTACTATTCAAATGCAGAACTCGTTGAAATCGGTTTCCATAAAATCGGTCGCAACGTACTAATTAGCAGGAAAGCAAGTATTTATTTTTCCGAAAATATTTCAATTGGCGACAATGTTAGGATTGATGATTATTGCGTTTTATCTGCAAGTAAAAGTATTACCCTCGGAAACCACATTCATATTGGATGTTATTCTGCATTGTTTGGAGGCTCTGGTATTACTTTTCACGATTTCTGTAATGTTTCGTCCAGGGTTACCATTTTAACTGAGAGTGATGATGGGTCGGGTGAATCTATGGTTGGGTCAACAATTCCTAAAAAATTCAAACCCAATTATAAAGCTGGAAACGTTGTTTTAGAGCGTCATTCATGTGTAGCAATCAACTCAACTATAATGCCTGGCGTAATATTATCTGAAGGTAGCGCTGTTGGTGCTCATTCGTTGGTAACCAAAAATTGCGAGCCTTGGACAATATATTTTGGCGTTCCAGCAAAGAAACTTCATTCAAGAAAAAAAACAATTATCGAGCTTGAAAAAAATTTTATCAATGAGTGGGGAAGGTAACTCTTTGAAAGGTGAAAATCGTGTTATCGACATTAATCGTTACTTAGGTTCCAGTCACTATGTAAATCCTATCGGTGGAATTCCACTTTACGAAAAACAGCACTTTACTGAGTATGGACTTAAACCAAGCTTTCTTCAACCTGAAGGCATTGATTATCCTCAATAAAAAAAACCGTTTATTCCCTTTCTCTCAATTATTGATGTGCTCATGTTTAATGGGGTTCCGGGCACTTCGAAACTTTTAGCCAGATACCACCTGATCAAGCCGGAGGATTCCAAAGATGGATAGTCGACAGTCAAAAGCAGAGCATACCATCATTCCACAGTTGCGAGAGTTGCTTCAGTCGGAAAGACAGACAGCATATTATTTGGTTTTATCAGATCAGGAAATTGATGCCTATCTCAGAAAGATCTATTACCTTGCAGAAATAGCGAGTTTGACGGAAGCGGGAGGAATTAAGGGATTCATAGCCTTCTACTGCAATGACCCTGCTAAGGATTCAGCATTTATAACGATGTTAATAGTTAACTCTAGTTGTTGCAGGCAGGGTATCGGCTATGCATTAGTGAGTCTTGCGTTGAGTATTATGCGCACCCGGTTGTTTCGCGTGTGTCGCCTGCAAGTCCACCAGGATAATATTGCAGCGATTAAGCTTTATGAGGGCTGCGGTTTTATCTTTATAAAAGGTAACACTATAGAAGATAACACTGAATACCGCCTCATGGAGTGTGTGCTTTGAAGGAGCGAATTTTTTCGGCCACACTCTGGAGCGGCGCGGATATTTTCATGCGTCAAGGACTCCAGTTCTTCGTTTCGATTATTCTTGCGCGACTGCTTTCACCGGAGGAATTTGGCTTGCTGGCAATGCTTTCCCTTTTCACAGGCATCGCGGGGCTATTTATTGACAGCGGCTTCAGTTCTGCACTCATCCAGCGACAGGACATAACGAGCAAAGATGAATCTACTGTCTTCTTCTTCAACCTTGGTACTGGCCTGTTTGTAGCTCTGGGACTCTGTTTGGCAGCGCCTTGGATTGATCGATTTTTTGAGCAGCCCATCTTACAGGACAAAACCTTTGTAACGACCTTGAATCTTTATACTGTGCCGTGGCTTGCCAGTTTCTTCGAACTGCCGGTGTTACAGAGCCTCACCTATGTGATGGCTTTCAATCTATTACTGGGATCATTTGCGTCTATTCAAGGTGTGTTACTGACCAAGGTACTAAACTTTAAGGCCCTGATGAAAATAGGTGTGGTGGCCTCGCTGCTATCCGGTGTTTTGGCGGTGGCCTTGGCGTGGAAGGGATTTGGGATTTGGAGTCTGGCGCTACAATCTTTGGCCTCGACCTTGATCACTGTGGTGTTGCTGTGGCTTTGGCATCCGTGGCGGCCACAATGGGTATTCAGTCTTGCATCCCTACGCTCACTGTTCCGCTTCGGCGGATTTATGTTGCTCTCGGGGCTCTTGGATACACTATATACACGCATCTACAGCATAATTATCGGCAAGTTGTTTTCTGCCCAAGAGCTGGGGTTCTACACCCGCGCTGATAATACTCAACAGTTACCTGTAAACGTACTAACCAACGTGCTCCATCGGGTGGCCTTCCCCATCTTTTCAGCTGACGCAGCCGACAAGGTGCAATTAGCACGAAGAATGCGCAAAGCTCTACGGACAATTATGCTTTTGAATATCCCGGCCATGCTAGGAATGATGGTGGTGGCCGAGCCTCTGGTGATCACTCTGATTGGCGAGAAGTGGTTGCCTAGCGTACCGATTCTACAAGTACTTTGCCTTGGCGGAGTAATTTGGCCGCTGCATGTACTCAATCTCAATGTACTCATGGCGCAAGGGTACTCAAACTTGTTTTTACGTATTGAGATAGTGAAGAAGGTTATTGGTATCATCGCCATCGTGGTGGCTAGTTTTTATGGGATACTCGCCATCGCGTGGAGCCAAGTCGTCGTGGGTGTGTTGTGTTTCCTGATCAACGCTCATTATACGAAAGTTTTTCTCGACTATTCGGCCTGGAAACAAACACGGGATTTGCTTCCTTACCTAACTGTATCCATTTTAATGACATTAGTCATATGGCCAATTCATATATATCTCACCCTACACCCATCGGCTGAGCTTGGGCTTATGATTGGGGCGGGAGCGTTATTTTACTTACTAGCCTGTCGTTTGTTTCGTTTAGAAGCATTTAATGAGTTGTGGACTATACTTATTCTACGAGGAAAACCCGTGCAGAATCTTTACGTGAAGGATCTATGAGCCAGCAAGCGTTTAGTCAAGTTAAATATACCGAAATCAGTGATTCTGCGATTATGGCATTAATGCCTGTTGTCAGCGTCCACATGATAACTTATAACCATGGTCTTTACTTGGCCAAGGCCATTGAGGGCGTGATAGCGCAAAAGTCTGATTTTCCGATTGAGCTGATCATTGGCGAAGATTGTTCCACAGATAACACTCGCCAGATTGCATTAGATTACCAACGCCGTTATCCGCAGCTCATTCGAGTTATTTATTCGAATGAAAATATTGGGATGATGAAAAATGTTCGTCGGGTTTTAAATGCATGTCGTGGACAATATGTCGCATTATGCGAAGGGGATGATTATTGGATTGATCCTGAGAAGTTAAGCGAACAAGTGGCTACGCTTTCAAGATTGAAAAATATCGATATTACTTTTCATAGTTGTTATCTTAAATATGAAAAACAAGGAAAAGAAGTTTTATCTTCAGTTTGCTCTCCCGTTGACAGAATATTTACCTTGCCAGAGATAATTATTGGACGAGGTGATTTTATGCCTACAGCAAGTATACTGGCTCGTCGAAGCACGCTTATGTCAATACAAAATTGGTTTAAAATAACAAAACCGCCTATTGGTGACTACTTCATGCAGGTTTTTGGTTCACGTAATGGCGGTGCCTATTACATTAATAAACCAATGAGCGTTTATCGTACAGAAGTAGATGTTTCTTGGTCAGAAACTACAAAACCTATAGATACCTTACTAAAATTTGAAAGCAATTTTTTTTTGGCATTAAAAGAATTCGAGCAGGTAATTCCTGGACAAGAAGAAGCATTCAAACATCATATTGTTTCTCATTATTCCGGTCGCTTTACAGATGTAAACAACGAAAACTTTTCAAAGATGAAAGCATTTATTTTATCTGTGCTCAAAGATATTTATGACTCGGAAATAATTGTCGAGCATAACGATGGAGCTGAGCCGTTGGAATGGGCGTTTTTTTTAAAGTTTGCTAATGATAGTGGTAAGGTAAAAGAACTTAAAGAGTATGAAAATAGAGCATTGTGGCAATTTTTTAGGGTAGCGAGATCTCTGCTTGGGTATGGAATATTAACTCTAAAGATGTTAAACATAAAACAATCTGGATCAAGCGAGTGTGAAAAGACAATGGCGAAATGGAAGACTGAAGTGCAAAGAAGCTATCTAATTGCCCGATGGAAGCGCCTTTGCAAATTGATAGCTGCAAATATAAGATAGCTTTGACAAACAAAACCTATGGAACAAAACACTAAAACACTAACCGATTACCTTGATCTTGTAAATCGACGCAAGTATTACCTTGTGGTTACCTGGCTGCTAGTCAGTTTAACCTCAATAATCATTGCCTATAACTTACCCAAGGTTTATCGCTCAACGGCAACGATACTAATCGAAGCCCCAATTCCAACAAAACTGTTCGAATCGACGGTATCGCAGTTTGCTGATGAGCAAATTCAATCAATTTATCAACGAGTCATGACCACAGATAATGTACTGTCGATTATTGACTCGAATGGCCTTTATAAGGATACCAAAAATGATTCTGCCCAATATGAGCTGGTGGAACTGTTCAGGAAAAATACGGAAGTTAAGTTAACCACTTCGTCCTTGGCACCTCAGACTCATTCGGGAATGGCTGAAATTGCTTTTGATATTTCATTTAGCGATAAAGAAGCCATCAAGGCACAAGAAATAGCAAGTAAGTTGACCACTTTATTTATTGAACAAAATGACATGGCTCGAACTCAGCGTGCTGTTAAAGCCGCTGATTTTCTCATGGAGGAATCAGACAAGCTAAGCCAAGAGCTTCAGGAAATTGACGGAAAAATTGCTCAATACAAGCAACAAAACAACTTTAGCTTGCCTGAGCAAATGCCAGGTAATCTGGCAGCGATAGACCGTGCGGAAAATGAACTGAGAGATACTGATAACCAGATTCGCAGTACCAAGGAAAGGATGGCTTTTTTAACTGCGGAATTGGCAAGAGCGCAACAAGATGTACCCGGCAATCTCGATAGCAAAGCACCGCAGAGTAGGGACGATGCCTTAAGAATTATGCGGGCGCAATACCTTAAATTTTCAAGTATTTATTCACCGTCACATCCGTCTGTGCTTCGTCTTAAACGTGAAATAAAGGCGTTAGACCCTGCCTTTGAAGGCCAACCAGCGAAAGAAGACCTGGTGAATCAATTGGCAGAGGCCAAGCACGAACTTAAAGTACTGGAAGAAACGTATGCCGATAATCATCCGGATATATCGCAGCGCAGAAAACAAATCGATAAGCTGGAAAAACAATTGAAAAACACACCACAGCGCTCACAACAAGATTTGGAGACGATGCTCATACATACAACAAATCCGGCTTATTACGGTGTGGAGCAACAATATAAAAGCAGTCAATTAGAACTTAACTTGTTAAAGGAAAAACAGGATTATTTGAAAGCAAAACTTGAAAAAACGCAAGCTATCCTCTTGCAGGCTCCTCAAGTTGAAATGGGCTATACCGATTTAATCAGGGAAAGGGATAATGCCATAAAAAAATATACTCAGCTAAAAGAAAAATGGCTGGACGCCAAATTGGTTCAAACACTTGAACAGCAACAACAGGGACAAACGCTTACCATCATCGAGCAACCTACTCTTCCGTCGCACCCGGAAAAAGCGATCAGAAAAAAAGTGGCCATTGGCGGTTTTTTTATCGGTTTCATCGCAGGTCTTGGCGTTGCTTTTTTTGTCGAATTTATGACCGCTGGAATTAGAGGCTACCGGGCAATAAGTGAAGTCACCGGTCTAATGCCGTTAGTCGTAATTCCTTATATTGAAGCCCCATTTGAGTTGGCAGAACGACTCGTTAAGCAGACTAAAATGAAGAAAATCATGATTTGTGCCGGCGTAACCTTAATTCTGCTGACTACCATTGTCATATACATCTATTCCATTCCATTAGCGGAAACCTTTCTGAGGAGCAATTAATGATGAATCATACTGGTGAACACCCGCTTGACTCGATCCGCTATACAACAACCAAAACGACTATTCTTGATCCGGAAATGCTGCGAAATAATCGCGTTATTATGGGGTTCTACAACGATCCAAGAGCAGATATATTTCGTGTGCTTCGAACCAATATCCTCAAGCAACTTCGGGAGAATAACTGGAACAGCTTTGCCATAACAAGCGCAACGTTAGGTGCAGGAAAAACGTTTGTATCAGTAAATCTTGCGATTGCGATAGCAATGGAGGGAAATCAAAGTGTTCTGCTTGTTGATGCTGATCTCAGACGCCCAAGTCTACACAAATATCTGGGTCTCCAAGAGGAATTGGGGCTTGCCGATTATCTGAAAGGAGAGATATCTTTAGAGGATATCTTAATTAATCCAGGCATTGAGCGCCTAGTTATTTTGCCCGGGACAAGCTCCAACAATAATGCTTCGGAATTAATTTCATCCCGAAAAATGATCAATCTCATTAAGGAGATCAAATCACGCTATGAATCACGGATAATTATTTTCGATATTCCTCCAATTTTTGCCGCAGACGATGCCTTGTTATTTATGCCACATGTCGATGCGACTTTACTTGTTGTCGAGGATGGTAAAAACACTACCAATGAACTGCAACATTCCATGTACATTCTGGAGCAAACAAACCTGCTTGGTTTGGTTGTCAACAAGTCAACACAGCCGATACCAAGTTATCAGTATGGATATGCAAACGAGTCTGTTCTTACTTGAGTGCTGATTTTGACCTACGGTAATTATTCAGTCCCTTCAACCCCTCTTTAAAAAAAGGGGTTGAAGGGACTTTCATTTGATAAAAAATGAAGGTGGCTCTTATAGAGCTACAAAATTGAGATTATCTCAACGACACGACTTTCAAAAAATGAGGAGAATTACAGAATGAAAATTACAGTAGTCGGCGGCGGCCGAATGGGACTTCCACTAGCTTGTATGTTTGGCAAGCATGGAGCAAATGTAACGGTGAGCGACATCAATCAGGATATCGTGAATTCTATTAACTCGGGCGTTTGTCCTTATGAAGAACCAGAACTACCCGAACTCATGGATTACTTGCATAAGGCAGGTCGACTCAGCGCCACCAATGATACCGCGAAAGCTTCGTCCGAGTCGGATATTATTGTAGTCATCGTACCGGCTCATTTAACAGCAGATCGCGATATTAATTTTAGCATACTCCAGAGAGCTTCTGAAGAAATTGGTAAAGGACTTCAACCAGGAACGCTTGTTATTTACGAGACCACAGTGGCTGTTGGTGGAACCCGGCGCTGCTTGATTCCGTGTCTGGAACAAAATAGCGGCTTGAAAGCAGGTGTAGATTTTTATGTAGCTTACAGTCCTGAACGCGTAAAAGCGAACCATGTATTGGCGCTACTTGAGACCACTCCCAAGATTGTGGGTGGATTTGACGCCGACTCGTGCGCTAAGGCGGTGGCATTTTATCGGCAATATCTGGGGGCACCCATCAATGATGTAGGTTCAATCGAGGCCGCAGAGATGGTTAAACTGTTAGGTATGCTCTATCGGGACGTGAACATTGCTTTGGCTAATGAATTTGCAGCCTTTTGTGAACTCGCTGATGTTGATTTCGAGCGGGTTCGTTTGGCTGCAAATACCGATGGCGAGGCAAACCTGCTTCTTCCAGGTATAGGTGTTGGCGGCCATTGTGTGCCGGTTTATCCCTACTTCCTGACACGAGAGTCTCGTCGATTAGGGCTACCTCAACTGATCTCGGAAACTGCGAGAGAAATCAACGATCGCCAACCTGCCAGACAATTGGAACGGGTTGAGGCAAGATGGAAAAAATTGAAAGGAAAGAAAGTACACCTGCTAGGACTTGGATTCCGGCCAGGTGTAAAAGTGGATATCTTCAGCGCAACCTATACATTGCGAGATGAACTTCAAAGATTAGGTGCGCAAGTTACGATTGAAGATCCTTTTTATACCGATGAGGAACTGCAAGATGCAGGTTTTGAGCTTGGTACGATAGAGACTTCCTGCGTTGTAGTTCTAAGCACGGCTCACAAAGAGTTTGCTACCCCAGATTTCGTTACCTGGCAAAAAGCGGGGGTAGAGGTTGTTCTTGACGGTCGTAATTTGTGGAATCAGCATGACGTTGAGGCTGCCGGAATACTTTACTTCGGCATCGGACGATCTTCGCATACAGAACGCACCCGCCTCAAGACCATTTCCATGGTAAACCAGTCACATGAGCATGGCTGTTCGGCCACCATTATTGAAATCGAAGGAGAAAGTTATCGAAAAAAACAGAGCTTAAAAAAGTAACCTATTTTTCAATCAAAACCAGTCAGGATAATTGATGCCAGCCGAACAGGTGTTGACGTTAGATACATAGTTAAGCATAAGGTAAGGGTTATTGTTTAAGGAGGTGTTCGACCAGACTTGTATACACTTTCTTGTGCGCACTCCAGTTGTAAATATTTGCGAATCGTTCGGTTGCAAGATGTGACAAAGTGGTTCGTTTATTGGGATTTCGGTAAAGTGTAATCATTGCTTCAGCAAGGGAATCAACGTTTTCTGCCTCGAAGTACTGTACCATTTCTTCATCAAAATAGCGGTAGATCGTGCCCGTTTTGGGCACGATGCAGGGGATTCCCATCGTTACGTATTCGAGCAACTTGGTGGGAAGCATGATGTCTGTGCCGCTACTGATGCGTAAAGGAATAAGGCCGACATCCGCATCATCAATCATCGCGGGAATCTTCTCTACCGGAACGTAGCCTTCGCTGAACGTTACTATATCCTGCAAGCCAAAACTGTCGCGTAAAGTTATCAATCGAGCCTGTTCTTCACCTGCCCCGATGATACGGAGTTCCAAGTGAGGTATCACGCTTTTGACTTTAAATACCGCCTCTATGGCAATATCCAGCCCGAGTCGACGTGCGAGGGTACCATGATAAACCATCACGAACGGCGCGTCGTGAGGTTTGGGTGCCAAGATTTCTCGTCTCGAGAAAATACGGTCATCAGGTAAATTCATCAGTACGTGAATTTTTTCACGCGGGATGCCGCGCTCAGACAGGATATCCTTTAAGCGATTCTCGACAGTGAGCACCGCTGAGGCGAATTTTCCGGACCATTTTTCTTGCATTTTGAGCGCTCTTACGACCCAGTGCTTTTCTCCGGAAGAAAACTTTTCCTCAAAGAGTTCGGGCATCAAATCGTGTACATCATGAATCACCGGGATGCCTAACAAACGTGGCAGACAGGTTGCGAACACAAGGAAATCAGGCATATTGTTTATATGAATCAACTGGTAACGTAACGGGTGCCGTAATAAGTGAGCGAAGATCATTAAAAAGAATATAACGTAGTCAATCAGATACTCGATAAAAGAAGTACACTTGTTCTTCAAACCAACGGTCTTAATTACATCCACGCCTGCGATGGTCTCACAGTTCGGTTCACCGGACTGACGTCGCGCAAGAAACACTACACGGTGTCCAGACTCTACCAATGCTTCAGCTTCGCGTTTTACTCTAGGATCTCTCCGGTAATTTGTGTAAGCCGCCATGAAAATAAATGCCATAGGATATTCTCTCAATGATTAATCTTGGTTTTGCAAAATTCTACGTAAGTATATTATTGATACCCGAACATAGAGATTAAATGTCGTCTTTATGCATGCACGAATGCTCCTGCAGAGCCAACGACACGTCTTGGCTAAAAGCTAAAAGCTAAAATAGTTTTCTGCGTGATGACGCCAGAAAGCATTGATAGACCTTCCATCCGTTGCCAGACCGCCCGTTTCACGCGTGTAATTGATCATTTCCCAGAACAAGCGGTCATAACCAGGGTCGCGCGCGCCCCCGAAGACGATGGGATGCCATACCGTGGATACGCATCCCCGTTTATCGCGTAAATCATCAAGTGTAGACTTTATGACCTCCCAAGCTTCTAAGCCCTTTAGATTCATATAGCTTCGCAATGTGACATCCATAAGAAATAAGTTAAGCTGGAGAACGTTATAGGGACGATCTTCTTTGAGACAATAAGGAAAATAAGGATAGGAGAATCCTGCGCGTGGACCTGTGCAGTCAGGAAAACCCATGGACATATCATATTGAATACCGGCTTGTTCTTGAGCAGTAAACAAGGCGTCATAGTTGAATGAAAGAAAGTGTTGGCGTGATCCAAGTGGCTTACCAAGGCGCCGGGTTAAAAGCGCCGCTTCTTCCACATACCAAGCGGGATTCTCGGTGGATCGGTAACTGCCATGCAAGCAGAGGTCGAAACCTGCATCAGGAATTAAGCGTAAATAATCACGGACACGGTCATCCTCAATTCGATAATTAACATCGTTTGGATGCCGATGAGCAACGGCTACTTGGAATGATGCACACACCCCCAGCTCTTTTTCTCGCTTTATGATCTCGGGTACGCAACCATACGGATCAAGTTTCTGTAGAAGTGCTAACGTCAACCCTTTTACCGCAAGCAAGGCATCAACCGGGTCTCGTTGACGGACGAGGTGGCGCAAAATGGTTTTTGCGCCCTGTTTGGCAATATCAATGAAGTTGGCTGGTATAAAATCAACATCATGTGATAGTACCAGTGCATGGCTGGCACCTTGTGGCCATTCAAGCGAGTTCCATTTTTCTATTTCCAGCCGATCGCAGAGGGCGTGCAGTTGTTTTATAAGCAGATCAAGATATTGATCGACGATGTCTTGTGGTATGTTCAAACGTGCAAAGATACTATTCGAGTAAATGCTCCGTGTTTGTTCTTTGTTCGATGCCACACGTTCAGACCAAGAACTCAAGAAGTAAAATGCGTTTGCTACTATGTCGAAAGGTATGTTCAACTGCGGGTCGAAATCAGACGTTTTTTCCGGAAACACGGTAGTCAGCCCGTAGGAATGGGTAATGGCCACAATATCAGCGTGACTGTCGAAAAGTTGCCAAGACTTTGGACAGTGAGCAATAGCCAAACATCGGTCAAGCGGCCATGATACGTCTTTGGCTGAGCCATATAGCAACCAAGAGCCACTTGAAGGGGGCTGGGCTGAATATATTACTGGTATTCCACGAGCCATGAAGAGCGTGTCAAATACATAACGGATCTTGGGTAGAAGTGCTTCATTGCAGTGCAATATAATAGGAAGAGGTTGACTCATTTCAAGTTACCCTCTTTGTTTTTGAACAGTTATACTGTAGCCGGGATTGCTCTCTAACGATTGAGCTGTTCTTTCTTTCGACCAAGGATATATCTTTTCTAGATTGGGCACGAGACATAGACAATCCCTGAGCCTGAATTTTGTTAGGCAAATACTCGTTCGGGGCATCCATAATTCCTAAGAACAGAATCATCCACATAGGATTAACCCCATAAAAAGTTGCTTCTGTCCAGTTATAGATGAGAACAATCAATACAAAGCAAAACCTGAGTAATGCAACCGGATAATCAATTAAGAAATAACGTCTTATTTTTGTTAACCCGGACAACACCCAGCTGACCAGAAAGAATACTCCTACAAGCCCCATATTTAAATACATTTCCAGGTATCCGTTATGAGCCTGCATCGTTACATTCCATTTGTTACCTATGAATTCCTGACGAGCACCGAGCCAGAAGCTTTCATAGCCAAAACCAATTATGGGATTATCGACCATCGCTAAAAGATCCGCCCACATAGGAACCCTGGTAGTTAAATCTGGACTTCGACCAAGCATAGTGATGATAGCCGCACTAATACCGAACAACAATTCTAAAAACCCTAATATGACAATACCTGAAAGGGTAAAATAAAAAGTCCTTGTGGGTTGACGAATCATCACAGACTGGCTGCCAATAAAAAAAATACAGACAGCAATACCCATACAGGCGGTAGATGTGGCACTCCTGGACATATAAAATAGCCAGGTAATCATAGGTAGAATTACAAGATATATAGAATAGTGTAATTGTTCCAACGCAATTCCGTTCTTTCGGTTGATGAGAAGGTTCCAGGTAAAATAAACGCCGGAAAGTAAGCAAGTTTGCCCTAGGATGTTCTTGCTGGTAGAAATGCCACTGAACATTGGATTACCCATGTGATACTCCCGCCCAAGATCTGGATAAAATTTGATGAAGAGTACTGATAAAGGAATAAGTAAAAAAGTAAGATATTTTAGGATGACTCCAAGCGCCTTATAAGGTCGTTTTTCAGTTAAAACCACCAGAACCATAATTATATTTCCAAAGGACTTTATTAATCTCTTTAAAGATATAAAAGGGTAATCGGACCAGAAAATACTGACTGCCGCAAAGAGGAAAAACAGCCATATCCAGATATTTTGAGTGAATAAGCTGCTCCAGTTTATCCTGCGTCGTCTTAATATAAGTACTCCAGCGACGATAAGAATAAAAAAGACTACCGCATCCGTGGGACTGCCCTCTATGGATTGTGCCAAACGGTTTGGCGCATCGGCTGCTCCGATATTTAGCCACTGAGAGGGGAATCGAGATTCACCAAAAAACATCCAAATAATAGGTATCCAGACTGCTTTAGATGAGCCCCGACTCGTCCGGAAGTCCACCCGAAAGAGATAGGCAATAATAAAAATAAATATCAAGGTGGCTAGCTGTGGCGGCATTTCTATACCTTTGGTTCGCTCGCTTTATAAAAGTTTTAATCGTCAAATCAATCCTCTGCTTCTTAAAACTGTCGGTTATGTTAATCAAGATATTTATATCGATTTAGCCTCTTTTTTCAGGATCTTGAGCTTGAACAATCTCACAACAATATTCTTCAATCGTTGCATTTGTTCGTGTCTGTGAAATTGCATTAATTCGGGTGATACCGACCTTTCTTCGCGACTGACCATTGCCCACAAGTATCCAAACAAAAGAAGCGCCCCACCCAAAAAATATGGCTTTTTTGACATTTGATACAGTGATCTGAATATCTGCCATAACGGATGACCACCAAGGAAATAATCTTTACGCCCTCGCTTAAACCATGCCATGAGCATACTACTGTTTCCTGTTCCCATTGCTCTATGGTGGGTAAATGTTTTTTCCGTGAATGTTCTTGTTCTCCAGCCTTTCATCCGGGCAGTAGTTACTGCGGTCCAATCTATACCACCACCTTTGAATGGTGTATAGCCACCGATTTCTTCAAAACAGCAGCGCCTAAAAATCTGGCACTGACCTGATACATGTTCGATATTGGTAAGCTGATAATTATAGGCAATGTTTGAATCTTCGACAAATGCCGTTCCAGCAACCCCAAGTTGCGGATTCTCTATAAATTTTCCAAGTAAATATTCAAAGTAGTCGGCCTCAAAGCATACATCGGCATCAAGGTTACCGATTATATTAAACTGAATATCTTTTACTCGTTCGTAACCTGCACGGAAAGAATAAACTTTTGCTGCAAACTGGCGATCACTATGTTCGGGCATGCGTATCAATTCCATCCAAGGATAGATTATGAGATATTGTTTTACGATATCATCAGTCTGGTCCGTCGATCCATCGCTCACGATAATCCATCGTTTCGGAAGTATAGTCTGTGAGATGACAGATCGAATCGTCATATCGATATACTCTTGTTCGTTTCTTGCAGGTGTAATTAATACATAATCCATTGGCTCTCGGCTGTTCATATGATGGCTGCCTTCAATCAATAATTTCAAGGGTATTTTTACAAATAGTATAGTGACTTTTACGAATTAAATTTGCACCTAACCCCTGAAAATCCTAAAAACCAAACTACAACACCTATTTTTTACCACTCCCTAATTTTAGGATTCAAGTACATATCCGACGTCAACTAACCCTGCCACATATATGATAAGTTACAGGCGTATAAAAAGAAAAGAAACAGGCCTTGAATACCAATATCAAAACCTTAATTGATCAAGCCAAATGTTGAATCAAGAAGAAGATAGGGCGCAATTATGCATAATTTCTTGCTTCATTTCCGCTGCCACTGTTCAAATTTCATTTATATACTACAATTAATTTAGCTACTCAATTAAGGCTGGATAATTTAAATTTACGCCGTTCGTGGAGAGTCTGTCGAACCATAAACGACCCTTCGACAGCTCTATCAAGAAACAGCTTTTTTCTTGGTAACGCCTTTATCCCGATAATGGGGCTTACTTTGCTAAGGGCTAACGGTTAAGCTTTGTTGTCTGTCTCGCCTAAAGGGATAACCATTACTTTGAACCAATAAATTACAAGTCAGACCAGAGAAATACAATGACACATGATTGTCCCCTAGTGACAGTTGTAATTCCGACCTACAATCGGGCACACTTCGTAACTAAAGCTATTGATAGCGTGTTAAGCCAAACATTTGCTGACTATGAAATCATTGTTGTGGACGATGGCTCTTCGGATGCGACGAAAGAAAAGCTTAAATGGTATGAGGAAAAAATCCGATATATCTATCAAGATAATTCAGGTGTCAGCGCGGCAAGAAATACTGGTATAAAATCTGCTCGTGGAGAATGGTTGGCATTTTTGGATTCAGATGACGAATGGAGGGTTGATTATCTTGGTAAGCAAATCAAGCGAGTGAGCGATTTTCCTAATATAACCATGCAGACGGCCAACTGCCATTTTATTGGATTAGACGGCAGAACACAGAGTTATTTTGAAATAAATGGATCTCTAGCTGAGTTTAACGGAAGAGATTATTTATTCTTGGAAAATCCCTTCTGTTTTATAGTCAAGCATGGTCCGTGGCAAGTTGGATCGACCATTATTCGTCGAAAGGCGATATCGGGAGCCGGATTATTCGATACAAGCTTAACCCTGTCTGAGGATTTCGATCTTATGGCGCGAGTTGCGCTGCAAGGTTCTTTTGGCATGATCAGAGAGGAACTTGTAAATATCTATCGGAGAAAAGAATCCACAGAGTGTTTGACTAATCAAGTCAAGGAAAATCCGATCCATGCAAGAGAGTCAGATGAGAAAATTTACGAAAAATTAAAAAAAATCGAAATATTAACGAATAAAGAACACAAAGTATTGAACGGACTTTTGAGCACAAACAGGCGCTCAATAGGTAACCTATTGTTAGAAAAAGGAAAAAATTCAAGTGCAAGAAATTCTTATAAATTGGCATTTTTCATTGATCCATCAATACTTTCTCTAGGAAAATATGTTCTCTCATTATTGCCTCAAGAAGTTAATCTATGCATAAGCACTTGGTATTTGCGTATAAAAAGCAAGAAATAATATTAAATCAAGGATCTTATCAATACTGTCTCTTTGATCCTAGCTATGATATTTCTAGAGGTGAAATACTATGCCAGAGTTAGTTTCTATATTAATACCTGCTTATAATGCCGAGAAATGGATAGCGGAAACGATAAGGTCAGCCCTTAAACAAACATGGATAAACAAGGAGATCATTATTGTTGATGATGGGTCTTCCGATGGCACGCTCCATATAGCGAAAACATTTGAATCCAAAGTAGTTAAAGTCACTACACAAAGGAATAAGGGTGCTAGTAGTGCACGAAATACTGCTCTTTCCCTGGCCCAAGGGAATTACATTCAATATTTGGATGCAGACGACCTTTTGGCGCCAGACAAAATTTCGCAGCAACTTAAAGATAGCGATAACGGGTTGGATTCTCTAATTTTACTAAGCTCGGCTTGGGGTAGATTCTTAACACGCCCCAAGCGCGCCCAATTTAAACCTGACTTTCTTTGGCAAGATTTAGAACCTGTGGACTGGATTTTGAGGAAATTCATCGACAATAAATTTATGGCCAACTCATCATGGCTCGTCAGTCGAAGGTTGATCGAGCTAGGGGAACCATGGGATGAACGACTATCACTGGATGACGACGGAGAGTATGCATGCCGAATAGTATCTAGATGTGAAAGGGTTAAATTTACGCCAGAGGCAAAATGCTATTATAGGGTTGGTAATCTAGGGAGTCAGAGTTCCGAGATTTCAAATAAGGCCTTGATTTCTCAATTATTATCGATAACTCTTTGTATAGAGTATCTTAAATCGCTGGAAGACAGTGATAGAACGCGGCTTGCAAGCTTGAAGTTTCTAAATGACAGCTTCTATCTTTTTTATCCAGACAACGCTGAGTTAGCTAATAGCGCTCGTGCACTTGCTCTTAGCTTGGGCGAAGAACTGGCACCACCGGTATTGAGTTTGCAGTCAAGGTTATTTGGAAAGATATTTGGCCCCAAGAGCGTTAGAAAAGCCAAACAGACATACAATCAATACAAAGTATTTGGAATAAAGACATTGGAGGAGCTGGTCGATAGTTTTAACAGATAGCAGTATCTTTGAACAATGGAATAAATCACCTCCATTAGTCTTTTGTTGCTGCTGGTGAATCTGGTGAGAGGACGTCGTGAGCCAAAGAGTCTCGGCCTCAAACGCTTTGTCGGCTCAAGACTCTGAGTAGTGGCCGATGTTATTATCGGCCATCGGCACAAAAGATCATAGTAAAGGTTTTTAGCCTTTAAGACATTTGGGAAGGTCATACTCTAAGTGTCAAGTATGCCCTACCCATAAAAGTCCGCTGGAGGACATAGAAACTAGAAACACTACCGAACCACCTGATTTTTATGGGAATTTTTTGGTTCTGATGACTCGCTAGCCTTTGTAGGTCAGAAGCGCAAGGTGCTACGCTACATCCTGTTAAAAAAACTGCCAATTATGACTTAACCAGGTATGAGTGGACGACCCCCAACGGGGGTAACGCTTGATCTAGCAGAAGTATAGAGCGAGTCCAAAGCGTAGAGACTAAATTAGTTAAGAAATTTTTTGCCCGGAGGTTATTTTGTATTGATGGCTGGGCAATGAATGAAGATATTGTAAATGAGTAAGAAAAAGAATTGGAGCGTTATGGGTAACTCAGTTTATGTAAATAAGGGTAATTGTCTCCAGGCGACTCATGCATGAATATTACCTTTTGAACGGGCGGGCAATAATAAACCTCCATTTTTTCTGGGGTGTGATTTAGCTTATCGCATCATACCGACTCAAAAGGATTTTCATAAAAAAAAACATACTTGATAATTTATGAGATAGAGAAACCAATGAATAATCATGAAATAAGTGTTAAGGGTAAAATATTGAAAGTCCCTTCTATATCCATACATGACTCAGTTGTCGTGGTAAAGGGAAAGCTGATAAAAAAAGCTGAAATATTTGACGAATATTGGTGTGAAAGTAATCATCTTCCAAACTATTTAACTGTTTTAGAAGAAATAAGTCAACGCTCTAATAAACCAGATATTTTCACTTTTACACAACGAATTCCGGACACAGAGATACGATATGAGTACCATGCTGAATGGGTAAACTATGCAGTGATAATCTTGAACTCTTACGACACTTGGATTAATAACCAAATATCCAATGCTGCAAAAAGAAATATAAAGGCGAGCGTGAAGAGAGGGGTAGAGGTACGAGTTTGTGAGTTTGATAATGACTACGTAAAAGGCATTATGTCTATATATAATGAGACCCCAATTAGACAAGGTCGAAAATTTTGGCATTACGAAAAGTGCTTTGATGCTGTTCAGGCAGAGAATGGAACTTATAAAAGTCGCAGCACTTATCTGGGTGCCTATTATGAGGGGGAGATGATAGGGTACCTAAAAATAGTATGGGATGAAAACTCCGCAGGTATTATGCAAATCCTATCAAAAATCAACTCTTATAATAAGAGACCAAATGACGCGCTTCTAGCTGAGGCTGTAAAGCAGTGTTGCACAAGAGGAATAAAATACCTTATATATGAAAATTTTGTTTACGGAAGAAAGGCAGAAAGTTCGCTAACAGACTTCAAGCGCGGTCATGGATTCACCAAGATGGATGTACCTCAATATTTTGTTCCCCTTACGTTAAAGGGTTTTGTAGCGTTAAGACTTGGTTTACATAAGAGTTTTAAGGAAATCGTTCCATTCTGGCTAACCTCCCGTCTGTTAAATATCAGGGCCAAGTGCTACGAACGTAGCCTACTGAAAACGTAAATCTTTCTACGGAGCTTTTCTAAATGACTGGAATATTTGGCTTAATTGATAAAAAAGGCGGGGCTGATAGCTGCGGAAATCCTTCGTTTCCTGTAACTCTAAAGTCGATGACTCAAGTATTACAATACGAATCTTGGTACACCAGCGCGACTTACAGTTTCACAAAGTTGGGTGTATACATAGGGTATATTGGACATTCTACAAATAAGCCTATTAAGGATCAACAAAAAGGATTATCTCTTTTTCTTTCTGATCGGGAATCTTTGGGTGTAGACGAAGCTGGCGATCAAGGTCTTCGTATACTCAATCACTATGAAAAAGTTGGATGTCAGTTTCCAGAAATAATTAGTGGCTTGAGTTCAGGCATTTTAATCGATGAGAAACGTAACACTTGTTTTCTTTTCAATGATCATTTTGGTATAGAGAGAATTTTTTTGTATGAAGATGATAATAGAGTGATATTTTCCTCAGAAGCAAAAGCGATATTAGCCGTTGTTCCAGAAACAAGAGACTTTGACCCAGTGGGGTTGGGTGAGTTTTTCGCCTGTGGATGCACACTCGGAGAAAATTCATTATTTCGACATATACAGGTTTTACTCCCCGGCACGGTGATCACATATAACAAAGGGATCCCGCCGAAGTCATCAAGATATATGCCTTGTTCAGTATTGGAAGGGTTGGATCCATTGCAGGAAGAAGGATGCTTTTTGGAAGAATTTTCTGAAAAGCTAAAAAAGCTTGTTAGGATGCGACTGCAAGTTCCCGAGCGAGCAGGTGTTTCGCTCACAGGTGGTCTTGATTCAAGGATGATTATGGCCAGCCTTAAACCTAATGACAGGATGACATGCTATACTTTCGGAAGTATGTACCGGGAAACCTATGACGTTAAGATTGCAAGAGAAGTTGCAGAGCATTGTGGACAGGCACATAAGGTTCTTGTTTTGGGCGATGATTTTCTTAATGAATTCCAAAAATTTTTAAAAAAATCAGTGTTTATTTCTGACGGATATTTGGGTTTTTCGGGAGCTGCTGAGCTTTATCTAAATGGCTTGGCAAGAAAACTAGCTCCTTTAAGGATAACGGGTAACTACGGGGGGGAGTTACTCAGAGGAGTTCGGGCGTTCAAAAGTTCGGTTCCTAAGGGGGCATTTCTAAGGCCCGAACTTCTTGGTATGGTAAATCGCGCAACTCAAATATTTTCTCAAATGTCTATGATGCATCCTACTTCCTTCACGCTTTTTTTTCAGGCGCCTTCTGGATACGGTAGGTATTCAATAGAACGATCTCAGGTTTCGCTTTTCACGCCTTTTCTGGAAAAGAGTTTGGTGGAACTGATTTACAGAATGCCTTTGAAATTTCGATCCAACATGGATCCGTCATTAGCGATAATAAAGACTTGCCGCGAAGCACTTATTTCTATATCAACGGATCGTGGTCTGCTCGGTAGAAATAACTTGATAACTAAATTAGCCATGCAATTTTTCCGTGAGGCAATGTTTAAGATGGAGTATTGGACAGATCAAGGTATGCCGGAGAGCATAAGATGGGTTTCTCGTTTTGATAAATGGCATTTATTTGAGTATTTTTTTCTAGGAAGACACAAATTTCAACACTTCGGAATTTGGAGTCAGAATCAATTATTAGATTTTATATGGACTATTTTGGAAACAGGTAGAAGTACAAGTTTAGATAAATATATTGATTTTAAGGTGGTAGAGAAGATGTTTGCTGAACACCGAAGTGGCAAAAAAAATTTTTCAAATGAAATTGACAAATTAGTGACTTTAATTTTGGCCGAGAGACAGTTCCTAATGGCTGATATAAGTGCAAAATCTGTTGAGGAATGAGATAGTTAGTGAGCCCCAAAATCCGGACAACCGATTATGGGAGGTTGGACAATTTTCGACGCTGCATTCACCCAAACCCTTGACATTTTTCCACGCTGTTTTACACCCATGCATAAGGGAACCGATCCCAAACCAATGAAGAAACTATCTACTGGAGAACCGCACGGTTCGAAGGGAGGAGGGCCTTGAAATGACTATTCTCGCCCCCCCCATACCTATGATTAATTAATATATGGTAGATAAATGTTAAAAATGGGTTAAAGAGAATTCTGCAAACACAAATAGAGATTGGTTAATGCCTTAAACATTGTCGCCTGCCCCCAATGTAACATCGGGATCTTTGATTTAATTAAAGGATATTCCCTATAGTAAAAATATCCTTGTTTATCTTGCATATTGTTTATTGTCCATAATGCAACTTTTTTGGCGAGTTCGATGCATTCCGGCATCTTATTTCCAAATTTTGACAATGTGTCGATGGCTTGGGCTGCACATTGGATATCAACGGGATAAGTACGATTATGATAGTATTTCGGGCGTCCGTTGGGTTCAAAAAAATTATCCATAAAATATCTCAACCCCCTTTCAATCATGGGATAAAATTCATTATCCCCTGTCGCATCAATATAATACTTTAAACTATCAAGATTATAACCGGTATGAAAATTATCTATCCAGTGGAATTGTGGATCTTCGGCATACCACCAGGATCCATCCGAATGTTGCTGGAGACAACTATACTCCATCGCAGAACGAGCAACGCTAAGGTACTCTGAATTTCCGTTATGTTTTGCAGTTCTAGCCAATATACTGGCACCCAGCATATTAGCGTTATGGATAGAAAGCTGACGATCTGCCAAGTAGCTTATGCAATCTCCTTTCGATGTTTTTTCGCGTGGAAGTTCAAGAATCCAGTTACAAGCGCTTTCTGCAATTCGAAGAAACCAATCATTATTAGTCGCTTCGTAAGCTTCAATGTAGGCGTGGCCAATTAAACTTGTCCATACAATGATTGGATCATTACTCGTATATCGGCCTCCCCGGCTAACAAAGTCAAAATGATTACTCCAACTATGATGGGTGAATCGAGGTACTTTGTGTTGATCAAGCCATTCCAAGCAATTTTTTGCCTTGTTTAAATGATCAAGTTGGTGATCGATACGATACAAAGTAAGGTATCCCCAAGCCATATACCCTCGCCCCTTAGTTGAGTCTTGCGGTTGGACCCCCATTAGAGGCCGAATATTAAATGGGCACTGTCGAATCAATTGCTGAAGTATACGCTCTAGAAGCTCATTACCAAACGCCAATGGGCGAAACCAGGATGACAACCCGTCAAATGGCTCATAGCCCCTATAATTATGATCTTCTACCCAGTTTTGAAGCTTAAATAAACTTTCAGATAACTGTTCTGTCGTTAATGTTTTTGAATTTGTGTTCACGCTTGTCTCCCTTAGATACTATCAATATCGAGTATGTTTTATACATAATAATTTGTTATTTTTTAATGCCTCAAATTGTAGTATCAACAATGTGACTACGAGCATAAATCCACCTTATTGAGGTCAATATTTGACAGATAATCTTTTAGGGTGATTTCCGAAGAAGGTTTTACCCATTAAAAGCAGGACTTTCCTAATCAGGCAAGCGATTGGATTCATCTAATTGGTAAGTTCTTTCCCGGAGATCACCTAGGTTCTGTTGACGTTTCACCTCAGCCATAAAAGCACCGAGGAAAATGACAGCATCCCCATGTAATTAATAGCTTTTTTCTCATATCGTGTAGCAATTCTGCGATAGTGCTTGAGTTTACCAAAC
>NZ_JAOEGU010000045.1 GCF_025583945.1 Methylobacter psychrophilus
TTCGATAGCTGCCACCTTTTTCAGTCCAACGCGACAAACTCAGCATGGTTACTCGCCCCGTCATCGACAGCATGGCTTCAATAAGCAGGGTCATCTGCTTTAGCGTGCGGGCTTTTAAATGTGGACTCACGGTGTTGAGTATTGCTATGATTTCGTTCATGGTCAGTTTGGGTGCCAATGCTCTGTTAGAAGCGGTATTCTACCTTCTCTGACCTTTCTCCTTCCTCCGATATCTACAAATTACTCATGCCAATTGGCGAAGGTATTGAACTATCCTACTGATATAGATAGATAAAATCATGTAATTATAGGAGTGCAAAAAGTTTACTTTTTGCACTCCTCAGCATTGATGCCATAAGCCACCAAACATTACTTTTCACTTTTTTGATAGATGGGCATAAATAGCCAATTTGGATTTCAGAGTTTGTCAAAACCCTCGCCTTTATAATTGGTATAAAATACTTAATATGCGCGTAACAATATGAAATATACGGTTAAATGTGAAAATAAAAGCCATGAATTTTTCCGGACAAGAAATATTATTTATATTCAACGTGTTATATGAAATATTGCTGAGCGCCATAGAATCGATTTTTTCTCTACAAACCACGAACCACAAGGATTTCAGAGAGGTCGTGGAACAAACCGTTCTGTTGGTTAATTAACCCCATCAAGTAAAAGGCAGGGTCGAAGAAGCAAAAGGTAAAGTCAAGGAAGCCGCTGGCGTGATACTGGACGATAAGGGTATGGAAATTGAAGGAAATGTCCAAAAGAACGTCGGCAAAGTCCAGAAGGGTCTTGGTGATATCAAGGATGATATTAAGAAAGACAAATAACCTGTACTGCTTAGCTGCTGTGCAGGCGAGTCAGGGCAAACCGGCCCGTGCTGCACGGCAGCAACGTGATACTCTCAAATATTTTTACAGAAAATGAACATGAAACTCACCGGAATTATTTACAGCCACCGTTTTGATATTCCGTTCGTTTGACGCAATACTTCCCAAGTATAAACAATGTCCTTTTTGAATTATCGTTATCCAGCGGTGTGTCTTGAAAGAATTAAAAAACACTATATACTGATAGCCACTGACTAGTATGTTAGTTATTGGATAGACTCCTAGTAATCAATCAGCTTTGATATGTCGAGTAAACTTCGCATTACACACCCGTAATTGTCCATGCTTTACTCGTCAAGATAGGATTGACTGATTACTAGTCAATTTGTGTTCAGAACGTTCCGGATGTGGGCGAGTGAATTGGTTGGATAGGCACAAAGCCGCTCGTTTGAAGTCGATCTGATTTCCAATACCTACTTTTTAGTCAAAAACGCCTATTTTATAGTTTTTTTTTGGAGAAAAAAATGTCAACCGATACAGAATCAGAAGACGCAAGAAAAGCCGCAGAAATAGCTGAAATTCACGCACGTGAAGCTGAAGCTAACGCGCTTGAAGCGGAAGCTCGCGCTCGTGAAGCTGAAGCTAGCGCTAGAGAGGATGCCGCAAACCGTGACAGTAATGTGAATGGGAAACCTTAATAGGCCAAGCAGCACCGTGTATGATGTGTTTGCACGCGGTACAGCCTAAATTTATAGGGGATTTAAAGCCTCCGCAACAGAAATAACGCTAAAGAGCGTTATTGTTTGCCAAAATTGTGTCCATCTTTGAATAGTTAAAACTAATGCCAGTCACTATTAACTAATAAACAGGAAGAGTGCTTATGACTGAATTTTGTCCTCGACAAAACTATCTTCTCAACGCACTCCCGGCAGTCGAATACGCGTGCCTTTTCCCCCATCTGGAACAGGTTCCTATGCCGCTCGGCAAAATCCTTTACGAGTTTGGGGATCAGTTGCATCATGCCTATTTCCCCACGACCTGCATTGTGTCCAAGCTTTATGTCATGGAGAATGGCGCATCGGCCGAAATCGCCGTGATTGGCAACGAGGGCATCATTGGTGTCGACCTCGTCATGGGCGGCGGAACCATGCCTAATCGGGCCATTGTACAGAGCGGGGGCTACGCTTATCGGCTAAGAGCGCATTTACTTATACAGCAATTCGATCGCTTTGGGGGACGTCGTAGCGGGGCACTCAACCGTTTGTTGCTGCGTTATGCTCAGGCACTCATGATCCAGATGGCACAAACAGCGGCCTGTAATCGGCATCATTCGGTGGACCAGCAACTCTGTCGCTGGCTGCTGCTAAGCCTCGACCGGTCCGCTGCGAACGAGTTGATCATGACCCAGGAATTGATCGCCAATATGCTCGGCGTGCGCCGCGAAGGCGTCACGGAAGCCGCAAACAAATTGCAGAAAGCGGGATTGATTAATTATTGCCGTGGCCACATCAGAGTACTAGACCGGCCCGGATTGGAAATGCGGGTCTGCGAATGCTACCAAGTGGTCAAAACGGAATTTGATCGCCGGCTACCTCGGTCCGCAGTGATCCTTTGACCTTCCGAAGTCGAGCCATGCCTTATCGTGCAGCACTTGAAACAAGCGTTTCTTCTTTCTCTGGAAGATATTAGTTGCGAAAAATCAGTCATGGCACTAACGGATTTAATGTTCCGAGCTACTGAGTAGTAGAATAACCGCTTGGGTTAGCGAACTTATCCTCGCCCCCGTCTTTCTTGGTCTAACGTTTATATGTGCGCTAACGTACAGACGGAAGATAGTTGATGCTGTAATGTCGCCTCCAGACTAGTGAGGACATGTTTCGTGACAATCTCCGCTAACGGATTTATCAATGCCCTGATCCTTATGACGCCGGTCAGGTTTACCCAACTATCGCAGCAGAGTATATATGTCGTCCACCCAAGCTGTCCTTGCTAACAATCGTCTGCTGGCTTCCCTGCCCCGTAAGGCTAGCGAACAGTTGCTCGCCAATTGCGAAGAAATAGAGCTCATTTTTGCCGAGGTGCTCTATCGCCCCGGAGAGTTCATTTCGAACGTTTACTTCCCGACGGGAAGCGCTATTTCCTTGGTAAACCGCATTAATGGCGACGCGGGCTTGGAAGTGGGATTGATCGGTAATGAAGGCATGCTTGGAATCACCCTTGCACTGGGAGTCGATGTCGCGCCATTTTACGCTCTGGTTCATGCGGCAGGCTCTGCATTGCGCATGCCGACGGCAGTGTTCTTGCATGAACTTGATCAGGGTCCGGCTCTGCAACTGGAATTGAAACGCTACCTTTATGTGTCGATGAGCCAGTTCGGGCAAATGACCGCCTGTAGCCGTTTCCATGCTTTAGAGCCGCGCCTCGCCCGTTTGCTGTTAATGACTCAGGACCGGGCGCACTTGAACCATTTCCATATCACTCACGTATTCCTGGCCTCTATGTTGGGGGTACGGCGCGTCGGCATCACCAAAGCGGCGAATTCGTTGCTCAAGCAAAAGCTCATCAGCTACCGCCGCGGGGACATAACTATTCTCGACCGCGTCGGCCTGGAAGCCGCTTCTTGTGAGTGTTATCGGACCCATAAAGAAATTTACCAGCGTATCATGAGTTAGGCAAGCAAGCAAAAATCCATCCAGCGCTACACCGGAGTTCTGGCTACCGCTACCAGCACACTCATTACGGACGATTAGGATGGCTAGGAACGAGTCGAACACGGGTAGCGCTGACTCGGGATACTAGCTAACAATTACGGCGTACCCGTCATTTAGCATAATGATCCTGATTTTATAGATGGCCATATCAGAGTAGTCAAGCACATCTCGAAGGTTTCAGGCATGAGACTGAACCATCGGCTGTGGTGTGTTAAAAAGCTTGGAAAATTTATCCGTTTTCCCAGAAAAGAACATAAAAAATTACCAGCTATTTTACAGCCACATGAATCTGGCACAGATAACGACTTGCTTTATTTTTACTGCGACGCGGAGAATCAAATCATGACCAAGCAGCGAGAAAGACGGCACTATAGTAGAATCGAGCATCCGGGTGCCGAGGAAGCGCCCATCCGCTTCGAGTTGTTCAGCACAGAACGACTGGAACAGCATGCGGTAAGTTTGGCGCATGCGCAAAAAATCAGTAGCCGGCAGAAAGGTCAAAAGCTAATTCCGCGGGTGCGCGAAAATTGCCGGGTGTTGCGTGATGCCTATGAAGCTGTTGCCAAGGCAGTCCTTGAGCAACACGCCATCACGCCGGCAGCAGAATGGCTTCTGGATAATTTTCATGTGCTCGAGGAGCAAGTCAGCGACATTCACGTCGACTTTCCCGAAAGCTTTTACCAGGATCTGCCCAAATTGGCCGAAGGTGTCCTTACGGGCTATCCACGTGTATACGGCATTGCTTGGGCCTTAGTGGCCCATACCGACAGCCACTTTGAACCGGATTTGCTGACGCTTTTCGTGCGGGCATACCAAAGTGTCGAACCTCTTAAGATCGGAGAGCTCTGGGCGATACCCAGTACTCTGCGGGTTTTGCTGGTCGAGAATCTTCGCCGCATGGCCGTCCGTATCATGCGTTCCCAACAAGGTCGTCAACTGGGCGATGAATTCCTCGATAGGTTCGAACAAATTGCCCCTCAAACTGATAAAGCGGATTCGCCCCTTCCTGAGGGAATATTGCCTGCTCCTCAGCTTTGTCAGGCGTTTGTGGTTCAGATCCTGCAACGTTTACATGATCCGCATCCGGGAGCTGTGCTCAGTCTCGATTTTCTGAATGACTGGTTGGGCCAGCAAGGTGTCAGCCTTGATGAAATTGTCCGTCGGGAACATGCCGACCAGATCGCTGATAACCAGACAGTCCGTAACATCATTATCAGCATGCGTGCAATTTCTACGTTTGACTGGTCGAAGTTCGCCGAAGATGCGAGCTTGATAGATGCATGCTTGCGTGCTCATAAGGGCTATGGGGCGATGAATTTTCTGACTCGCGATCGTTACCGTCACGCTATTGAGGATCTTGCCAAACGCTCGGTGCATTCTGAAGTTGAGATCGCTCGTCGGGTGCTCGACAAGATCCAGCGCGTCAGTGAGTCGCCCACTGCCGATAACCGACAGCAGGAACCTGGCTATTACTTGATCGGTGCCGGCCGTTATGTATTCGAACAGGAAATCGATTATCGGCCTACCTTCAAACAACGGTTTCTGCGCGGCTATGTCGCCCACGCGGGACTCGCTTATATGGGCAGTATTGGTCTATTAACGGGATTGTTGCTCGAAATTCCTTTGGTTGCGAGTGTCGAGGCGGGGCTCAACGGATTACCGTTGTTCTTACTGGCGCTATTTGGGATGTTTCCCGCCTCGGATATCGCCGTTGGCCTGGTGAACCGGTTTATAATTTCGAGTCTTCCGCCGCGTTATCTGCCACGCTTCGACCCAAGTCACCAGTCACAGCTTGAGCTCAAGGACAGCCTGCCTTTGACGCTAAGCACGTTCGTCGTCGTACCCACGATGTTCGTTAGTGAATCCGGTGTAAAAGAGCAAATTGACCAAATGGAGATCCGTTATCTGGCCAATCCCGAGAGCTATGTGCGTTTTGCCCTGTTGTCCGATTGGAAGGATGCGGAACAGGAAACACTACCGAACGATGACCGTCTGTTGAGCCTGGCCACTGGCGCGGTTGCCGAACTCAATGCCAAGTATGGAGAGCAACTATTTTTTGTGTTTCACCGAAAACGCTTGTGGAATCCTTGTGAAGGCAAGTGGATGGGATGGGAACGTAAGCGCGGCAAGCTGCATGAGTTTAACCGTCTGCTGCGTGGCGCTGCCGACACATCTTTTCTCCCGATGGATGGCAAGCCAGCGCAAGCGCCCTCTGGCGTTTGTTATGTGATTACGCTTGATGCCGATACGAAGTTGCCCATGGGAGTTGTTTCCCAATTGGTAGGCATGGCTGCCCACCCGCTAAACTGGCCGGTATTCGATCCAGTTACTCAGTGTGTCGTGGATGGCTACGGTATCCTCCAGCCACGGGTGACGCCGACTCTGCCGCATCGGCAAGAGCACTCGCTGTTTCACCGGATTTTTGCCGGGAGTTCCGGCACGAACGCCTATTCCAGTTCGGCGTCCGAGCTCTATCAGGACTTGTTTGCACTCGGTACTTTTACTGGCAAGGGCTTGTATCACGTCGATATTTTCGAAGCCGCCCTGGCCGGGCGTGTGCCGGAAAATAGTTTGCTCAGTCATGACTTGTTTGAGAGTGTCTATGCACGCTGTGCACTGGTTAACGATATCGAGTTTTTTGAGGAGTTTCCTTCTCATACGGAAGTGGCAGCACTGCGTGAGCACCGTTGGACACGAGGCGATTGGCAACTATTACCCTGGATCTTTGGACCTCGTGGCAAGGGGATGCCTTTAATCGGGCGTTGGAAAATGCTCGACAATTTACGTCGTTCCCTTTCGGCTCCGGGGGCCTTATTTGCCTTGGTCACAACCTGGGCTACCCCGAATGCACCGCAGGCCATCCTGGTTGGGTTTGTACTAACGGCTCTGGCTTTTCCTGCTATCTTGACGATTATAAGTGGGCTCACTTGGCCCCGTCGAGGCATCTCGTTGGGTACCCATCTGCAAGTGGTCGGAGAGAATGTGCTATGGACAATCGGCAACAGCTTGGTATCGTTGACGTTACTCGCACAACATGCCTTGCTAATGATGGATGCCATCGGCCGCACCCTGATTAGGCTGTTTATTACCCGGCGGCAATTGCTCAACTGGGTCACCGCCTTGCAGGCAAAGTCAGCGGCAGGTCACGATTTAAAGAACCTTATCGTGTCCATGAGCAGTTCGACCACTGTCCTCATTGGTACCGGTGCGGTGGTGCTACTGTTCAATCCGGTCGGCATCGAGTTCGCGGCACCCTTTCTGCTATTATGGTGGCTGGCACCGGTCTTCGGCCGCGCCTTGAGTCTCCCGCCCAAACTCGATTGGGCAGAGGCTCCACTGCCAGGGGATAGTGAGCAACTCCGCTTGATTGGGAGGCGTATCTGGTGCTTTTTTACGACCTTTGTGACGGCACAGGAGAGTTATCTGCCGCCGGATAATTTTCAGGAAGATCCGCTAGCCGTTACCGCTCATCGCAGTTCGCCGACCAATTTCGGTCTCTATCTATTGTCTGTCGTGGCGGCCCGCGATTTCGGCTGGATCGGCCTGATGGACACGGTCGACCGGCTCGAAAACACGCTGACGACACTTAATTCGCTACCGCGTCAACACGGTCATTTTTATAACTGGTACGATACCTGCGATTTACACCCACTGGAACCTCGGTATATATCGACCGTGGATAGTGGTAACCTGGCGGGACATTTGCTCACGCTGGCCTATATCTGCCGGGAAACACTGAAGCGACCGGTTGCACTCTCTACCGCGTTGGCAGGTCTGGCGGATACCTATCAACTATTTATGGTCTCACTCACTAAAATCAGCGATGACCGACGTACGTTCACAGTTACCCTGAAAGCGTTGCGAGAAAAAGCGGTGGTTCTTGGCACGCTTCTGGAAAATCATCCTGATGGCCCGGACGGCTGGAGTCAGTTGTGGCGGCAGTTGACAGGCTGCGCTGACAGGTTGCAGGATATGGCGCAAGCCTACACCGCCGAATGCGGCGATGCGGGTGACAGTGAAATGCTGGTGTGGGCTACCTTGCTACGCGATGACATCTGCTCTCACGCTCGCGATGTGGATAACTTGGTTCCGTGGATCCATTTCGCCCGTCACCTCAATGTGAGTACTCAATCAGAAGTACAGCATCCTTGTTCTTCGCTGTTTCGGAAGCCATTGACCCTGGAAACTCACCTAAATGACCTCTCGGGCTGTTATATGAGCGGCGTGGCTGATCTTGAGGCCACGCCTGTAAGCTTCCTTGAATCCATTGAACTGGAAACAATGACGAAGCTACTTTGGCATGCCGGAGAACAAGTCAAAGCACTGACGGAACGCTTGGAAAACATGGCTGCACAGATAGACACTTTGTTCCACGACATGGATTTTAGCTTTCTTTATGATCCTAAATGTCACCTGTTTTCCCTTGGGTATCGCGTGACAGAAGGTACCCTGGAGGCTAGTTATTATGATTTGCTTGCCTCCGAGGCACGCCTGGCCAGTTTCGTTGCGATTGCCAAGCGCGATGTGCCAAGCAAACACTGGTTTCGCCTTGGTCGAAGGGTGACTCATGTTGCCGGTGGTAACGTGCTGCTCTCATGGTCTGGATCGATGTTTGAATACTTGATGCCCTCTCTGGTGATGTTTACGCCACGTTATAGTCTGCTTGATCAGACCTGCCGCCTGGTGGTGAAGCGGCAAATCGGCTATGGCAAGGAGCATGATGTGCCGTGGGGCGTCTCGGAGTCGGCATTCAATGACCGCGACCTGTTTTTCACCTATCAATATGAGGCTTTTGGCGTACCCGGTCTGGGCATGAAGCGTGGCCTTGGCGAAAATCTGGTGATTGCCCCTTATGCCACGGCCTTGGCTGCGATGTACCTCCCGCAAGCCGCTGTGGAAAATTTCGGGCGATTGGAAAAGGAGGGCGCACTAGGCCGTTTCGGTTTTTATGAAGCGCTTGATTTCACTCCTGTTCGGCTTGCCGAAGGTCAGCGGGTCGCGATTGTGCGTTGCTATATGGCCCACCACCAGGGCATGTCCCTGATAGCCATTGCCAATGTCGTCCATAACGGGGCGATGCGCCATCGCTTCCACGGCACACCGCTGATTGAGGCGGCTGACTTGTTGTTGCAGGAGCGCGTCCCAAGCGGTGCGGATACCAGTAGTCTGCCGATTCTCCAGGATCTTCCCGACGCCAAGGAAGTCGTGCAGCCGCCACTTAGGCGTGTACCTTCTGCGACGTCTTTAATACCGTCCACGCACTTGCTGTCCAACGGACGTTATGCGGTCATGATCACCGCCGCCGGATCGGGCTACAGTTTGTGGCGGAATTTGGCGGTGACGCGCTGGCGCGAAGATGTGACGCGGGATGCTTGGGGCAGTTATATCTATCTGCGTGATGTCGCTAGCGCCGCCGTATGGTCTGCGGGATACCAGCCAACGACAGCAGTTCCCGACTTCTACGAGGTGTTCTTTGCCGAAGACCGTGTTCGTATTACTCGCAGGGACGGCACGATATCTAGTGTACTGGAGATTGTCGTCTCGCCTGAGGACGATGCGGAAATCCGGCGTTTAAGTTTAACCAATAATGGGCCGTATGCCCGGGAAATCGAAATCACCTCTTATGCGGAGATTGTACTCGCCCCCTCTCCTGCCGATATCGCACACCCTGTTTTTTCCAATTTGTTCATCGAAACCGACTATCTGCCTCAGGCCTGCGGCTTGATTGCACATCGTCGCCAGCGTGCGGTCGGCGACCCTATAATCTGGGCTGCCCATGTGCTGGCTAGCAGCCAAGCCGATGATGGCGGAGTCCAATATGAGTCCGATCGAATCCGCTTTATCGGGCGTGGACAAACGCTACGGGAACCTGTTGCAGTGATGGATGGACGCGTGCTAACGAAGACTATTGGGGCGGTTCTCGATCCGATATTCTGTCTGCGCACACGCATTTATATTGCGGCAGGAGCAACCGAACACGTAACCTTTACCACTTTAATTGCAAGCTCACGTGAGGCAGTAAAGGATCTGGCCGACAAATACCACAACGTCGCCACGTTCGAACGCGTGTCTGCCTTGGCATGGACTCACGCCCATGTGCAACTGCATTATCTACGTACCAAGCCGAACGAGGCCCAGCTGTTTCAGGATCTGGGCAACCGTTTGCTCTATGCGGATTCCTTGCTGCGGTCATCCAGCAAACTGATTCAGATGAATACCTTGAATGTTTCCGGGCTTTGGCGTTATGGTATCTCGGGAGACCGTCCGATCTTGTTGTTACGCGTAGCAGAGCCTGAAGACCGGACTATTGTTGAGCAACTATTGCGTGCGCACGAGTACTGGCGCATGAAAGGTCTTGCTGTTGATCTGGTGATCCTGAACGAAAAAAAGGTGTCTTATGTTGATGATCTGCAGACGTTATTGGAAAGTATGGTGCGGGAAAATCAGGCGTATTCGGCTCATCAGGGGCATGAGAATCAGGGTTCTATTTTTGTCATGCGGGCCGATCAGCTTTCGGTGGAAGAACGCTTGCTGCTTCAAGCAGTTGCACGCGCGGTGCTGGTCAGCAATCGTGGCACTTTGGCCGAGCAACTGTTGAGGTGCCGCCGCCCGGAGGCAGCTTACGTTATGCCGAAAGCCTTGCTCGATCCAGGAACCCAGGCATTCCGGTTGGCGGTCCCACCACTCGAATTCTTCAACGGCCTGGGTGGGTTTGCGGATGACGGACGTGAATATGTGATTGTGCTTGATAGTGGTCAGTGGACACCGGCTCCCTGGATTAATGTCATCGCTAATGCCGAGTTCGGCTTTATGGTCTCGGAATCAGGCAGTGGCTGCACTTGGAGCGGTAACAGCCGGGAGAACCAGTTGACGCCCTGGTTGAATGACCCGGTCAGTGACCCATCCGGAGAAGTCTTTTATTTGCGTGACGATGAGACGAACGAATTATGGAGTCCGACCGCGTTGCCAATCCGCGTTGACAATGCGAGTTATGTGATTCGCCATGGCCAGGGTTATAGCCGTTTCGAACATAGTTCGCACGGGATTCATAGCGAACTTCTACAATTCGTCAGCACGGACGATCCGGTCAAGATCTCGTCTTTGACGTTAAAGAATGTCTCCGGACGAAGTCGCCGGCTTACGGTCGCAGCCTACGTGGAATGGGTGCTTGGTGCTTCACGTTCCATCACTGCACCGCACATTATCACCGAACTGGATCCACGCACTGGTGCGCTGTTCGCTTATAATCCCTGGAGTATAGAATTCGGTCATCGTATCGCCTTCGCCGATCTTGGCGGCAGGCAGACCGGCTGGACCGGGAATCGGGCCGAGTTTATTGGCCGCAACGGCAGTCTTGATGCGCCTGCCGGCCTGCTAACGCTCAAGGCACTAAAAAGCCGTGTCGGCGCAGGACTGGATCCTTGCGCCGCCATGGAGACAGTGATTGAAATCGAGCCCAACGAGCGCGTTGAGATCATTTTCCTGTTGGGACAAGGCAATGATCGTGACCATGCCAGTGAGTTGGTACAGCGCTATCGGACCACCGGGTCAGCAACAGCTTTTTCCAAGGTAAAGCAATCGTGGGAACAAGTGCTCGGCAAGGTTCAAGTGAAAACGCCAGATCGGGAGCTCGATCTCATGTTAAACCGCTGGCTGCTCTATCAAACCCTGAGTTGCCGACTATGGGCTCGGGCTGCTTTCTATCAGGCGGGTGGTGCCTTTGGCTTTCGTGATCAACTCCAGGACTGTATGGCGCTGGCCGTCGCCCGGCCTGATTTGACCCGTGCCCAAATCGTTCGTGCTGCGGGACGCCAATTTACCGAGGGTGACGTACAGCATTGGTGGCACCCACCGTCTGGTCGTGGAGTACGCACGCATTTTTCTGACGATCGTGTCTGGCTACCCTATGTGGCGACTCACTATATTAAAGTGAGTGGCGATAGGGGCGTGCTTGATGAGCTGTTAACGTTTCTGGATGGCCCTGCACTAAACCCGGATCAGGATGACGCTTATTTCGAGCCAACCCAATCTATGCAGCAAGCGACGTTATTCGAGCACTGTGCATGTGCACTCGATTTAAGTCTGGAAACAGGGACGCACGGTTTGCCCCTGATGGGCAGCGGTGACTGGAATGACGGTATGAACCGGGTTGGCTACCAAGGCAAGGGCGAGAGCGTCTGGATGGCTTGGTTTCTGATTGCCACGCTCGCCGACTTCGCAAATATAGCTGAAGCGCGAGGAGAAAATGAGCGCGTTATCCGTTGGCGCGAGCATGCTGATCAACTGAAGATTGCAGTCGAAGCGTACGGATGGGATGGGGCATGGTATCGGCGTGCCTATTTTGATGACGGCACACCTCTGGGCTCTTCCATTAACACTGAGTGTCGTATTGATTCCATTGCGCAGAGCTGGGCAGTCATTTCTGGTGCCGCCGAGTCCGAACGGGCCCATCGGGCAATGAATTCGGTACGGGAATATCTCGTTCGCTACGGCGACCTGGTGTTGTTATTCACGCCACCCTTCGACAAAACTGAGCGAGACCCGGGTTATATCAAGAGCTATCCCCCAGGCGTACGCGAGAATGGGGGACAGTATACGCATGCGGCGATCTGGTCAGTCATCGCCTATGCCATGCTCGGTGAAGGTGATCAGGCAATGGAGCTACTGCGCATACTAAATCCGATTAATCGCACGGCTACCCGTACGGGTGTTTATGCCTATAAGGTTGAGCCCTATGTGCTGGCGGCGGACATCTATGCCGAGCCACCGCACTTACGACGTGGTGGCTGGACTTGGTATACCGGCGCTTCAGGCTGGTTTTATAGAGCCGGACTGGAATCGATCTTGGGTTTTCAGATTCGTGCCGACAAAATGGTTTTTGATCCCTGTATTCCCAAAGCATGGCGTAGTTACAGCATTTTTTATCAGCACGACAATACCCGTTATGAAATTACGCTTGAAAACACAAATGGAGCAGGCCAGGGAATTACTACGATAAAATTGGATGATGAATACCCGTTAAAGGGTAATAGCATTACCTTACGGAATGATGGGCACCTGCATCGGGTGCTGGTGGTGCTTGGTTAATGATTGAGGTAGATAGGGTTATTTTGTATAAATATACGTAACGCACCATAGGATTTCAAAAATACATTTTCCAGCCCCGTTGGAGATTTTTTCATCAACTGTTTTCGGAATCTTGAGGACAAAGAGCGGTAAATGTACCTAACACTCTACCTTTAATTCGCGTTGCCTAGCATTACACAAACGTTCATTTGCACAACACGGCGAGCCTTTACGTCGCTTGTGGCTTTCCATGATGCACAAACCTATTGAATAATTAAACATTAACGCCATAGGTTTGTGCAATTATTATGCTCATCGGATACCAACCATTTTATTGTCGCATAATGGACACTTTAATTTTATTGGGCATATGATTTTTCAGACGAAAAGCTCCAGGTTTATGTCGGTATACAGCCCCAAAAAATACCGATTAATTAAAGATAAGATTTGGTGATCGTAAAATCATCGGCAAATATGGCTATGAAAGGGTTAGCAACAAACCCTATGGTGCGTTACGTACAATAATGTCCGGCGTCAACTATCCTGTCCGGACAGAGTAATTGTCGCCGAACACAATAACCCATTTTTAACATCAAAATTTCTTATGAACTCGGTTTATAGCCTATAAGAAGCAGGTAAAAGCCTTAAGAATAAATATCAATTAAATTTCTTGAAGGCTAACAAATAAAAAGAATAGCTTAGCCACTAGGGAAAGTGGCATAATTCGGGTTGTATTATTCTAACTCCCAGCTCTTTCTAAACCCAGGCAACTTCACTCGACTATCCAAGGTGAGACTAACTATTATAAGCAACGTTAACTTGGACGCTTCCCTATGGTTTTTCTGTGCTATAAAATTTGAACATCGAGTGAAAGGTCTAGCATTGTTATCTGTGCTTAATGAGACATGACTATAAATGGGGCACCTGTTAATGACAACTGAAGCAACAAGCACCCAACCAACACGCTCAGAAGCTTTAAGCACATTTGTGCTTTGGGTGCTAACCCTCTTGGTGGCAGCGATTGGCTTATTAACGTTACTGGGTTGGGCACTGGAGGTGCCAGCCCTCACCAATTGGGAGTTCGGCACTCTCCCTATGGCGCCAAGCACTGCGGCGCTCTCTGTGTTATTTAGCATCGATCTGGGGCTTTTTATAACAATGTTATCAGGCCGCATCATACAGGTGATCGCCCGTATTTTAGGTTGGGTGGGCGCAATGGTTGCGTTGTTATTGTACGTACTGAATTTTAAGGAGGCGTACCTTTTGGGAGAACTCTTGGGCCTGCCTATTATCGGCCTATTTAGTAATGAAGCTATCGTCCATATCTCATCTATTACCGCTTTTTGTTTCCTGCTAGCCTTTGTAAGCCTTCTTTTCTTAAGAGCCAATAAACCCGATATTTTATGGCGAAGATGGCTGGCCTGCTGCCTTGGTGGTTTGATCTTCTTAATAAGTTTCGGACTGCTGGTAATTTATTTTGTTGGCTTGCCCTTGATCGTGAGTAATTTACCGATTATCCCGGCGCTTAATACCAGCGTTATGTTATTGCTGATAGGGCTAGCACTGTTGACCCTTAGCTATCGCAATTTTTTACAGCAGTCAGTCCAGGCAGTCATTATG
This sequence comes from Methylobacter psychrophilus, assembly GCF_025583945.1. GTDB lineage: Bacteria > Pseudomonadota > Gammaproteobacteria > Methylococcales > Methylomonadaceae > Methylobacter_C > Methylobacter_C psychrophilus. The sequence goes on from NZ_JAOEGU010000045.1 coordinate 14,234, forward strand.
TTTTCTAAGCTGCCAACTTACCTTTTTATTTTTGTTATTTTTTCGACCGGCATCATTGCCGGCGCTTATCAGAATTATCTTAGTATCGAACTGATTTTTCGTCATCAAACAGAAGAAAAACTACTTGCCATATCGAGGTTAAAAGTAGATCAACTGGTTTTGTGGCGTAAAGAGCGCCTAGTTAATGCCATTCTTTCCCAGAATATTTTAATGACCGCCCGCATCGAACGCTTACTGGTAAATCCGGATACCGTGTTATCGCAACCAGAGATGCAAGACTGGCTTAATCAATATATCAGCTATTTTAAAGAATTTGGCTATACTCATGCCTTTTTTCTGAATAAAAAAGGTGATATCAAGATTTCAGTGCCTGAACAAGTAAATGCCTTGGATCCCATTGTAAAAGCAAAGGCATTGACCTCAATGCAAACCGGCAAAATTTTGATACAGGATTTTTATCGAACTCAGGATGGCCAGCAGATCTATCTGGCACTGTTAATCCCATTACTTGATAAAACGGACAATAATAAACCCTTGGGCGCGATAGTGATCCGCATTGATCCCTCTACGTTCTTATATCCCTTGATTGAGTCCTCGCCTACACCAAGCACCAGCGCAGAAACACTGCTAGTGCGCAGGGAGGGTGATGAGGTTCTCTTTCTTAACAATCTTCGCTTTAATACCACAGCCGCTCTCACTCTGCACTTTCCACTCAGCAAAAAAGAGCTTCCTGCCGTAAAAGCGGTTTTAGGCGAGCAAGGCATTGTCGATGGTATAAATTATCGAGGAGCTCCTGTGCTTTCCGCATTAAAAGCCATTCCAGACTCACCTTGGTTTATTGTGACTCAACAAGATAAATCGGAAATCTATGCGCCGCTGCAAGAACGGTTTTGGTTAACCCTTCTGCTTTTGTGTCTCTTGGAGTTAAGCTGCGGCGCGATAATACTATTTTTTTGGCGACAACAGCGACTTGTTTTTTTTCAAAAGCAATTCGAGTTAACGTCGATGCTACGAGAAAAAGAAGAACAGTACCGGACCATTCTTAATGATGCTATCGATGGCTTCTTGTTGATGGACAAAGAAATGCAACTGCTTGAAGTTAATGAAGCCTACTGCCGGATGAGCGCTTATAACGAGCAGGAGTTAAAAACCATGCAGATTTCTGATCTGCAAACACCAGAAACAGCTAAGGCTATAGAAAATAATCTGGCGCAGGACATTAATCGTTTTGAATCCCAACATCGACGTAAGGATGGCAGTATTTTTGATGTTGAAATCAGCGCTCAGCGTTTGCCCTATGCCGGCGGACAGTTTACCGCTTTTTTTCAGGATATTACTGAGCACAAGCAGTCAGAGAAAACACTTAAAATTGCCGCCAGCGTTTTCACTCATGCCCGCGAAGGCATCATGATCACTAATAATAAGGGTACAATCATCCAGGTCAATGATGCCTTAACTGAGATATGCGGCTACAGTCGTGACGAAATCTTGGGAAAAAACCCACGTCTGTTCAGCTCAGGTCGTCAGACACAAGATTTCTATGCCGGTATGTGGCATGATCTGAACAAAAAAGGCCACTGGTACGGCGAAATTTGGAACCGTCACAAGAATGGACAAATTTATGTCGTGAAGGAAAATATTAGTAGTGTGTTCGATGTACAGGGAAAACCACTTCACTATGTAGCGCTCCTATCCGATATTACCCTGGCTAAAGAACATGAAAACGAGTTAGAACATAGCGCCTACTTTGATGCGCTAACCAATCTGCCTAATCGAATGTTATTGGGTGATCGCCTAAACCAAGCTATTGTTCAGTGCAAACGCAAAAAACAATTACTGGCGTTGGTCTTTCTTGATCTTGATGGCTTCAAAATCATCAACGATACTCATGGTCATTTAGCGGGCGATCAATTGCTGATTGCCGTGGCGAATAATATGCAACAAATGCTGCGCGAGGGCGATACCCTTGCTCGTATCGGCGGTGATGAGTTTATTGCATTACTGGTTGATGTTGGCGACATTGCAGACTGTACGCCTTTATTTAATCGCTTACTCGTTGCTGCAGCAATGCCTGAACCCTTTAACGATGTGACTTTGCAGGTCTCCGCCAGCATGGGCATTACCTTTTATCCACAGATGGAAGAAGTGAATGCCGATATACTGATACGCCAGGCCGATCAGGCCATGTATCAAGCCAAGCTAACAGGAAAAAATCGTTGCCACATCTTTGATGTTGATCTGGACAATCTTACCCGCACTCACAACGAGAGTCTGGAAAACATCGGCAATGCCCTGGCCGCAGGTGAATTCGTGCTTTATTATCAACCCAAAATTAATCTGCGTCAGGGCAAAATTATTGGTGCCGAAGCCTTGATTCGTTGGCAACATCCAGACAAAGGCCTGCTGGTGCCAGCAGATTTTTTGCCGTTGATTGAGAATCACCCACTCTCTATTGATATCGGCAAATGGGTTATTAATACCGCATTGGCGCAGATTGAATGCTGGCATGCCTCTGGTTTAAATCTGCCGATCAGCATTAACATTGGTGCGCGTCAGTTACAGCAAGATGGCTTCCTTGAATGCCTGCGCACATTGCTGGCAGCACATCCGGCGGTCAAACCGGGCGATCTGGAAATGGAAGTCCTGGAAACCAGTGCAATGAGAGACTTAAACAAGGTATCTGAGTTAATTGAGAATTGCCAGAAGATCGGTATCTATTTTTCACTGGATGACTTTGGCACCGGTTATTCATCGCTAACCTATTTAAAACGCTTACCCGTCAAACAGATTAAGATTGACCAGAGCTTTATATACGATATGTTGCAAGATACCGATGACCTGGCCATTGTAGAAGGCGTGCTGGCTTTGGCCTCGGCTTTCAGTCTTGAGGTTATTGCCGAAGGCATGGAGACAACCCAACACGGTGAAATGCTGCTGCAAATCGGTTGTGATTTGGCGCAAGGCTATGCCATTGCTTATCCCATGCCCGCTGCCGAACTGGAAAGCTGGGTGTCTACCTGGAAACCTGACACCAGTTGGCTTGATCGCCTTTCTTTTATGCGTGATGATTTACCGTTACTCTTTGTCAATGCCGAACACGGTGTATGGATTAATGGCATAGAAAACTATCTAAATTCCAATTTTGATACCCCCCGACCCAATAACCTGAATTGCCGCTTTGGCAACTGGCTAAATACCCAGAACCCTAGCCAGAACCCTAATAAGCAAACGAACTTACAGACTATCTTGCCACTGCACCAACAGCTACACAAACTGGCTGCGGAGGTAATAGACCTGCATGCAGAGGTAATAGACCTGCATGCAGAGGATCACACAAAGGCGGCATTTGCCCGCTTTGGTGAGCTGAAAAGTTTGCAGGATACCTTACTTGAAACATTAAAATTGCTGATACAGGAGAAATGGAAATAGTCTTGTCTGCCTGGGCACAAAGGCTGTGGCCGCCTGTAGCCCCAGATGCCATAAAACGCTCTAATCGCGAGGTTTGAAAAAATAGTTCCACAGATAAAGCGCCGTCAGGGCTTTATCGCTGCTATCTGTGCATTGTTTTCAGTGCGTTTAAGAGTACGCCGACATCATGCTGACCCTTGAATACGGATGGAATTTCCTTCTTGATATCAAGAAGCTTATAGACAGCCATTAGCGCTGATCTAACCGAATATTCAACGGTAAACACTACGTCATCCGGAATTTCGCAAAACTGCCCGATAAATGCGAAATTCTTCGCTCCAACCGGTACTACATCTGGCCGATCCCCTTTGACTCTGGGCATGAATTGGCTAGTGATGAACGGCATCATGCAAGGAATACAGATTGCCGCATCAATGATAGGTTGCGTCTTGTCGCCAAGTTTGAGGTGCTGGAATAGCTCAATTAGAATCTCTTTACCGTTACATTCTGACATGGGTTTCTTGACGAAATTACCAATCCTGTCCGGGAATAGCCCATAACCCCAAAATACGAATATATTCTCAGGTTGGTTGATGAAGTGCGGTTGATGCGCCAGAACGATACTCATGAACCAGTTCGAATCTGTCAGCGTGAATAAGCCTCCCGTGCCTGCCTCATTATCGGTAAATTCTTCTATGAACTGGAAGAATGCTGGATCGTTGAGAGTTACGGTGAACGACTGCCATTTGGTCTGATCAATATGATCGGCAAAAACTGCGGGATGTCCGAACCCAGGGCAGCCTTTAGCAATATCTTCCCACAGCGACCAGGCACCGTTTGATTTGTTTGAATTTAGAATGGCAGGTGCTGTCATAGATCCTAGGCTAGCGTTTTCTGTCATACATCCCAGCGTCACGAACACCAAGTCATCCGGTGAGACGACAATACTGTCAGGTTCTCCATTGTTGTTATACCGAATACCCTTTACCGCCCGGTGTTCGCCGCCTAAGTCGAAATCGAGTCCAGTGACCTCGGTGTTTAACGAAAACTGCACCCCTTGCGCCTTAAGCCAGGTAATTAGCGGCAGTATCATTGAATCATACTGGTTATAAGGTGTGCGCCAGACGCCGCCCATTTTGTGGAAATCAGGAAATAACTGAATAAATCGCAACAGATACCGTTTAAACTCGACCGCGCTATGCCAGGGTTGAAACGCAAACATTGTCGCCCACATCAACCAGAAATTATTCTCGAAAAACGTGGGTAAAAACCAATCTTCGATGCGTTTAGCTCCCAGCGAATCTTCAGAATGCATAATCAGCGCGAGTAAATCCAAGCGATCCTTTTCACTCAGCTCAAATGATGACACATCAACTTTTTGGCCATCCCTAACCAAGCGACATCTGGAAGAGCTGACATATTTGTGGCTAAACTCGAAAATTTCAGCTTTGACGCTCTTGGCTGGGTCAGTCAGGGAGGGAATGGTTGCCAAAAGATCATAAGTACAGACATAATGTTCTTCAATCATCCGACCACCACGAACGATATAGCCTTTGTCAGATGAGCCGGCCCCATCCAAACTGCCACCAATGACCTTAAGCTCCTCCAAAATGTGAATACTCTCGCCTGTGATAAGACCGTCCCGTATAAGAAAAACAGCACCGGCTAGAGCGGCGATTCCGCTGCCAACAAAATAAGCCTTCCTTTTGTTGTGCTGTGTAATTCTAGATTCGACTGAAACGTCTGTTTTATCACTTTGATGTGTATTCTGCATAGTAAAGCTCCTATTTTATCTACACGAGCGAGAAAAAAAGTGGTTAGGTCTTAATGTAATACTTTCTTTTTTAATTGCGGAATAAGAGTAGTACTCAGTCAGTAAACTAAAAATTACTGATATAGCATCTGACATTATAAGGTTTCTTCGGTTTTATCCGTGCATCCTCCGTAGTAAATCGCCATTCCATAGGGTGGGCAATAGCATTTCTTTTTTCTTGCCACACTAAAATTTCTGTTTTTAACGTTTCTTGATCTGGAATACGGCGACCCATACATTGCCGTGAAAGGATGCTTAATTCTATCTCGGCCATATTTAACCAACTATCATATTTTGGCGTGTAGTGTATTTCCAGTTTTTCAAAAATTCTTCTCGCCTATTTTGGCTCAAATGCCTTATATAAAGAGGCGTCAGCATGGGTGTTCAGCGTAATACGTTTAGCCTGCGGGTAGTGGACATCAAACAGGTTACGTATCTGATGCGCCCAATCAATGGCTGTTCTTTGATCGGTTATTTCAACAATTCTTTTGCCCTGCAAGGGTTCAAAAAACATAAAACATTACTTACGCCATTACGTTCATATTCCGTGCGTACCGAGCGACTGTAACTAGCTTTGCCGGGTATGGGTGTACGCGTGTCTTTAATCTGTTGCTTACTGCTTTCGTCCATGCAAATCAGTGGTTGTGCTTCATCATAAGGTCGCTTGTAAACCTCAAGGGTATCTTCCATAGCGCAAACAAACTCAGCATTTTTTTTAGCCGGAATACACCACTCTTTATTTTGCCAACGTAATGTCCAGCGACTTCGACCTTCCGGTGCGTCGCCACAACTCAATGCGATCAAATGAGCTTCGTTCTCACCATCAATAGTACGGATTTTAACGCGAATTGACTTTGCTCGATTTAAAGCTGATTCCAAACCTTCTTGAACCAGTCGCTCCCGGACTCATTCGACGGTACGCGTTGAAATACCAAAAGCTTCGCTTATTGGCCGGTCCAGCCATTTTTTTCCTAAATCGCTAATATCCGCTTTGAGCAGTATTTCAGCGTGTAGTCTTTTATGAGCGGCCACTTTTCCGGTATGGATCAAACTTCCCAAATAAATGCGTTCATCTTCCGTTAGTAGCACTATGCATTTCTTTTTCAATGGTGTTTATTAATGTCAATGTAAAGGCATTATATGGGGGCTATCATTCGACATATCAACGCTAACTGAGTAATAACTTCTTATTTTAAATCAGAAAAATCCCCCATCAAGAACTGGCAGGATGCCTTTATTTTTATGACATCTGGCAACACGGGTAAGTTTTAATTGCGTTGCGCCCTGCTGGTATTTCTGGATTGCCTCTGGTCTATTCATCGACGCAGTCGCTAGCTCTTCTTGCTCGAAACAAGCAAAGAGTTCGCTACCAGCTACTATCAACGCCACACACCGGCCCCGGCCGGAATATTAGCTGTCTGGATGTCTTTAAGCGACAGTTCAAGGGAACCCTAGCAGCTAGTCAATCTGATTCTATCGGGTACCATGCCAGTAATTTTTGGTTTTTATCGCTAATTTTACCCGACATATCAACACTAACTGACTATTAGCTTAGCTTCCTGAGTCTGCTGGATATAGCTGAAACGGTCATAGACCAAGCCCAATAGGCCGGCTATAATCAACATGACGGCTACGATCCTGATAGCACTCATTTTTATAATATCCTTGCCTGACGTTCCGGTTTACTCTGGCAGATAACTATATTACGTAAGCGTATTCCAGTGCCCCTATAAGACACGTCGGCCTTGAATGACGCGTAGAATGATTATGATGACCGCGATAACCAAAAGAACGTGAATGAATCCACCGATTGTGTACGAGGACACCAAACCCAGTACCCAGAGGATGATTAGGATGATTGCAATACTTTCAAGCATGTGTGCTTCTCCGTAAGAGGCTATCAATTAAAAACGATATGAACCAGAGATAAACCGATGAGGTATTGCCGGCTTTTTAAGCGATGCTTAGACATAAATCGTTGAGCTTCATGTTCATATCCTGTGAGAAATATATTTGAGAGTAAGTTGTTGCGGCTGTGCAGAAGGTCAACCTTTTTGGAGAGACTACACATCGTTGATGTGCTCGTTTTAGATATTATCAATATCTTTCTTAATATCCTCCTTGAAATCACCAAAATCCGACTGAACCTTCCCGATGTTTTTTTGGACATTTCCTTTTATCTCCATATCCTTATCGTCCAGTATAACGCCGGTGGCTTCTTTGACCTTTCCTTTGACTTTTTCGAATAACCCTTCAACTTGATCTTTGTTCATGAGTTTCTCCTGATAATTATTAGTAGCCATAACTAACCTAAGCGTGGAATGATGTAGTACATAGCTTAAGTAGTCATTCAAAAGTTATTTAACATTTTCAAAAAATAAAATCATCCATTACTTACCAAAACACCAGTAATGGAGATTTTTTAGGTTTAAATACGATTTCTTAGGTAAAAAATCGTATTTACCATTTTGTTAAAAGACTTTTGGCTACCTAGCGGATTAAACAATACACGAAAAACTGAATGAAGTCAGTGCGGTAACGCACATAGATGTAACTTCTCATTAGTTACACTCGATGTTCAAGTTTTTGCGAACGGTATGAAGAATTCCACACATACATCGCCAATAATCAAGCATTCATTCCCAACTACGGCGCGCTATCGCCAGAGAGACAGAATCAGCACGGGCTTTGTCGAATCTGCGGTGAATTACGTCGTCGCCAAGCGCTTTGCCAAGCGGCAACAAATGCAATGGAGTCCCAAGGGTGTCCATTTACTCTTGCAGATGCGGACACGGGTACTAAACGGCGAATTGAAACAGCTGTTTCGAAACTGGCATCCCAGCTTTCGGCCGACGAATGATGAAAAAATCAAAAGGGTTGTTTAACTGCCTCCCCCGGTCTTGCATACTCTCCATAAATCTACGTATCGACTATTTCTGTCCAACGCCAGAAATTGTAAAATCAGTAGCCAATTTACGTTTAACCGACATTCCCCCCTCACAACAACATAACTTCTCGTTCCACTTCCAACCAGTCTTCAAGTTCGTGGCCCGATTCAAAACCTTTGCTTTCAGCTTTGTAATAAGCAAGTTCAGCAATCTTCATGTCACGATCCGTAAGATTTATCGTATTGCCGGATTTTTCGGTATTTGAACTTAGTGCTTCCTAATGTTTTTAGTAGTTACAGTCATTTTACACCCGACATTCCGCATCTATAACTAATTGATATTCAATGATTTTAAAATTAGTTATTTTAATGAAATTTAAATTCTCATCAATTTGAACCCCTCAACTCATTGAAAAATAGGTATTTCTAGGAATAAATCGTAAGTCATTGATTCTTTATTTTCTATCAATATACGGTACAACCATTTGATTATTGGTAATATTTTAATGATCAGTTTTTATTATTAGGGGTGCGGAATGTCGGTTACACCTTACTATTAATAAAATATTTAGTTGGCTGATGGTAAGGATTCGCACTACGCACGAATTTTTACCATCGATCTGTGTGAACTTACATTGTTTTATGTTTAATGAGGTCTTGCCGTATTAGCTGACGGCATATTGGCCCAGACGGGATCAGGTTTCCAGGTCGTGCACCAGCCAGGCAGTTCATTGGCAGGCATGGGCAGGGCAATACCATAGCCTTGCGCCAGATCACAACCCAGTTGCATCAGCACAGTGCCATGTTCAATGGTTTCAACACCGACAGCGATAACCTTAAGATCAAAGGCCGGTGCCAGCCCCAATAAACCTTTAACAATGGCCTGATCATTGGGATCTTTAATAATGTCACGCACAAAGCTTTGATCTATCTTGAGCATGGTCACCGGCAGGCGCTTTAGATAAGCCAGTGACGAATAACCGGTGCCAAAGTTATCCAAGGATAATTTAAAGCCCATTTCTTGGCTAATTTCTAGGACTTTGGAAACCTTAGTCATATCTTCCATCGCACTAATTTCCAGTACTTCCAGTTCCAAGGAGGCAGGATTAACCATCGGATGAGCACTAAGCAAGGTATGCAAGCTATCTGTAAAGCCGCTGTGCTGTAACTGACGGGCATTGATATTAATACTCACCGGGATAGTTAATCCTGCGGCAGTCCAGCGTTCCATCTGGGTCAGAACCGTATCAATAACCCACTCGCCAAGGTCTATCGCCAAGGGATTATCTGCAATGATTGGCATAAAAATATTCGGTGGCAGCAGGCCTTTGCTTGGGTGTTGCCAGCGAATTAAGGCCTCAACGCCGATAATTGCCGCTGTCTGCATATTAACTTTGGGCTGATAATACAACACAAATTCATGGGCAGTTAGTGCCTGGCGTATACGCTCCAGACTTTCATGGTGACCACGGATATGACTATCCTGAACAGCATCAAAAAAATGGTAACCATTCTTGCCGGCCAGCTTGGCCTGATACATCGCCAGATCCGCTTGGTGTAGCAATTGATCGGTATTGGCAGCCTCTGTCGAGGTATAAAAAGTAACCCCCAAACTAGCTGAAACCTGCAGATTATGCTGCTTAAAATGTATCGGTCGGGAGGCTGCCATCAGTATGCGGCTGAGTATCGGCACACTGGCTTCAATCGTACCAATATCGAGCAAGATGGCGACAAATTCATCGCCGCCAATTCGAGCCAGGGTATCGCCATCACGCAGCGCCTGTTTCATGCGCTGCGCCAGAGTTATCAATAATTGATCACCTGCTTCATGGCCATAATTGTCATTAACCGACTTAAAACCATCGAGGTCAATATAGATAACCGCCAACTGTTCGTCTCGTCTACGGCTTTGCGCTATGCCTTGGTACAGACGATCTGCCAATAATAAGCGATTGGGCAGACTGGTCAGGGCATCATAATGGGCGATATGCTCTAGTTCATTTTCATGTTCCTTAATCATGGTGATATCAGATAACAACGAGACATATTTCCGGGCGGAGGTTTGATTATCATCACTAACCGTATTAATACTTTGCATCACGGCATAAACTTCACCGTCTTTGCGCCGGTTCCAGACTTCGCCATACCAATGGCCTTTGGTGTTGAGGTTGTACCAGACCGTTTCAAAGAAATTAGTATCCTGAAGGCCGGCATTTAAGAGGCGCATATTTTTTCCCAAAATATCATTATGCTCATAGCCGGTAATACGGCTAAAAGCTTTATTAACATCCAGGACAGTACCGTCAGAGGAAAGAATCATAATGCCTTCCAGGGTATTGGTAAACACACTGGCAGCCAGTTGAAGTTTTTCCTCCAGTGCTTTTTTTTCGGTGACATCCCGGTTGACTTCAAGTAAACCAATAATTTTATCGTCTGTGGAGCGTAAGGGTACTTTAACGGAATCGAAAATACGCGAGGTGCCATCGCTGTGATAAATAGCATTGGTGTTATGCATGATTTTACCGGACAGCACGGCCAAATCGCTATGCTCATCACTTTGCTTATACCGGGCTATGCCATTTTGATTGTCAGTTTTACCATATAGATCAGCCGGTTTTTTACCAATGGCCTGCGCAAAAGTCTCATTGCAAAGAATGGTATTTAAATTAGCATCTTTGGCTAAAATATAATCAGCCGAGGAATTAATCATATTTTCCAGTAGCGCAGATTTCTCCTGAAGCTTTGCTTCGGCAGACACTCGCCTTATTTCGCTGCGATAACGCTCAACTATTTGGGCGCAGGCAGTAAGTACCGGTTGCAAAGTTTTAACCAGATCTTCATCGTAGCCACCGGGGCGATTAGCCATGCCCAGGCAGCCAATAATTTCATCTTCACAATAAAGGGGTAATCCCAGAAAACAATCCAGCGTAGGATGACCCGGTGGCATTCGTCCACAACTATGGCTATGATGAGCCGGATCGTTGGCGATAACGGGTCCATTGGTAATAACAGTCGCAAAATACAGCGAATCGGTCGCATAAAATTTTAAGCCGCTGGCGTAGTTATCCTCCCAAAAACGCCGACTGGCATCATCCCAGGTAATATTGGTCATTGCCAAGGCTTGCAGGTATTGACCAGCGGTTTCATCATATTTTAACTCTTGGATAAAACCGAACTGACTATCTGTAAGTTCAAGAATATCCGTTAATAAGCTATTAAATACTTCCTCAGCTGGTTTCGATTTGATATAAAGCGCTTGTAAGCGATTGACGCAGTCGACTATATTCATAAATACCTGGTTGGATTTGTTAGATAACAGATGACTTAATCGCCAAAAATAAATATTTCTATAATGTAGTTATTAAATACCCAAAACAACTTTTTGTACGGCACTCCATACAAAATATTATTTCGTTGATTTGATCATGAAATTAAGAAAAAAACTATACGTACAAACACCTAGTACCATAACTATGGTGCTTTATATTTTTGAATAGACTGCCCACCATTAAACAATTTGAACTCTTCAGTCTAATGTTCAAAATAGCGCTTCGAACAGCGGTCCCGTGGACCCTCCAAAAGTGTTCGTTCTAATCTATGTTTTTTCATGAATTTGATCGCAACCGGCTTTTTTTTATGCATCAACTTGCATAGACAAAGATTGCTCTCTGGTTGAAAAGCGCGCATATCCTATTTTCATACGGATTAGTCCATTTTACTAACTGAAAAACGATATTGTGAACCAGTTTATCTTACAAAAACTAGCGTAAAATGCGTTTTTTTTTGACTGGGAAATCAGTCCAGCCAAATCCTCGTTTTTTTGAACCAGAATGACGAACTTAAAACGTATTTATCACCTGCCTGAAGCTGAAATTGCTGATATCTACGCAAGGCATTCACTGGCAAGTACAATTTTAGAAAAAACAATGGTGATATTGATGTGGATGCAATGATAAATGAGCTTGAAAAACATTTAAAACGGTACTTATGGAAACTCACTTAGCTCATAACGAACACTTTTGGGGGTTCTTCCACAAGACCCCCACTCAATCAATGGGTAGCGTAAAGTAAAAGGTACTGCCTTTTCCAAATTGACTATTAAAATTTAATTTTCCATCATGAGCTTCGATCAATGAGCTACTGATGGATAAACCCATGCCCATACCCTCTGTTTTGGTGGTATGGAAAGGCAGTAATATCTTGGCTTGCTGATCTTCCTCAATGCCTGGACCATTATCTTTTACAGAAACCTGTATTTTATTATCGAGCGTCAACTGACTCTGAATAGTTATTTCGCCTTGTTGCCTGTCAGCTGCGCCCAATATGGCATCAATGCTGTTACGGATCAGGTTGATAAGCACTTGTTCAATTTGAATATGATCAACATCGATAACCGGTAAGTTACCTGACAGTTCAAGTGTTACCACTATGCTATTTTGTCTTATAAAATCGGCACATAGTTTGACACATTGATTAATAAGATTGTTTATGTCAACGGTTGATCGCTGTTGTGATGTGGATGTGCAAAAGCGTTTCATGTGATGAATAATTTGTCCTGCCCGTAACGCTTGTTCTTGAGTTTTTACGGCTACTTCACCCAGTTTTATGAGGTCAGGATTTTCCTTTTTAATCAGGTTTAAACTGACTTGCGCATAAGTGGTAATCGCGGTTAGCGGTTGAGTAATTTCATGCGCCAGGCCGGAAGCCATTTCTCCCATCAAGCCAAGGCGTGTCACATGAGCGAGTTGATCCAGATGTTCTTTATCTCGATCATCCTTGTATTTGCGCTCACTGATGTCCTGTGTACTGCCGACCAGGCGGAGCGGTTTGTTCATGGCGTCATATTGCAATTCTCCATGAGTACAGATAAAACGAATGGAGCCATCCGCTAACCGGGTACGGGAAATGATTTCTTTCATACTTTTCCCTTGCAAGCATTCCTTTAGCCACTTATCTTTCAGCGGTTGGTCTTCGGAAAGGATCAGGTGATCAATTGTATAGGGGGTGTGAACAAAGCCCGCTTGAGTAACGTCAAAAATGGCGTACATCTCCTCTGACCATACGACATAACCGGTCGCGAGATCCAAAGCCCAACTACCAATATGCGCTATACGCTGACTCTCAGATAACATGCGTTCTTTTTCCTGCAATAACCGCTGCATTTCATAGTTATCGGTAATGTTTTTATGACTGACCACAACGCCTTTGGTTGATCCTTGCAAGGCCGTTACATTCATCTGAAACCAGCGTTGTTTATCAGGTGCATGACAGGGGTACACTAAATTGAAATCTTCCAGCTCACCATTCAATACTGCGGTAATGCCGATTTCTGCTGTGCTTGCCTCATCACCATTAGGATGATCAATGGCACGTGCACATATTTTTAAATAATTGGCACCGAGCATAAGCTGACTGGCTTCAGGTGCATTATTATCTCTGGCAAACTGCCGCCAAGCGTCGTTAATAGCGGTAATAATACCTTTATCATTAAGCACGGCGATGTGCGCAGTCAGTGAGTTAAGGATGCTGAGATTAAAGGCATCTGCATCGCTGAGTTTTTTTTCTATCTGTTTGCGCTCGGTAATATCATTGATAAAGGAAAAGCAGTACTCTTTTCCGTTAATGGTAATGAAGTCGCTGCTAACTTCTACCGGAAAAATAGTGCCATTCTTGCGCCGATGCAATCTTTCACCCTGGTATTTCCCGGATTTTTTAAATTTTATCCAAGTATCAGCCCAAGACTCGATCGACATCTCAGCATCAAAGTCCCAAACAGCCATGCCAATCAGTTCATTTTTTGTGTAACCCAGACTTTTACAGGAAAAGTCGTTGACATCAGCTACCTGGCCATCCGGGGTCAGCCAGATGAACGCACTATTACTGTTGTTAATAGCGGCGCGTGCCAACAATAGTTGCTGATGGGTATGTGCAAATTCACTGTTGTCCCAATTGGTACCAACCATGTACTGGGGGGCACCTGTGTTATCGGTGATCACATGGGCATGTCCTTTAAGGTGATGTACTTCGCCATTCGCCCAGATCACGCGAAAATCGGGGGCATAATCGCTCTTGCCGGAGATGGCATCGTGTAGTGAGGCCTCAGTTGCCACTCTGTCGTCCGGGTGCAGTCGATCCGACCATTCATTATAAGCTCCCGAGAAGTCCTTCCGATTGGAGCCGTACAAAGCGAACATGGTATCGTTCCAGATCAGCTCGTTGGTTTGCAGATTATATTGCCATATTCCGACCTGGCCTGAAATGACGGCAAATTTAAGATATTTATAAGACTGTTCCATCGTTTCGTCGGTCATGTTGTGTAATCTGGTCGCTTCCTTATTAAGGATGTTTTGCCTTTCGGCATCTTCAGCTAAAAGTAATTCAGCAGACGAGGCATCAGGTATTAATTGTTTTATCGTTGTTACCTGGGTCAGCATGATACGCAACGTAGAATTTATAGGTAAACAGTCAAGCCGGATACTGACTTCTTTATTGCCACAGGCTTTTAACGATAAGGCAATCGTGCGTTGCTGTGTGTGATTTTTTAATTCACGGCAAAAAAGATACCACCGATCGCTATATTGTGCCGTCACCAAGCGTGCAAAATTACTGGATAACAGCTCTCGACGATCTATTCCAAACAGCTTGGCGGCGGTAATATTAATATCAGAAATCAGTCCCTTATCGGAGAGCACGAGATAGCCGATCGGCGCATGATTAAATAGATCGGCATAATAGGCTCTTGATTCTTCATGCTTGATTTGGACGCTTTGGAGATGTTCGTTCTGAACTTCCAGTTCAATCAGCTTAACTTCCAGATTAATCTGGCGTAACTGAAGATCATGTAGCAATTGTTCTGGGGAACAATCAACCGGGTTAAATGAATCTGGTATTGATGAGTCAGAATTCATAGTAGCCGCTCCGATTGGCTTTTTTTGAATGAGATGAAAAGTATGCTTGAAACAAAATATATTGTTAACTATGTAATTGCAATTTATATATCATAAAAATAGAGATTTTATATCGGTTGTATTATGAATTATGTTTGTAAATGTGCCGTAATTCCTGACACGAGGCTTTATGTCTGTTGTGGATCTATTTTTGATGATCAGAAAATATTTATCTATTTTGCCAAAACACACCCAAAAAAAGCCCCCTGATTTTACTCAGGAGGCTTTGCTGTTTTTGAGGAAATAGCTTTATGTTAATGAATCATAATTGATGAATTTACAGGCTTTGCTACTCATTGATTTCATTGTGTTGCATCGAAGCTATCTGGTAAGGTTGAAAAAAAAGTATGCTATCCAGACACAGACAATAACTTGGTATCCTGTATTAACATATGGCAACAATAATCAACACATCGAAACTTCAGCTCGATGAGGTCTTGACTTGGCTAGAACAAGAGCAAAATGATTCGTGTGAGGGTTTTTATTGCAATAAAGAAATAATCATCGACTCTTTCAACACTCGTGAAATGCTTTGCATTAAGCTGGACGGACTTATAGTTGGTTTTGGTATTTTCAATATCAAGAGTATCTCTGCATCAATTGACATTCTTGAAATTCACCCGAGCTATCGAGGTAACGGACTTGGCATGAAAATGGCCCAACACTTATTAGCATATCTATTCAATTCCAGGGTTCCTTGCGTCTCTGTTAAATGTACTCCTAAATCATCAGAAAAATTTTGGCGTAAACTAGGCTTTATAGAATACCCAGACAAATACAGACATTTACGTGAACCATTAGAGTTAAAATTGACGGTAGAGCGGTATAACTATTCATTCAAACGCGCTGTCGCGATTTAATGTAGGCCCTTACAGCCAATACACACACCTTAATTTAATATTTGTGAAATTATGAATCTAAGCATCCGTAGAGCTACTTTTGAAGATATTTATCATATCAATATCTTAATTTCCAAATCTGTCTTAATACTTCAGGCTCAATACTATAAAAAATCAGAAATTGAAACGGCATTGGAGTTAGTAAGCGGCGTAGAAAAATTGATTGCCGTAGACAGCTTTCGTGTGGCTGAGAATGAAAATAAAATCATTGGTTGCGGTGGTTGGGCGATTGATATTTCTGCACCTCATAAAGCAGAAATAAGGGGTTTTTTCGTGCATCCTGATTTTGCCAGAAAAGGTGTTGCTACTTACCTACTTACCTACTTACCGAATGCGAGAATGAATGTTTGCTTAAAGGAATTGAGACTTTATATCTGACAGCTACACTTTCTGGTGAACCATTTTACAAAAAATGTGGCTTTTTTGAATTTGAGAGATTCAAGCAGAATTTGTCAAATGGAGATGATTTTGAGTTAGTTAAAATGGAAAAACAAATGCAGAGATTAACACCAAGCTTAACCGGAGCGCAGTTATAATATGGTTTTATTTTTCAGCTGTCCGTGCCGTGCTTGGTTGGCTCTACGTTAAACATCTCGGTAAATGACCGGTATTTGTGTAATCTTTTATTTGAACGGCACGCTCTTCGATAGCGACACCTGCTTGAGGAATCGTTACACTTTTAGGCGAAAAACTAAAAACATTCTGGAAAATGAGTATCCATTGAATAACGTGCATTTAAAATCTCTTGCTTAAACCGTTAACCCCTGAATTGGCGGCGATTATTAATACTATTAAATAATTATGCCTAACGGTATTGGTCAAATAGTCACTTTAAGTATGCGGAATTGCATAATCCGCTCGAAAAACTGTATTTCTATTGCTCTTTGTAGTGCTTATGTCGAGTTTAGCCAATCGGACTATGGAATAGTAGGCTCGATGCCGGTTACAAGGCGCAATCTTCTCCTTAGTTAACCTGTTCCTCCACCTCCTTTGGAGGCATAAACTCGTTCAGCACGGCTGTTTGTGCTGGTTGGGTTTATGCTGACATAGTTAAGGCGGTTAAATGCCCTTAGGATTGAAACCAGGCGGTCGCGCTGGTGGAGCGGTCTGGTTTCAATCCGCTCTAATGTGGCAAGGTGAAGCCGGAACACAAGGGCAATGTTGTTCTTCCGCTTAGGCTACCAATCCCCACTGGAATTTGAACGGGAATTTTACAAGAAGACTACTTAAAAAAGTGTCCGGTTTTACTTGACCATTACACCCTCACCGACTTAGAAAAGTCAAAGCATCCCCTGGTTTTGCATGCTCTCCTTAGTGTCGATTGTTTAAGCACCCCCTATTCACTTTCTATTCTTAACAAATATACATTTAGCTATTCCTTTAGCTGCTAACTTTCCTGATTCATTTCTAACTTCGGCTTGCAGTATTATGTAAGATGAAGTTTTTTCGACCATTGATGCAACAACATCAATAAAAAGTTCGCTACTTTTGATAGGGCGTTTAAATGTCGTATTAATTTCTTTAGTGATATTAGGAGGTGCTAAAACATAACTTAAAGGAGCAATCGTATTATCAATTGCTGCAACTATGATTCCACCCTGCATAAAACCAAATGGATTCATATACCTTTCTTTAATTGGAAAACGAGCCGTTAATAACTTTCCTTCAACAAAGTCAATAAATTCACCGCCCATATCTAAAAATACCTTAGGTGGTAATTCAAGACCTGTATTTGGAGGAATAAGCTCTAAAAACTTAGCCATTATCATTATATTGGTGTTAATTTTTTCCATATTATGTTTTTTAATTCAATACCTTCGCCAATTGGCATGAGTAATTTATAGATATCGGAGGAAGGAGGAGGAGGAGGAGGAGGAAGGAGAAAGGAGAAAGGAGAAAGGTCAGAGAAGGTAGAATACCGCTTCTAACAGAGCATTCGCACCCAAACTGACCATGAACGAAATCATAGCAATACTAAATACCGTAAGTCCACATTTAAAAGC
>NZ_JAOEGU010000046.1 GCF_025583945.1 Methylobacter psychrophilus
AAACCCTGAGGCGTGGCTAAAAGATACCTTGGAAAAACTGCCAACCTGGCCTAATAGCCGTATTGATGAATTGTTGCCATTTCCTGCTGTGTCGGTGGAGGTTAATTCACAGAATGAAATTTAGGGGGAGACGGTCGCGCTGGACGCTTACGGAGAAACGCGACAGGCCGGTTTGGGTCGACAGCTGGCAGTCATATTTCCAGACATTTGACACACAAAAAAATGCCCTGCCAGTTTCCTGGCAAGGCATTTTCCAACCAAAAGAATGCTCTAAAAAAACACACTCTTGGCAGGGCTTCGGATAAACCGCCCTTTTTTATAGGCTAAAAAAGACCTATTTTTTAGTTGCCGGAGCAACTGCTTTAGCTGGCTCAGCCGCTTTTTCTTCTACAACTTCGTCAACAACGACTTCTTCAGCAATTGTTTTTCCTGACGCATCTTTAACTTCTTCAACGATAACTTCTTCTGCAACCGGTTCTCCTTCTACCGCCTTACCGTCAGCAGGTGCTGCAGGAACTTTTGCGGGTTCATCAGTCAACGGTACCAATATCTCTACTTTAGCTTGTTTACGCAAGGTTTCTACCATGTTCTGGATTTTTTTGCGTTGTAAGTAAGGCATCAGTTGTTCTTTAACTGCTTCCAATGGCGGTGGAGTTTGGGCGCGTGAATCTTCTCTTAAAATAACATGGTAACCAAACTGGGTTTGCACTGGTGTTTCAGTATATTTACCCTTTTCCAGTTTAGCAACTGCTTCGGAAAATGGCGCAACCATTTGCCCGGCAACAAACCAACCTAAATCACCACCGTTTTGTGACTCTTTGGCATCTAGCGAATTTTTGTTGGCTAATTTTGCAAAATCGCCGCCTTTATCTAATTCTGCAATCAATTTTTTAGCTTCTGCTTCAGTTTTTACTAAAATATGACGCGCTTTATATTCAATGCCATTTTCACCGGCGACTTTACTGTCATATTCTGCTTTAACTTCAGCATCAGTTACCGGATTGGCTTTAATGAAATTTTGTACATCAGCTTGTGTTAACAAGGTTTTTTTAGCGCTATCAAGCTGTGCAACGATTTCAGCTGATTTATCCAATTGCTTTTGTATGGCATCCTGAACCAAAAGTTCACGCTGAATAAGTTCTTCAATCAATTTTTCTTTGGGAAAAGTTTGTCCATGGCCACGTTCAGAAATTTCTTTTTCCAATTCAGCAAGCGTAGTTTTGCTGATATATTGGCCATTGACAACAGCAACGGCATCAGCTTTCTCAACAACAGGCTTGGCAGCTGATGTGCTTGTGCCATCAGTGGCTTTTTGGTCACAACCAGTGAGCAATACAGTACCGGCAACTAGTAGGGGGATAAGCGTTTTTTTCATTTATAAACTTCCTTTAGTTTCTTCAGAGGGTGATAAAGCATTGATGCCTAAGGCATGAATTTGTTGTTTCATCATATCGCCTAACGCTTTATAGATAAGCTGGTGGCGTTGGACTAACGATTTTCCTTCAAAAGCCTCAGCAATAATAGTCACATGATAATGACCGCCGCCGCTTTTTGCACCAGCATGTCCGGCATGGGCTGCACTATTATCAATAATTTCCAATAGCTCTGGTTTAAAAGCATCATTTAATGATTGTTTAATTTGTTCGGATGTCATTCAGGAAGTACCTTTTTAAATGGTTTAACGGTAACTTTAGCATAAACGCCTGTTTCGTTATAGGGGTCGCTGTCTGCCCAGTGTTGGGCAGCTTGCAAATTATCAAATTCGGCGACGACCAGACTGCCTGTAAAACCGGCATTACCTGGATTATCACTATCAATGGCAGGGTGTGGACCGGCTAACACCAAACGTCCTTCACTCTGAAGCTCTTGCAGTCTTTTAAGATGGGCTGGACGTGCAGACAGCCTTTTTTCCAGGCTATCTTTAACATCGGTACTGATAATTGCATAGAGCACGCTTTATTCCTCGGCGTCTGGTATATATTTATATAAAAAAAGCATTTGAATAACCATAAAAGCAATCATCAAACCTGGCGCTATAAATGTTTTAAAGGTAACCCAGTCATCCGTATTGTAATTGTACATAACGTAAACATTGATAAAACCAACAAGGATAAAGAAGCTGGCCCAGCTAAAATTCAAGCGTTTCCAAATCAAAGACGGTAAGGTTAAATTGCCGGACATCATTCTTTCAATAAAGGTTTTTTGGCCTATAAAGTGACTCCCTAAAAAAGCGAGCCCAAATAACCATTCGATAATGGAAAATTTCCATTTAAGATATTGCTCATCATGTAAATAAATAGTTGCGCCACCGAAAACAACCACCAAAGCTAGCGTAATCCATTGCATGGTTTCAACTTTACCGTGTTTAAACCAGGCATAAATCACTTGAACAATAGTGGCCACGATAACAACAGCGGTTGCTATATAAATATCATAAACTTTGTAGGCAATAAAAAATAAAATAATAGGAAAAAATTCAAAGAGTTGTTTCATAGGTTCCGAGGTATGGATGATCGTGCGTAAATTGCTGAAGAGAGTTAGATTATAGTTTAATTGCTTGGTCTGTTTGCTTTGCTTAGGATACGAATAGTTAATATCCATTTTTACTTTCGATATCAGCTTGGCTATCGAATAAAGTTTATCTTTGATGAAGGTTAACAATAACCTGAAATTTTTTAAGCTTGCTGTCTACTTAAACCGTCTCATTGTAAAATTTTTCATCGCAAATGTACATATCTGTAGTGTTGTTTCTGCTAGAATAGCCAGTTTTGGAGAATTTCAATGGATAAAAAATCACAAACCGAATTAGAAGCGGCGGCGTTCAGGCATTTTGTCAGCCATTTACAGCAGCACACCGAAGTACAAAATATCGACTTAATGCTGTTGGCAGATTTTTGCAGAAATTGTCTTGCCAAGTGGTATGCAGAAGCTGCAATAGAGCAGGGCATAGCAATAGATTATGAACAGGCCCGGGAAATAGTCTACGGCATGCCTTATATGGAATGGAAAGATAAATTTCAACAAGAAGCAACCCCCGAACAATTGACGGCTTATAAGCAGAAACAACAGGCAAAAGCTGATCAATAAAACAATTATACGTGCCTGACAACCAACATAGCTTTTAACCGGAAAAATACATCAGGGGTTTAGCCATTAACTTTCAACGATATTTAGGTAATAGCCGATATAGATTCAATGAAGTTAAATAGGGCTCACGTTCAACCGTGATATTGCGCCGTAATAAACGCGTTTCTTTGGCTGCAGGTAGCTCAGGTAGCAATGTTTTGTCAGGTAATGGTTTATCAGGTGTGGATACGTAAAAAATCGGGGTATGGGCATAGCGTTGGATACGTTGTTCTTGTTGTTCTTTTTGAATATACAAATTAACGCGTTGATGAATACTTTCCGGGTATATCCGTACTAAAACAGAATCGTCAATGCTATTAAAGCGTTCAATATCGGCCTGAATAAAGGCTTCATCTGAACTGCTGGACTGCGCCAGACGATTTAATTTTTCCAGGATTTGTTGCCGATTGAGCTTAATGGTTTTTCGATACCGATTCCAGAAAAAACCGGCAGATAAAACAGGGTAGGGCAAGGCTACAAATTGTCGGCAAGCTTGTCTGATATTTAAGCGTGGATAGCCTAAGCGTTGGAGGATTTTTTTTGACAGCCTGTTGTTACCATTGATAGAAGACCCACCTGTTTCTTGGCCTTTTTTCTGACTGATAATCGGCGTAAACCGATCTATCTTGATGAGTTGCTGATGCAGAGCCAATCTACTGCAATTAACTGCTTCAACTGCCATAAAAGTTGTCTGTGAACAGGGGGCCAAGCCATTGTGCTGTAAAGTTTTGCCAGCCTCTTGATCATTTGTTTCATAACTCCAGTTAAGAACCAGATTTTTTAATGTATGCCTGGCTGTTACTGGATCAGGACTCGACTGTATCCAAAGAGGATAGGCGCTATCCTGATCCAGTAACCCAACCAGGTTAATATGCGTATCCTTAAACTTATTTAATAAGGAAATTAGTTCAACGGTTAATTCGGTTTCTTTCGACATCTAGATCACCCTATGATGTTAATTTTTAAACTCTATTATCACATAGTAGACTCTATTATGTGATTTGCAAAAATATCTTTGCTATTAGTTAATCCTATTAATTATATGATAATAGAAACATTTATATAGATGAAATCTTATAGTCGTTTACTCTGCAATGTATACAAAAAAGCCAATTGAAATGGAAAACGTATATATTACGCAAACCCTGCATCAGATTCCCTATTAAGCAGAGACCACTTGATTGGCTTGTTTAAAATGAAAAACTTTAAACTTCCATTTTAAACAAGGTATAAATCACAACCAATGCAATACCGAAAAATTGTAATTAAGCGCCAGAACAAATTGTGCAGACGCTTAAAATAACGGAACTACAAAAATACCTCAACCTAAATTACATAAGTAAAGTCTTTTCTTTAAGTGCCAAGGCGGCATCATGTACTGCTTCAGATAGGGTAGGGCGTGCATGAATGGTTCTTGCCAAATCTTCACTGCTGGCAGAAAATTCCATTGCCAGTACGGCTTCTGCTATCAGTTCGGAAGCTTGGGTACCAATAATATGAACGCCAAGTATCTTGTCATTTACAGCAGAAGCAATGATTTTAACCATACCTTCAGATTTCCCCATTGCCAATGCACGAATGGTTGCTGTTAATGGATAGATACCAATTTTTATGGTTTCGCCAGTGGCACGCAACGCTTGTTCAGTTTGTCCTACCCAAGCAATTTCAGGTTCGGTATAAATAACACTGGGTAAATTTTCGTAGTTAATTGGATTATGAAATCCGGCAATAATATCGGCAACAAAGATACCTTCCTCTATACCTTTATGTGCCAACATCGGCCCTAATAATGTTAAATCACCAATAGCGTAAACTCCGGGCAAATTGGTACGACAATTATCATCAACATAAATATAGCCGTTTTCATCAAGTAACAAATTAGCTTCAGGGGCTGCCAATTCAGCCGTATTGGGTTTTCGACCACTGGCAACAATCAATTTATCAACGCGGAGACTGTGAGTGCCATCCTGATCTTGATATTCTACGATTACTTTTTTATTGGCTTTTTTTGCAGAAATAACTCGGGCACCCAAACGTAAATCAAGACCCTGATTCTGATAAATACGATAAGCTTCGCCTGAAATTTGTTGATCCAATAAGGATAAAAAGTTTTCTTGTGCTTCCAGTAATATCGTTTCAGAACCCAATCTATTCCAGATGCTGGCTAATTCAAGACCCACAACTCCGGCACCAATAATGGCCAGTTTTTTTGGCACCACATCCAGATTTAAAGCCGCCATAGAATCTATAATAAATTCATTATCTATGGGGGCATAAGGCAATTTTACTGGCGATGAACCTGTCGATAAAATAATATGCTCTGCATCAAGAATGGACAGTTCTGCAGTATCCATCGCTGTTATTTCTACTTGCCGAAAATTCAGCAGTTTAGCCTTTGCCTGAATATAGTCTATCTTGTGATGAGCAAACAAGTCAGCCATCTTATGGCCGATTTGATCGATAATTTTATCTTTACGTTGAATCATTCGCGGTAAATCTACGGTAACCGCTTCAACATGAATACCATGTTTTTCCATGTCATGATTAAGTTGATGATAAAGCTTTGCCGACTCAAGCAAGGTCATGGAAGCAACGCCACCAGTATTAAGATGAGAGCCGCCTAAACGACCCTGATTTTTTTTGTTACGCCAATTATCAATACAGGCAGTTTTTAAGCCATGCTGTGCACAGCGAATCGCACTGGCAAAACCGGCGGGCCCTGCACCTATAATGATGACATCATAATGTGTTTTCTTTTTTAGCATAAAGTTAAATGTTTAGTAGAAGGTGAGCGGGAGCTTCCAAGCATTCTTTTATAGTAACTAAAAATTGTACGGCTTCGCGACCATCAACCAAGCGGTGATCGTAAGACAGGGCTAAATACATAATCGGTCTGATAACAATTTGGCCGTTTTCAACAACCGCACGTTCCTTAATGGCGTGCATACCTAAAATAGCGCATTGAGGTGGATTAAGTATCGGTGTAGATAGCATTGAGCCGAACACACCACCGTTGGTAATGGTAAATGTTCCACCCTTTAAATCATCATAGGTTAGCGTTCCTGACCTGGCTTTTTCTCCATAATTGGCGATGCTTTTTTCAATACCGGCAAAATCGAGTTGATCGGCATCCTGTAATACCGGCACAATCAAACCGCGCGGTGTACTAACAGCAATACCCAAATCATAGTAACCGTGATAAATAATATCGTTACCGTCTATAGAGGCATTGATGGCAGGGAAGCGCTTTAAAGCCTCAATTGAAGCTTTAACAAAAAACGACATAAAACCCAGTTTGACGGCATGTTTTTGTTCAAAGCGAATTTTATATTGGTTGCGAAGATCAATGACATTTTGCATATTAACTTCATTGAAGGTTGTCAACATCGCTGCATTTTGTTGAGCTTGCAACAAACGTTCAGCTACTTTGGCTCTTAAACGTGTCATTGGAACACGTTGTTCAGGTCGCAGGTTTGAGTCAATTGTTGTTGGTGCAATTGCTTTTATTATTTCCGGTTTAACTTCAGCCACAGTGCTTGGTGATGATGAAATATTTGCTGTTGTTACGATGGCGGCTGTTGGCTTGTTAAGATGATCCAAGACATCAGCTTTGGTGAGACGGCCACTTTTTCCGGTACCTTTAATCAGCAAAGGATCCAAGGTGTTTTCATGGACCAAGCGACGAACTGAAGGACTTAACGGGATATCTTCATCGTTTGGCTCAGTCGATTTAGGTGCTGATTTCTTACTCTCGGTAATTGGTTGCGCTTTAGCGGATTCAGATTGCAATAGCGCCAGTACTTCGCCGCCGGTAACAATAGCCCCGTTTTCCTTGAGTATTTGGCTGAGTATGCCTGATTCAGGTGCGGTGACTTCAAGTACCACTTTATCAGTTTCAAGATCAACAAGGTTTTCGTTCTTGTTAACGAAGTCACCGGCTTGTTTATGCCAGGTAATCAGCGTTGCGTCAGATACAGATTCGGGTAGGTTGGGAACTAGGACTTCAATGCTCATGTTATTTTCCTGAAGGGTCGCCGTATAAGGCTGATTGAACGACAGCTTTTTGTTGTTCTATATGGACATGAAACTTACCGACAGCGGGTGCTGCCGATGCTTCTCGTCCGGCATAAGTGACGCTGATATTGGCTTTTAGACTATCGGTAAAGTGATGTTTGGATTGATGCCAGGCACCCTGATTTTGTGGTTCTTCCTGACACCAGATAAAATCTTTCAAATTCGGGTATTTCGCCAATTCCAGTTTAAGTAATTTGTCCGGAAAAGGATATAGTTGTTCAAGACGTGCAATAACGACATGCTGAAGATTATCAAGGCGACGTGCTTCAAGTAAGTCAAAATAAACTTTACCGGCACATAAAATAAAACGGGTGACTTTTTTTGGATTAATAGCATCCTGCTCACCGATGACAGGTTGAAAATTTCCATGAGTCAAATCTTCCAGGGTAGATACCGCAAGCTTATGCCTTAGCAGACTTTTTGGGCTCATGACAATCAATGGTTTTCGGTAAGTACGTATTAATTGACGCCGTAATAAGTGAAATATTTGTGCGGGAGTAGTCGGGTTACAAACCTGAATATTATGTTCGGCACAGAGTTGTAAATAACGTTCCAGCCTGGCTGAGGAGTGTTCCGGGCCTTGCCCTTCAAAACCATGGGGTAACAACATAACCAGTCCGCACAAACGACCCCATTTGGTTTCTCCGGAACTGATAAACTGGTCAATAACCACTTGGGCACCATTGGCAAAATCGCCAAATTGGGCCTCCCAAATGACCAAGGTATTAGGCATGGTCGTGCTATATCCGTATTCAAACCCCAATACTCCAGCCTCCGATAACAGAGAATCAAAAATCTGGGCACGACCCTGGTCTTTGTCCAGATGTTTAATAGGGGTATAAGTTTTATTATTGAGTTGATTATGCAATACCGCATGGCGATGAACAAATGTTCCCCGGCCTACATCTTGGCCAGTCAATCGGACATGGAATTTTTCCAACAGGAGGCTGGCATAAGCCATATTTTCAGCAAAACCCCAATCTATTGGCATGGCGCCTGCAGCCATTTTTAGACGGTTTTCCATAACTTTGGCAATTCTGGGATGTATTTCAAAGCCGGCAGGTAAACGCTGCATTCTGTCATTACAAAAACGTAATTGATCCAACGAAATTGCTGTGTTGCAAGGAATGTCCCAGCTTTTGTTTAGATATTGATTCCATTGATTGGTATACGAATAACTGGAACTATCCAGAATCGGTCTTGAAACCACTTGACCGGCTTCAAGCAGTTTTTGATAGTCCTGCTCCATTGTTGCAGATTGTTCAGTATTAATAATACCTTCATTTATCAATTTTTGGGCATAAAGAGTCCGTGTGGTTTTATGTTTACGGATTTTTTTATACATACCGGGCTGAGTAGCGGCAGGATCGTCGGCTTCATTATGACCAAGACGGCGATAACAAATAAGATCAATCACGACATCCTTATTAAACGTCATTCGATAATCGAGAGCGAGTTTGGTTACAAAGATAACCGCTTCCGGATCATCCCCGTTAACATGAAAAACGGGCGCCTGAATCATACTGGCAACATCCGTACAATACAATGTAGATCTGGCATCTGCCGGATTACTGGTGGTAAAGCCAATTTGATTGTTAATAACAATATGTACGGTGCCGCCGGTGAAAAAAGCGCGAGTTTGCGACATATTCAGGGTTTCCATAACAATACCTTGTCCGGAAAAGGCAGCATCCCCATGAATCAATACAGGAATAACCGTACTGATACCGTTTTCTCCGGCCCGATCCTGACGAGCTTTTACCGAACCTTCAACAACAGGATTAATAATCTCCAAATGTGACGGGTTAAAGGCCAGCGTTAAATGTACCGGTCCCCCCGGCGTCGCAATATCGGAGGAAAAGCCCATATGATATTTTACATCACCAGATCTGGCACCGGGTAACAGGGTAGATGTACCCGCAAATTCATCGAACAGGCTGGCAGGGCTTTTTCCCAGAATATTAACCAAGACATTTAAGCGACCTCTATGCGCCATACCCATGACAATTTCTTTAACGCCTTTATCACCGGAACCTTGAATTAGTTCATCCAATATTAAAATAAGCGATTCACCGCCTTCCAGAGAGAAGCGTTTTTGACCGACAAACCGATGATGTAAATGGCTTTCTATACCTTCAGCTGCAGTCAACAGTTTTAATAGCCAGTGTTTTTTAGAAGGTTCCAGTATTAAATTTATTTTAGAGCTTTCCAAACGACTGATTAGCCAGCGTCTAATCTGCGTATCAACAATATGCATATACTCGGAGCCAATACTACCGCAGTAAATCTCTGTCAGATTGGCAATAATAGCGCGTAAGGGTAATCGATCAACACCGCCAAAAAGTGTACCGGTATCAAATAATGTTTCCATATCCGGCTCAGATAGTCCGTAATAAGCCGCATCCATATCGGGAGGGGGAGGGGCTGTTTTTCCTAAGGGATTACTGTTGGCAATTTGATGTCCACGAACCCGGTAATGGTTAATAAGCCGGGAAACAGCAGCCTGTTTTTTTACACTTTCTTCGGTAAAACCTTGTAACTGCGCCAATCTTCCTTGAGATTTTATAGCCAGTTGTGCAAAGCGTTTTACCACAGGACTGTGAGGGGTCTCATAAGTCGTGCCCTGATGAATGGCCGTAAACTCTTTTTGCCAACTAGGCTCAACAGATTCTGGATCGTCCAAAAACTGTTCATATAAGTTTTCAATAAAACTGGCGTTGCTGCCTTGCAAGGAAGAAGAATCTTGAAAAAGTTTAAGCAGGTTACTCATCATGGATATCCAGTTTATTCTGCACGGAGTTAGTCTTTATAGTAAATCTTGGCAGGTTATATCACCAAGATTTTATGAGGAAATTATTCGCTAGTTTATTAAGGCATCTTGGTGGGTGCTAAAACGGCTATTATCGATCTTGTATTTAGGTTATACGGTAACCATAACATATTGTATTAAATGTTGATTTATTTTTACACGAGTCGTTATTTAATAAAGCCTAATCATATAAGCAAAGGTCTTGCCAGATCAAACAAAAAAGTCCCGTAACGGGACTTTTTTGTTTGATCTGGCAAGTAAAATTCAGGTATGACTGATACCTGAGCTTATTCTTTGCGCTCTTTTTTCACTGGATTTTTCCAGCTTTGAAAAAACCTTGAGTATATCGGTTGCTGATATAATTCCTACTAAATGATTATCCTTGTCGACAACCGGTAATGCACCCACTTTATTATCAGCCATAATAGCAGCCGCTTCAAAAGCATAAGTTTCCGGATTAACCGTTAATACACCACGGCGCATAATATGTTGTACTTTTTGTGGAACCACATGTTGTTCTACAGAATTTTTCCCGCTGGCCGGTTCAATAACATTAGAATTGTTTTTTGGTCCGAGGGCTTTGTACAAATCCCGGTCAGAAACAATGGCGATTAGTTTGCCTTTTTCAACGACTGGTATATGACGAACTTTTTCATAATGGATTAAAAAAAAGACCCGATCAATCAAGTCGTGTTGCTCGACGGTAAATACTTTTGTTTTCATTAAATCTTCAACACGCATCACATATTCTCCTGATTGGTAGTAAACCCCGTAAGAATAAGGAAATAATCGCATTTTTACAAGAGATTAAGTATGTTGTGTTATAAAATATACCGCTATGTTTTATAGTTAGCCATACAACCTAACAACGTTATTTTTTTTAGTTACTTAAGTACCTGTTATTTATAGTAAATATTTGTCTTATCGATATACTTTGGAGTTATTTTATGCACGTCATCCTGTTAGGAAGCCCCGGTTCTGGTAAAGGAACTCAAGCTCAGTTTATTACCGAAAAATATGCCATTCCACAAATTTCAACCGGTGACATGCTACGTGCTGCAGTTCGCGATGGCACGCCACTGGGTATTGAAGCTAAAAAAATAATGGTTGCAGGCGGCCTGGTTTCAGATGACATTATTTTGGGTTTGATTAAAGAGCGAATTGCCCAGCCTGATTGCGCCAACGGTTTTTTACTGGATGGTTTCCCAAGGACTATTGTTCAGGCCGAAGGGCTTGATGCAATGGGTATAAAAATTGATAATGTGATAGAAATTGCTGTTGCCGATGAAGATATAGTCAAACGTATTGCCGGTAGAAGGGTGCATTCAGAATCAGGACGTACTTATCATGTTGAGTATAATCCACCTAAAGTTGAAGGCATTGACGATGTTACCGGAGAGGCATTGATTCAGCGTGATGATGACAAGGAAGAAACCGTACGTAAAAGACTGTCGGTTTATCATGAACAAACCAAGCCTTTAGTCGGTTATTATTCAGCAGACAGGCGAGGCGTTAAATTCAATTCGATTGCCGGTATAGGCGCTGTTAATGAAATTACCAACAAAGTTTTTGCTATTCTCGGTTAAACATACCGGCAATAAACTAATGATTACAAAAATGCATGACTGATTGATCATACTGTAGATGCCAACTATTTCTGTTGCCGAGATTAATTTACCGGACAGGCAAAAACCAGCATCTTGTCAATCGATTATGCCGTTGTTTCGGCTTTAACAAAAGGGTATTAATAAATGAGTAAAGTTTATAACGTTGCTGTTGTGGGTGCAACGGGTGCAGTAGGTGAAGCCATACTGTCAATTTTAGAAGAGCGCCAGTTTCCCGTAGGCGAGGTTTATGCGTTAGCCAGCAGTAATTCGGTAGGTAAACGTATCCCCTTTAAAGGTGGTTCGTTAAGAGTAGAAGATTTGGCAACTTTCGATTTTTCAAAAGTGCAAATCGGCTTGTTTTCGCCAGGCGCGGCTGTTTCAGAAATATATGCCCCCAAAGCTGCTGCTGCAGGCTGTATAGTAATTGATAACACCTCACAATTTCGTTATGACGATGACATTCCTTTGGTGGTACCTGAAGTTAATCCCGAGAAAATAGCCGATTATAAAAATCGCGGTATTATTGCCAATCCAAATTGTTCAACGATTCAAATGTTGGTGGCATTAAAACCTATTTATGATGCGGTAGGTATAACCCGAATAAATGTCTGTACTTATCAGGCTGTTTCGGGGACTGGTAAAGAAGCCATCGAAGAATTAGGTAAGCAAACACTTAATCTGCTTAACTTGCAGACAATTAAATCCAGTGTCTATCCAAAGCAAATTGCCTTCAATGTTTTACCGCAAATTGATGTGTTTATGGATAATGGTTATACCAAAGAAGAAATGAAGATGGTTTGGGAAACCCAAAAAATATTGGGTGATACTACCATTATGGTTAACGCAACTGCCGTTCGAGTACCGGTTTTTTATGGTCATTCTGAAGCGGTACATATTGAAACTGGGGCAAAGATTACTGCTGAAGCGGTTAGGGTACTGCTGGATAAAGCGCCCGGAATAACCGTTATCGATGAGCGAAAAGATGGTGGTTATCCAACGGCGGTAACCGAATCCTCTGGCCATGATGATGTATTTGTCGGACGTATAAGAGAAGATATATCACATTCACAAGGCATTGATTTATGGGTGGTGGGTGATAATATTCGAAAAGGTGCGGCATTAAATAGTGTGCAAATAGCTGAGCTACTGATAAAAGATTATATCTAAGCTACTATTGACGCTGTATTTGATAGTTGAAATATGAGGTTATAGCAACAAACAGGTTTACGATGAGTCACTCTTACAATTTAGCCAAGGCTTTAACATTATTATCTTTATTGGTTCCGGCCAATGGATATCCGTTAGGTATTGGTGGAATTAAATTACATTCTGCACTTAATCAAAATCTGGATGCGGATATTTCATTAGTGATATCCGCAGGTGATAAAGCTTCTGACATAAAAGTAAATTTAGCACCGCCTGACAAGTTTGATGAAGCAGGTATTCCTTGGACACCTTTCTTGTCAAAAATAAAATTGGCAACAATAATCGGTGCTAATGGTTCAGTCATCATAAAGCTTAGCTCAAAAGAAGTTATTAAAGAGCCTATCCTGAATTTTCTGCTTGAGGTGAATTGGCCAAAAGGTAGTTTGTATCGAGAATTTACCGTGTTGCTGGATCCTCCGATAGTCTATAAAAAGACGCCTGTTTTTATACCGGATAATCATGAGAGCTATCAATCCGAACAGCTTGATAGTCCTCATTATGAACCAGTTACAAGTGAAGCATTAAGTTATGGCCCCACCAATAAAAACGATACACTGTGGAAAGTTGCTGAAAAAGCCGCTAAACAGTCAGGCGTTTCTGTAGAACAAATGATAGTAGCTTTGTATGAAGAAAATCCTGATGCATTTTACAAGGAAAACATGAATGCCTTGGTGACTGGAAAAACACTAAAAATTCCGGAACGAAAGAGCATTTTAAAATATTCACAAAAACAGGCTATAGCCGAATTCAACCGACAAAAAAAATCTTGGCAAGACCGTTTAAAATCCGCTGCTGTTGTTACACCAGAACCCGCTAAACAGGAAACACCAGAAAAACAGTTAACCTTAACGGCTCCTACAGAAGACAATACCCCTGAAAGCGTAACTATAGCGCCAGAAAATGAGCCGATAACCGCTAAAAAACAAGTTCAAATTGATCAAGTTGATGACACGACACAAACTATTGATAAAGAAATTATCACTGTTACTTCCCCAATAAATGATGCGCTACAAAGTAAAGTAACCGAGCTTGAAAAACAACTGGCTATGATGCAACAAATACTGGCTGTAAAAAACCAGCAGCTGGCAACTTTACAAAGCCAGTTTCAAGAAAAAACGGTTAGTGAAACAATGCCAGCACAAGCCGATATTATCAAGCCAACCAGCCCAAAACCGGCTCCCATCGTTACCAAACCACCGATAGAGCCAAAACGTGAAGAAGTAATACCATCAATAAATACCTATTACCTATGGTGGGGGATTGGCACTGTGGGCTTATCTGTATTGGGATGGCTTTGGTGGAGAAAACGCAAGCTTAATAACCAAAGTGCTTACGCTGTAATAAACAAGGATGAAATATCTGAGTTTATTCCAACTTTTTCTACACACAATGAAAAAGAAAGTGCAAAAAATACTGATGAAGATGGTAAACATCCTTTTTTTAGTGAAATTACCTTTGGTAATTCTGATACCTCTGATAGCTATCAGGGTGAAATAGACCTTGTTTCCGAAGCTGATGTTTATTTGGCCTATGGACGATATCAACAAGCAGAAGAAATTATGCGTGATGTCATTAAAGAGCAGCCTAATAATGACGAATACAAATTAAAATTGCTGAAAATATTTTATTTGAATAAAAATACCTATGCTTTTGAAACCTATGCCAACGAATTAGCTAAAACCGGTAAAAACAACGATGCTAAATTTTGGTCAGCAGTTAGTGAAATGGGCCTTGAAATTTGTAAAGATTCAGCATTGTTTTTTTCTGGAATAGATAATGAAGCACAACAAGAAAAGTCAATCCTTGAAAAGAAGCTGATAAAAGAACCTTATTTATCCTCTTTTGAAAAAATAGATAACGATAAAAATAAAGATAGTCTCGAAGCAGCCGATAATTTATTGGATTTTGATTTTATTTCAGATTCAGAGGGTGTTGTAAATGAACAGACAAATAACGAGTCCTTAAAAAATCCAGAGTCGATGGCTGTAGATATTAAAGAAAATACTGAACTTGAGTTGTTTGATTTTACTGTTGAGTCCGTTAGCACAAATAAAGTCAACGATAGTGGCAAAAATGATACTACTGTTATAAAAAAGTCGGATAAAAATCTTCCTTCAACTGAAGAAGAATCAGATAACTCATTGGATTTTTATCGTGATTTCGATAATAGCATTTTTTATGAAGATAAGATTGAACCAAGTTTAAATAAAGATAATGTTACTCAGCAGAATAATCTGACTGATAGTGATGAAATGGATACGAAGCTCAATTTGGCAAATACGTATAGTGATACCAAGGATCTGGATTATGAAATATTCGAAAAAGATACGGAAGAACAAACAAACAAAAAGTAAGGTAGTTATCTCGGGCAACAATAAAGCCGTTGCCTCATCTACAAAGCTACAATTGATCTACCGTATGGCCATAGAGCAAACAATAAGCAGCATAGACAAAGCGGTAATGTGCCCATCAACTGGCAATAGCGCATGATGCGAACAAGGATATCTTTGCTCATCTTTTCGAGGCTTTTCAATTTGCCAGACACAGGTAGGGTGCCTAAAAACCATTGACAGAAATTATAACTAAACCGAGAGGACATTGATTCTTCAATGATTTCGTTTTTAGTTAATTATTAAATTTAGGAGCATATTTTTGAAAGTATTAGTAACAGGAGCCGCTGGTTTTATCGGTTCTGCATTGGCTATTCGTTTATTAGAACGCGGGGATGAAGTTGTAGGGGTAGATAACCTTAATGATTACTATGATGTTAATTTAAAATTAGCCAGATTGGAACAGTTAAGGGACTATAAGAATTTTAAATTTATCAAGCTTGATATTTCAGATAGAACTGCAGTGCATGAGCTTTTTAGCCATGAAAAATTTCAGCGAGTTATGCATCTGGCAGCTCAAGCAGGGGTTAGATATTCAATAACAAATCCTCATGCTTATATAGATTCCAATATTATTGGCTTTATCAATATCCTGGAAGGATGTCGACATAATTCTGTAGAACATTTGGCCTATGCATCGTCAAGTTCTGTTTATGGCGCTAATACCCATATGCCATTTTCTGCTCATGATAATGTCGATCATCCGGTTTCTCTCTATGCTGCTACCAAAAAATCAAATGAATTGATGGCGCATACTTATAGTCATCTTTATCAATTGCCGACAACCGGCTTGCGTTTTTTTACTGTCTATGGACCTTGGGGAAGGCCTGACATGTCATTATTTATGTTTACGCGTAATATTCTTGAAGGTAAACCCATTGATGTCTTTAATTACGGCAATCATCGTCGAGATTTTACATATATAGATGATATTGTTGAAGGTATAATCAGAGTACTTGATAAACCGGCGCAGCCAAATGTTAACTGGACCGGTAATCATCCTGATCCTGCTACCAGTCTTGCTCCGTACCGTATCTATAATATAGGTAACAATACTCCAGTTAATCTTTTAACGTTTATTGAAACACTGGAAAAATGTTTAGGTAAACAGGCTATAAAAAATTTATTACCCTTACAACCAGGAGATGTTCCTGATACTTATGCGGATGTTGCTGATTTAGTTAATGATTTAGGGTATAAGCCAAACATGTCATTAGAAACGGGTATCAGCAATTTTGTTGAATGGTATAGAAGTTTTTACAAGATCAATTAAAAAATAGTTTTTAAGCCTATAAAGCCGTAGAGATATTTAACAACGCACCAACCGACAGTTTCTTGATGCTGGTGCAAACTCCGGATTTAAAAACCTGTTTACTATAGACTTTCAGATAAATAATTTCGATGCTAACGGATAACATCCCTTGAAGGGATGTTATCCGTACGGGCTCAAAATTTAATGTAATGGAAATTTAATTTCTGAAAGGCTATAGGTGATATTTTAACCAATATAAACAGGTTGGCGTGATTACAGTTCATTATTTTGGTCACTGTTAATATTTGCAGGATTTTTATTACCAGCAAATAGTTAAGCTAATTATCTAAAAATAGATAACCAGTAATAGGGCGGATATTATCTGCCAGAACATAATCGGCAAATAATCATTAATTTAACATAATATACATTATGCGAAGTCTTATTAGGTTATTTAGTTATGTCTATTCCTGCCGTAACTTGACCTGATTTATCCTGTAGATCTTCGAAAGCAAATAGCTACCTGATGTTGTTTAGACTTTATCCCAATACGATTACTTTAAAAGCTGTTATCTATCCGTAGAGAAATTATTGATCTGAAAATGTTTCTGTATAAAAGTCTTAATAACCTGAAATTGTTTATTGCCGGTTCTCCACATAAAGCATCAATGACTAATGACAAGTTTTACTGGTTAAATAAACCTGGGTTATGTCCTGTTTTATCCTCGCTGTTATGCAGCACTTGGTAAAAGTGTTTTTATAAAATATACATGGCCTTATTACTGTTGTTATAACGCTGGCCCGCCAATAGCCAATCATTTACCGAGACGTGAAAATCGATAATCTTCACGTGTTTTGCTGATACCACGACGTGGTACGTCGATACCATCACGTGGTACGCCGATACCACGACGTGATACGTGCGTACCATCACGTGGTACGCTGATACCACGACGTGATACGCTGATACCACGACGTGATACGTGCGTACCGTCACGTGGTACGCTGATACCACGACGTGGTACGCGCGTATCTTCACGTGGTACGCCGGTTTCTTAAGACAAAAAGCATTTATCTCGGGGGTTTTACTCTGACACTTTACCCAAAATGATTATTTTCTAAAAAAAATAGTGTTTTTTAGTGGCAATTAGCGCATTATTTATCCGCTGATAATTTTACTAGACACTTATTCTTCATTATAAAAGGATACCTACCATGCCCAACGCGACAACCATTCCTCGCAGTGACGCCGGTAAACGTGCGCTACTGCAACATTTAAGCAATCACTTGACTAATTACGTCACCATTTTGGAAATAACGCCTGCCGATTTGACGCAGGTAAAGACCGGTTTTGATTGGTTCGATTATAGCCTTAAGCTCGAAGATGCCACGCAAAACTATACCGATGCCATTTTTGCTTTTAAACGTGTGCTTCGTGACGGCCCCAAAAGCGCTGCCATTAATCTGCCGGCAGCACTGGTGTTGATAACGCCACCGGCTTCTGTGCCTTATGCTGATATTTTTGGTTTTCTGGGTGCCTTAATTGTCCGTATTAAAAGGCATAAAAATTACACCGAAGCCATTGGCAAAGCGTTACATATTATTGCACCACAAAGTCCCGGTCAGGATACAGCAACCTTGCAACCTACTTTGACTTATGATTTTAAAGGCAACCATCCGATCTTATACTGGAAACACAAGGGTACTGAAGCGTTAGAGTTGGAAGCCGATCATGGTACCGGCACTTTCAGTTTACAGACCATTAAAATATCAACCAGTTTTGAGGACACGACCCCCCTGCCCTTATCTGGAACTATCGCATTATGGAGATACCGTGCCATTTACCATATCCGCGACGAACAAGTAGGACAATGGAGTCCGATTCTGGAAATCATGGTTAAAGGCAACTAAAAAATCAATTTGTTATGCTGTTGTAATCATTAATATAACGTCAAGCCACTCCCGGCAATTATGCCGGGAGATACGGATTTTTAATACTGCTTTAGCTGAAACACCTTGGAACAAGCAAGACATGATTATGAACTTGATGACCTGTCTATCAAGCGAGACCTGAAAGAATTGGAATTGACGCTAACTGTCAAGATTGCCGAAACCAAGGCCGACTTAATCCGTTGCAGAGAGTATTACAAATAACGATTATCGCAGGTTTATTACTTATGCCAGCTATTTTTTCATAAATTTTATCTTAAAGTAATTTAACTAGAGCAGCAACAATACCTATTGATACGGCAATAAGGCTACCAAGCTTTATAATTAATCGCTGCTCAAGCTGTATAAGTCGCATATCCATATCTCTGCGTAGATCGTTAATATCCCTGCGAATATCATTAATATCATGCTGCGTGGCTAACTCAGCCTCCCCTTGCGCTTCTTTAAATGCTTCTGAAAATGCCTCTGCCTGGCTTTCGGTTACTCCTGCTTCTTTCAGTGTTCGTATAAACTTATGCGTATCAAAAGTTATCGTTGCCATCATCTTACCTATCAAAATTAATACCGAAAACCAAAGCCAATTTACGCTACAAACCCATTAAAATCTATATATAGATAATAAAACAACTGGTGCTGATGTACAGCTAATGACCGGACACTGGCTAAAATTGCTGGTGAATGGTTACTTGGGTTCATCCTATGGATCTTAGTTTCAACGCGCTCCCGGCGATTAAGCCGGGAGATACCGATTTTTAATACTGCTTTGATTAATTAGATATCAAAAAATAATTTCAATTATTAGGTGGATAGATAATTATGTTTTGTAAAGCATTGGTTAATGCATAGGAAAAAGCTTATAACTCCAAAAAATTGCACTGGAGATAGAAATCTATAAGCCATTAAACTAAGGATCGAAGATGAGAGGTCGGCAGTTCCTCTATCCCTGGTTTACTTGAGTCCACCAGTTGACCGGACGCCGATTTTCCGGTCGTCATCTTCGATTAAGGTTTAGTATAAATCAAAAACCATGAGCAGCGCCGGATTCGAACCGGATAATGCAGGCATGGGCGCATACAACCATTCCCATTGGAAACAACTCCTCATTGAATAACAGTTTCAGCTTTTAACCTGATAATGCCGGATGATGTAATGTTGCACTTCTAAGTTTCTGTGCGGCAGTGAACTAATCGGTGTAGTTGAAAGGGCATGGTTAGTTTTTCTAAGCTGCCTGTGCGGCAGTGAACCTGGGATATATCCAGCATTGCAAAAGTGTTCATTTCTAAGCTGCCTGTGCGGCAGTGAACTAGAAAAGTACTTCTCTCGTTTCCCTTTAGATTTTCTAAGCTGCCTGTGCGGCAGTGAACCTGGGATATATCCAGCATTGCAAAAGTGTTCATTTCTAAGCTGCCTGTGCGGCAGTGAACTAGAAAAGTACTTCTCTCGTTTCCCTTTAGATTTTCTAAGCTGCCTGTGCGGCAGTGAACATTTACTCAAAGGCCAAGAAATCATGGTTAGCTTTCTAAGCTGCCTGTGCGGCAGTGAACGTACCAGTCAACAAGTTCTAAATCCGTCTACCTTTCTAAGCTGCCTGTGCGGCAGTGAACTGATAAAAGTTACCCAGGTTCCTCACATTGTTTTTCTAAGCTGCCTGTGCGGCAGTGAACAATTAAACGAACAACCAGCGGAAACCAAAGACTTTCTAAGCTGCCTGTGCGGCAGTGAACCGCTCGGTGGTCTGGTCGTACCCAATATGAG
Source organism: Methylobacter psychrophilus (assembly GCF_025583945.1). GTDB lineage: Bacteria > Pseudomonadota > Gammaproteobacteria > Methylococcales > Methylomonadaceae > Methylobacter_C > Methylobacter_C psychrophilus. The sequence goes on from NZ_JAOEGU010000046.1 coordinate 20,170, forward strand.
TTTTCTAAGCTGCCTGTGCGGCAGTGAACGGCGCTCAACCTTCTGACGCTGTCAGTGGCTTTTTCTAAGCTGCCTGTGCGGCAGTGAACTAATGCCTACTTTACATTATATTATAGTAAACTTTCTAAGCTGCCTGTGCGGCAGTGAACGGCGCTCAACCTTCTGACGCTGTCAGTGGCTTTTTCTAAGCTGCCTGTGCGGCAGTGAACTTTATAATGATCGTAATATCTCGCTAAAATCTTTTCTAAGCTGCCTGTGCGGCAGTGAACAGCCGTTGAAGTAGATCCCGAAGGCGCATATTTTTCTAAGCTGCCTGTGCGGCAGTGAACCTCTGCATAGAGATTACAGCAGCCCTTCTATTTTTCTAAGCTGCCTGTGCGGCAGTGAACACAGATGAAAGGAATACGAACTAAACAGTTCTTTTCTAAGCTGCCTGTGCGGCAGTGAACATGGGTTAATCGCTACAGACCTATTAACCGAATTTCTAAGCTGCCTGTGCGGCAGTGAACACAACCAGAATTTTTAGCTGAGATAAATTTCTTTTCTAAGCTGCCTGTGCGGCAGTGAACCCCATCAATTCAAGTAAGGCGTTCCCATGGCTTTTCTAAGCTGCCTGTGCGGCAGTGAACCACATTAAGTGCGCATAGAAGAGTTCCGGGAATTTCTAAGCTGCCTGTGCGGCAGTGAACGTAATCCAGTATTTATTAATCCCCAATACGTATTTCTAAGCTGCCTGTGCGGCAGTGAACGTGCCGACTGTGCCGGACGTTGTTGTTCTTGTTTTCTAAGCTGCCTGTGCGGCAGTGAACATTTTTCAGCAGATATCCGGCCTTCTTTTTTTTTTCTAAGCTGCCTGTGCGGCAGTGAACTTAAAGTACGGTGAATCAATCTTTGTTATGCCTTTCTAAGCTGCCTGTGCGGCAGTGAACTATCTGTGTAAACAGTTTTTTGTTTTCTTGTTTTTCTAAGCTGCCTGTGCGGCAGTGAACTTAAAGCGAAAAATGATGCTATTTTTTCATGGTTTCTAAGCTGCCTGTGCGGCAGTGAACGAAACCAGAATTTTTAGCAGAGATTAAATTCTTTTCTAAGCTGCCTGTGCGGCAGTGAACGAAAATATCGAAATGTACGCGGCAAATGACTTATTTCTAAGCTGCCTGTGCGGCAGTGAACAGCCGGTTTCGGGGCAGTATTCTGCCGGAGCATTTCTAAGCTGCCTGTGCGGCAGTGAACGAATGGTCATTCAGTACCGCGAACTCTTTACCTTTCTAAGCTGCCTGTGCGGCAGTGAACCCGATTCAAAGCCCGGATTAACGCCGGGTGATTTTCTAAGCTGCCTGTGCGGCAGTGAACGAGGCTGAGAGCTACAGATTTGATATTGTCGATTTCTAAGCTGCCTGTGCGGCAGTGAACACCGTCAGTGATTTCTTTTTGTTTTCTTTCTTTTTTCTAAGCTGCCTGTGCGGCAGTGAACGTACAAGCCAGCAACCGAACTATCAATCATGTTTTTCTAAGCTGCCTGTGCGGCAGTGAACTTCTTGCCAAATCCAGCAGCTTATTAACCTCTTTTCTAAGCTGCCTGTGCGGCAGTGAACACCGGATAAATGGGAGAAGAAGCCTTCAAAGATTTCTAAGCTGCCTGTGCGGCAGTGAACCAGTTCCCAAGTCATCAATAAAACGCGCTTTGTTTCTAAGCTGCCTGTGCGGCAGTGAACGTATTGAGTACGACCAGACCAACGCGCGACAATTTCTAAGCTGCCTGTGCGGCAGTGAACAACAGCGCACGGAACAGCACCGCAAGCGTAAGTTTCTAAGCTGCCTGTGCGGCAGTGAACTGACGTTGGAAAACCTTAAAGCCAGTTGCATAGCAGTATACAGGAGATTTAATGGCTTATACCCTTCCCCAAAATCACATTATGCAACTGACTGATTTTTATAAATTTTTAAAGAACGTAAAAAACTTGGGTTAAAACTCGGGTACGGTGGATACGGCACTTAAACCATAGCTGCTGAATGCCATAGCAGATGGTTCTGTGACTACGGTTTTTTTAATCCACAAACAAAACTCATTACCACTACTTAAACTTTGTAAATGAATAAAAGGTGCCGTTATGGTTTGTTGTGCCATCTTGCCATAGCATTTCAGCGCTGTGTCATAGTCGACTTTGTGCTTTTTGGCATAGCGCCTGGCCAAGCGTTCTTTGCTGGTTTTAGGTTGTTGGCGTTGATAAATGGCATATCCGGTAACTTTTTCCGGCACCGGACGAATGCCGGTACAATGCACGTAGTCACTCAGTCGAGATAACCATTGAGGGGCATTGAATTGGCTAAGTGTTACTTCATCTTTAGCTAATAAGCGCAATTTTCCACCTAATAGACTAAATTTTTCACCTGTTATATATTCGGGAAATGATAGTCCAATCGGCACACGGCCTTGTTCGTCCTGCATTTCAACCAAGCCCAAGTGGATTTGTTGGAATACTTTTGACCAAAGGAAATGTTGCCCAACTTCTGGATTGGGCAATAGCGTGATTTCCAAATAGAACTTCATGATTTAGTCCTTGCCGCTTTCGCCAAACACGCCGCCACGCACCAATACTGCCATCACATAATGTTCATCTTCTTTTTTGTCCAGTGTTTCACCACAGGAAAAACGGTCAAATAAAGTAAAAAAATCGGCTTTGGCTTTTGGATTACGATAGGCTGTACCTAAATTAGTAACTGCACCATAAGGCTCTATAGCTATAGGATTTTGGGTTTCCGTGTAAGCTGGATACCATGTATCTACGGTACGCAAAGCATTACCAATTTTTTGCGAGTGCATCCCTGAGATATTGTTGATGTGATATAGAATTTTGCTTTTTTTATCTTTTGCTGTGCTTTTGTCCAATACCAGTTCTTCACTGGGATAGACATCCTGGGCAAATCCCACTTGAGCAAAAGCACTAATATCTAGTAGTAAGAAATCTTCTTTCCCCGATAAAGCATTGGCGATTTCAGTTGTCAGTTCTTCTATGTCGGCCGATGTAATTTCAAAATCACGCAATCCAATTTTTGCTGCATTAAATGTCCACGTTTTATCTGACTGTTGATTAAGCTTTTTAACTTGCACTTCAATATGTTCCGCTCCCACACGATTTCGCCACAAAAAACGCGCATTGGCAATATTAATGGCGTAACGTTTTGCTAATTCCTTAAAGCCTTCTGCATTAATGTAGTCATTGGCGGCTTGGCTGTAGGTTTCATTAAATGCTTTGTTGTTACAAGCAGACGGGGTTTGTACGCCACTTAACACTTTAAGCGTGAAATGCAGTTTCAACGTATCTTGATTTTCTCCTAACGCACAACTATCAACTCGTTGTAAGTTGGGTTTTTCGACTTCGGCGTTCAGTTTTAATGGGTCATCTTTGATGGCGGGTTTAAGGCGGTTAGAGATGGTGCCGCGCACTGATTTTTCGCGTAATAAAAGTGGTTTGCTTGCTTCTGATTTATTGCGTTCTTGCCATGTTGTTCCATACATAAAACCATCTGAAGGGACAAGTTTCTTTTCAAAAGCCAGTACCGATGCAATATTTGAATTTTTAGCCATGAGGTTTTTTCCTTAACTATGATTAATGGGTTGGTTTTGTTGGCAAAGATAGAGGTTGCTTTCTGCATCGACGTGCGTGTGCCAAAGCATATTATCTAAGTTGTCTATACGATAGGGCATGATAAATTCGCCTAAGGTAACAATGCTTTCGGCAAAACGATGAAGTGTGTCGGGGTCGCGCTGGTTTTCAGCAAAGCCCAAGTCGCTGATACTATGAAAACCAGTGGCAATCGGCACAATCCAGCCCTTGGTTTTGCGGCTAGTTGTCCATGTGACTTTGCCTTTATCATCGATTTGACTGGTGTGTTTTACGGTTATGAAGTCCAGCAAGGCATCAATGGCATCTTGTCCGTCTGTCATGGCTTGCTGCATTAAATCACGGCGTTCAACCAAACAAAAACCTGGCATGAGTTTCGTTATAAGTTGTTTCTGGTTTTCTAAGTCAATTTCAAAGGTTTCAGATGGTTTGGCTGTTACTACATCGCCGCCTGCAAATTTCAATTTACCTTTTATAAGTTGGTCAACGTGTTCCGTTAGATCTTGGTCATAATCACAGGTGTATTCAATGACTAACGAGACGGTTAAATGACAGCGGGCTTCTTCGATAAACGATGGGCGATTGCCTGATTTATCTAGCGGATTTCCTGTGCCGACGATTGAATAAACAAAATCGCTGTTACCTTTGTGGGTTTGCAGGTTAATGTCGTGACAAACTATGCCAACGCTTTTGAAATCTAAATCTTCAAAATCAACATCGCGCGTTTTAAGCTGCCGTTGCAAGGCGTGAACAGCCCCTAGCCAAGCAGTCATCGCAGGAAAGCCAATGGTGTATGGACTGGATAAGGCGTTGGCGTTATGGATTTGAATATAGGGAATTAACAGAATGTTTTTCATAATAAGACAGTCTCGCATTCTTCAATTAAGCGGATAAAGTGCGGCTTGTATTTATCATCATCAATAGATAACGCTTTATCGCCTTGGGTTGTTTTGTAACTATTAGAAAGCCAACGTGCCAGCGCTGTTTTTATGTCATCTTGCCAATCGGTTTGCTGTTGCCGTATTTCTTTATACGCTTGGTCTAACCAGATTTTTTGCTGTTGCGACAGATTTTGATAGTTGTCCGATGTTGACCAACCTGCATCTAAGTAGCGGATTTGCCAGAGTTTGTCAGCGACTTGATAAATGATGTTTTTAATTAGCCAATCGCGCTGATTTCGCACATAGATATTATTGGTATCACTACTTAATTGTTTGTGCAGCTTGTCAAAATCTTCCAGAAAGTCCTTTAGTCGTAAACTGTTGCTGAAAAAATTAATTTTAGGCGGGTTGACACTGCGTTTTTTTAGTATCGGCGGGAGGGATTCAAGTAGATACGCTGTGCCATAGTTTTGGCTGTTTAAGACGCTGATATTTTGCGGTTTAGTGCCGCCAAAGCCGATAACAGTTAATGAATAAATTTCAGCCAGTTCATTGTCATAAGGTTGGTTGTTTTTCTTCGCTTCTCTCGCCGCTTTTGCCTCTTCAGAAAACCGTAGTGTATTAATACGTTGTTTGAGAGTGAACATTAAACTTGAGGGGGTCAGTATGGAAAGTAGGTGATAGTTATTTTCTGAAACAGGAAAATAAACCTGTTTCACGATTGCACTGGTGACAACTTTATCGGTATCAGTCGATTTAATAGCTAATAAGGAAGATGCCAATTCTGTAAAGCTTGAAGCAGGCAAGGTAAATTGTTTTTGGATAGCAGGGGTTGTTTGTTCTAAATGACTGAGTACAGTTTGCCCATCTACCAAAACCAGACTTAAAAATTTATAAACATCCATTGCCGCAGCATTACCAAAAACATCCAGTTGCTCTGTCATATTGCCTGATCGAACGAAACCATCTGCATTTTTTACCGCTATTGCAATTATGGAGCTGGTTTTTGCACTGGGATGACTAAATTTGGCGGGATGACTGACTAATGATAATTGTTTGGCTCTTTTTGCTGCATCGGGCAACCAAGTGACCAGCGTAAACAGCTCATTAGCTTCTTGCGTTAGTTCGCTTTCCTGTTCTGCCGTGGTTTTAGTATCGACTTTCTTTTTTAACCAATTTTCTTTGCGTTCATTTAAAAACGCCTGTATTGCAGGATCAAGCATAAGGTCTCCTTAAATTTTTGAATTAACGATGACACGGATCGCAGTTTAATCCTGTATAAATACAAAATCAACCATTACATACTTTTTTAAATAAAAAAAATCTGTCTACATTGAGCAAAAACAAGAAAATTAAAGTAAAATGCTTGTTCTGTTGAACAAACAGCTTAGAAAATTACATACTTTTTTTGTAGTTCACTGCCGCACAGGCAGCTTTAATTCACAAAACCTGACAGGTTTTAAAAGCCTGTCAGGTTTCATGCAAACCAAATTGACTGGAATAGCTAAAATGTAAATTGTTTATGTCCATGTGATACTGAGGAAAATTAGCCTCTCCATACGCTTGTGCGGCTGCTTGCAAATTTGATTTAGGCGAGTTTTTCAATAAAACACGATAATCCCGCCATAACCATAAACGTTTTTTTTCGAACTCTGTTAAATCTTCATTGTGGACGATGCCATAAGCGCTTTCTTTACCAATCCACTCGCCCCAGTTGTCTTTTTCTTTAAAATTAAAACATCCATCCTCAGGAATTAAAAACAAGGTCAGTACAGGCATACTTTTCCTAAATTTGATATATTGTTGCGGTTCACCGGTTAGCCACCAGCACGACCTAATCCAGCCGGATAAAGATTCAGGGCCTTGTTGACTGTAATTAGTTAATAATTGTTGAATGCAGTGATGTTCCAAATCAACCAGGTTTTTTTGGGGTTGCAAGGTCTCAGGCTTGGTAATACGTGCGGTCGCATCTAATCTTGTTGCAATGGCTTCAACGTCGAGCAGTTGTTTTAAGTCGTGCGTTACTAAACGGTTTTCTTTGGATTCATACCCAGGATAATGAAAAACCACGTCTTTTCCGTTTAGGCCTTTTAGATTGTATTGCAACAACGCCATATTGCTGGCGGCTAACTCTAAGGTTAGCTCCCTATGGCGCATGATACGGCCTGCCAACTGTATGAATGAACGGTAAGAAGACGGCTCAACTACTGCCCAGTCAAAATCATGATCACGCCCAACCTCTTCAACTGGCGTCGCTAGCAGAATAAAAATGACATTTTTAGCCTTAATTGTCTTTAAATGCGTCCGAATCTGCGGATTATTAAGCGTATGCTTTGGATTACTGGCAGTTCGTTTTAATACCGAATCCAGATGTTTTTCCTGTTCATTGCGCATAATCAACACTTGCTGGCTATGATAGGCCATCGCCCTTATTTCAATATCATCAGGCCAAGTTGCATTGAGTAAGTTGCGGGTTAGTGCAATGCATGGCTTTATATTGGCGATTCGCACGACACCAAAACTAACTTGTTTGCCGGTATCCTTATCGATTAAATGATGTTGTTGATGTTTTTCAATAATTGCCGCTTGTATGACTTGAGCAAAATAGTCGTCAACCGTTAGGTTTTGTTCGGTAGCTTGCTCAGGCGAGCAATCAACGATAGCGGCTTTACGTTTTGCCGTTTGCTTTTGTAGTGCTAGATTACGTTTATTAACAAATTTCTGATGAGCGGCTTGGTAAACAGCCATTGCCTGCGCTTCTTTTTGGCTTTCAAACGTCGTCACTTGGGTGGAATATTCATCAACCCAAGCACAGCCAATAAGTTGGCTTTGTTGCCGCATCGTTGCAAAGATAGACCAGCCTGATTGATAGGCATAATAATAACCTTCCGCCAAATCAGGCGGAATAGTTGCCGAAGAAATCATCACCTTTCTGCCTAACATGCCCGCTAAATGAATCAATCGACCGATAGCGATTAAATCTTCACCGCTAAAATCATCAATTTCATCAATGACTAAGTCAGATGACATTAAACGCAACGTTGGCAAGATATAGCGTCCACCGCGCTGAGTTTCAGTTACAGACATAAGATGGTCTATGGTGCAGCTCAACACAGGCGCGTATAAAAACTGGCGGTCTTTGGTGGTTTTTAAGGCGGTTTTTAACCAATCATCAGGGAAGTCGCACTCAAAATACAGTTCATTATCCAGCAGGGTTTCTTCAGATTCTGAACCCGTTGCTTCTCGTTCTACGTCATTTTTTTCTTGTTCTTTTTGGTCATGTAATTCCAACACAGCGCGTGAGCCAATTAACACCGCCAGCTCATTGTTTTTTAAACCAATCCGTTCGCGGTATTCATCGCCGGTTTGCAACGTTAAAGTCCGCAAACCTAATGCCAGGACATAACGCAGACTGTCACCATCGGGCGATAAAGCTCGCATGATTTTGGCATTGGCAAACGTCTTACCTTTGCCGGTGCTAGCCATGTTGACAGCAAAGAATCCATACTGATTTTTATCAAGTAATGTGTTTTGTTGACGCCATTGGCTAATTTCTTTGACAGCTTTATCTTGCCATTCAAAGCTTTGTTTACTATTTTGCTTTAACGGCTTTACGTCATAAACCCGCTCCAACTCATCATTTATACCTTCCAACATCGGTAAAAAATGGGCGGCATGTAGCGCGTGTTTGGCGACACCTAGCAAATGCTCATCTAAGGTTTGTTTGGGGACTCTTTTTTTATTGCTGTCCCAATCAGTATTGGCATAAAGGGCCAATTCACGATTTTTTAGGCGATTAACATCGTCTATCTTTAATGATGAATAGTAATGGTCACCCAACATTAACGTGAGTCGGCTGTGCAGAAGAATCAATCGCCAGCTTCCGTCGTTGATCGTTTGTTCCAATAATGGTAATTGCGAATGTAAGCGAGCCGCCTGTTTTTTACATTCTTTTAGCCAACTTACAGAGTCGCTGGGCAAGCCTTTTGGATAATCAAAACAACGAGGCAAATTCTGCTTGAAAATGGTGTCATCAAAGTTATTTTCATAGCCCCAATTTTGATGGATGTATTTAAACACACGGCTAAAATTCTCTGCTGATTTACCTGCCGTTTTTTTAAGTGTTGGTAAGCGATGATGCGAAACAATCAGCCAAGCCAATATACTCGCGGCATTGGGTAACTCATACAGAGGATTTTTAGCTCTCTTAAGTACTGTTTGCTTTAGGTCTGTTATATTAAATTCGCCTTTTATCAGCCGATTTAGCCATTGCTCGTCTTCTGTTTCGCCATTGATGTAAGCATTGAAAAACAGCACTGAAATCCATTCATGCCGTAATGGGTCGCCTGTTTTTTTATTTTCCTGAAGTTTCGCTTGAAAATATTCTGAAGCTTTGCCCCAATCATGAAAGAGGGCCGCCAATGCGGTCAGGCTTTTTATTAAAGGTAAGTACAGCCAATCGTTTTCCCATTGGCTATTCATCATATTTTTCCGAGTACTATTTACCGGCACTATCCCTTCTGCATTAAACCGTTTACGATTACCCACTACCCAAACCAATTCACTCCGGCTTCTGGAGCGTAACCAATGGCAAGAGACGGCGGTATTTTTGGTCGCGGTTTTTCGTAACAGGGTTTTAACGGCGATTAAGCCGTCTTCGGTAATGATGGTTTGCCAGGTGTTATCACCAATGCGATTGGCGAAAGCATCCAGTACGCGGCGGGTTCGGTTGAGGGCTTTTTTTTCGCATTGGCTGACAAAGGTGACCATCATAACCAGTCATCCCGCAGGGCTTGTTGTTTGACTTGATCAAACATAAAATCCAGGGCTTTGTGTTCGGTAAACTTTTGTAAAATTTGTTGGCGAAATTCTTGTTCGGTGGCTTTTTCTTTGGCACTGATAAAAGCCCAGGGTAAAACTATGGTGTCTTTAATAAGGTCAGCAACATCAAAGACTAACGCGCCCCGTCTGGTTTTACCGTGCATAACGGCAAAACCGTGGGGAATGCCCAATACCCATAAGGTAGTTGCAGCCAGGCCATAGGCCAAATAGTTGCCGTGGTTTAAAAAACCATTGGCCAGATCGGTGTTTTCACGTTCCCTGACAAAATCACTGAGTTTGGTGGTTTTGGCGGCATAGCGATACAGTTGTTTGGTGAGTACGGCTTCGCGTTGCAACAGATCGCCGACTTTCTGGGCATTTTGTATTTGTTCGGTATAGGCTTGTAATGCGCTGTTAATTTCAAGGTCATCAACAAAGAAACCTTCAGCTTTTAGATCACGGTCTTTTGCCCAGATACTTTTTAAGTAGCTGATGCGGGCATCCTGAAAAGCTTTGGCTACAGTAAGCCGTTTGCTGTCTTCAAACCAAAATTTTAACCACGCCTGCACATATTCTGTCGGTCTATATTCATTTTGCGGTGTTAGCCATTCAATTTCGCTACCGGAAAATAATGGTGACCCTCCCCCACCACAAAAACCAACCAGTACACCTGCACTTGCCAACATGCGCATGGCGGCTTGTGTTATCGAGGTGCCGGTTCCCAATAAAATAACGGTAGTATTGGCAATGGGGATATTCCAGTAATAGTTTTGGTCTTTCGCTTCCGTTAAATAAAGCACACGGCCATCTTTTTGCATCACCCGACATTTTTCCAGGTAATAAATATTGGCACGTTTGGAATGTAATATCGCTTTTAAATCAGTCAATTGTTCCATTAATCGTGGCCCTGATGGTGATTAAGAAATAGTTATAGTAATTTAATAAGTTTAATTAATTTTTTGGATTATCTGGTTTTTTTTTCAAAATAGCTAAATATACTAAAAATTATATCAGAAACATAATGGTTTCTGTCCCTTAAAAAAATTTAACCCTTCCGG
>NZ_JAOEGU010000047.1 GCF_025583945.1 Methylobacter psychrophilus
CTTAATGGGGGCGAAGTTGTTTCCTGCTGCATTAGAAATTACTAAAGAACCAGGGGATTTGAAAGCATTTATCGATAAGCTTTATCGGCTCGAAAAGATAGGTGCTATTGCCTCGGCTGAGGATTGGCTGTTAATGCGTGAAGCACGTAATACTTTTTCGCATGATTATCCAGATCTAAGAATTACAAGCGGCGTTATTGAACAAGGCTTATGAGTTGGCAGCACAATTACTCGAAGTGCTTGATGGCATTAAATCATTTTTTAAAGCTTACATGTAACCGCATTCGCTGGTTCCCAAGTCCCAGAGACTGTGAAAGTATTATTGCACCTAATACCTTATAGTTTGCACACCATCCCGTAAAGTTCCAACTTAACAAACACAATCATGTCATCACGTCGCTATCAGCTCATATTAAACCGGCAACAAGAAATGTTGTTACCACCTTGTGTCGATGAATACGTTAACCAGAACAATCCGGTTCGGGCCATTGATGCGTATGTCGACACGCTGGATTTGCAAACTTTAGAGTTTAAAAATACCCAACCAGGCATTGCTGCGGGTCAACCGGCTTATAATCCAGCGGCGTTGTTGAAGCTGTATTTGTACGGCTATTTTCAAGGTATTCGCAGCAGCCGGAAACTGGAGCGTGAGGCCAGCCGCAACCTGGAAGTAATTTGGTTAATTGAGGGATTGCGGCCGACCTATAAAACCATCGCCGACTTCCGTAAAGTCAATGGCGTAGCGTTAAAAGCAGCAAACCGCGATTTCCTGTTGTTGTGCAAAGAGCTTGCCAAAGACAGCGGCGACAAGCAGGTGTCCACCTTTGACAAAGATGCCCGGTTGCTTACCAAGCGCGGGCAAACTGTTGCAGGCTATAATGTACAAATCGTGGTAGACGACAAACACAAGCTGATTGTAGCTGAAGAGGTCACTCAAGACGGCAATGATTTTCATCAGTTAGCACCGATGCTGGCAAAGGCTCAAGCTATCTTACAATCCGAAAACCTGACCGAGCTAGCCGATAGCGGTTATTACGAGGGTAACCAACTTAAAACCTGCGAAGACCAAAGTATTGAGGTTTACGTCGCCATTCCCGACAAGTCAAAAGTTAACGCTGAAAAGGGCCGCTTTACTCGCGAACAGTTCAACTATGACTCGGAACAAGACTGCTATACTTGTCCGCAATGGAATCTATTGATCGCCAGCGGAAATCCGCATCAAAAAAACGGTAAACAGTTGACCTGCTACAAAAGCAAAGCTACAAGTTGTAGTCAGTGTCTGTTACGCGAGCAATGTTTAGGTGAAAAAGCGACTATCAAAAAAATTCAGCGTTGGGAACATGAAGCAGTCATTGACCGCCACAAACAGCGGATGGAACAAAAACCGGGCATTATGAAAAAACGCGGCGCGCTGGCTGAACATCCCTTTGGTACCCTCAAGCATCGCGCCGGCATAAACCATTTTCTAATGCGCGGCTTGGAAAAATGTAGCGGCGAATTTAGCCTGATGGTATTGGGCTACAACTTCACTCGTGTCCTTAATATTCTCGGTGTCGACGCATTGAGGGATTATTGCGCCCGAAGACCAGGAAATACGTTAAGAAACGTGGGTTATGCGTAAAAAATGACGGAGTTTGACCTTATTTGGACAAAAATCAACGGCCATTTCCTGTATTTACCAAAAAATGCTACCGAGGACGGCTTATAATCTGTCTGGACTTTGGATACTTTCACAGTCTCTCCCGCGTGGGAATCCACCAAGCGCAATACCTTTAATCGCCAGATTATTGGCTTCTGTTGCCCCTGAGGTAAAAACCAGATCGCCGGCTTTGCACTTTATGGTCTGCGCTATGTCCGACCGAGCTTGTTCAATTAAGGTATGGGCGCGTTCGCCAAAGCCATGCTGCAAGGATGCCGGGTTGGCAAAGTCACCTTCCAGGGTTAAACATTTACTCATAGCCATAGCAACTTCAGGTGCCATGGGTGTCGTTGCTGCGTAATCGAGATAAATTTGGGTATTCAAGACAAGTTTTATAAGTTGGTCAGATTTTAAAAAATTACTATTAAGATTGGCTAGATTAATCTTGTTCTATTATTAATGGCGTATCTTACCGTGATAATCACTAATTTATTAAGCAACAAGCATGAAATAATTTGAATAGCTTATAAAATTACGGGTTGAGAAACAACAATATAACTTCATCATCTCAGATGCTTATCAAATACAAGTCGTATTCGTGCTTCTGATAGATAAATTGCTATTGTTAGAATATTAGCATTTCATTTCAGGTATCTTGCCGGCGTTAAATAGTTATGCCATTGTGCTCCTTTCCATACTTTGGCTAATGGCGTGGGTGAGGGTGCCATCCAGTAAAGCATCAGGGTAAAAATGGTCATTAATACCGAGGCAGTCATATCGTTATAACTAAATAATTTTAACGCGGTTCCAAAAGAATTTTTCATTCTGGCATTCGATAAATCGACGCTATAGAGTTCATCCAATAGCAAATGTACGATAAATCCCACGGCAATAAAAATCCCGTTTAACCACGCGTGTAAAACACTCCAGCGTAAAAAATGATAACTGATACACGTCATTAACAAAGCAAAAAATACCGCTGCCAATACTGAGTGAAATACGCCGCGATGGACAGTAAGACGATTAAACAGAGCAAATACTATATGTCGAATAAACAGGTAAGTACCTGCAACAATCAGTAATAACGGGTAGGGGTCGTAAGTGTTTTTAAAAATCTGTAGTGCACCTGCTACACCCATTAAGGCCAATACAGTAAACAGCAGTTTTACCGGTCTTGAGTTACTCGCATCAATATCCGGCAATAGTCCGCCCAAGGTACCCAGAAAGACAAGCCAAGGCATATCAGCGCTAGTAATCAAGTGAACATTAACAGCAATTAGTGCGGCACCTATACTGGCAGTTATAGCGATGGATAAATGGGTGTTAAAATTAGCCATGTAAAACAAAGGTCCTTTTCAAATCTAAAAAAATAGTCATTATGACATTATCTAACGATAATTTAAGGCAAATATTGTTAGAATAATCAACTTTATAGGTTTTTTTGACTGGTTATATGAAAATTTTCATCATTTTGTCATTAAAACCTGTACTAATAACGCAGGGCAACTTCGATGTACTGTATAAATTATCAACTTTATAAAATATCATGACTAAATTATTAAGCTGTTTTAAAGCCTACGATATACGTGGGCGCATTCCCGATGAATTGAATACCGATATTGCTTATCGTATAGGTCGGGCTTATGCAGAGAATATTCAGCCAACCCGGGTGATTGTAGGGCGTGATATACGTCTTTCCAGTAACGAAATGGCTGATGCGGTTATTAAAGGTCTGCAAGATGCAGGTGTTAATGTTTATGACATTGGCTTGTGTGGTACTGAAGAAGTTTATTATGCTACTTTTGCTTACATGGATGCCGGTATGCCAATGGATGGCGGTATTATGGTGACAGCAAGCCATAATCCAAAAGATTATAATGGCATGAAGTTGGTGCGTGAACAAAGCAAGCCTGTTAGTGGTGATACAGGACTCAATGATATTAAACTATTGGCCGAAGCCAATAACTTCGCAGCACCGGTAGCGCATCGCGGCACGGTTACCGCTATTTCAATCGGTGCGGATTATACTGAACATTTGTTGGGTTATATTGACCCATTGTCATTGAAACCTTTAAAAGTAGTGGTTAATGCCGGTAACGGTGCCGCAGGACATGCCATTGATTGGCTGGAAGCGGCCCTGCAAAAAACTATGGCGCAACCGTTGGAGTTTATCAAGATACATCATGAGCCGGATGGTCATTTTCCCAATGGGATTCCCAACCCGTTATTAACAGAAAATCGCGATAGTACCATTGCTGCCATTAAAGAGCATGACGCGGATTTGGGTATTGCTTGGGATGGTGATTTTGATCGTTGTTTTGTATTTGATGAAACCGGTCGTTTTATTGAAGGTTATTATATTGTCGGTTTATTGGCCGAGGCCTTTCTTAAACAAAATCCGGGTGCAAAAATAGTCCATGATCCGCGTTTAACCTGGAACACTATCGACATAGTTAACAGTATGTCGGGAATAGCCGTGCAAAGTAAAACCGGCCATGCTTTTATTAAAGAAAGAATGCGTCTGGAAGATGCTGTTTATGGTGGTGAAATGAGTGCCCACCATTATTTCAGGGATTTTTCTTATTGTGATAGCGGCATGATTCCGTGGCTACTGGTGATTGAGTTGATGAGCAAAAGCGGTAAAAAGCTGTCGCAACTGGTCGATGAAAGAATGCGGCTTTTTCCAGCCAGTGGAGAAATTAATCGTACTATAGCCCAACCGGAAGCGGCTATTGAGTTGGTTAAAAAACATTATGAGAAAGATGCTCAAGTTGTTGACTACACCGACGGGTTGAGCATGGAATTTGGTAGCTGGCGGTTTAATTTGCGATGTTCCAATACCGAACCGTTGGTACGCTTAAATGTAGAGTCACGTGGTGATGAAGCATTAATGCAGGCAAAAACCGAAGAGTTATTGGCGTTGCTTGCTTAGGCGATTTCCTGGAAAAACCAAAAGTAGATACTTACTTTTGGTTTTTGTTAGCTAAGTGATTTTTACAAGTTTATACAGTTCCAGATAAGTTGTATTCAATAGTAAGGTGTACTCTGTGCACGTCTTGGTTTTAAAGCCATTGATAATATTTGGCTGTCGGTAGTAAATTCAGGTTATCTATAGGTTTTCAGATGAATAATTTCTAGTCCGTACGGATACCATCCCTTGAAGGGATGGTATCCGTTAGCATCGAAGTTGTTTATCTGAAAGTCTATAGCATTACAATAAACTTGATTTTTGCGATGTTGTCGACAGGAAATAAGTAACGCGTCGGTTTATTTGGTGATTCGTGTTAAAGAATATTGCTGTATAGTCTCGTCATTTAGTTGGCAGGATTATTTCTGCTTAAGGCTACTTATTATAATGATATTTTCTCTTCTCAATGGTCAGTAAAAAACTGCTGGTTATAGTGTGCATTATTGCCATGGCAGCGGTTTTTTTCTTTAATAAACAAGCCAAGCTGATTGACGTTGAAATAGTTCAACTTGAAAAAGGTGAGGTAAGGGCAACAGTTGCCAATACTCGGGTAGGAACCGTTAAAGCGTGTCGACGTTCTTTTCTCGCACCAGCGACAGGTGGACAAGTTGCCAGACTTCATGTCAGGGAAGGCGATAGTGTTAAGCAAAACCAATTGCTAATGGAAGTATGGAACAAGGACCTGAAAGCGCAGGTAAAATTACATGAGTTTCAAATAAAGGTTAATCAGGCGACTGCCGAGCAGGTTTGTCAGTTGGCGGCCGTTGCTGAACGTGAAGCTCAACGTATAATGCTGCAACGAAAACATGATATTGTTTCTGAAGAAGTCTTTGATTCCAAAACAACCAAGGCACGAGCCAAACGGGCATCTTGCAATGCGTCATTAGCGACCATTGCTGTTAGTGAGGCAAATCGCGATGTGGTTGAGGCGGCCGTTGAACGCTCTCTGGTTTTAGCGCCTTTTGATGGCAGGGTTGCCGAAATCAATGTAGAAATCGGCGAGTATGTTACGCCATCGCCTCCCGGTATCCCAACTTTGCCAGCCATTGATTTATTGGATATCAGTTGTTTATATGTATCCGCACCGATTGATGAAGTTGATGCCCCAAAAATAAGAACCGGTATGAGTGCTTGTGTGTCGCTTGATGCTTTTACTGAAAAACGCTGTTCTGGAACGGTAACCCGTATTGCACCGTATGTATTGGAAAAAGAAAAACAGGCACGCACGGTTGAGGTCGAAGTTAAATTAACGGATCCAAATGATATTAAGGACTTGTTACCAGGCTATAGTGCGGATATTGAAATCTTGTTAGCCAGTAAAGAAGAGGCACTCAAAGTGCCCGCCGAGGCGGTATTGGAAAATAATCGGGTATTGTTGATGCAGGTTGATGGTTTATTGGTAGAACGTGAGTTCAAGCCTGGTTTGGCCAACTGGAGTACCGTAGAAGTTTTATCTGGCCTGAATGTGGGCGATAAAGTGGTTTTGTCAGTAGGTCAGGATGGCGTGGTTGTCGGCGCCTATGCACGACAACAAAAATGATACAGCTGAAAAATATACACCGCTATTTTCAGGTCGGCGAACAAACCGTTCATGCCTTAAATGATATTACGCTAACCATCAACAAAGGTGAGTATGTTTCAGTGATGGGGCCGTCAGGTTCAGGTAAATCAACCTTATTAAATGTTATTGCCCTGCTTGATAAACCTTCCTCGGGCAGTTATTTGTTAAATAATCTAAATGTTATCCAGCGTAGTGATGATGAGCTTGCCAAAGTCCGGCGCGAAAATCTGGGGTTTGTCTTTCAGTTTTTTCATTTAATCCCGCGTTTATCGGCTGCTGAAAATGTTGAAATGCCGATGATTTTGGCCGGTGTTGCCGTTAAAGAGCGCAAGCAACGAGTAGCCGATGCATTGGCTTCTGTCAATCTGCAAGATCGATCCAGTCACCGGCCCGATCAGCTTTCAGGTGGGCAGCTTCAGCGTGTTGCCATTGCCCGTGCCATGATCATGCGACCGGAGATATTATTGGCAGATGAGCCTACCGGTAATCTTGACAGCAAATCCGGAATTGAAATTATCGAGCTTTTGGAAAATCTTAATCAGCAGGGTGTTACCTTGGTTATTATTACCCATGATCAGACCTTGGGGGATCGGGCACCGCGACAAATTCGTATCGTTGATGGACAGATAGCGTACTGAATGAGGTATTATCTTTTTAGCTGGTGAGGCTAAAATCACATAAGAATAGTCCATTGATAATTCATGGCTTATGAATAAAGGACTAACAGTTGAGTCAGGTTTACCGTTATGTTGTTTAAAGACACTTTAGCCCAAGCCTTTGGCGCAATTAGTGCCCAGCGTTTACGTGCCGCACTTATTATTCTGGCAATGGCTATCGGTGTCGCTTCAGTCATTGTACTAACTACGCTAGGAGAAAGTGCCCGTAGTTATATTGTTAACGAGTTTGAAGCGCTGGGGACGCATCTGGTGATTGTCTTGCCGGGACGCAATGAAACAACGGGCGGTCATCCACCGCTGTTTGGTGAAACGCCCAGAGACTTAACTTTGGATGATGCCGAAGCGCTGTTTCGTAGTCATCATATTGCTGCTGTTGCGCCGTTGACTATCGGTTCTGCGCCAGTTTCAACACAAGGATTGGAGCGAGAAACCAATATATTTGGTTCGACTTATGCATTAAGACGCGTGCGCCATTTAATGATGGCACAAGGCAGCTTTTTACCTAAAATGGATGTCAATAAAGCCTTGTCAGTTTGTGTGATTGGCCAAACTATACGCGAGCAATTATTTGCCGATCAGCCGGCTCTTGGCCAATGGCTGCGAATCAATGACCGGCGTTTTTTGGTGATCGGGGTATTGGCATCGGAAGGGCAGTCTATCGGTGTCGATTTTGATGAAATGGTGATTATTCCGGTGGCTTCCGCACAGGCTTTATTTGATACCCATTCGTTATTTCGAATTTTGATAGAAGCCAAATCAAAACAATCCATGTATCAAGCGGTTGATGAAATCACTGGCATTATAAAAGCCCGTCATGAAGGTGAAGATGATATCACCATTATTACCCAAGATAGCGTCGTCAGTACCTTTGATAAAATATTAACGGCGTTGACGTTGACCGTTGTCAGTATTGCCGGCATCAGTCTGGTTGTTGCCGGTGTTTTGGTGATGAATGTTATGTTGGTCAGCGTTACCCAACGCACAGCTGAAGTTGGCTTGCTAAAAGCCTTGGGAGCAACCCAACGTCAATTACACTGGCTGTTTTTAACAGAAGCCGCGATGTTATCGCTGGCTGGTGCTTTGTTGGGAATAGCTTTGGGTTTGGTATGCATTACTATACTAACGACCCTTTACCCGGATTTTCCCGTTCAATTACCGGTTTGGGCACTGCTGGCCGCATTGGCTGTATCATTGTTTACCGGTCTGCTGTTTGGTGTATTACCGGCCAGAAAAGCAGCAAAGCTTAATCCGGTTGTCGCATTGGGCAAGCGATAATCATGCGTACTGCAGATTTACTGGCTTTGTCATTTCGAACCATTACCAGTCATAAACTACGATCCTCATTAACGGCTTTGGGCTTGATTATCGGCATAGCTGCCGTAGTTATTCTAACCTCGATAGGACGGGGGATTCATACTTTTGTACTCGCCGAGTTTACCCAGTTTGGTACTAATCTGGTGACTATTTCTCCCGGGAAAAAAAGTACTTTTGGTTTGTCAGGCGCAACCATAAGTACGGTTAGACCACTTAATTTGGCGGATGCAGTCAGCTTGTGCCAGCTGGAAAATATTATTGCCGTGGTGCCGGTAGTGCAGGGCAATGTTCGTATTGAAGCGGACAACAAGCAGCGAAGAACTAATGTGCTGGGTGTTGGTGCCTCAGTGCCCGAAGTCTGGAAAATAAAAACTGTCAGTGGGCGATTTTTACCTACTGGTGAGGTCACTAATTCACGTGCTTTTGCTGTGTTGGGCAATAAGTTAGCCAGTGAGTTATTTGGCACCAATAATCCGCTCGGTAAACGGATAAGAATTGGCACTGACCGGTATCGGATTATTGGAGTAATGGAAAAAAAAGGCCAGTTGTTGGGTTTTGATATGGATGACACCATCTATATTCCGGCAGCAAAGGCATTGGAATTGTTCGATCGGGAAAGTCTGATGCAAATTGATTTACTCTATAAAAATAGTGTTTCTGTTACCAGCATACAAAATGCCATTAAAAAATTATTGATTTCGCGGCACGGTATGGAAGATTTTACTTTGGTCTCACAGAAACAAATGCTCGAAAAAATGGACTCCATCTTGAGTATTTTAACCTTGGCCATTGGTGCTTTGGGTAGTGTTTCTTTAGTGGTCGGATCAGTGGGTATTCTGACAATAATGACTATTGCCGTGTCTGAAAGGATTTCAGAAATTGGTTTGCTACGAGCTTTAGGGGCAGAGCGAAGCACTATTTTTCAGCTTTTTTTATGGGAGGCGCTGACGCTAAGTATGGTTGGTGGTGTTTGCGGCGTGTTACTGGGCTTGTTTACTGTGCAAATTCTTGATGCCATGCTTCCGGCTTTACCTGTGCAAATCGCCTGGGGATATATCGCCACGGCTTTTATGGTGTCATTGCTTATTGGCATTGTCGCCGGTGTTATTCCGGCAATAAAAGCGGCCAAATTGGAGCCGTTGGAAGCTTTGCGTACAGAGTGATTTTATCAGTGCTACGTTTTAAAATTTTATATTACTTGATAATAGAAACTTTATTATAAGTAAGTTTTTATCCCCTAAATATACCTTTTTTAAAGATAGCTTCTGATAGAGTGGAAAATTTTTTTAGCTTAAATCCAATAATGTATGCAGTAACAGATAGGCAAGCAATCAAGGGAGTAGCTATTTTTGCGAAAGATTCCCCCGGGCTTCCTGCTAGAAAAATAAGCAAAAAATTACGCAACCGCCAATGCCTTCGGCTGCCTCGATTCGTCCTCGTCACCTCATTTCAACCTAACAAGGGGGTGAAACGAGGTTCCAAATGACTTAACGCCGTTTCGTAAAGCCTGCATTTCCACTACGCTACGCTTCGTGAAAACACGCGCGGCTATCGCGGACTAAAAATCTTCACTTCGCTGTCGCTCCGTTTCCAATATTTTCAGCGATCATAGGCTAAATATCACTGTAGGAGCGGGCCATACCCGCGATATTTGAGCGGCAATGTTTGGTTTTAACTTCTTCATCGCGGGCATTATCGGTTCCTATAGATTTTCAGAAATTAAACTTCTAATTCATATCATTATAAGCTCACACAGATAACATCCCTTGAAGCATAGCTATCTACACAACTTTATAATAAAAACAATGAGTTGCAGAATCGCCAAGCCCCCTCTCTTGTTGGAGAGGGCTGGGGTGACGACTGCACGGATGCAGGAGGTAGAGCAATGCAGGTGCAATTGCCGAGGTGAGTAAAATCAATCAGTTACATTCCCCTAATCCCAACCTGGAACCCTCGCTTCGCTCTCCCTTTGGAGAAGGAGCTGTAGGACTTGTGTAGATACCTATGCCCTTCAAGGGATGGTATCTGTCAACATCGAAATTATTTATCTGAAAATCTATTTATGAAAAAATTACAGTAGCCTGTTTGGTTATCGTCCTGATTGGATTGGTAACCAGTAACATTGTATGGTCAAGAGATCGAGGCCATGGCGGTGGAAGGTATCATCGTGGATATGGTAGCAGATGTTATGGCAGAGCGGGGCAGGGAGGATATGGTCACAGAAACCATTATGGTAATTTAGGTTTTTATTTCAAGGCACCGATTTACCCTTATCAGCGCAGGCAAGCCCCTTATTATCCGCCGACTGTAATCACTGTTCCGGTAACGCCACAGGTCTATATCCAACAACCTCCGGTTGCACAACAATATCCGGAAAATTATTGGTATTACTGCAACTATCCTGAGGGTTATTATCCTTATATTAAAGACTGTCGGAGCAACTGGAAACAAGTTAAATCAACACCACCCCGTTAAGTTTTGTTATGTTGCCGAGTACTCTTTTTTCCCGTTTCTTGATGATATGACTGTTCAAGAAATTTTTCTCTCTGGCTGTTTAATTTAGATGATTAAAATCACCAATAATTTAATCACTTACAACCAACAAAAAATATTAATTGATTCACTTACTGCGTTCCCTGATAGCTGTTAAAAACTTCATAGTGATTTTCTTTATCGAAACTCATCACTTTATAGGAATCTTTATTGTCGCCCATTTCCATTCCGGGAGTCCCTTTGGGCATTCCAGGAACAGCAATGCCGGCTAATTTTGGTTTGGTTTTTAATAGAGTCATGATGTCATTAGCAGGTACATGACCTTCAACAACATAACCATTGACTACTGCCGTGTGACACGAAGCCATCGACCCTGAAACACCATATTTTGTCTTTATTGCCTGGACATCATCAGTGACGACGTCGTTAACAGTAAAATTATTTTTTTTCAGATGTTCCAGCCACTTGCCACAGCATTCACAGCTTGGACTTCTATAAACCACAATATCAATTGGTTTGCCGGCATCAGTAACGTCGGCCTTAATACCCGTATTAAAAATCAGCAAAGTCATGACCAGTAAATTATTTAATATTTTCATAGGTACCTTTTGTAGTGATTATTGATGATAAGCAGGACTGTATTTATGTACCGCATCAACCATGGCTTTAACATGATCAGGATTAATGTCCGGTAAAATACCATGACCCAAATTAAAAACATGTCCGGAACCGGAACCGTATTTTTGTAAAACGGTTTTTACTTTTTCAGAAATAATTTCTGGCTGTGCATAAAGTGCGACCGGATCCATATTACCCTGCAAAGCAACTTGGTCACCGACTCTGGCACGTGCTTTTTGTAAATCTGTTTGCCAATCCAGACCCAACGCGTCATAACCTGCATCAGTCATGGCTTCCAGCCAAAGTCCGCCACCTTTGGTAAATAAAATGGTAGGGATTTGTTGTCCGTCGACATCTGTTTTAAGTAAGGCTTTAATTTGTTTGGCGTAATATAATGAAAATTCAATATAATCCTCAGATGTCAACATCCCGCCCCAAGTATCAAACAACATAACCGCCTGGGCACCGGCTTCGATCTGGGCATTCAGGTAAGCTGCTACCGATTGTGCCAGCTTATCCAGCATGGCATGTAGTAGCTTGGGTTGTTCATACATCAAACCTTTAACTTTTTGAAAGCTTTTGCTGCTGCCACCTTCAACCATATAAGTTGCCAAGGTCCAGGGGCTTCCTGAAAAACCGATTAACGGTACACTGCCTTGTAATGTTTTCCTGATTAATCGAACGGCATCAACCACATAACGCAAATCAATATCCGGATCAGGAATGGGCAATTTTTTAATATCTGCAGCTGTTTTTACAGGGTATTTAAATCGGGGGCCTTCACCTTCAGTGAAATAAAGCCCTAATCCCATAGCATCAGGAATGGTTAATATATCCGAGAATAAAATAGCGGCATCAAAATCAAAGCGCCGCAGAGGTTGCATGGTCGCTTCACAGGCTAACTCCGGATTGGTACACAGATTTAAAAAACTACCTGCTTGCTCCCTGAGTTTTCTGTATTCCGGTAAATATCTTCCTGCCTGACGCATCATCCATACCGGTGTACGATCAACAGGTTGTTTTAAAAGAGCTCTGATAAAGATGTCGTTATTTAATGCTGTCATTAGGTTTTTTTATAAAGGTTTAAAATAGTCTGCAATTGAAAAATGCCGGTTTGGATAAGCTGTTTATTCTACAACTTATTTTTTAATGTCAACTGATTCCTGAGTATTCGAAGGTGTTGCCAATAATGGTTTACTGTTATATTCAGAAGAACTAAACCACTGAATACCTAGGGCTAAAATAATTAGTCCCAGCACACCAGCAATAAGAATCCATAAGGAATTATTATTTTCGCCGGTATTTTTTAACCCCGGTAAGTTACCAATAATTCTGCCCGGAATACCGTGTGTTTCCAGATAAACATTTTCTATCATGGCATCACTAATGTCATTAAATGCTATGGGTGAACGGGGTTTTATAGCCAGATACTGTAAAAAATCACCGCATTGTTTTTCTGACAAGGGCGGTATTTCAATTAAGTGACAATCATCAATGGCACTATCCGAGCTGTTTTTTATAGACAAGTCATCATGTGTCAGCACAAAAATAACGTGTAAAGCAGGCTGTTCTTTTACATAGCTAATCAGTGTATTGATCAGACCTGGCTTTAAATATCCGGCTTCATCAATGATTAAAATTATTTTTTTATGTTGATTTTCAAGTAGAGCAAAAGCGCCTGATAAACTCTGGTTTTTTTGCCTGGACTTATTATCGGTAATAACGCTGACTATATGTTCATGAATCTTTTCGATACTTAATGTTGTATTGCCCAGGATTGGACAATACAGCCATGAATCAAGCTTGCGTTCTTGCAATACGCTTAGTAATGTTGATTTACCGATACCTGACGGACCGCAAACAACAAGGGCTTGATTTGAATTGGACAGTAGGTGAATGACTAATTCCAGCTTTTGAGTTCGCTCCTGAGTGATTAAGGAGTGAAAAACCCTAGACTGCTGATCAATCAATGATTTTTTTTCATGATACGTAACGGTATCATTATCTACCATAGGTATTAAGTGTCTGTATTAATAATGTTTTATCGACATCAATAGGTAACGTGGCAGCCCCTATTTTTGTTAATAAAATGAGCCTGATTTGACCATTAACATTCTTTTTGTCAACGGCCATCAACTCTAAAAACAGATCCGAATCGAGTTGTTTCGGTGGATTGACAGGTAAGTTGCATTTTTTAAACAAACTAATGATTCTTTCAACATCGCCATCATTTAACCAGCCTTTTCTTCTGGAAAGATCCGCAGCCTGGCAGGTCCCTATCGCAATCGCTTCGCCATGAAGATAAGTGCCGTAACCTGCACCGGTTTCAATGGCATGGCCAAAAGTATGGCCTAAATTTAATGTCGCTCTAACGCCGGTTTCAGTTTCATCTTCAGAGACAATCTCGGCTTTATTAAGACATGACCGCTCAATGGCATAAGCCAAAGCTTGTTTGTCTCTGGCCAATAGAGCATTAATATTATTTTCCAGCCACTCAAAAAATTCAATATCCCTGATTAAGCCATATTTTATAACTTCAGCCAACCCCGCTGATAATTGCCGATCATCCAACGTATCCAAAACATCGGCATCGGCAATAACACATTGAGGCTGATAAAAAGCACCAATCATGTTCTTACCCAACGGGTGATTAACTCCGGTTTTTCCACCTACTGAAGAATCTACTTGCGCCAGCAAGGTAGTGGGTATTTGCAAAAAAGCAATACCCCGTTGGTAACAGGCCGCCGCAAAGCCACCCATGTCGCCAATCACGCCGCCGCCTAAAGCGATCAATGTTGCATTACGACTAAATTTACCAAGCAATAATTTATCAAAAATACGCGAAACAGTTTCTAATGTTTTAAATTGTTCGCCATCTGGCAATATGACTGTTTCAACATCAAATTTACATAAGTTTTTTAAAACCTTATCCAGATACAATGGGGCAATGGTTGTATTGGTTACAACAATAACCTGGCGAGCTTTAATATGTTGTGTGTATAGTTCTGCTTGATTTAATAAATCCGAGCCTATATAAATTGGGTAACTGCGGTTACCCAATTCTACCAGTAATTTTTTCATCTGAGTTAACGGTTAGCGGATCTATATTCTTCAAGGATACTGCTAACAACAGCTTTGCTTTGCATAACGCCGGTATCAATTATGAAGTCAGCACAGGATAAATAAAGATGCTCACGCTGTGCGAATAAATTTTCTATACGCTCTTTAGGGTTATCTGTTTTCAACAAAGGCCGCTGTGTATCTCTACGTGTCCGCTCCAATATCCTTTCTACTGAACATTGCAAATAGACAATAAAACCATTTTCTTTTAATAAACGACGGTTTTCTTCACGTAAAATGGCACCGCCACCGGTGGCTAATACAATGCCTTCGAGCTCGGTCAATTGCTGAATCATTTTTTGTTCACGATCCCTAAAGCCTTCTTCCCCTTCAAATTCAAAAATAGTGGGAATGTCTACTCCTGTGCTTTCTTCAATGGCTTTATCACTATCGTAAAAAGGCACAGTCAGTGATTTTGCCAACTGACGACCTATCGTGGTTTTTCCGGCACCCATAAGGCCAACTAAATATATATTTTCTGATCTTGTCATCAAAATACCGTGCTGATTTAAAATCTCCCCTTTTAAGAGGGGCTATTAAGATTTGATAGTCCTGGGAGAAGGGCTATCGTTATTAAATATCGCTTTATTCATGAAAAATTAAACCTATTGAGAGAGTTATCTATCAATGAATTATCATTCAATCAATCAATGAAATCAGGATATGGATTGAAATTTTAAGGCAACGCAGTTCACTATTAAAACCCGATATAAACCTATGCTTATATCGCCAGGTAAAAAAAATTTTGCGTCTGCCATAGGTAATCTATCAATTGGCATTAACCTGATTTTTCAATTCCGTATTGTATTATAAGATTAAAACATAAAAAAAGGGGAGGATTATCCCCCCTTTTTACTATAAGTAGAAACTATCAATTGCTTGCAGCATTATCTTTAATAATTTTTGGGGTAATAAAAATCAATAATTCCTTTTTATCATCTTGTTTGTAGGTTTTCTTAAACAAAAAACCTATACCTGGTAAATCCGCAAAAAAAGGTACTGAACTTGTGTTATTTAATAGTGTACCTTCAAAGACCCCGCCTAATACAACCGTCTCTCCATCCATCACTTGTACCGTGGTTTCAACTTGCCTTTTTGTAATAGGTGGTTGGCCGATAACGACTACTTCCGGCTCATCTTTGGTAATATTCAAGGTCATGGAAATACTGCCACTAGGCGTTATTTGCGGTAGCACATCAAGTTCCAGTAAGGCATCAACAAATTGGGTATTGGTTCCTGTATTGGCACTTGAACTTTGATAAGGGATTTGCTTGCCTTGTTTAATTTTTGCGTTACAGCGATCAGTCGTCATGACTCTTGGATTAGAAACCAGTTCGCCTCTACCTTGATCTTGCAAAGCGGATAACTCCAGATTAAGCACGTAATCGGCACCTCTGGCCAGGGTCATCCCTAATGCCGCCGGAGGACTACCGACAATGCCTGCAGCGGCCAGATCTACCAAGGCATCGTTAACAATAGCGGTACCATTGATACTGCCTACTGTACCACCCACTGGATTGGCGGAGCCTACTGTTCCTGAACTGGTTCCAAATTTAACATTGTTTCCTGCTACTCCAAATCTGACCCCCAACTCCTGTGCGAAACTGCTACTGGCAATAACTATTCTCGATTCAATCATCACCTGACGAACCGGTACATCAAGTTTACGGATTAGTTTTTTTGCTTCTTCGAGGCGTTTTGAAGTTTCGCGGACAATCAGGGTGTTGGTTCTTGCATCAACTACTGCAGTTCCACGAGAAGAGAGCATGGCAAATTGATCATCCTTATTTATCATTTGATTGGAAAAATTTGTTTTACCAGATCCTTGCCCTTGAGCTTGGGCTTGAAATCCAGCACCTTGTGATTGTCCTGATGCTTGCCCAGTGGCTTGCCCGCTAGACATAGATCCTACAGATCCCGTTGTTTTAGGAATTCCACATGATCCAAATGCCCCAGTATCAAGCCCGTTTAACAAATTTCTAAAATTTTCAGCCCGGGCATAATTTATTTTGATATATTCAGTCACCAGTGGATCTAGTTGCTCGATTACTGCTGCCGTTTCTTGTTGCTGTTCTTTATAATCCTTAATTTTTCCCACAGGTGCAATTAACGTGACAGTACCTGATTCAAATTTTTCCAGTCCTTTGGTCATCATAATGAAATCCAAGGCTTCATCCCAAGGTACATCATCCAGTTTTAAGGTAATAGTTCCGCTTACATCATCACCTGCAACCACATTTTGTCCGGTAAATTCGGCAAGAATAGCAATAACACTACGTATTTCAATTTCCTGAAAGTTTAAAGATAATCGATCACCGATATATTTTACCCGTGTTTTATCCAAGGCTTCTTTTTCTTCTGTGCTTAACGGTCGAAATTCGATCGTCAATAAACCTTCAGATTGAAACAGTGAATAATCGTAGAGATCATTTTGCGGCGTGACAGTAATCGTGGTTTGCCGGATTGATGATGTCGTATCAATAAACTTGATCGGCGTTGCAAACTCGGATACATCCAATCTTTTTGCCATGTTTTCAGGTAAACGGGTGTTTAAAAGATTAATCACTACTTTCCCCCCTTCCTGTTTCGAGTTAACGACAGTATTGGGGTTGGCCAAAGAGACGATTATGCGTGCTTCACCCTTATCACCGCGTTTAAAATCAAACCCACTAATAATCTGCTCGGGAATTAACGATGCCACGACTGAATTGGGATTTGTTGTAGTAACCGGTATTTTGGGTTTTTCAGTTATAGGAATTACGCTGGCAGGAGCCATTGTCTTTGTGGGCGTTAAAGTTAATAAGACTTTATTGCCAACTATTTTGGTTTCAAAGGGTATTGATTCATTTAGATTAACGACGACACGCAATCTATCTGCCGCTTCCGCTATATAAATACTATTTGCCACGCCCTGGTTTACCGGAATCATCTTTTTATTAAGTGCGTTTTTAATGCCAGAAAAATCGAGAGCAATTCGTGCCGGATTATCAGTTTGAAATACTTCAGGTTTGACAGCAGCACCATTCATTTCAAGTTGTATTTGTAACTTATTGCCTGCCAATAGAGCGAAGTTGACGCCGGTAAGCGCCAAGTCACCGGCTCTTACCGGCATAATTTGCACCATAAACAAAAATAAGCCCAAGCCTATGCCGATACCTAATGGACGCTCAATTTTGTTCAACATGATAGCCAATCCTGCTCTGGTAATACGTGTATCAAATAAAAACAGTAACAGGGATTATCCTGAGTCTTTCGGCTATACCCGGAAAGCTTTTTTTGACGTATGAATTTTTCGAAATTATAGCGTGCACATTCCATAGTATTCAATTTTTATCCTCAAAGTTACTCTGTTAACGTGAGTGATGTTTGTTGCTCACGCCATGATCCTTGTTTATCAGCAACTATTTCCATGAGTTCGATTTTATCAAGACTTATGCGTATGATTTTGCCGTAATTATTACCCATGTAGTTGCCAACCTGAACTCTATGAATCGTGCCATCATCTGCTTTTATCAATCCCCATAAGTTTGATTTTATGGAAATAGTACCCACCATTTTTAAAACTTCCAAAGGAAATGCCTCAAGCTCTTCTTTACGACGGGTGATATCGGGCTTTATACCACCACCAGTCGATAACTCCGCCAAAGCATTTTTTTGTTCAGGCTGAATCAGTGGTTTAAATGGATCTCGCAGGCCTTTAGGGTTAAACATAAAAGTTTCAACAACTTTAATTTCAGGTAATGGGGGTATTGCCCCTTTAGGTTCAGACTTGATTTTTGAAATATATTGCTTTAAGTCAGAAAAATCATCACCGCCACAACCTCCCAAACAAAGCGAAAAAAACAGACAAGCTATTTTTAAAAAATAGCGGCTCGGGCATATACAAAGCAATTTAGATTTTAACACTACTTTCGATCTCTTTTTTTCTTGGCGCCTGTGCCTGTTACAGAAGCCACATCTCCCTCGTTATAAGTTTTTACTACTGCAGTCATCAATAGACTGCCATCTTTTCCTTCAGGCACAATATTGACATCGTGTAGTGTGACAATTCTTGGTAAGGCTGCTAAACCACTGACAAACAAGCCAAGTTCTTCATATTTTCCGGTAACCTGTATCTTGATCGGTAACTCTGAATAAAAGTCTTTTAGAATAGGGGTTTCCGGCTTAAATAGCTTAAATTGTAAACCACTTGCCAATCCTGTTTGTGAAATATCAACAAGCAGGTTGGCAAGTTCGTCTTCTGTCGGCATTTGCCTGATCATTTCATCCAATGATGTTTCAATTTGTGTTAATTGATCTTGAAAGTCCGGAAGGTTGACGGCTTTTTTTTGTTTATCTTCAAATTCACGCTTTAAAGCCAGTTCATTTTGCTCTGCACTTTTAAGTCTTGTTAATTGGTCTAGCGTGTCAAAATAAATCCCTACACCGATAACCACAGAACAAACAAATAACAATATTGCCGCTTTAACGGGTAATGTCCATGTGCCTATTGCTTTAATATCCCAATCAATTTCCGACAGGTTCATAAATACCTTTGTTTTCAGTTACGGGGTTATTTTTTCTTGCGTGGCATGTAGCGTAAAATCACTTAATTGTTCAATATCATCTTTATCAGGCAACGACTTGTCTGACGATTGAATTACAGTCAGCCCTGGAGTTTGTAGCCAAGGCGATGCTTCTATTGCTCTCATAAAGGCAGAAACACGAGCATTTGATTGTGATTTTCCTTCAAATATCAATTCTGACCCGGATTGAGAAAATTTAGTCAGGAAAATACCATCCGGTGTCATCTTGGGGATTTCATCAAACAGATGCACAATTTCCGGACGGCTTTCTTGTAGCTTTTGAATAAGATCTATTTTAGCCAACAATTTCTTTTTTTTTTCTTCAATACTCCTGATGTCGATAATTTTTTTATTTAATACGATGATTTCGTTTGATAGTAATTGATTTCTTTGTTCTTGGTAGGTATTCAAGCCTTCGATATAGGTATGAATCGTACCAAGTATAATAAAACCAGCCAGAACCGATAAGACTATGGCGTTAAAAAATTCATGTTGTTTCTTTTTTAATAACTCTTTCCGCCAAGGTAGTAGATTAATTTTTGTCATTAATCAAAGCCTCTTAATGCCAACCCACAAGCAATCATCATTGATGGCGCATTGTTACTTAAAAAATCAGGCTTTATTTTATGCGATAGAGTCATATTTATAAAAGGGTTGGCTATATAGACAGGTACTCCCAAGTTGTTTTCAACTAATTTGTCAATACCCGGTATTAAAGCGCAACCTCCAGCCAGAACAATGCTGTCAATACTTTTATTTGCACTTGAGGATACATAAAATTGCAGTGATCTTTGAATGTGCTGAACCATTGATTTTTTAAATGGGTTAAGTACATCGACTATATAGTTGTCCGGTAAACCGCCCTGTTTTTTTGCCAAGCCGGCTTCTGCGTAAGAAAACCCGTATCGGCGCTGAATTTCTTCGGTTAGTTGCTTACCGCCAAAACCGTGTTCATGTGTGTATACAATATTGCCATCATGTAAAACAGTTAATGTTGCCATGACCGATCCTATGTCTGCAATGGCAACAGTTTGAGGCTCTGTTGAGCTTACAAAATGGGCGGATAATAATGCAAAAGCATTTTCCATAGCAAAAGATTCAACATCGACAATACTGGTTTTTAATCCCGCTTTTAATAACGCTTCAACTCGGTCATCAACATTTTCTTTTCTGGATGCGACTAGTAGGACATTGACCATTTCAGGATTGTTGTCATTAATCCCTTGTACTTCAAAATCAAAATTAATTTCTTCAAGAGAATAGGGCACATATTGATCTGCTTCAATCATGATTTGTTCTTCCATTTCATTTTCAGTCAATGAGAATGGCATCGTTATGATTTTTGTCATAACAGCAGATCCTGAAACAGCAACCATTGCTTCACTTACTTTTGATCCAGACTGTATTAAAGCAGTTTTTATTGCTTCTGAAATGATAGTAACATTCGCAATATTTTTATCAATAAGAGCATCTTGATGTAATGGTACTACAGCAAAACTTTCCACTTTGTAGCGAGTACCTGTTTTGCTCAATTCCAGTAACTTTACAGCCGCCGCACTGATATCAATACCAAGAACAGTATTTTTTTTCCGATTAAACCAGCTCATAATGCGCCTTTAAGAACTTGATTATTGATGTGATCTACGCCTTATAAAACTTATTTTTCATAGTATTAGTTTAATGCACTATAGGCGAGCTTAAAAAGTTTTTATTTTGGTATTTACTTTATATCAAATAAATTAAGATTATTTGCCAATAATACCAACTTATTTATATTCTTTGATAATAGAAACTCTATTGACTGTAGAGAAGAAGTGTAATGAGAATAAATATCTTTTTAAAAGATATTGGAGGCTACTACGCTAAAATTGATGAAGTAATTTAATGGAAATTATTAAATTAAGGGCTATAAAGCTTGTTAACAATTATTATGCAAGGAGGATAGTTTATTAAGCATTTAATGTGACTACAATCATATAAATAGACATAGTACATCAGCGAGACAGTCTAATGCTTTAGTTCTATAGAAAATAGATAACCACGTACATCAACTATTCGTTGAAAATAGTTGATGTACGGTGTAATTCTGCTCATTATCCGCATATAAGTAAGTACTTTTACATTCGATCACGACTATTTTGATAGTACACGCTCTTTTTAAAAACATTTGAACTATAAGCGAAACTTTAAAGCGAGAGATTTTCTTATTTTCCGTATTTTTTACGGAATTTATCAACACGACCCGCTGTATCAACAACGCGTTGCTTGCCTGTATAAAAAGGATGGCATGCAGAACAAACCTCTACCTGCAAATCCTTACCTAATACAGAACCGGTTGTAAATGTATTACCACAACCACAGGTCACAGTAATTTGTTTATATTCTGGATGAATTTCTGGTTTCATATTACTTACACTTTACCTACAAAGAGACTACATACATATTAAAGAACCCCGTATAATACGTTTTTCATTAGCAATTGGCAACCCTTGTTAACTTTATGCGTGTGATTACTTTAAATGCCAACGGCATTCGTGCAGCAGAGCGTAAAGGTTTTTTTACCTGGATGCAACAGCAAGATGCCGATATTATTTGCCTGCAAGAAACAAAAGCACAAATACACCAACTTGACAGCAAGCCTTTTTATCCACAGGGATACCACTGTTTTTATCATGACGCCGAGAAAAAAGGCTACAGTGGTGTGGCACTTTATTGCAGGAAACAACCCGATAAAATTATTAATGGGTTAGGCTGGACTGATACCGATGCTGAAGGCCGTTTTATTGAAGCGCAATTTGGTAACTTAAGTGTAATTTCGATTTATCTACCTTCCGGTTCTTCAGGAGAAACAAGGCAAGCTTTTAAATTTAGTTTCATGGAGCGTTTTATGCCTTATTTACAAAGATGTGCACAAAATAACCGTGACTACATCATTTGTGGCGACTGGAATATTGCTCATAAAGAAATTGACTTAAAAAACTGGCGTGGAAACAAAAAGAACTCGGGCTTTTTGCCCGAAGAAAGAGCCTGGCTGGATGAGTTATTTGTAAATGATGAGTGGTCGGATGCGTTCAGACTTATTAATCAGGAAGCAGAACAATACACTTGGTGGTCAAATAGAGGCCAAGCGTGGGCAAAAAATGTAGGGTGGCGTATCGATTATCAAATAATTAGTACCAATTTAAAAGATAAAGTTACTGCCACATCTATTTACAAAGATGACCGTTTCTCTGATCATGCGCCGTTAATTATGGACTATGATCTGTAAAACCAGCTCACTTGATATTGCATTAAAAAATTAATTGATCGAGAATATATTTTTATATCAGGTGTTATTCAGTACCCGTTGGCTTGCTTACTTCATTCCAAGGTGCGACTTTAAGCAAAAGCAACATCCCAGGAATCGCTATAGCAAAGCAAAACAGAAAAAAAGTTACCCAGCCCAACCATTCAACCAAATAACCGGTAGCGGCATTGGCAAAGGTGCGTGGAACCGCTGCCAAGCTGGTGAATAAAGCAAATTGGGTTGCCGTGTAAAGAGGGTGCGTGGTGTGGGCAATAAAAGCCACAAAAGCCGCAGTGCCCAAGCCTACGCCCAAAGCTTCAATACCGATGGTCATAGCCAACCATGGCAAGCTGTGACCAACTGTTGCAAGCCAGGCAAAGCCTAAAATAGCAACCATCTGCACCAAACCAAAAATCCACAGAGCACGATTAATACCCAGCTTTATCATCCATACACCACCGAGTAATCCACCAATGACACTTGGCCATAAACCGGCGTTTTTGGCAATCAGTCCGATTTCAGTTTTACTAAAACCCATATCAAGATAAAACGGTGTTGCCAATGCCGTCGCCATACTATCGCCCAGCTTATAAAAAAAGATGAAAGCAAGCACAATGCAGGCTGATTTAATGCCATTACGATTAATAAACTCTTGAAAAGGCTCTACTACTGCAGCCTTCAGTGTTTTAGGTCCACCATTTTTAAGTGCTGGCTCACTCACAAAAAGGGTCATGGCAATGCCTGGCAACATAAACAAGGCAGTAATAATAAATACACTATTCCATGGTAAATAATCTGCCAAAATAAGTGACAGGGAACCAGGAATAAGGCCGGCAATTTTGTAAGCATTAACGTGTATGGCATTACCCAAACCCAGTTCGGTATCCAGTAACAACTCACGTCGATAAGCATCCAACACAATGTCTTGTGAAGCACTAAAAAATGCGACCACGCCAGCCAAATAAGCTATTGTCCATAAATCCAGACCAGGATGAAGTGCACCAAATGCGGGAATGGATAGTAATAATGCCAGTTGCGATATAAAAAGCCAGCCGCGCCGACGTCCGAGTGGTGGAATATAGCGATCAAATAGGGGAGCCCAAAGAAATTTCCAGGTAAACGGCAGTTGAATCAGTGCAAATAAGCCTATTGCCTTAAGATTTACGCCTTCTGAACGTAACCACGCAGGCAACAGAGCAATCAAAATATACAGGGGTAGACCCGAGCTAAAGCCCGTGAATATGCAAATGAGCATGCGCTTGTTGAGCAGTACCCGCATGATGTTTGTGTTATCGCTCACTGGACACCTATAAATTACAAGCTTTGTTTATTGAAATAAATTTACTACGAAGATACGAAGTAAAAATTTCGTGTCTTCGTAGTAAATTTGAAAAATTAATTAGAAAGTAATACTGAGGGAGATTAAAAAAGACACTGTTTAGCAAGTTTGATTTGGCTAAAAACCAATAGAAAAGGTCTTTAGCTAATTCGACGCCATCGACCTTATCAGAACAACAGCACCTCACAGTTCGTGAGGTGCTTTAACACTAATTAACCATTAACTAAATAATGAGCAAATATACTGGCTGCGTAACCAGCCGCAATTGCAGGCGTCCATTTTAAGTGACTAAAAAACGTGTATTTATGATTGGATTGTCCCATTAACGCGACACCCGCTGCCGAACCAACAGATAACAAGGAGCCACCGACACCGGCAGTTAATGTTACCAATAACCACTGATACAGATCCATATCCACATTCATATTCAATACCGCAAACATAACGGGAATGTTATCAACAATCGCAGAAAT
The DNA here is from genome assembly GCF_025583945.1 of Methylobacter psychrophilus. GTDB lineage: Bacteria > Pseudomonadota > Gammaproteobacteria > Methylococcales > Methylomonadaceae > Methylobacter_C > Methylobacter_C psychrophilus. Next base: position 24,054 of record NZ_JAOEGU010000047.1, read on the forward strand.
TATACCCACCAGGATGTTGGCAGTAGTCGCACCCAAACCGTCATACATGGCACCTGATAATAACTCAAGATAACCGATATAACCTAAACCACCAACGGCAAATACTACACCGAAGAAAAACAACAAAGTATCCCATTCTGCATGACGTACTTTATCAAAAACATCAAAACCTTTTTCGCCTTCAACGTAAAAATGTTTTTTCAAAAAGAAGCCATAAAGCATCAATACTGAAAGACCAACCATCATGCCCATAAAGGGTGGCAAATGCAGACCTTGTTTAAAGCTGACTGCAGTAACGATGGTTAACAAAAATAACACACAAATTTGAATTGCACCTGGTTTTAACTGAACGGCAGCCTCGGAAGTTACTTTAGGTTGCTCATCGGGTACGGCAAAATACATAACTGCCGCAGGTACCGCATAGTTAACAACGGAAGGGATAAACAGTTTAAAGAAATCAAAGAATTCGGCATAACCTGCTTGCCAAACCATTAATGTCGTAATATCGCCAAAAGGACAGAAAGCACCGCCAGCATTGGCAGCAACCACCAGGTTTACAAAACCAATACTGACAAATTTTTCATTATCAGCGCCAACGGCCATAACGACTGCGCCAACTAATAATGCTGCCGTCAGATTATCAGCGACTGCCGATAAAAAGAAAGTAATGACGCCCGTGATCAAAAATAATTTACGATAGCCAAACTGCTTTCTTACCAACCAGGAACGTAACGCTTCAAATACATTGCGTTCTGCCATTGCATTGATATAAGTCATAGCGACTAATAAAAATAACATTAATTCGGCATATTCTTTCAAATTGTATTCAAAAGCCTCGTGCATGGCTTCAACTGAAACACCTTTTTGTGACGCTAAAATTGCAGCGTGCGCCCAGATAATACCCGCTGCAAGAATAACCGGTTTGGATTTACGCATATGCGTAAACTCTTCGGTCATAACAAAACCGTAAGCGATAACAAAAATCAAAACGGTATAAATACCGCGCTCGGTCCCTGTCATTCCAAGACTTTCAAAACCACCTGCCATTGCCATTTGAGGCACCAGCAATACCGATAACAATATTAATAAAAATCGCACGAAAATATCCCCCTTCTTAAGTTTTATAGTTAGTAAACAACATTAAATTTTTAACTCTTAATTTTATCACCAACTAATATATTTTGTCATTTTATGACTCACAGTATATGATTACGTATCATAATTTTTCCTCAGAAAGGTAGATTAAACGCTCATCTATGTATCAGTATAACGATAACGACCAAATCCTCGTTGACGAACGGGTAGCTCAATTTAGAAGACAAACCGAACAGTTTTTGAAAAAGGAAATGTCTGAAGATCAATATCGGGCCTTACGCCTGCGAAATGGCCTTTATATTCAAACTCATGCTCCCATGCTCAGAATTGCCGGGCCTTACGGTCTTTTTAATTCGAAACAGTTACGCAAAATAGCACATGTTGCCCGTACTTATGACAAAAATTATTGTCATTTCACTACCCGGCAAAATATCCAGTTTAACTGGCCAAAATTAGAAGAAGTTCCTGATATTTTGGCCGAGTTGGCCAGCGTACAAATGCATGCCATCCAAACCAGTGGTAACTGTATGAGAAATACTACCTCTGATCACTTGGCAGGGGTTTGTATCGACGAGATTGAAGATCCGCGTCCTTATTGTGAAATCATTCGTCAGTGGACTACGTTACATCCTGAGTTTGACTACTTGCCACGTAAATTTAAAATAGCTGTTAGTGGCGCTTTACATGACCGTGCAGCGACGCAATTTCATGATATAGGTCTGCATCTGGTAAAAAACGCTGCCGGTGAAATTGGTTTTAAAGTGATGGTCGGTGGCGGTTTAGGCCGTACCCCCGTTATAGGGCAAGTCATTAAACCGTATTTGGAAAAAAAGCACCTGCTATCTTATCTGGAAGCAGTACTGCGCATTTATAATTTATTCGGGCGTCGTGATAACAAATATAAAGCGCGTATAAAAATTCTGGTCAAAGAGTCCGGACTCGAAAAATTCTCTACATTAGTTGAGAAAGAATGGCTTCTTATTAGGGATAATAACGAACTTGATAATGAGCGCATTAATGGCATGAAAGCCCAATTTGTTGCGCCTGCCTACGACACTGATGCAGCCCGGGATACCAGCTTTAGTCAACAGCAAGACGAAAACAAAGCGTTTGCAACGTGGGTTAAATACAATACTGCAGATCATAAAATCTCCGGCTATCGCGCTGCATTCTTGTCCTTAAAGGCACCTGATTCACCGCCTGGAGATATGACTGATGTGCAACTTGATGCTGTTGCTGATCTTGCCGACAAATACAGTTTTGGAGAGATTAGAAGCACTCATAGACAGAATCTGATTCTGGCTGATGTAAAACAGGCTGACCTATTTGTCTTATGGCAACAATTAGAGTTATTGAAATTGGCTACGCCTAATATTGGCACGGTCACTGATATGATTTGCTGCCCGGGACTGGATTTTTGCTCTCTTGCCAATGCCGGCTCTATTGGCGTTGCGAAAGAAATCAATGAAGCGCTTGATGACATGGATTACATTCACGATATCGGCGATTTAAAAATCAATATGTCTGGCTGTATGAATGGTTGTGCGCATCAAAGTGTCGGGCATATTGGCATATTGGGCGTTGATAAAAAGGGCACTGAGTGGTATCAATTAACTTTGGGCGGTTCTTCTGAAAATAACGCGGCAATAGGCGAAAGATTGGGGCCTGCGGTTGCCAAAGATCAGGTAACCAAAGCAATTACCACGATTCTGGAAGTTTATATTGAGCATCGCCTGGAAGATGAATCATTCCTGGACATGGTAAATCGTGTTGGCATTACCCCCTTCAAGGAGCAAGTCTATGCAATTAATTAAAGACAGACAAATTATTGATGATATCTGGAATTATGTTACCGATGATGCCGAGTTATCCGCCGGTAACATCAGTGTTTCATTAGCTCGGTGGCAACAAGACAAAGCAAAATTATTGGCTCATGATGGCAACATCGGAGTAAGGCTTGGGCCTGCCGATTCTGTTGATGATATTGCTGCCGATTTGAACAGTCTGCAATTGATTGAATTGGATTTCCCCGACTTTGCTGATGGCCGCTTATTTTCTCATGCCTGGCTACTCAGAGAGCGTTATGACTATCATGGCGAAATTAGAGCAACAGGCCATTATATGAATGATCAGGTCTTTTATTTGTCGCGTGTCGGCGTCAATGCCTTTAGCCCGGAAAAAGCTGAAGACTTGCCGGTTGTCCTATCTCATTTAAATGATTTTACTGTCAAATATCAGAACTCAGTCAATTAATGTTCAGCCTTTTATAAGCTAAGTCACCAATAATAACCTCTGCAAAAATCGCCACAGATTCACTGATTATAAATAGATTTAATCAGTGAATCTGTGGCGATTTATTTGTTATTGGTTACTTAAATTTAAGTTCACTGGTTTTGATTGGATACTGAATGTATTACCAAGGCGTAAAAAAAAACATAGTATCCCGTACAGCTAAAAAAAACAGTTCACTTGAAGGGACCATTCACCCTCTGTTAAAACGCCTGTTTTTAGCTCGCGGGATCACTTCAGAAACAGAATTGGACAGAACTCTGTCAAAACTCCCTTCACCATGGCTGTTATCGGGTATGGAAGCCATGGTTACCCATTTGATAACAGCCATCAATGAGCAGCAACGAATTTGTATTGTTGCCGATTTTGATGCTGACGGGGCAACCAGTTGCGCTGTCGCTATCAAAGGCTTGCAGTTACTGGGGGCAGGGCAGGTGTCCTTTGTCGTCCCTAATCGTTTTGAATATGGCTACGGTTTGACTCCCGAAATTGTCGAATTGGTTAAACTGCAAACTCCTGATGTAATTATCACCGTTGATAACGGTATATCCAGTATTGACGGTGTAAAATCTGCAACAGATGCCGGTATAAAAGTGCTGGTAACGGATCATCATCTACCCGGGCTTGAGCTTCCCGCCGCTGATGCCATCGTTAACCCAAATCTACCGGATGATAAATTTCCCAGCGGAGCACTGGCCGGCGTCGGAGTTATATTTTATGTATTAATGGCTTTGAGAAGCCGGTTAAGGGAACAAAACTGGTTTGAGAAAAAACAACTGCCAGAACCTAATCTTGCCCAATTATTAGATTACGTTGCTTTGGGTACTGTTGCTGATGTCGTTGCGTTGGAACGTATTAACCGCATTCTGGTACATCAGGGCTTAATGAGGATTCGCACCGGGCATTGCCATCCAGGCTTACAGGCACTTATTGAAGTCTCGGGGAAAAATCCTCAAACCCTAGTCTCATCGGATTTGGGTTTTTCAGTGGGCCCCCGCTTAAATGCAGCGGGACGCATGGATGATATGTCCTTAGGTATTCAATGTTTATTAACGGATGATCCTGCCCTTGCAAAAGACATCGCGCTTCAACTTGATCAGTTGAATAATGACCGACGTGAAGTTGAAGCTGTTATGAAACATGAGGCAATGGCTTATTTAACTGACATGAAAGCGCTTGATGAGCATCATTTACCGGCAGGTGTCTGTTTATTTGACAGCAATTGGCATCAAGGCGTTATCGGTATTTTAGCCTCACGCATAAAAGATCGCGTACATCGGCCGGTGATTGCCTTTGCTCCTGCCGGTAAAGATTTGATAAAAGGTTCCGCACGCTCTATTCCAGGTGTACATATTCGTGATGTATTAAGCGATATTGCCGCAGTCCACCCTAAGCTACTCAGTAAATTTGGCGGCCATGCCATGGCGGCAGGTTTAAGCTTAAATATGCATGACTATCCTGCTTTTGCCCTAGCTTTTGATGAAATGGTCAGCAAACGTTTGGCTAATGTTGATTTGGAACAAAAAATATTGTCCGATGGTGAATTGACCGAGCAGGAAATGACGCTTGAAATCGCTGATTTATTACAGCATTCAGCAACCTGGGGACAAGAGTTTCCAGAACCTGTTTTTGACGGCATATTTGATGTGATTCAGGCGCGTATTGTTGGCCAGCGCCATCTTAAACTGGTATTAAGAAAACCTGGTGGCGATCTGGTCATCGATGCGATCGCATTTTTTGTTGATCAGCCGGAGCATTGGCTGGGATTAAGACAAATAAGAACCGCTTACAAGCTCGATATTAATGAGTTTAGAGGCAATCGAAGTATACAGTTTATTGTCCAGTATTTTGAAAAAATAGTATAAAAAAGACGGGTAAAACCAAACTATTCTGAGAGCTTGTTGGTTTTAAGCTGTCAGGCAGTTGACGGCCATCAAGAGACGGTCGCGAATTTACATTATGTGGCAGGTCACTAATACTAAGCTGTCATTAAGAGAAACAAAGAATGTGCCCCACGCTCTTATATAAAGATCTTTGACAATCTCCCTACGGATAATAAACAATTGCCATTCATGGTAATCAGGCCAAATGGCTTATCGCGTTAGCTGGCAATAAAATTTTGTATTCTTTTGATTCGCGTAATCATTAAACCTGCTAAACCCATACTATAGAAAAACTCTAAAAGGGTCTCCCCCGGTTTTGCATGCTCTCCATGTACCCCTTCGGTACGAGTACACCACGGCACGTCTTTAAAAGCTATGTCATATAACACATTTATACCGTGTTATATGACACAGTTTTTAAAAAAAACTTCTGCATTTTATCTAACAATTTGATAATAATCAATAATAAATTTGGTGCGATTATTGCTTATATTAAACATAACATTTATCAAAAATTCCTCTTATCGCATCGTTAGCCAATATGACTTTTTTATCTTCAAGCTTCTCTAATAACAAATGCATTAATATGCTATTTGTGCTGACTTGGCTTATTGCCAAACGTTTACCGGTATGTCGATGGCTGCGGACTAACAAAGCAAGAGTAATGAAATCACATAGGCTTAATCTATTCAATAATCTATGTCACTTTGATAAAGAGCTAAGGTAATCCACCAATGCTGTTTGATCACAAAATACTAAAGCCGCCCTTATCCCGATGCCCTCTGCGTAGCATCAAGATAACCATGTTTAACAACAATAGACATCTTTCCTAAATACAGCCATAGCGTAAGTTAACAAGAGCAGCCACTAAATTCCATGTCAAAGAGTAATGCTTGTGTTTGCCCCGATAAACATCTTTGGCAATCCTGAAAATTTTGCATCGG
>NZ_JAOEGU010000048.1 GCF_025583945.1 Methylobacter psychrophilus
GAACTCCAGGCAATTTTTTTAAGCTTGCCAAAATACGAGTCCACTCTTCATCACTTAATTTTATCCGCTTCATTTCATTCAAAATGGCTTATTCTACCGGATTGGTGAAACGTCAACAGAACCTAGGGAAAAGTATAAATAATATTCTGAGATTCTTATATTTTTTTATTGTTGGTGTATAGCCAACAATTTTTGTTCGTTATGTTTCGGTTATTTGATTTACATATTGTCGATGCAAGGAATAATCAATCCATCGCGTCGATTATTGATAAGTGATAGTATCGCTGAAGGTTAGTAAAAAAAACGAACGTCAGGCTTCTAATAATGTAGTTTTTTCAATATGACAGTGCTTTTTTATTGACCATTTTACTTTTTAGGGTAAGTTTTATAGAGGGCAATAGCCAAGTAAATAATGGGTGATTTAGATTAATTAATGATTTTGACCGGCTATTTTAATCAATCAATATTTATACTGGTGTAAAAATTACTGTTAATTTTTGTATCTGTTAGTGTTTTTACAAAGGCTTATGCGCTTTGATGAAATGATTATTATTGAGACACTATTATTTTGGTTTTGCCCGGCATCCGTCTACTAAGACAGTAAAGTCAAGGCAATACAGGAAAATAGCATGAGAAAGAGAGTATAGTTAATTGACAGTAGAAATAAATACTTAATAAAGTCGGGTTATAATGTTTTAACCAGTATTACTTTCAGAATTATTGGTTCTGTTTGGTACTACAGTAAACTTATTACTTCGTAATGGTCCTATCGTACATTTAAACTATATAAAATTATGACTCCAAAATTCACACCTTTAAAAGATCACGATGCCCCTATTAAGGTATTGTTTACCGGATATCTGTGTACCGTAGGTATAGGGTATCTTTTTGCATTAATTCAGATATTGTTTACCCATGGTATGGCTGATGGTAAATTTGGCTTGTCTGTAAATGATATTGTTTATAGCTATTATGGTAACCGTTCTGGTACCGTGTTGGAAACTCAGTTGAATGGTGCCATGAAAGCCAATGCGCCGGATGATGAGCGTTTCAAAATTATGGAGTGGGTCAGAGCCGGGGCAGATGCCGATGATTATAAAATTGACGGTATTGAAAAAATAATCGAGACCCGTTGTGTTATGTGTCATAACAAAGAAGCTTCCGGCGTACCAGACTTTACCGAATTTGAGGGATTGAAAGCTTATACGACTCAAGATACCGGTGCTACCTTCGCATCGCTAACACGAGTTTCTCATGTTCATATGTTCGGCATCAGTTTTATTTTCATGTTTGTTGGCCTGATTTTTAGTTTTGCGGAAACTACCACAACACAATATAAGTGTATTGCCATCGGTATGCCTTATATATTCCTTGTTGCTGACATCATGTCATGGTGGTTAACTAAAATTCATCCCATGTTTGCCTGGTTGGTTATTTTTGCCGGTATGGGTATGGGTATTTCGTTTATGTTTATGTGGGTCACCTCTATTTTGGAAATGTGGCTGTTTAAGCCAGTGTTTATTAACGGCTTTGGGTCGCGTTATTTACAATGGCGTGATAGCCCTGAAGCATCAATTGCCGATCGGATATGGACCGCTCTTAAGACGGTTGCAAGTAAGATTAAACCGACAATTGGCTTTGTAAAAGAACAATGGTTAACGAATGGCTGGCCTGTAATCAAAAATTTATTTAAAAAATAACGATTGCTCGAGTTACCACTTCATACCAATCAATTTAAATTATAAAACCACGAAGACACGAAAAAACATCCAAGGTAATAGCATCGTGTTCTTGGTGGTTTAATAATTAATCTACACAACTCCTCTTCAACAACACACATGACAGAGTTGCTTTCAGCACATTCTATAACATCAGCGTTAAATCAAGATAACAACCCTGCACATATTTATATCGGCTATAGCGGTGGGGTAGACTCTCATGTGTTATTGCATTTGTGTGCATCTATAACAACTATTAAAGACAGGATCATTGCCGTTTATGTACATCATGGCTTGCAGGCGGAAGCAGAATCCTGGGCAAGACATTGTAAAAAAACGGCAGAAAGTCTGGGTGTTGGCTTTAAGGTATTACGTGTTAATGCTCTTTCAATTCAGGGCGAAAGTCCTGAAGAAGCTGCCAGAAATGCCCGTTACACGGCTTTAAAGTCATTAATTGATGCAGATGATGTACTGATGGTTGCGCAACACCGGGATGATCAGCTGGAAACGGTCTTGTTGCAATTGTTTCGTGGTAGTGGTTTGCGTGGATTATCGGCAATGCCTGAAAGCGCTGCTTTTGGTCGGGGTCTTATGCTTAGACCTTTGCTCAATGTTGCAAAGTCGGCTATAGATGATTATGCGCAAAAACATGCATTAAGCTGGGTTAATGATCCCAGTAATCTCAGTAACGATTACGATCGCAATTTTTTGCGTAATGCAGTGTTACCTTTGTTAAAAGAGCGTTGGCCTGCTTGCGATAAAACAGTTGCACGATCGGCCAGACATTGTGCTGATGCTCAGGTTGTGGTCTCTGAGCATGCTGAAACGTTATTTCGTGGAGTTTTTAATGAAGTCGACAAGACACTTTGTATCCGTCAGTTAACGTCTTGCAAAACTACGCAGCAAGCACTTGTTATCAGGCAATGGTTTAAAAAGCTAAGCTTAAAAATGCCGGCGCAAGCGTTTATTGAACGCTTACAGGCTGATGTTATTTCGGCAAGAGAAGATCGTGAGCCTGAGCTATCAGGACAAGGTTATTGCGTGCGTCGTTATCGGGACAAGTTGTATTGTCTTAAAATCGTTACCCCGGAAATAGTCCGTGAAAATATCTGGTCAGCAGAACAAACCTCATTTAGGGTATCTGTAAATCAAACCTTGTTTTGGCAGTTATCCTCAGTGGGTATAGATCGAGAACAGTGGCAGAAAGCAACCATTATTGTCAGGGCTCGCAGTGGCGGGGAAAAAATATCTTTGCCAGGGCGTCAAGGCCGTCATACCTTGAAAAAATTGTTTCAGGAAGCGGGTATTCCACCCTGGGAAAGGGACGCAATACCTCTGGTTTATCTTGATGATAAGCTGGCTGCTGTTGGTGATTTGTGGATAAGCGCAGATTTTTATAGTGAACAAGCGCAGGACTGTATTAGTTTGTTCTTACAAAAAGATGGTTGAAAGTAGTGTGTGTAATGCCAAGCTTGAGCTGATGGTTGCAAAATGCAGTTTCAATTCAACTTGATACTAATTTGCCGATTTAGATCAGTCCATTGATGCCAGCTTTTCGCTAATAGAGGCCATTCGTTGTCATGATTGGATCTGGCATATTTTGATGTTGCCTGAATAAAGACAATGACTATCCGTGCATTGTCGATTAAAATAGACGGGATTTATTTAAACTGTTATCAGTTATCTTCTGAATTCCATACCTTCTCAATGACAAAATACATTTTCATTACCGGCGGTGTTGTTTCATCGCTAGGCAAGGGCATTGCTGCATCGTCGCTTGCCGCCATTCTTGAGGCTCGCGGTCTCAAGGTTACTATGACCAAGCTGGATCCTTATATCAATCTTGATCCGGGCACTATGAGCCCCTTTCAACATGGTGAAGTATTTGTTACTGAAGATGGTGCAGAAACTGATCTGGATTTAGGCCATTATGAACGGTTTCTTAAAACCACCATGGCCAAAAAGAATAATTTCACTGCTGGTCAGGTTTATGACAGTGTTTTACGTAGAGAGCGTAAAGGTGAATATTTAGGCGCTACCGTTCAGGTTATTCCGCACATTACCGACGAAATAAAGCGCCGGGTTTATCTTAGTGCCGAAGGCACAGACGTTGCCTTAATCGAAGTCGGTGGCACTGTCGGTGATATTGAATCCTTGCCATTTATGGAAGCCATCCGGCAAATGCGTTTTGAACTGGGTTCTGAAAGATCGCTGTTTATTCATTTAACACTGGTGCCTTATATTCGTTCTGCGGGCGAAATTAAAACCAAGCCTACCCAGCATTCAGTTAAAGAGCTTCGCACTATAGGTATCCAGCCTGATATTTTGATTTGTCGTTCAGAGCTGCCGGTTCCGCTAGCCGAGCGTCGCAAAATTGCCTTATTTACCAATGTGGAAGAAAAAGCGGTTATTTCTGCGATTGATGCAGACACGATTTATCGAATTCCGTTGTTATTACACGAGCAAGGTTTGGATGATATTGTCGTTAACAAGTTGCGAATAGATGCGCCACCTGCAGATTTAACACAATGGAAAACAGTCGTTGAGGCGCTGACCCATCCTGCCAATGACGTGACTATTGCCATTGTCGGTAAGTATGTCGATCATTCTGATGCTTATAAATCACTGAATGAAGCGTTAATTCATGCTGGTATTAGTACACGGACCAAAGTTAATATTAAGTATATTGATTCAGAAATAATTGAGGATGAAGGTGTTGCCCGGCTGAAAGATGTTGATGCTATTCTGGTGCCTGGCGGATTTGGTGAGCGTGGCGTGGAAGGTAAAATTGCCACTGTGCGTTATGCCCGTGAAAATAAAATTCCTTATCTGGGTATTTGTTTAGGTATGCAGGTAGCGGTCATTGAGATTGCCCGAAATGTGGCAGGTTTGGAAGGCGCACATAGTACAGAATTTTTGCCTAAATCACCGCATCCAGTTATTGGTTTGATTACCGAATGGGCTGATGAAACCGGCCAAATCGAAACGCGTGACCAAAATTCTGATTTGGGTGGTTCCATGCGTTTGGGTGGTCAGAAATGCCGATTACAAACTGATTCATTGGCTTTTCAACTTTATCAGAAAGATGTTATTACCGAAAGACATCGCCATCGTTATGAGTTTAATAATTCGTATATTGAAAAGCTGGAAAAAGCCGGCGTACGCTTTTCCGGCAAGTCCATTGATGGACGATTGGTTGAAGTTATCGAATTACCGGATCATCCCTGGTTTTTAGCCTGCCAGTTTCATCCGGAATTTACGTCAACACCCAGAAAAGGTCATCCCTTGTTTTCTGGTTTTGTCATAGCAGCCGCTCAATATAAAAAGGTAAAATCCCAATGAAATTATGTGGTTTTGAAGTTGGATTAGATCAACCATTTTTTCTGATTGCAGGTCCTTGTGTGATTGAAAGTGAGCAATTGGCACTGGATACCGCCGGTTATCTTAAAGAATTAACAACGGCACTAAATATACCGTTTATTTACAAATCATCGTTTGATAAAGCCAATCGCTCATCACACGAAAGTTTCAGAGGTTTGGGCATAGAGACGGGACTGAAAATACTGGAAAAAGTTAAGCAACAAATCGGGGTTCCGGTTTTAACTGATGTTCATGAAGATACGCCGCTGGCTGAAGTGGCTAGCGTGGTAGATGTCATGCAAACACCTGCTTTCCTGTGTCGACAAACCAACTTTATTCAGCAAGTGGCTTCGCAAGGCATCCCTGTAAATATCAAAAAAGGCCAGTTTCTTGCGCCATGGGATATGGTTAATGTGGCCAATAAAGCCAAAGCGACAGGAAACGAGCATATTATGGTTTGTGAGCGCGGAGTTTCTTTTGGTTATAACAATCTGGTTTCCGATATGCGCTCTTTAGCGGTAATGAGAGACACCCAGTGCCCGGTAGTTTTTGATGCCACTCATTCTGTACAATTACCTGGAGGACAAGGCACCAGTTCAGGTGGGCAGCGTGAATTTGTACCCGTGTTGGCCAGAGCTGCGATTGCTGTCGGCGTTGCCGGATTATTTATGGAAACTCATCCTAATCCTGCTGAAGCTAAAAGTGATGGCCCAAATGCCTGGCCGCTGTACAGAATGCAAGAATTATTAGAAGTTTTATTAACTATCGATCAGGCCGTAAAAGCTAAAAGTCTGATAGAAACAACACTATAGGAAAAATGATGGCCGCAATAGTAGAGATTCGTGCAAGAGAAATTTTAGATTCACGCGGTAATCCAACTTTGGAAGCTGATGTAGTTTTGGCTTCCGGCGTAGTTGGTAGTGCAATGGTACCTTCCGGTGCATCAACAGGCGAACGTGAAGCAATCGAATTGCGTGATGGCGATAAATCCCGTTACCTCGGTAAAGGCGTTCTAAACGCTGTTAATAACGTCAGAACCGAGATTCGCGATGCCGTTATCGGTTTGGACGTCAATGACCAGGAAGGTCTGGATAAGGTAATGATCGCTCTGGATGGCACCGATACTAAAGCCCGTTTAGGTGCCAATGCCCTGTTGGCTGTTTCTATGGCAGCGGCTCATGCTGCATCAAAAGAAGCCGGACAACCTTTATATCGCCACTTGAACAAATCCGGTGAATTTATTTTACCGGTACCGATGATGAACATTATCAACGGCGGTTCACATGCTGATAACAGCGTAGATTTACAAGAGTTTATGATCTTGCCTGTTGGTGCACCGTCTTTTCGTGAAGCCATTCGTTATGGTGCAGAAGTATTTCATAACCTCAGTAAAGTTTTAAAAGCCAAAGGCTTGGCGACTACTGTCGGTGATGAAGGTGGCTTTGCTCCTAATCTTTCTTCAAACGAAGAAGCTATCAGTGTAATCCTGCAAGCTATTGAGTTGGCTGGTTATAAGCCGGGTGTGGATATTTACTTGGGTCTGGATGCTGCCGCATCTGAATATTATTCAGATGGAATTTATGATTTGGCGTCTGAAAGTAAAACTTACAGTTCAGCACAAATGGCTGATTTCTTTGTTGATTGGGTTGATCGTTACCCTATTATCAGTATTGAAGACGGTTTTGACGAAAATGATTGGGACGGCTGGAAATTGATCACTGAAAAATTGGGTGGACGCATTCAATTAGTCGGTGATGATTTGTTTGTGACCAATCCCAAGATTTTACAAAAAGGTATTGACAGAAATATCGCTAATTCCATTTTGATTAAAGTTAATCAAATCGGTACCTTGACTGAAACTTTCGCGGCTATTGATATGGCTCATAAAGCGTCTTATACAGCAGTTATGTCACATCGTTCAGGCGAAACTGAAGACGTTACTATTGCAGATTTAGCGGTAGCAACGGGTACCGGTCAAATTAAAACCGGTTCGTTAAGTCGTTCTGACCGCGTTGCAAAATACAATCGTTTGATGAAAATTGAAGAAGAATTAGGCAGTTTGGCAAGATACGCAGGACGTAGCGCGTTTAAAATGCTTTAAAAAATTTAAGTCTTAAAATGACCGGCATAAGGCAAGAAAAACATGTTATACCTTTTAGCCTTATGCCTTTTAATTTTGAAATTATGAAAATTCTTCTGTCAATTATTATTCTGCTTATTGCCTTGCTTCAATACCGGTTATGGTATGGCGATGGCGGTATTGAAGAGATAGCAACACTTCAACAGCGACTCGATGACCTTAATGAAGAGGTAGAAGAAAAAAGGGAGCGTAATGAAGCGCTTTATGCTGAAGTAGTAGACTTAAGACAAGGACAGGAAGCCTTGGAAGAAAGAGCACGGGATGAGTTAGGAATGATGAGAGAGGGCGAGACTTTTTTTCAGGTTCTTGAGTGAAGTTAAATCCAGCTTAAAGGCGTAAGGCTAACAGTGAAAAAAGCACTTTTAGCCTTACGCCTTTTTGTTTTTTTAGTACCTGAGAAAATTATCAATACTGTCAAGCTAAGGTAATAATCATTAAAAAACCTTATATAGATTTCCAGAAATTAAATTTCCAATTCACCTCTCAGTAAGATCATATAGATACATTTCTTTGAAGGCATGGTAGTTATTAACATCGAAATTATATATCCGAGAATCTATACGTGTCTGTTTTTCCGCCTGGACAATTACTACTGCGTTGCCCTTAATTCTTGCAGTCGTTGTAAATGAACAAAAAATCCTGCATCACTTGGGTATATTAATTCTTGGATACACTTTACATTAATTTATAAATCATGGAGTCGGCTATTTGCCTGGACTGTGAAGGAGAAAAACTTTGTTCAACAGTAAAAATATTTTATGGCTTTTAAAAATGGTGGCAATCATACCGATTGTTGTTTTTATGCTGACGAAAACAGCTGGAGCCGCTGGCTGGCCTAATTTAGAATCTCTGGATCTGGTTCAGGCAACCTGTTCAACCGGATCAGCACAGAACCCCGAGCTTATTCGCCTGCGTGATGATATTTCAGCAGCAGGCAGTGTTGATGAAGCACGTATCTTGGCGCTTGCCCCTACCAGCGATGCTATAGATGCACTAAGTAATGCCCGAATTGTTATGCCTTTTAGCGAGGATTTACGTTTGGCTGAAACCCGTCTTAGTGATGGACGTTCGCGCATTGAAGCAGCGGATACCCCAGATGAGGTCGCTGATGAGTTCTCGGGTATGATGCTTGCCGGGCTTGATAATGATAGGGCGGCTAACTTAAACATAGGTAAAGTTGGGTGTAACTACTCAACAGGCGAAGTCATCGCCATTGTGGTTGGCTTGATTTTGGGTATCCTCCCCGGACTTATCTTGCTCATAGTGCTCTGCTAACGATTTTTTAGCAGGAACAACAGTGTATATAAAAATATAGTTATTATTTACTATATTTTTCAGATAAATAATTTCCATGTAGTATTCGTATTACGACTGTTTTTATAGGACTAATAAATACGTTTTTGAATATGTATTCGCTTTCTACAGAAGATAAATTTGATAAAACTTACGATGAGGTGGTCGAGATAACGTTATCTTGATAATATCAACACGAAGTAGAAAAAAACGATTTAAATTAACCTCATCATTCCTGAATTCCGTTAGTAAAGTCTCTTATTTTATAAAACCATTTTCACCCATGACTGATTCAATAAAATTTTGGGCTGTTGTTCCGGCAGCCGGTGTTGGCAAGCGTATGAATGCAGATCGCCCCAAACAATATCTGGAGCTTGCCGGTAAAACAGTCATTGAGCATACCTTGCTGCGCTTGTTAAATGCCAAGGTTTTTACTGCTGTTGCCGTCGCCATTTCTGAAGAAGATCCTTTTTGGCCCGAGCTTGACGTCTCGGCTCATGAACAAATCATTACTGCTGCGGGCGGGAAAGAACGTGCGGATTCCGTGCTTTCTGCATTAAAATCAATACGTCCGTTAGCCTCGGATAATGATTGGGTGTTGGTACATGATGCAGCACGGCCTTGTATAACGGCAATGGATATACACCATCTAATTGCTACGCTGGCAAATGATGAGGTCGGCGGAATTCTTGCCTTATCGTCACATGACACCTTAAAAAATGTTCAAGGTAGCAGCATATTGGGTACCTTGGATAGAAGTCATATCTGGCGGGCTTTAACGCCGCAGATGTTTCGTTATGGCCTGTTAAAAAGCGCACTGGAAGCCGCAGAAGGCAATCCTGCCATTACTGACGAAGCCAGCGCCCTGGAATTACAAGGTTTGCAACCAAAAATAGTGGAAGGTCGTCCTGATAATATAAAAATTACCCGACCCGAAGACTTGGCATTAGCGCAATTTTATATGGAGCATCAAAATGATTAGAGTAGGCATGGGGTACGATGTACACCGTTTTAAAGACGGTGGTGATGTGATATTAGGCGGCGTCAAAATAGATTATGAACAAGGTTTGGAAGCACATTCCGATGGTGATGTGGTACTGCATGCGCTCTGTGATGCTTTGTTAGGTGCGGCAGCTTTGGGTGATATAGGCAAACACTTTCCTGATACCGATCCTGAATTTAAAGGCGCGGACAGCCGGGTCTTGTTGCGGCATGTTTACGGCATCGTGCAGGATAAAGGCTATCAACTGGTTAATGCCGATATGACTATCATTGCCCAAGCCCCTAAAATGGCACCACATATTGTTGCCATGTGCCAAAATATTGCCGATGATTTAAACGTGGATGTTGATTGCATTAATGTAAAAGCTACCACTACAGAAAAATTAGGCTTTGAAGGCCGCAAAGAAGGCATTGCCGTACAAGCCATTGTCTTGATTGAAAAATAATATAGGTAAAAGGTAAAAGGTAAAAGGTAAAAGGTAAAAAGGAATTTTTGTTTTACCGCTCGTGCTCGTAAGTAGGAATGTGAAAATTTTAAAAAATATGACTGTAAACACGCAAACTATTGAAATCCCGGTATGGCCTTACGTTTATGGTCAACCTTCTGGTTCCGGTAAAATCCGTAGTATCCCCGAAGACTTTATTGTTAAAGAAAATTTGGCTTTTGAACCATCCGGTATCGGAGAACATGCCTTTTTGCAAATAGAAAAGACCGGAGAAAATACCGATTATGTCGCCAGGCAACTAGCAAGATTTGCAAATGTCAGGCAACGTGATGTCAGTTACGCCGGGCTAAAAGATCGACATGCGGTTACCACACAATGGTTTAGTGTCTGGTTGCCCGGTAAAGCTGATCCGGACTGGTCGCAGTTTGAAACTGACAGTATGAAAGTATTACAGGCGGTACGTCATGCCCGCAAATTAAAACGGGGCGTATTGTCAGGCAACAGTTTTACGCTGATAGTTCGGGATTGGCAAGGTGATAAAGATAAAACCATTCAGCAGTTGGATGCCATAAAAGCCAACGGCATGGCTAATTATTACGGGTCTCAACGCTTTGGTAATGAAGGTCAAAATGTTAATAAAGCGTTGGCAATGTTTGCCGGTACCAAAGTCGGGCGAGAGCAACGTAGTTTGTATTTATCTGCCGCACGCTCATATTTGTTCAACCAGATTTTAGCGGGTCGGGTTAGCGGTAAAAACTGGGATCAACCGGTTGCGGGTGATACTTACCAATTTGACCTGTCGCATAGCTGTTTTAAATCGGAGTTTCCTGATGCTGAAATTATTCGGCGATTGGAGATAAAAGATATGCATCCGACGGGGGCGTTATGGGGAAAAGGTGATCATGGTGTGTCAGGTGATGCATTAAGCCTTGAGCAAGCTATTATCGACGCAACTCCTGAATTGGCAAAGGGTTTGATTGCTTTTGGCGTTGATAAAGACCGGCGTGCATTACGGGTTAATGTGCAGGAGTTACAGTGGCAGTTTGTTACTGACAGTATAGTAGAACTTTGTTTTACTTTGCCGGCGGGCAGTTATGCAACATCAGTATTACGTGAGATTATCGAGTTGTAATAAGTTTGACAGTTAATCCTCTTTGAAAAAAAGGGAGCGGAGGTTTTTGCATAAATTCTTATCAACCGCCTCTGGATGCTGGTCCGGATTTGCAACGTCGATGGAAATATTTGGTGATTTCAGCAGGTTTTAAAGCCAGAGTAACTGGGGTGGAAGCATTATCAGGCTTGAGTGTATTAATTGATTGCCCGCTTTGTTCGTAAAGTAAAGTACCTCCGCCTATCGCTTCCTCGATGATAGCTGCAAAGCCAAAGTCTGCATGTTGAATGAGATGAATTAATGTATTGATGTCATATCTTTTTGTCTGAATAATTTCTGATTCATCAAGAATACAAATTAGCTGTTGTAAATCAATTAATTGGTTTATCACTTTAATTCAATCCGTTAGCTATGGTAAAAAATTAAACTGAAGATATCAAAGATAAGTTTTATATTTCCCCTGCCTTTGATGGAAACTCTGCTGGGTAACTTAAATAGTGGCATTCCAACTTAAAAGGATTTTAATGTCTTGGTGGTAAATAAACCATTCGTATAAATACCTATAGCTATCGCCTGGAAATAAATGATTAAGTTCTACTTTGCCACAGGGAATTTATTAAAAGTTAGTACTGGAAGCTGATCGAAGATTATGGCCGCTCGTAATAAATAAGACACCACCTATCGTTCCTACACTCGCGCGTGAGAATGCCGACAGTGACACTGGAACGTGTGAACTAGACGTATCCTGGGGAGGTATTTTCTGCGTGCGGTCTTAGCCGGTAAGGATAACATCCCTCAAAGGGATGGTATCCGTCAGTATCGAGATTATTTATCTGAAAATCTATACTTTAAATTGGTAGCCGCAAAATGCAGGCAACGGGAGTGCAAACTCCGCCATATTGCATGATGGAGAAGCGTCCCTATAATTCAGATTCACTGTAACGGCTATACTTTTCCCCCAACTGCAATAATACAAACACTGCGCCCGTGCCCCCATCTTTGGGTGCTGCAGAACAAAAGGCCTGAACATCTTTATGCTGTCTTAGCCATAAGTTGATGTTGTTTTTTAAAACCGGGTGGTTGTCAGCTGAGCGATAGCCTTTGCCGTGAACAATATGTATACAGCGGCAACCCGTGTCGACACAGTCATGCATAAAATGCAGTAATTGCTGTTTAGCAGCATTACTGGTTAAGCCATGCAGATCAATTTCAGCGTCCAGACCAAAAAAACCGCGTCGCAATTTTTTTAAGACATTGTTTTGCAAGCCCGGAGCGATAAAGCTTAAGGCGTCTTCAAGTCCGACGTTTTCTATATCTGTTGTTGCCGAGTCGATCAAATGACCGTTGACATCAATGATCAGGGGTCTTGGGTAAGGCTTGGGTTTATTGTCTTTATTTAACAGTACCTTGTCACTATTAACGGCGTGGACTTTACCAATAGTCTGGCGAAATAAGTCCCGGTCTTCTGAGGTAAGCGTTTTTTTTGCCACGAAAGCTGATTTTGTTAGGTATTGTTGCTAAGATGTTCGATTTTATAGCTTATTGCGCTTCAGGGCGAATGATTATGCATATTTTGGTAAGTAATGATGATGGGTATTTGGCTGAAGGTCTTACAGTATTAGCCAATGCCTTGCGAAAACATGCAAAAGTATCAGTAGTTGCGCCTGATAGAAATCGCAGTGCTGCGAGTAACTCCTTAACGCTGGAAATGCCGTTACGCGCTTATACAACCGATAACGGCTTTATTAAGGTCGATGGTACGCCTACCGATTGTGTGCATTTGGCAATAACGGGTTTTCTGGACAAAGAGCCTGATATGGTTTTTGCGGGTATCAACCATGGTTCCAATCTGGGTGATGACGTACTTTATTCCGGTACTGTTGCGGCGGCAACCGAGGGGCGGTTTTTAGGGTTGCCGGCTATTGCCATATCACTGGTAGGCAGTAATCCTATTCATTTTGATACCGCTGCCGAGGTTGCCGTAACACTATTAAAGCAACTGATTAAGAATCCTTTGCCAAAAGATACAATTCTTAATGTTAATGTGCCGGATGTCGCCATAGCTGATTTAAAAGGCTATCAGGCTACGCGACTGGGCCAACGTCACAAATCAGAGCCGGTAATCAAGAGCGAAGATCCCCGTGGACGTACTATTTATTGGGTAGGACCGCCGGGCGCCGAGCAGGATGCAGGCCCCGGGACTGATTTTTATGCGATTAATGCCGGCTATGTATCGGTTACTCCCTTGCAGATTGATTTAACCTGGTATGAGCGAATTAATGCGTTAAAGGCATGGTTGCCAAATGAGAGCGAGTTATGACGCTAAGCCTGCAAGGCATAGGTATGACTTCTTTACGCACACGTGAGCGTATGATTAAACGCTTGTTGGGGCAGGGTATCTACAATGAAAAAGTTCTGGAAATTATGCGTGATACCCCTCGGCATATTTTTATGGATGAAGCCTTGGCCAGTAGAGCTTATGAGGATACTGCGCTGCCCATCGGTTACAATCAAACCATTTCCCAGCCTTATATTGTCGCAAAAATGACCGAATTGTTGTTGAGATCATCGGATCATTTAGGTAAGGTTCTTGAGATAGGCACCGGCTGTGGATATCAGACCGCTATTTTGGCGAATTTAGTTGATCAGGTATATTCTATTGAAAGAATCCTGCCGCTACAGAAAAAAGCCAAAAGCAATTTATGGGATTTAAAGCTTAAAAATATCAGCTATTTATACAGTGATGGTCATTTGGGTTGGCCCGATTATGCGCCCTTCGACGGTATTCTGGTATCTGCAGCAGCGGCTGAAATTCCGCCAATGTTGTTACAGCAGTTAGCTATTGGTGGTGTTATGGTTATCCCTATCGGTATCAGTGGGCAGCAAATCTTACAGCGGATTACTCGCACAACCATCGGCTATGATATTGAGCAACTGGAAGCAGTTACTTTTGTACCTTTTTTATCAGGAAAAGAATAACCATGTTTCAAAAATCGTATGACAAAATCTTGCAGTTATCCAGGCACCGTCATGCCTCCAGATATTTGTTTGTATTAAGCTTTACCGAGTCGTCATTTTTTCCGATACCACCGGATGTAATGTTGGCTCCCATGGCCCTGGCACAGCCTGATAAAGCCTTTCGCTTTGCCTTATTGACAACTATCGCCTCTGTTTTAGGCGGTATATTCGGTTATATGATTGGCTACTTTTTGTTTGATCGCATTGAGCCGTGGCTACAAACTACACATTATTGGGATAGTTATTTGATAGCTCAAAGCTGGTTTAAAGATTGGGGCTTTTGGGCAGTGTTTGTTGCCGGTTTTTCGCCTATTCCTTATAAAGTATTCACTATTGCTGCAGGTGCGATGAATATGGTTTTTTTACCTTTTGTGATAGCCTCCATTATCGGCCGAGGTGGGCGGTTTTTTCTGGTAGCAATGTTGTTGGCGGCTGGTGGTGCAAAATTTGAATCGAAATTGCGTGAATATATGGATAGATTGGGCTGGACAATAGTCGCGTTAGTTGTTATTGGTGGGGGTATTTATAAGCTTTTTTACCAGGGATAATTGGGCTGTGTTTTGTCGTTATCATTAATGATATTTTTTATTCTATCGGCGAGGAAGTAACGCCTAAGCGTTCGGCAAGTTTCACCAGTTCGGCCAGTGAATGTACTTTTAATTTCATCATCAGGTGTGCACGGTGAACCTTGATTGTCTTCTCCACCGTACCCAGTTCGGCGGCTATTTTCTTGTTTATTTTTCCGGAAATAATATGGCTTAAAACTTCTCGCTCACGCGGTGTCAATTTTGCCAGGCGTTGCCTGAGTTCACTTAGTTCGGAAAAAATTTTTCTGGCTATGCGATCCTTCTCAAGGGCACTTTGTATGGCTGCAATCAAGATACTATCATTGACGGGTTTGGTCAGAAAATCAATTGCTCCCTGCTTTATCGCTTGTACACTCATTCGAATATCGCCGTGGCCGGTAAGGAAAATAATCGGTAACGTATAGTCTTGATCAGCTAGCACCTGCTGCATCTTAAGACCGTTTATACCAGGCATGGCAATATCCAGTACCAGGCAACCAGGAATACTTTGATCGTATTGGTCGAAAAATTCTTGCGGTGTAAGAAAGGTGGTCGCATTGAGTCCTACTGATCTCAGCAGTCGCTCAAGGGCTTTTAATACCGACGCATCATCGTCAACTATAAACACGGTAGGTATTGAACGGGTCATGTACTTTCTCTCTGATAGGTCGGTAGCGTAAAATAAAAGCTCGCGCCACAATCTGTGTTATTTGTCGCCCAAAGATGTCCATTGTGGGCATTAATAATAGTACGGCAGACGGCCAGTCCCAATCCCATACCTTGTGATCGGGTTGTAAAGAAAGGCTCAAAAATATAATCCATGTTATTCAGTGCAATACCTTGGCCTTGGTCAGTCACTGACACTTGAACAGAGTCACCGTTTTGTCGTGTCTGGATATGGAGTTGGCGATCTTCGAGACAATCATTCTCAACCGAGGCATTGCAGCCATTTAATAATAGATTGAGAAGCACTTGTTGCAGCAGTACCCCATCGCCAATAACGGCCGGTAAATTTGGCGTGAGACTGGTATTGACGATTATTTGACCATTAGCCAAATCGCCATTAATGAGTGCCAAAACTTCTTGTACCAGCTCGTTTATATCAACTGGCAGATGTTGTATTTCTTTCTTCCCAAGCAGCAGATGTAAGCGGTTAATCACTTCACTCGCGCGTTTATTTTCGTTGATAATATCTTTAAGTATATCTCGTACTTCATCCAGAGCCGGGTTGTCCTGTGGTAAAAAATGCAGTGCGGCCTGAGCATTACTGAGAATTGCTGTCAATGGCTGTTTTAACTCATGTGCTAACGTATAAAATAATTCGCCTGTCATGGTTACGCCTGACAGTCCACCCGGTTCGCTACGATGTTTATTCATTTTCATATTTACCATTACTTGTAACTAACTTATCCAGCGATAGGTTGATCTGATCTTGACTCTCAATGACTAGCAGATTGTGAAGCGGGATGAAACCGATTCATCCCGCCTTCGCGAGGCTTAACATCGATTATTTATAAGTAAAGGATTGTATGTCATATCGATATTTGGACTTGGTAGTAAAGGGCCGAGGTGATATCCAAGAATTAATAGTCCCAAGTGGCATAGGATTTTTGTTTATTTACAACGCGAAAAAATAGGCGCGTAGCTAGCTACGTAACTATTTCGACAACGCAGTAAATGAATAAAAAGACCAGCAAGCTGGGTATATTATTCTCAGGAAATCACCTGAGTTGTCCTTCAGAATATTAAACGTGTAATGCTTCTTGGTATCTTTAAAAAGAATAGTCTGTTTCGACTTTTTTTCAATGATCTAGGCCTAAAGGTCAATAGCGTAAATTCTTCATGCACTGCTATTATTAAATGAGCTAACCTCGGTCGTTAGCCATTGGTTCTTATATCAACGATGTCAGGATAACTATTATCGATGAGTTGTTAAAGGGCAAAAAAATCGGTGACACCAAGTACAAAGTGCATCTTGATGGCTACAACCAATTGGACTTGATTACCGGAAAAGGGCTGTCTAATCGCCACGAAACCTTCTATTGTGGGGTACGTCAGGAGCCGTGCGTATCGATAACTACAAATATCGTTTTATTGACCAACCCGGCGGCTGGATTGGCAGTAAGGAGCATGTGGATGCGCCGGTCCTGACGAATCTGCGTCTGGATTCTTTCGGGCGCTTTGACTTTCCTGTAAATAGGACACTAAACGGGGCAGAGAATTACTTTCAATGGTTTCAGTACGAGTTTTGGCGCTCCGTATTTGTATAGCAGCAAGTGGGTAAGCTGGCTACGACGGCTCTTGAATATCCGCCGCTGCAAAAAGGGGCTCAGACTTTAAACTTGATGTTGTAAAAGCGAAGATCGAAGAAGCCATGAAAGTCCGGTAAGGAGAACATTAATTGAAGTATTAACAGGATGGACAGTTCGCAAGAATTGTCGGTTTACTTTAGATTTTGCAGGGAGAAGTTTTTTGTCAATTCTTGTAAAGAATTAAGTAATTTTTTCGAATAACCAACTTAAGTTAAACATAAGGAAAAAACCATGAACATTAAATCGACTACTTCAGTATTTCAAACAAAAGCTCGGGTGGGTCTCCCATTGATTGCTCTTTGTCTGTTGGCATTAAGTGCCTGTACAACTACCCAAAAGGTTGATCTTAAACAATCTGGCGTTAATTGTGCTTTTCTTGCCAGCGAATGTTCTCTGCTCACCGTCGGCGGCAAGGAACAGGCGGGTTTACGTTACATTAATCCAACTACCAAATGGAGCCAGTACAACAAAATCCTGCTTTCTCCAGTAACTTACTGGGGCGGCGACTCTTCAAAGCTGTCCGCTGCTGATCAACAGATGCTGGTGAACTATACTTCGCAACAATTTAAAGAGCAGCTCGGACAGAAATTTCAGATTGTCGACCAAGCCGGGCCGGGTGTCATGAAACTTGATGTCGCCTTGACCGATGCCGAATCAGCCACGCCAGGACTACGCAGTATTTCCATAATAGTTCCGCAGGCGCATATGCTGGCTAATCTCAAGTATCTGGCAACCGGTTCCATGCCGTTCGTTGGCGCAGCTCAGGGCGAGATTAAAATAACCGATTCTGTCTCGGGAGAGGTGCTCGCCTTGGCAGTAGATAAACAGATCGGTGGCGGTTCGATTAAGGCCGGTTTTCAGTGGAAATGGGGTGATGCGGAAAATGCTGTTAACCATTGGGCTGAACTGCTGACAACCCGACTATTTTCTTGGACTTCGGGTACCGCAACGCCATAATCAAGGTAATCTTTCTATTCTCGTGTCAATTCAGGAATAAGCAAATGGAGCGGAATTTATAATTTCGCTCCAAATGTTTACAATATCTTGGACTTAGGTGATTTCCTGAGAATAATATACCCAGCTTGCTGGGTATATTATTCATTTACTGGGCGGTCAAAATAGTTACGTAGCAAGCTACGTGCCTATTTTTTCGCCTCGGCAACCGCTCCTGCGTCTCTTAAGGTGCCTACTGTTGGTGCTCTCGATCGCTGTTCCAGACGCGATTCTACCTTCCGCTATCCATGGCTACGTAGCTCCTGCATAATCCACAGGGATGTGGTGAATGCAGAGTTTGCAGGAGCGAATATCTGTCCTTGCAGTCGTTGTAAATAAACAAAAATTCTGGGCCACTTGGGACTATTAATTCTCGGATATCACCTAAGAAGCTTTTTTCAGGTCAGGCGATTAACATCCGATTGCTAATATAACCTAAAGAGTTAACTCACCTAACCTGAAAAAAGCAAACAGACCTTGGCGGGGTATTGGTAAGGCTCTTGGCATAAAAGAATACACGTTGTATTAAATTAAATAGTGTATGCATTTGATGGATATAAAATAAAACAATGTCTGTGGAGTTAATATTACGTCATTCTAAATCTTAAAATTAACCTGACTAGAGGTATAACTATATGAATATCAGACTTATTACAATGGCTATCACTACTGTTATGTTTGCCGGTTCAGGGTTTGTTTCTGCGACTGATGCTCCCAAGACGGAGACTTTGAAAGCGGATAGCGTGAAGAAACCGCTAGGCAAAGTAACCTGTGAGGATTTTATTGGCATTGATGATATCATTAAACATCAGTATATCATCGCAGCGGCTGCTCATACCAAGGGTGGCAAGGCCAAAAATGTAATTATCGAAGTTATTGATACTGAAACACTGGTTCCTGTTCTGATAGAAGAGTGCCAAAAGGCTCCAAAAGAATCTTTCTGGGCGAAATTGAAGAGTAAATTAAAACTTTAATCGGTCGTCTTTAAATGATAAAAAAGGCTGTCATCTTATAAGGTGACGGCCTTTTTTAGGCTATTATAGCTTGCAGCAAGTTCACAATAGCATCCGAAAAATTAATTAAGGAAATGGTATGAGCACATTAATAGTCGTCGGTTATCAAGATATACATAAAGCAGAAGAAGTCCGCCTCCAGTTGTGGAAACTGCAACGTGATTATCTGCTGGATCTCGAAGATGCAGTTGTTGTTGTTAAAAATGACAATGGTAAAGTGAAATTACATCAGGCTTTTAATCTTACGTCTGCTGGTGCGATAACGGGAGGTTTTTGGGGCTCACTGATTGGTTTGATATTTCTAAATCCGCTTTTGGGTTTAGCCGTCGGCGCATCGGCGGGTGCGGTTTCAGGTGCTCTCACTGACGTTGGAATTAATGATGATTTTATGGAGGAACTCGGTGCCACCTTGACACCTGGTAGTTCGGCACTGTTCGTTCTGCTGCGAAGCCCGTCAGCCGCACCCGACAAAGTTCTTGAAGAGTTAAAAGGTACTGGCGGAACCATTCTCAAAACGTCTCTTTCCCATGAAGATGAAGCTAAAATTCAGGCTGCTTTAAACGGGTAATTTTTCTCGTTCTCCTTAGCCAGACAAGGCGTCATTCATAGAGTGCAAAAGGCTTGTACTCTATGCTGCGTTTGTTTTGCTAGTGCTTATGGCTCGTGTGGTTAGTTTTTTATGCTATCCCTCTATCCCGGTTTGTCATATCATGCTCACTTTTATAAATCTCCATAGAAACGCAATTTGTCGTATTCTTTTACCAAAGATATGAATAGCACAAACTACGACGCCTGTCCCGAGTGTGATTTATTGCTCAAACCTGCTCAGTTAAAAATCGGCGAAAAAGCCCATTGTCCACGTTGCGGCTTGTTACTGTCACGCCCCCGTAAACAAAGTATTGAGCGTACTTTTGCTCTGTCTATTACGGGGTTTATATTATTTTTCCCCAGTGTGTTATTACCAATGATGGGTATAACCGTTTTGGGCGATGCCAATACGGGAACATTGTTGTCCGGGGTTATTGCTTTATTTAATGAAAATATGTGGCCAGTGGCCATTGTCGTGTTTTTGGCGAGCATTATGTTTCCATTAGTTCATATCAGCTTATCCTTATTGATTAGCGGGCACCTTTATTTTAAGCGCTCCAATCGGTATTTAGTGACCTGGATGCGCTGGATGTACCATTTGGATGAATGGATTATGCTTGAGGTCTATATGCTGGGCATCATTGTTGCCTGCGTTAAGCTTATGGCGATTGCCCCACTTAAATTCGGCTGGGGTCTTTATGCTTTTATCGCCTTAATCATCATAACAACCTTGCTAACCAGCAATCTGGATAACAGGTTATTCTGGCAACGCATCGAGCAATTACGTAAGGAAAACAACAATGCAAGCTAAAACGAATGCGCTCAGTCAAGGGTTTATCCGCTGCCACGATTGTGGTTATCTGGTAAAAACAGGTAATCAATCTTTATCATGTCCACGTTGTAACAGTCATTTACATGCACGACATCCGCATAGTTTGCAACGTACCAGCGCATTGTTGTTCAGTAGTTTTTTGCTGTATATTCCAGCCAACATTTTCCCCATCATGACCGTTAACCAATTTGGCGCAGGTGATCCACATACCATTGCCGGCGGTATTGTCGAATTAATCGATAGTGGCATGATACCCATCGGCCTGTTGGTTTTAGTAGCGAGCATTCTCGTACCTTCATCAAAATTGATAGGTATTGGTTTATTGTTGCTTTGTACGCATTTTCGCTGGCAAATCAATGCCCGTCGCTGGACGGTGATGTATCGTATTATTGCTTTTGTAGGACGATGGTCGATGCTGGATATTTTTATGATTTCCATTTTGGTTGATTTAGTTAATTTTGGTGAAGTACAGATTATTGCAGGTCCTGCGGCAACTGCATTTGCTGCCGTGGTAATATTAACGATGTTCGCTGCCGAAAATTTTGATCCACGCTTACTTTGGGATAACCAGAAAAACCTATGAATGATTTTATCGAACCCCCTTACGAAGTGACAGATACTGCTGTCAATAAAAATCGGGAATTACCGCTAATCTGGTTATTACCGATATGTGCATTATTGGTGAGTGCTTGGTTGATTTATAAAACGGTATCGGAAAAAGGGCCGGAAATTACCATTGAATTTCGCAGTGCGGATGGCTTGGAAATAGATAAAACCAAAATAAAATATCTGGATGTAGAAATTGGTAAGGTCTCCGACATCGTCATTAATAAAGATTTAAAAACTATTTCAGTCACCGCACAAATGGATAAAGAAAGCCGTGTGTATTTAACCAACAACACGCAGTTCTGGGTAGTAAAGCCACAAATTGGTTTAGCTGGGGTATCCGGTTTAGGCACTCTGATGTCTGGGGCTTATATCGCCATTAAGCCTGAAGAAGGAGAAAAAGAGCGTCATTTTAAGGGGCTTAACAACCCCCCGGTATTGGAAACAAATGCGCAAGGCAAAAAATTTATACTTGAGACGACTAATCTCGGTTCGATGGGCCCTGGAACACAGATTAATTTTCATGGTATCGCTGTAGGGCAGGTACTCGAATATGCCTTAGCCAAAGATGCGGATAATATTAAATTAACGGTTTTTGTTAACGCGCCTTATGATCAATTTATAAGAACAAATACCCGCTTTTGGATAGATAGCGGCATTGATTTATCAGCGGGTGCCGATGGTTTTAAATTACGGACAGGGCCTTTAGCGGCGTTATTGGGTGGCGGCATTGCTTTTCGTACTTCCTCTGATGATAAAACGGCGGACGTTGCGCCCGAAAACACGCCATTTCAACTGTTTGACGATTATGACCAATCCACGCAAGTGATTTATCAGAGAACCGTCAAAGTTGTTATGTATTTTAGTGAATCGGTACGCGGCTTAACTGTCGGTGCGCCCGTTTTATTACGCGGTATTCCGGTTGGTAGAGTCACTGACATTAACCTGGAAATAGATGGAAAAACCGCAGAGATACTTATTCCTGTTGTGGTTGAAGTAGAGCCGGACCGGATTATAGTCATGAATAAACAGGCTAACATGACGGTTAAAGATAATATAGTGCATCTTATTGAAAAAGGTTTACGTGCACAACTACAAACAGGTAGTCTGCTGACAGGGCAGCTGTTTGTTGCTTTAGATATATTTCCACAAAGTAAAGTCGAGTTTCATCAGAATGACACGGGCTATCAGGAATTTCCGACGACGCCAAACTCAATGAGTCATATTGTTGATTCTGCACAAGCTATTATGGATAAGATTTCCAAACTGCCATTGGAAGCAATGACTACCGAAATCAACAAAACCTTGGCATCTTTACAGAGCACATCAAAGGCTGCAACCAAAACTTTAGTCACTGCTGACGGCACATTGGGCAGTGCTGATAAAACCCTGCAATCTGCCGATAAAGCCATGAATTCAGCGCAAAAAGTGTTAACAACATTAGAACCAGGCTCTACTACGCAGTACGAACTTAACCAATTACTGCAAGAACTGACTCAAACGGCAAGTTCGGTTAGGCAACTAACCGATTATCTGGAAGAACATCCTGATTCTTTAATTCGTGGTAAAAAAGAGAAGTAGTCAACATGCTAATTAAACATTCAAACGGTTTTATCATGCTATGCATTAGCAGCCTGTTAACGGCTTGTGCAGGGGATCCTGTTACTCGTTTTTATACTCTGGAATCCCAGAGTCAGCGCCCTGTCATCAGTAGTACCGTTATCGCAAAAAAACCGTTGATTGGTATAGGGCCGCTGTCGCTGCCCGCTTTGCTTGATCGCAGGCAGATTGTTACGCGTACCGAAAATAACAGCGTACAAATGGCCGAATTTGACCAATGGGCAGCACCGTTAAAAGGCAATATCATTGCCGTGTTAACCAAAAACGTGGCAATGCTGCAACCCAATGCCATTGTAAGAGCCTATCCCTGGAGTGTTTACGGTGACGTTGATTATCGCGTTATTGTTGATATTAGCCGCTTTGATACGCAACTTGGCAAGTCGGTAAGTCTTGAAGCAAATTGGGCAATCATGGAGGAAAAAAACCACACCATAGTCAGTAATGGTCAAGCCAACATAAAACAGCTATTGACTGATCCAAGTTACAACAGCGTGGCTCAAGCACTCAGTAAATCACTCAGTGAGTTTAGTCAACAAATAGCTTTGGCATTGGTTCAGGTACAGCACTAACCTTGGAGAATACAGGAGTTGGGCGTATCCCGTTACATACTGCTTTACAATTGTATTAACTAAATCTGATCACAAATACAAAGCAATTATTATATAAAGATAACAACATGAATCAATTAACCAGCAAACGTCCAACATTTTATTACTGCCGCAGTATCCTGTGGTTTTTATTTTTATCATTGTCGGTGGTTGCTCACGCCAGATCTATTGACCCTCTGCCATCCTGGAATAATGGTACAACAAAATCAGCCATTGTGCAGTTTGTTAAAAGCGTAACCAAAAAAGGCGGCCAGGATTTTGTGCCTCCCTCTGAACGCATCGCTACCTTCGATAACGATGGGACTTTGTGGTGCGAGCAGCCGATGTATGTCCAACTGGCTTTTGCCCTCGACCGTGTGCAGGCGCTAGCGCCAGAACATCCCGAATGGAAAACTACCGAGCCTTTTAAATCGGTACTGGCTAACGATATTAAGGGCGTCATGGCGAGTGGAGATCATGGTTTGGTGGAAATGATAATGGCCACACACACCGGCATGACGGTTGAAGAATTTAATCAAATTTCGAAATATTGGCTGGCACTGTCAAAGCATCCTAAATTTAAACGGCCTTATACCGAACTGGTTTATCAACCCATGTTGGAGCTACTTAGCTACCTTCGTGCTAATGGTTTCAAGACTTATATTGTTTCGGGTGGTGGTGTTGAATTTATGCGTCCGTGGACAGAAAAAGTTTATGGTATTCCACCTGAACAGGTTATCGGCAGTAATGTTAAAAATAAGTATGAGCTGATTAATGGTAAGCCGGTATTGATGCGCCTGCCGGAAATCAATTTTGTTGATGACAATGAAGGTAAGCCAGTTGGCATTCAACAATTTATTGGGCGCAGACCAATAGCTGCATTCGGTAATTCCGATGGTGATTTGCAAATGCTACAGTGGACAGCAGCGACTAATGCCCCGCATTTTGCACTGCTTGTTCATCACACCGATGCCGAACGCGAATATGCCTATGACCGTAACGCCGACTTTGGTCGTCTTGATACCGCACTTGATGAAGCCACGAAGAAAGGTTGGACAGTAGTCGATATGAAAAAAGACTGGAAGCGGGTTTTTCCTTTCGAGAAACCTTAAACAGATCAAAATCAAAAATGCCGTCACTGCCCACTGCTTATGTGGCTGGCTGCGACATGGTAAATGCTCGCCCACTGGATCTGACTCGCCTGGTCCAGTCCAGTCCAGTCAAGGGGATCATGGATCAGCGGCCCCGGTAGTCCTTACAAATATAGACTTTCAGGAATTAAATTTGTAATAAACATGGATATTATTTATCTGAAAATCTATGGTCAACCGGAAGCCGAGCGATGTGATAATCCATCCTACAGCGATTACACTAAGACCCTTCCAAGTAAGGGGGAATTTATCCGTCCAGAGTCATTAGTGAACGGTGCAAATTTTTTGTGGAAATCGCAAAATAAATGACCAATACAGCCCTCATATTGATACTTTAACCCTGCTCATGCGCTATCCCGTTGCCGACAAACCACCCTGGATCTGAAGAAAATGATAAACAAGTTCTATCGATTATTATTCATACCCAAGCTGCGCCTTGTTGCTGTGTTCCTTGCGTTAGGGATACTTCAGCTTTGGGCGATTCCCGTTGACGCTGGCGTAGAGAGTCCGCTTAAACCGATTGACACCTCCAGTCCCAGGTCTACGTTCAAGGGCTTCCTCGAACTCATGAACAAGGGCTATGTGAAGGGCGTCGGGACGGTAGAGTCCTATTTAGCTTCCTCAAGACTTTACCTGTCGCCGGAGGAGGTGGCCACCATCAAAAGAACTATGAATTACCAAGAGTCGGCCCGACGGACACTGGATTTAAGCGAACTGCCTCCAGCCATGGTCGGCGAATCCTCTCGGCAGCTCGCCATACAGCTGAAGGAGGTGATCGACCGTATTGATCTGCCGCCTATCGAGTCGATTCCAGATACTCAGGCGATGGCTAAGTCCGAGTTCAAGCGCTGGACTCTCCCGAATTCCGAAATTCGGATTCAGCGGGTCGAAAAGGGGCCGCGAATCGGAGAATATCTGTTTACCCCGGAAACGTTAAGCCGTATCCCGGAGTTTTATGCAATGATCAAAGATCTTCCCTATAACCCCGGAGCCTCCGTCGGCTGGAATGATTACTCTTCGTATAGTCCAACCGGTGTAGCTCTGGCATTATATCGAATCGTCCCGCCTCGATGGTTAATCGATGCCCCCCGGCAAAAGGTTCGAACCACGTTTCTTGATCAGCCGTTATGGCGCTGGTTTGGCATCGTGGCCGTTCTTGGTATCAGTTTCATCTTCGTTCTTCTGTGTTTTCGTCTCAGCCGTTGCTGGGCAAGTCAGACTATGGCCTCCGGGCAATGGGCTAATTTACTGCGACCGGTCAGCTTGATGGTCGTGACGTCGATGACGGTATTGATTTTTTCTCAATTACTGCGGGTTTCGGGCAGCGTTTATGAAATGTTTACCTTGTCGCTGTGGGCCTTGTTTTATCTCGCCTTCACCTGGGCGGTTTGGGTGGCCGGCGGTGCGGTCGCAGTGTGCCTGAGTGACATGGAGAAGCTACAGGTCGGCAGTATCGATAGTCAGCTTATTCGTCTGGTGATTCGGCTTATAACCGTTATCGTGGCAATTGCCATTCTCGTTGCCGGAGCCGACCGGATAGGTCTGCCGGCTTATTCGGTCATTGCCGGTCTCGGCGTTGGTGGTCTTGCGGTTGCCTTGGCGGCGCAGCAAACTCTTGCCAATTTGTTGGGCTCCCTTATCATCATGTTTGAAAAGCCCTTTGCCATTGGCCATTGGATCAAATTGAAAGACATTGAGGGAATTGTCGAGAAAGTCGGCTTTCGTAGCACGAGAATCCGTACGTTCTACGATTCCCTCGTTACCATTCCGAGCAGCCAACTCATCAATAGCACCGTTGATAACTTGGAGCTGCGCGAATACAGACAGGTCAAGACCATTCTTAATCTTACCTACGACACACCGGTTGAAAAAATCGAGGGATTTATCGAAGGCGTTAAGCAGATCCTTGAAACCCATCCGGATACCCGTAAAGACAATATCCAGGTGTTTCTCTACGAGTTTGGCGCTCATAGCCTGGATATCTTGCTCAACTTTTTTCTCCAAGTACCTGACAGGTCTGCCGAACTTATCAAACGGCAGGAAATTTTACTGGCCATCTTGCGTTTGGCCGATAGCAATGGCGTTCGCTTTGCATTTCCCACACAGAGCTTGCACATCGAGAGTTTTCCGGAAGAAAAAACCGCTATCCGGGCTTTCACTGCTCTTTTTCCGAAGCAGACCTAAAAATAAAAGGATTCGTAATTCTGCGTTTAAAACAGGAATCACAGCCTGTTTTTCATTCACAATTTACTGTGAGGATTTAGCCAGCACTTGAATCTGTTATGTTAATTGTCGGCCAACATCGGGTGTTGAGGCAAGTTTTATACGGGTAAGTTATTTAATCATTTCCTAACGCACATATTGATTCTTTTAAGCTATAATTTAATCTCACGATACTTATAACTTTAGGAATAATTTATGAAATATAAAAATTTAGCGATCATTCTTGCTGTATCAAGCTTTGGTTTCTCTGCCATGAATGGCGTTGCACATGCTGAAAAAATAGCCGCTCCGACAGTAGAAAATGCAGCAACTCCTAACGGTAATGAACTGGAAATGTTTCGCTTTGCTCTGGAAATGGATAAAGAGGATTTCGTTAAGAAATCGTTGGCATTGGATGCGGCGCAAGAGAAGAAGTTTCTGAATGTGTATTATGTTTTTAACGCCAAGTTGAAGGCTTTAAATGACAAACGTTTAGCAATCATTACGGACTATTTGAATAACGTTGATAAATTAACAGATGCCAAGGCGGGTGAGCTTGCAAAACGTACCATTGAATTTCGTAAAAAGCGCATCGCACTTGACGGTGATTACTACGCGGCAGTAGCAAAAGCGACTACGAAAACAATTGCGGCGCGTGCCCTGCAAATTGAAAACTTTTTACAAGGTGCTGGCGATGTCGCTATAGGCTCTAAACTTCCTTTGATACCGAAATAGCCAGTTTGGCAGGATGGAATGCGTTTAGAGAATTCTATCCTGCCCACTATATACAAAAGCCCGATAAGTTTAATCCCCTCATGGGGCTTTTTTATATACCGATGTGTTGGTAACTTTGAGGTCACCAAAATCTTCTCTGACTTCCCTGTAAGAAGTCGATCGTAGCGATATAGTACAGGTTGCAAAGCTGTCCAGGTCAACAAGACCGAGCCTGTGCCAAGCTACATTTGTTACGATGAAATTTGTGAGTCTGAAACGGCGCTCCACAACATGATTGTATCCCGATAGCTCAGCCAGTTAGCCGCTTTAATGAAGTTATCCAGTGAATCACCTGTCAGCACAAGCTCTGGTGATGATGAAACTGCACAAATATTTACTTATATTATGTTGCCAGAATTTTCAGTGGAGGCTCACATGAAAAACAATAAATTAAATATTTAATCCGGAGAAAACAATTGAAAATAAATAATCAAAAAATAAAAAAGTATTCTACTGATTTTACGTTGTTATTATTTGTCATTAATACGCTTTCGGGATGTGCTGCTCTTACGTCAGGAAGTAATGACATAAAGGCGATGACGATAGAGCCTGCGCCTAACGCCGGTTTTATTGAGCAGCCTGAACGTGATACGAAAATAGCTTATTTACCGTTTCAGAGAGCCTGGATCAAACCGGGCTTCGACGCAAATAATTATCAGGAGTTGGTTGTCGCCCCCGTCAATACCCAGTATATGCTAAAAATGGATTGGCTTCATGACATGAGTTCGGCCAGTTGGTTTGGCGATGTTAAAAAGGATATTGAAGAGCTTGCAGTGTACTTTCATGATCAAGTGGTCAAGGATTTTAAAACAGATCCCAAGCAACGCTTTCAAGTTATTGACTCACCGACACAACATAAAACTCAGGCTTTGCGTTTGGAACTTGCGTTGGTGGAAATAGACCCGTCAACACCGGTATTACATGCGGCTGGCTGGGCCGTCCCTGGAGGAAGCAGTGCGGCAGGCGCTGTCAACCAGCGTAGAGCCGCGTTCGAAGGCCGTTTGCGCGATCTGCAAACTGGTGAGGTCATTGCAACCTTTGCCGATCGCAATATGGCGGATATCGGACCCATCGATCTGACTCGTATGACCTGGTACGGGCCAGCCAAGGGCATTATGGCCCAGTGGTCCAAGCAGTTTGTGCAAATTGCCAACAGGAAACCGGGTGAAGTAGTAACTGATCCTACGGCGTTTACACTGAGACCTTTCTAAAACAAATATGAAATGTCGGAGATCATGATGAAAATATTAGTAATACTGGCGTGTCTATTTTTTACTTCGGGCGTTTTTGCTGACTGTGTTAAGAATGCGCGTGGTAAGACTGTTTGCAGTAATGGTCAGGGAAAGCTGTTAAGTCCGAGACCAATCAAAATGGTGTGACCACGACTCAACAGTCAGGAGACTAAAATATTATGATATTACATAAAGCAGGTGCGGCATGAATCTCCTGCTCAAAGAAATCCGTCACAATCCTTTGCTCTGGCTGCTGGCGTTCGTACCCGCAGTGTTCATAGCCGATAAGCTCAGTCCTGAAGCACACACTCTGCTCTTTATTCTGTCCGTACTGGCTATCGTCCCACTCGCCGCGCTGCTGAGTCACTCCACCGAATCGGTAGCGGCCAAGACGGGTGATACAGTCGGGGGGTTGCTCAACGCCACGCTGGGAAACCTGACTGAATTGGTTATTGCTCTGGCCGCTTTGAGCGCAGGGCAATACATGCTGGTGAAGGCATCTATAGCCGGAGCGATTGTCACCAACACATTGTTCGTAATGGGGGCATCGTTTCTGCTCGGCGGAATTAAGCATCACGTGCAGGAATACAACCGGGTCAACGCCCGCATGCAAGCAGGGTTGCTTTTCCTGGCTACGATCGCACTGTTGATTCCTTCGTTGGTTGCCAAAGTCGACTCGTCAACGGATGCCTTCACTCAGAAGCTGAGCGTGGGACTGGCGGTACTGCTCATCGTTACTTACGGACTGAGCATGTTGTTTTCGTTCAAGACGCACCGCGAGTTTTTTGTCAGCTCGGAACATGCTGAGGACAGCGAAGCACCGTGGCCCATCGGTTTGGGTTTGGCTCTTATAACAATTCTCTA
>NZ_JAOEGU010000049.1 GCF_025583945.1 Methylobacter psychrophilus
GGCTATGGCCGAACCCGCACCAAATCCACCACCCAAAGCATGTGCTCCACCGCCTTGGGCAATATGTCCGATCATCGGTGGAATTTTGTTAACGAGCACCAGTAGAACAATGGCAGCGACCAACATTGCAGCCATGTCGTTCAGATTCATGTTGGCATCCATTTGGGCGTAATAGCCATTGATAAACTGTTGGCCAATACCCACCAGTAGAACCATAGTCATCAGTTGGATGCCAATATTGAGGACGGTCTTGAAGTAACTGATTGCAATATCCGAAGTCCATCGGCTACCGCCAAAACCCAGGTAAAAAACCCCCGCATACGCAAGTACCCATCCAGTCACAATCAAAATAAGCATGTTTGCTGCGATTAATGCAAGAATGGCAATAACTATGATGGCCATAATGAGGCCGGCAGTACTGATAATAGGGCTGGCGATTGAAGACTGTTGAACAACATTATTAAATATTTTAAAGCCTACATCGACAATGCCAGATGGTGTGCTTCCGTTAATTCCAGATGCTGTACCTCCGAGCACTCGCATTGATTCTATTACGTCAATTGCCATTGTCGGGCCGTTGGTAAGCAGCCACCAGAAAAACCCGGTGAAAACAATAAAACGAATAAATTCTCCATAAAATTCCGCAATGTCGGCTTTACGGAACAACAACATGCCGTGTGTCCACACCATGGAAATCGTTGCGAGTACCCAGAATAACCAAGATGCTCTGGCTGTTAGGCTGGCAGCCCAACTAGAGGCGGCTATTTTAAATTTGTTTTCTACATCATCAAAGATGCCTTGGCCATTTATTGCGGCAAGTGCTTCGGGCGTTTTAATAATCAGGAAAACCGCAAGGATTATTGATATTTTTTTCATGCTCACTCCTGCTCGGTTATCTAAGAGTCCAGGGTTTATGTTCGGTTGGCTTAAGCGTGTTGCGACGAGCACAGTTATCGGCCAATGTTTGTTGAACGTACTTATCTGTAATAGATTTCATATATTCAAACTGGCAATTCGCATCATTGACTTCCGGTACTGCCTTCGTTTGTTCAGGGGACTTGATTGCATTGACCAGACTGTCAGTTGATTTCGCAGTTTCCTGTGGTTCCTGGGTGCAAGCGGTTAAGAGCAAAAACATGGCAATTTTTATGTATTTGTAATTCATCAGCATATCCTCTAGCGAAGTGTCCAATTGTTATGTGTGACGGGTATTAGTGTATCCTTGCGCCAACTTTGATCAGCGGCGGCTTGTTGAGCCTCACGATCGGCGATGACTTGATTGCGCGTGGCTTCTGCTGTTTGTTGGGCTATCAGTAGAGCCCTTAACTGCAATAGCTGGTTCGCTTGATTGCTGGCAAGTTGATTGGCATAACCGATGGCTTGCATTTGTCCGGATGCGTTTTGTGCATTGGCTTGCAGCCTTTGAAGTGTCGCCGCGTCGGTTTGCAATGCGGTTTGCTGGCTGTCGATAGCTTGTATTTCTGCGGCATTCGCTTTTTGCTGCGCTTGTGATCCCAATTTAAGCGTATTGTTCAGACTGGCTAATGCGCCAGGGGTGCAGGCAATACTATTGAAACAGGCAGAATTCGCATATTGGTTTAGATTTTGGTAGTTGTTCACATAATTGGCTAGCGATCCAAATTGGCTCTGGAAGCCAGACAAGGTATTTAGGGTGTTGGTTAATCCGGATATGGTTTGCGATGCGTTAGCCCAAGTGAATGAGCTAGGCGCTGCGGTATTCTGCATCATATTTGAGTATTGCTGCAATTGCGTAGAATACTGCGACAGCTGTGTGGAGTATTGCTGTACCTGTTTAAGCGTCTGCGCAATTTCTTCTGTTGCCGACAACATATTTTGCGATAGATTGGTGCTATCAATAACCGGGATGCCGGCAAAAGATGGCGTCGGTGATGATAAGCTGACCAAGATAACAGCAATTAGCTTTGTTACTGACGTAGTCACGGTGAGTTTTAGCGTTTTCAAGGCTTTCTCCTTTAATAATCAAATGCTTCATAAGGTTTACTGAGGGTTAAATCTTTAGTCACCAGAATGTTAAACCGATAACCGGGTCTAATTTCCAGGGTGGGTGCAATATTCATATTTTTGGTAATCATTTGTACTGTTGCTTGCCCTAGTTGTTGGCCTAAGGCGCTGCTCAGCGTACTTTGTGCATTGGGTGCATAAATGCTGCCGGTATTTTGGTTTTGTTGGCTATAAGCTGCGCCTGCGGTGATGGCTGACATTAATAATGCTGAACCAAAGATGCGTGCATAGTGGTTGTCTACCTGATCTTTAAAACCGGCATAGCCTGCGCCGTCAGCGCCTGGCATGGCACCGATGTCCATGGCTTTGCCATCAGGGAAGATAAGTCGTTGCCATGCAATCAATACGCGCGCTTGCCCGTAAGCAACTTCGCTGGAATAGGTGCCTACCAGACGCGAGCCTTGGGGAAACAACTTGTGTTTGCCAGTGGCAGTGTCGAAAACATCCTGCGACGTTTGCGCCATAATCTGGCCTGGCAATTGTGAATTTACCCCGGATATCAGCGTACCCGGTATGACAAAGCCCGCTCTTAATTCATACGGTGAATGCGGTGGTTCTGGTTTTGCGTCCAAGCGCCAGCGATCACCTTGTCCATTGTTTGCATACTGGTTGATGTTATTCTTGTCCTCAGCTGATGCTGCCGTGTTCACCAGTTGTGGTGTTGTCTCTGTACTACCCTCGTTATTAATAATACCGGTATCTTTTAGTTGCGCGAGACGTTTTTTGTAGGCGATTATCGGATCGGTTTCCGTCGACTGGTTCGCGGCAATCTGTTGTGCCAGCAGCGCTTGTTGTGCTGATAATTTATCGGGGGCTACAGGTGCCGATCCCGGACTACGTGGCGCTACTATGCTGACCGTCGTTTTCGATTTAACCGCCTCTTCAAATTGTTGTAACTTAACTTGCCGGATACGAGCGGCTAAATCCTCTCCAGGTGTAGGTGGCTGGTTTGGTTGATTGGCTTGGTTCGGCGGTTGTGGCGGCGCATCCAGGCTGGCTGGCCTGGTCACGGCTGGTGTTTCTGAAGCCATCGGTAGCGGAGGCATTTCTAAAGGCTTTGTTGCTATCGGTATGAGGCCGCTGAGGTAGTTACCGGCTATTTCATGAGCGGCCATGCTGGTATTGATAACCTTCTCCTGCTCGGTTTTGTCACCGACTCTATTTTGTTTAGCGGCTCGATCTGCCGCGACCAACACCATGATGACCAGGAAGGTGAGTGTTGCACCGCCAATCAGAAATAGGGGTAGGTTGTTGACTCGTCTGACACCGCTGCTTTCAGAGGCTTCGCCGGGTGATAGTGCCGGCGACATCGTGTCTTCATTTTCAGTCGATTGCTGCTGCATGTTTTACTCCATTTTTGCCCAGGCACCGGCGGGGATAGCCGTGTTATTTCCGGCCGTGTAGGCTCGGGTTAAGATCGCTTTGCCTACTGTCAATTGCACGCGATAGAGTCCGGTGACCAAGCAGGCTCCAGGCTGGTCAACCGTGTAGTGAGTGCTTAATCCAGTCAATGCAGCGGCGGGTTGTGTGGGGGCAAACGTTTGCACAGCGTAGCCTTTTTCACGCATCTGCAACACCAGAGAGGTGCCAAAACTATCTGTTTTAAGCACCGGTTGACCAATGTTGAATGTCGTGTGTGCAGGTGGATACTGGATTTGCAATTGTTTGATGGCATCGGCTGCCAGGCTGTTACCCAGTTCAACGGGAACCGATGTGGTTGTAAAATGATCGTTTCGAACTGTCGCGCAGCCTGGCAAGCTACTTAGAAAGAAAAATGTCACTAATAAATGTTTCATTTCTTCACCCTTTTTATCGCTACTGCGTCTTGATTTCCTCCTACTCCGGCGATAAGCATGGCCGAATCAAAAACCGTATCGACAATATAGCGGTTGCCTTGTATGCGATAGTTAACTTGTACGGTTTCATCGTCCTCAAAAACTCCGCCTTCCCGACGCACCACCAGTAAAGTGGGGGCTTCTGATTGTGCCATGGCCTCGGGCATCTGGATGATGGTTTTTTGCTTATCATTAAAAACCCTGATGGGGGTCCAGGCTATAGAACCGTTGGGTGTTATTTCATACGCAAAATCAAGGTCGCCCAGGTATTCACCCGTTTGTGGCAGGGTTTTGTCCTGGCGTTCCTTTAGGGCGTGGTTACGGTACACATCCCATTTGGTTTGGTCTTCATCCGGGTAGGCAAACGTCACTTGTGGCATGTATTCTGTTCGGTGTGAGCGTAACCTTATATGATAGGCACGGCGGTCTGTGGTTACCACTAACGAGGTTTCCAGGCCGACATCCATCGGTTTTATGATAATGTGTTGTACTTCAGTAGCACCCCGGCCGGTAATAGCCGGCTCAATGGTCCACCGGGCCGTATCCCCCAGGTTGATCGAATTCACCTGTTCTCCGGCCTGCAAGGCCACATCACAGACTTGCAACACGGCACAAACGACACTGGGCTGTTGAATCCCAAACAGGTACGTTACTACACCATTTTTTCCTGATGTCGGCGCCATGCCGATCGCATTGTGGCCTTTCCACTTATTAGCAATCGCCATTGCCTGTTGTTCCTGTCGGGTTAAAACCGGATTCTTATCCGAGAAATACAGCTCGGCTATATCTTGGTTAGCTGATGCCTGACCGGTAGTGAGCAGGACGGTTACTAAGAGTGAAGTTAGGTGCTTATTCATACCGGGCGCCTTTAAAATTAATTGGTTTGTTGCTGTCTTGACCACGAAAAATCCCGAATGAAAATCCCCATCGGATTTTTCCGCAATTGCTCTTCTGTTGTGGCAGATGTGGGTGCAGCGATGAAAATAGTTATCATGGCGCGCATCGGCACCGGTCGACCTTTCATAACACCTTGTCGGTCCCGTGTCGTTTCCAGCCAGTCGACTTGCCAGGTTTCCGGAGTCAGTGCCATAGCCGAGCTGATTTCAGTGCTGACCATTTCCTGGGTGGCACGTTTGAACGGACTGGATGCATCGGTGCCATTGTAAAATTCGGTCATCTTTTGCGTGGCCGGCGCGTTAGCCGGTAACATCGCGTAGACGGCAAATACCGCATTGCGTTGCAACACCACATCGGGCGTTACCATACGTGCATTCGCTATGCAGGTAGAAAGGACTGAGGCTATCACCCGTTGGTCTGCAGGAGCGGCTTTATCAGCGACAGAGACAGCGGCGGTTTGGCCCAATTTATCCATCTGTATCACATAGGGTATGAATTTTGATTGTTGGCCAATGTGAATCATACCGGCCACCCCCACCAGCGCCACCAGTAAGGACAAAATCCCCATGATTTGCCAGGCTTGCCGTGACGACATCACGGTTTGCATGTGATCGTTCCAGGTGCGTCTTGCCGACAAATAAGGGTTTTCATTTTCACCCAAGCGACGACCGCCGAGCAGTTTTTCGTGGCTACGGCGTGGATCACTAATGGTTGTTTTGGATTTTTTAGCGTGCATGGTTTTATACCTGATAATCTTCAAGTCGTAAGTTTTTGAGAGCAAGCCATTCACCCACCCAGCCATTTCCGTGAATCGACTCCAGATGCCTGATGAGCGCTAAAGACTCTTTGTCGGAGACCCCGACAAAAGCCATGGTCAGCGGGCCAATGGCCAGATCAAAAAGCCTGCGGCCAACTTCAGACAGATAGTAGTAATGACGTTTCGGAATGGCGGTCGCGAGCATGTCGATTTGCCGGGTATTAAGCCCCATCCGTTTATACAAATTGGCGGTATCCTCATCCCTGGCGTAAACATTGGGTAACAGCAACTTGGTGGCCGTGGACTCAATAATGACATCAAAGATGCCTGAGTTGGCCGCGTCAGTAAGGCTTTGTGTCGCCATCAGCACAAAGCAATTAGCCCGACGCAACACCTTTAGCCATTCACGAATTTTCTCGCGGAACACGGGATGGCCCAGCATGAGCCAGGCTTCGTCCAAGAGTATTGCCGCAGGTTGGCCTTGCAAGGACCGCTCAATGCGCCGGAATAAATACAGTAATACTG
Organism: Methylobacter psychrophilus; assembly: GCF_025583945.1. GTDB lineage: Bacteria > Pseudomonadota > Gammaproteobacteria > Methylococcales > Methylomonadaceae > Methylobacter_C > Methylobacter_C psychrophilus. The sequence goes on from NZ_JAOEGU010000049.1 coordinate 6,058, forward strand.
GCAGTGCGTAACGATCACCCAAGTTCATCAACTCCTCAATCTCAAAGACGGTAAAATCGGACAAACGTAAACCGTCGGTTTTAGCATCCAGCAGGTGGCCCATGGCGCCATCCACCGTGTAATTTTTGATGGTGTCACGAATCTGTTCATCTTGAACGGTGACAGAAAATTCGGATAGCGTATACGCCTGGTTCTTTTCCATATTGACGATGGCGCTGGCGATGTCATTGCGCTGTGCAGCCGTGGTGACCAGGCCGTTTAAGGCCAGAATGGTATTAATCCATTCCATCGCCCAGGCTCTGTCCGCGCGGGTCTCGAGAAATTGCAGCGGGCAAAAGGCGAGCTTGTCATCGTCACCGGCAATGGTGAAGTGTTGACCGCTGACCCCTTGGGTACTGGCTCTGATGGCGGCGGTTAGCGGGTATAAAGACAGGCCTTTATCGAACGCATAAAGGGTCATATTGGGGTATCGCCGTAGTTGGGCAGCTATGAGCGCCAGTAAGGTCGACTTGCCTGAGCCAGTGCGGCCAAACACCACGGAATGCGCAAGATCGTTAACGTGTAGGTTCAAGCGGAAGGTCGTCGATCCCTGGGTCACACAGTGCATCAGGGCAGGTGCCAAGGGTGGGTACATCGGACAAGGCGCATCGACGCGACCAGTCCAGATAGTACTGGTCGGCACCAGATCGGCAAGGTTCATGGTATTAATCAGCGGTCGCCGCACGTTTTCAACCCCGTGTCCTGGCAAGCTACCTAAATAGGCCTCCATGGTATTGATGGTTTCTATGCGGGCGGTAAACCCGGTGGCGTTGATCGCTTTTTCGACGCGTCTGGCACAGTCCTGGACCACTTTCCGATCCTCGTTCATTAGGATGACCACGCTGGTGTAATAGCCTTGTGCAACCACGCCGCTATTGACTTCAGCCAAGGCGGCTTCGGCGTCCTCAACCATGGCTAACGCATCTTGGTCTATCGGCCCCGCATGGGTGTTAAACACCTGGTCAAAAATTCCGCGAATTTTCTGCTTCCATTTTTTTCTGAATATTTCCAGATGCTTTAACGCTTCGTGGGGTTCCATAAAGATGAACCGTGATGACCAGCGGTATTCAATGGGTAATTCTCCCAGCGCGGTTAACATACCTGGCGTCGATTCTAACGGGAAGCCACCGAGAGCAACGACCTGAATATAGTGACGGCCTATTTTGGGTATGACCCCGGTCCACAGTTCCTGACCACCGATGAGGCAGTCTACGTACATGGGGTTGGTGGGTAACTGGATGGGTTGATTGATGCCGGTAATGCAGTAGTGTAACCAGCGCAGGAAATCATCGTGCGTGACCGTTGCACCGGCCTCGGTAACTATTTTATTGCCTTTCAGGCGGGTTAATTTAAGTGCTGATGACAGGCGCGTTTCGATGTTGTGACATTCGCGCGTAAAATGGCCAAGCAGATCGCGGGTGAGGCTCTTGTTGTTAGGAGGTTCGGCATCATCCTCGAACATCAACTCAATAAATTTGCGCTCGTTTAACAACGGTGGCAAATAAGTGATGGTCAACACAAAATAGCCTTCGTACATGGTCCCCAAACCTTCAAATAGTCGCCGTCTTTCTTCGTCTATGGCAGCGGTAATGGCATCGGGGAACGCGGATAAGCCACGATCAGCGTAGGCGGGCGCGGGTCTTCGCACCGCATCGACATGGATCATCCAGCCGTTGCCAAGCACGGCTAAAGCCTGGTTAATACGCGCTGAAATCGACTCGCGATCTTGCTCTGTGCTGCTATCCTTGTCGTCTCCGGTATAGAGCCAGGCGGCCATGAAGGAACCATCTTTGCCAACGATGATGCCATCATCCACTTCGGCTGCATAATTGAGCAAGTCAGCAACGCTGGCCTCTTTTGAACGATGTTTGCTTAACTTTCGGTCTTTATTGGCCCTGGCAATGAGTGACAATAGCATCACCACCAGCGCGATGCCACACCCGGCAATAATCCAAGTCAGTGCTTCTATCATCGGTATTGTTGCCCCTGACGGTTCGAGTTTATTCTGAACGGCGTACTTTGTGCCGGGTAATAGCGCTGGTAACGACGATGCCGAAGATAAACAAAGCGCATTTGGGGATCGGCTTTTGCCATCAGTCTTAGCAGATATAGCGAACACAGCCACAGTACCATGCCGTAGAGGGATGCTCTGAGTTCTTGGGCGCTGAATACCAGTGCAAAGGCGATGAGCCCGGTGAACATCACTAACTCGCGATCGCCCCCCATAAACAGATGGGTTCTATTGCCGGCCCGCCGAATAGGTATCACACGCAGCGCCATTAGTTGTTACCCCCTGTGCGGGTCATTATGAGAGTACTGGCTGCATCACCCTTAGCCGATGGCGTAATGACGGCACCTCTGGCAAATAAGGTTGACATAATATTTTGTGCACCGACGAGTAAGGCCATGACCAGAACAATAAATATCAAGGTTCTGAAAAAGCCATTGAGGTCACCGCCAAAAATCAGCACGCCCCCGGCCACCACAATACCGATGATAGATAGTGTGAAGGCGACCGGACCGGTTACCGAATTTTGCAAACTGGTGAGCCAGGTTTCGTAGGGCAAGCCACCGCCAGTACCCACCGAGGCCTCTGCGATTGCCGGGGTGATGACCCACAGCATTAACAGCAACAACCACGACGTTTTATTAACATGGGTTAACTTCATTTTTTATGCTCCTAACGTTTGAGTGATGTATTTCCCGTCTTCAAACCTAAGTATTTCTACTATTTCCGTTATGCGACGACCTTCTTGGGTTCTGGCGATATGAATAACGCAGTGCACCGCTTCGCCAATCAGCGGTTCAATCTGTTTGGGGGAGTCCGGGTGCATACTGATCAACAAGGCCAGTCGATCCAGTCCCGCTCGGGCATTATTGGCATGTAGGGTTGCGGCTCCCCCTTCATGACCAGTGTTCCAGGCCATCAGCAGGTCTAACGCTTCCGGTCCGCGCACTTCACCCACCAGTATCCGATCCGGACGCATGCGCAGGGTCGTTCTGAGTAACATCGTCATGGTAATGTCGAACGTGGTGTGATATTGGACAAAATTTTCAGCCGCACACTGAATTTCACCGGTATCTTCGATGATGACGATGCGCTCGGTGGGATCAATGATGACCATGTGGTTGATGATGGCGTTGACCAGGGTGGTTTTACCTGAGCCGGTACTTCCCGTTACTAAAATATTACGGTGATTTTTGACGGCGGTTTCAATGACGGCTAACTGTGCCTGGGACATGATGCCAGTCGCGACGTAATGATCCAGGGTGAAGATGGCGACTGCTTTTTTTCGAATCGCAAAAGTGGGGGCTGGCACGATAGGTGGAAACTGCCCGGCAAAGCGAGAGCCATCGAGGGGCAGTTCGCATTCTATAAGGGGTCTACCCTTGGTGATTTCTTTGCCGTGGAAGCCTGCGATAGTCTTAATGATTGATTCGCTACGACTCACCGATAGTGTGCCTATCGGCCGCATCTTTTCGCCAAGCCGTTCCTGCCAAAGTTTGCCATCGGAATTTAGCATAATTTCGACGGTTTTAGGATCGGCGAGAGCCGCCATAATGTCCGGGCCGAGATCACGCTCCAGTTTGATCTTGGCGCGTGCCTTTACAGAGTCCTGAAGTTGATCGTCTTGATGAGGTAGGTTTGGCATATCGAGTCATCGCTCGGTAAGTAGTTTGACGCATTATTACATAATATATCGATAATGCTAATTTTTTAATCTAATTTTAATGTAATGAAGAAAATATCGAAGATATTTAGGTGTGTCACTGATCTTTATGCAACTGCTGTTATTCGCAATCCTATCGATTTAAACTTAACGCCTTTTAATTAAGCTGATTTATTGGCGTGTTTTCGATGCAGTTTTGGATGGCGATAAGTCGCTATTTTTGCGGAAGCTTTGATGAAAAGAAAGGGTTTGAAGATTGAGTGGGAGTTATATTCACCCATTACTCGGAGCGTGGGAAACCTATGTGCAAGGGGAGGGGAGGTAAAAAATCCCAAAGATTAGTCTGTTTTGGCCTAGAATTTGCATAATTTAAGGCTCAAGTTATTGAGTTTAGTCACTGTAACGCTTGTGTAAAGATGAGGTTTTATTTTCTGGGGTTTGAGTGCCGGTGGATAGTGGGTAAAAGCAGAAAACCTCTTTTGATGTGATGTGACGTACATACGACCATGGTGTAACGATAAACTTTCAAAGTCTAAACAACTTTGTTTATCAGATAATAAGACTACTTTTTAAATGCCTTGACCGACATAGTTAATGGAGAAACTACAAATAGGACGGGTATAGGGCGCTGAAAAGTGCTTCGGATTAGTCAATCTGCGTATCCGTCATGCTCTAATTGTTATTGATTGTGTAGAACTTACGCTTAAAGCTTCTAGCAATTGGGTTATGCAGGTTATTTTTATAGGTTTTCTGCTGTATTTTTCTTTAGGTGCTCCTTAGCTTCTTTTGCCCATTGCTTGGCGATAAATGCTTGATGAGACGGCAGTATTAAAGACACGCGTTCATAGCCTTCCGCTACGCCTCTGAGTTGACCACCCGTTAAGGCCTCTAATGTTTTGCTGTCCATGTCTGTTTCTTCAAGAAGCGCGGGTAAAGAGATATCCAGTGCATCGGCTATATTTTCCATAATTCGTAAAGACGGATTACTTTTACCGTTGGTTAAATCACAAATAAAGCCCATAGATACCCCCGACATTTTTGAGAGTTGTTCTTTTGTGATCCCCTTTTCATCGAGTATTCGGAGAATATTGGTAAAAAATATTTGGTTATACATTAGTTATTTATTGCCCGAGAAATTAAGCCGCTAAATTTTTTGGTCGTTTTTTGATAAAACATTTTCTTTAGTATGGCTATGGAGTTGATGGCATTCGTCATTGATGTTCCGAGTAGTATAAAGGGTTTTTTACCTATTTTGCAGAATGGATTTTTTCTGACATTTTATTGACTGGATTAATAAAATATCGTTATAATGATGACAAATATAAATTCTCAGTATAACGATATTTGTTGTCCAGGGCTGTTATAGCTGAAAGTGGAGCAGGTAACGAGTTTCACCACCTATCAACTAAGGTGTATTCAATGAATGATGATTTCTATTGGAATAATTAATGTGTTATTTGCCCTCATCAATCAACTCACACTGACCGTGCGGTGTTCCCATGAGCCTCAGTGATAGCGCCTTTCAACAACGGATCGCTAATTTAGGCAAGCATGTTTCTGCCCGAGCAAAGGATAGTAAGGTTTATCAGCTTCCCATCTGGCCGGAGCCGACGAGAGGGATACCCAATCCGGTTTTACGCGGCGCATTATTTGCCGCCGTGCAAGGTAAAAACAGGGCGGTATTTCAGCGTGAGCTTTTAGCTTGTCAGAAAGGGTTGCAAATTCGTTTTACAGGCATTCAATTAGACCAATCAGACCTTGATGTGTGGGAGCAGGCTTTACATTTAGCCAGGCTTCATCCGTTAGGTACACGTTGCGACTTTTCTGTGTATGGTTTTTTAAAGGCCTTAGGTCGAAAAACCGGGAAAAGCGAGCATGAGTGGTTAAAAAATTCATTTGCGCGGCTCATGGGTTGTGGGGTTGAATTAACCAACCAACAAGAACGGAAAACCTATGGCGGGAGTTTGTTAGAGTTTATGCGTGATGATGAAAGTGGTCGTTATGTGGTTATTTTCAACCCAAAGATACTCACTTTCTACGAGGGCGGTTGGACTGCCATTGATTGGCAAGACCGGCAGTTATTACGGGGAAAACCTTTAGCGCTATGGTTGCACGGCTATTTGGCAACGCATGCCAAACCGTATCCTATCAAGATAGAGACAATTCGCTCGTTTAGCGGCAGTAGTAATAAGGCAATCAGAGGTTTCAAAAGGAAGTTGATTGCCGCATTAAACGAACTCAAAAAAATAGCATTCATCATGGGTTTCGATTTTGAGGGCGATAATGTCATCATCAATAAACCCCCTACACCCTCACAACAGCGTTACCTTATCAATCAATAAACACCGAATGCGGGCCACCCCTTTCACGGGATACGAGACACAAAAGCACGGGATACGAGGCACACTTGTCACGGGATACGAGACACACTCACGGGATACGAGGCACCGATTCCACGGGATACGGGGCACGCTATTCACGGGATACGAGACACGGCTTTGACGGGATACGGGGCACAAGAAAAATCATTAAAATGGTCTGGATCCCTTATACCGCATGCCTTTAAGAATTTTAAAAAAATCAGCTAATCTTTTTCTAATCTTTTTTTAAATCTTTCTTTAATCATAAGGCTTATCTTGTTCACGATTTTTCTGAAAACCCATCAGTTGTCATACCAACAGGTTGTCAAACAGCAAAAGCTATAGGCGGTAAAATGAAATCAGCGAAACTTTATCAGTTTCCTCTGCATATTCGTACGGCATCCATTCCTATCGACCCTGCTGAGGATTCTTTTATTACCAAAAATGGTTCTAATAGTTCGATAAAGGCTAATAAAATTGCCTGCTGGAAAAGGATTCAGGTCTCGATTATTGGGCTAGTCTGGTTGTTTTTGGGTCTATTTTGGCCTCTGCTTAATTGGCTAGCAGCAATGGATGTCGTTTTCCAACTTTTAAGGGCGCTTTATTATGCAAACACACCGGCAATCCAGGCGACTCTTCAGGCATTGATACATGGCGTTTTGTACATTTTCTTATCACTATTTGTTTATTTGTATAGACCAAAGGCATTTTGAAAAGATTTAGCCGCTAAACTGATATTCTTGGTAGAATTGTTTAGCTAAATTGGATCCTATGCGAGCGATCCTCTCCTTTTTCCAAAAGCCTAGAATTAAATCATGGTTTATAACCTCCGATGGCATTGTTAATGAAACGAATGACTAGAGATCAATTCATTCAAGCAACCAGCAGGTTAACGATGGGAGAAAGCACTCTGGAGATTGCGGAGGGTGTTTTAGTCGACGGGAAATCCCAATCAGACTACGCCAGAGCTAAGCAGATCACGCGGGGAGCCGTCTCACAAATTGTGGGTCGGGTTTGGAAAATTCATCTAAAAGCGCTTAACATTCCAGACAAGTTTGTGGAAGTTACGGCGATTCTGCCAGAACACCAAGCATTTATAGTCAAGCAGTGGGAAAAAGAAGCCCAAAGAAGTGGCAAATGAAAACGTTGGTAACCGCTAACCAAAAATACGGAGCAGGTAAAACCTCTACGTTAAAACCGCTAGCATTTGACTTTGCTCAACGTGGGTTACGAAAGAAGGTTTGCAAAGCCGACACAAAAGTAAGGACTTTAGCCGATTTCAGCGATAACAAAATGGAGAGCAAATAAATGCGCAATGCCAAAATAACAGAGTTACCCCCGTCCAGTCTTGGCGTAAGCGCCTTTAGTGATCCATCCTCTCGACTCCCTACGCCGACCGATCCAGTGACTGCTTACAAAAAAGAACTACTTGATTTGGATCTCAATCTGATTGTTGAAGACCCACATCAGCCGAGACGCGAAGATAATCCGGGCTTCTCAGAAGAAAAATTAAACGAGCTGGTAAAATCAATTACCAGGCGAGGGGTAAAAACCCCCATTTCAGTACACAATAATCCGGAAAAACCAGGCCACTTCATCATAAATCATGGTGCGCGTCGATTTAGAGCGTCGAAAATTGCCGGTAAAAAGACGATACCTGCACATATCGATAATGATTACACAAGAACCGATCAACTCACTGAAAATTTGCTTCGTGAGGGTAATACACCGTTAGAGATTGCCACTGCTATTGGTGAATTTCTTAAAAGAGGCATGAAAAAAAAGGAAATAGCGGAAAGCATTGGCAAAACGGCAGGGTATGTAACGCAATATTCCTCACTATTAAAATTGCCCAAGTCTATCGCTACGGCTTTTCGTAATCAGCGAATTACTGATGTGACCATTATTTATGAATTGGTACAGTTGCATCACAATTATCCTGAGGAAGTAGATACTTGGGTCAATGATGAAAGTCAGGAGTTTACCCGCGGCTCCATGAAGTATCTACGCACTTATCTTACCCATAAAGAGCAAGAAGGTGAACTAGCCACAGATATGCCCGGTGGTGATAGTGACTTATATCCGGAGGGAGGAACTAAGCCTGCTCAGGATAGTCGTCACGCCAGTATTGATACCGCAGCCTCTTCTTATGGTTCTGACACCGATGGTGGGATTAGCTTGGCTGAGATAAGCGGTGGTAAAAGCTCCGGACATCAAGCGGACCAAGGCAAATTTAAAAAAGCGATTGTGAAAGTTAAGCATAATAATCGGGTTGCACGGTTAATGCTGGATCGTAGGCCCTCAGCCGAGGGGGTTGCGTGGTTAAAATATGAAGATGATGGTGACGAATTTGAAGCGGCCTTAGGTGATGTTCAACTGACTGCGATTTTAGAGGGATAGGCATGAAGCAACGATTACTTATAATGAACGGTCAGTGCTCAATGCAGCAAGAAGATCAAGGTCAGTGGCGCAATATTAAGGTTGAAAAGGCGAGGGGAGTTAAACCCGGCATCTACAATATTTATACGGCAAACAAGGCGGATAAAACAAAAGAATATGCAGGTGTTATCTTGTATGCAGATAAAACAACGGTGTATCAACAAATCGGGAAAGGGCAATACATTACCCATGAGCGGGCAGATTTTGTAAAGCTGCCCGAATCCGGCGAGACCAAAAGCATCAGCTATAGCGCTGAGGGTAAAGCCGTTGTTTCTGAGGCTGCACTAGTGCAAAAACAATCACGGAAAATTTAGCGAGCAAGTCACTGGATTAACACCAGAAGGATGGGTTGGGCGAGCAATGACGAGAGTGCATAGGACTTCTTATCATGTCCTAATCAGTAGACACCTGCACCGTTCTTGTTTATGGAGAGCATGCAACCTCCCGGGAGGCGGCTAAGGAACGAGTACGAAATAACTTTGATGGTTATTAAGACATAAGCCAAGATGCCTTCTATCGGTTAACGTAATGAAAGACTAGCTGTTTCCAACCAAAAATTGAATTTTTACTTTCTTCCCCATCATGATTCAGACGATATTGCCGAGTCTATAAAATCGGCGCTGGATATCTCGCGATCAACAGCTTCAGCGCTTGCTCAGTCTGCGCTTGAAGCTGCTCAACAGGGCTATTATTACAACGCAGACGGCATCAAGCTTGATGGGCGTTACTTTGTGCAAGCGGCTCGTGACAATAAAACAAGCATAGCGCCGACAGATGCTTTGCAGGTATTTCAGCCTATCGTCCACGGTGAGACACGCATACAAGTTGCCAATTAAACAACGCTTATTGCTGCGCATAGGCTCGTTGAAAGCGGTTTGCGACTTCTTGCACTTAACTTTGCCAATGGTATTACGCGAGGCGGTAGATTTTTGTCAGGTGCAAGAGCACAGGAAGAAAGAAAATTTTAATGAGGTTTTTTCAGATTTGTAGGATAAATCATCGCTACTCAACTCTCACAGCTAACGCCGTGTAATTATCATTATTTGCTTGTTGATATTGCTTAGGGACATTTTTTAATAATTGTTGCTCTAATTGCAGCAGCCATTTTTCTATTGGAATATCCGCCTGAAGATAAATCAGCATTTCTTCTTCCGAGAGATATTCCCAAAAGCCATCACTACACAGCAGAAAAACATCACCTATTTTAAACTTCTCCGCTTTAGCGATATTCATCCGAAAAACTTTGCCGCCCAGCGATTGCAACAAGTTATTGCGCTCTGGATATGAATGAATCTGTTTTGCATTGATTTGCCCTGTGTTTACCAGTAATTGAGCCATAGTGTGATCACTCGTCAGGCATTTACATTGGCCATTACGAAAGCGATATAGTCGCGAATCACCAATATGCCCCCATATTGCCCTGCGATTATCCATCATTAAAAGCACAGCCGTGCTAGCCATGTTTTCGCCGCCAGGAATAATTTGTTGTTTGTTTAAAATACGTAGGTCTGATTGGTTTAATAAATAGCGGATATTACCCGTTGTAATTTCGGAATGAGCTGAATACTCCTCGCTGACTGTTTTGATAACAATTCCGGCTGCCATTTCACCGAAATGATGGCCTCCCAAACCATCGGCAACAACCCAGTAACCAGAATCCTGATTAACTGTTTGCCACGCCAGACGATCTTCATTAGTTTCTCGTCCGCCTGTTTGACATAAGGAGGCGGTAGTAAAAGTTGGTGCTTTAAAATAACGGATTAACTTGCTTAAACGATTTAACATTGCTATATCTTGCCAGTTAGAGCCTGATGTTGATGCCGAGCATCAAGCAGGTAGTTGAGAAAAAGGTTGTTATGTTTAATTGGGTTGATAACTAAAGATTCGCACTCACTCGCTATTGCACTGATATTTTCGAAGGAAGCAACGTTTTCTACCAGAACAGTACTATGCCGTTCTGCTGTAACCTCTTACAGGTAGTTGTTACGACCATAAATTTATTTATTTCATCCTCGATGATTAAACGAATAACGAAGTGCTAATACGCTTCGTTATTGCCATTGTGTTTTGGCGCTCAGGATCACTTCTGAGTTTTGATAAGAGGCCCGGATCCAACAGAAATCCGGAACATTGACTAACATCAAGGCATAAACTTCATAATTTGGATAAGGTTTATGGGACATGAAGGCACCGGTGTCTAAGAACAGATGTGAAAGCGCCTGGCGTAGACGGATTACAATAGTGTGCCAACAAAAAGTCATTGAAAGGCCATCCTGGATTCGAGTGCTATTGCGATCTAATTTATCCATCAGTATACGTCCCCAAGAAAAGCGATTCGTCACCCCAATTAATATAAAGCCCTTAAAATCATGAGGCGCAACCCGCGAAACGAAAGGTGGCTTGTTCTACGGCACTATTAGAAAATGCATTGGGATATTTCAGGACGATAGCTTCGAAAGAATAATCTTTTAACCCCATTTCGCTGAGATTAGTAAAGCCGGAAGTATCTCGGGGTTTACTAACAATTCCGTAATTTTTAATAGAACGCCAAGTATAAGTGGCTTGTGTTCTTTTACCATTTTTAAGTCTGAGAATTTTTTCGTAACTGTAGGTGGCTTTTAATGATTCGATTTCTACTTCACGAAGCGACGCATAACCGGGATATTTTTTTACCAATAAATCAATGGACTTACGGTTAATGCATTTAACAAGATCAGGCCTGTCTTTCTTTAAGGCATTAATTGAAAAACGTTCACACTCGATTTCTGATTTCAGATTATCGATACTGATTTCATAAATCCGCTCGCAAATAGCTTCGGCGAAAGCTAAGTCACCTTGGTTTCTGGTTTGAAGTTCAAGATTTTTGCATTCAGCGATAGTTTTTAATGCGCCGATTTTATTTGTTTTTTCTTGATTCATAGTGATCACCGTTAGTTTTTAGTTAAGACGTTTTTTTATAAAAATTCCGGAGTTATGGCTTTGATTTGACCTGAATAACCTACAATTCTCATAAACCGGATACTTGATAAGTCTTTTTCGCTTTGTGCATTTCAAAAAGATAGCGATTCAAAAAAACGTATTATCGATTAAGGTTACGACAGAACATGTCGAATAGAAATTCAGCAATGATTTAGTCATTGGCACTACTATCCGTCTATAAACTGGTGGAAAAAATTTATGAGTGAGTCGAAATTAATTCGACATAATTTGTTGTTAAGCGTTTTTATAATAATGACCCCGTTAGTACGGCTATCTTACGGATTGAGCTGGCATCTGATCGCACTGGAAGCACTTGGAAGTAGCACTTCTCCGAACTGAAAGACCATCAATTTATAGCAACAGGTTTAGGCAGTGATTGGGGCGCAGCGATTATCAATGACCAGCCATAGGGTTTTAGTTTTTTACTCCCCAAGACCTGCCATTCGCTTAGATCAGTAATGCTAAGGGTTATCCGCAACGCTGGACTGGAAGTTCCTGTAATTGGGAAAAAATCCAGACCTTAACCCAGACAAAGCCTAAACAAAAAAATACTATCAAGGAAGTGATATTCAGAGAACAAACCAGAGTAAGATTTAACCGTCGAGGCGACAACTACATTGATAATTACCGGAGGCGCGTTGATGGAAACCATCAATATTTTGCGTGATGACGCTGACGCTCTTTACTTTTTTTTGCCAAGCGCTACGACATGATGGGCATTGGGTTGTAACGCTTGAATATGCGGGCGCAGCTCCGAATACCATTGCCAAACCTTCGCAGGATGCGCATCAAAACCACGTTGACTGGCATATAGTTTGGGATCGAAATCGCCCCATATCTTATTCGCACCTTCCCGAAAAGTGAGTATGCCACTTTCTTGGGATATCCCCGCCCCGGTGAAAAACACCAACCGTTGCGCGTCCCTCAATCGTCTAATTAGATCGTTATCAAAATGCATACTAAATCTCCTTTATTGATTAAACACCGATAAAACGGTTTTCCGTCCGATTTGTAAGTCTTGTTGCTAGTGTAATTCTGAATTACGACAAAACACGTCGTGTGGGTTCCAGCGATTGTCTGATGGATGAAAATCTGTTTGGATGTTATAGATATTATAAAGATTCAGAACGACAAATTGCGACGACACAATGACTGAGCCAGTAACAGATATCTCGATTTATCAACGACATGATTTGGCGCTTGGCAATCTTATACTAACGCTCATCGATCGATCAATCAGTGAGGAAATCAGCATGGCTGTCAGCAGAAAAACCCAGAAAATCCCTAGCTTTGTGCGCAGAGTCCACACTACCCGCTATCAACCTCGCGCTCAACACGATCCGTATAAACCGTTAGCGGCGATTTATGTTTTACGATTGGCTCTGGGCTTGAAGAAGCATATGTCCCTTCAAACGCTTGGCGAGCTGTTTGAAAACAGCCTGGGCGATTTGACCGGATTATTGGATGTTCAAGTACCAGGTGTCAACTATCCGGAACCAGACGAATTTCCGGATAATGATGCGCTAACCGAGCTATCGTTCAAGGTTAACAAGGCTGATTTATTCAAACATATGCGTGATCGGCTTAAACAATTGATAACGGAAGGCATGTGCGTGAATAGGCCGTTATTCAACAACTTGAAACAAATCGCCGATCAATTCAGTCTCAGTGCGACCGAACAGGAAGTGCTGGCTGTCAGGTTGCTGATGAACCTGTATCCTTGTTTTAGGTCGTTTATCAATGAACATTGCTATCACTGCACCGATACTTCCTTGCAGGACTACCTGCGCATCCTGACCACACGGCCTATCGCAGATATCGAAAAATGCCTGGCCCCCAATGGCACGCTGCGAAAACTGGGCTGGCTGGAAGTCATGTCTCAGACGTTCGCACTGCAAGACAAACTTAGATTACCGCCGACCTTGCTGGATATTTTGTTGTTGGAAAACGAAACGAGTGAAACTGTCCTCAACCAATTTTTCAGACTTAGCAAACCCGGCACCTTGCAACTGAGCGACTATGCACATCTGCAAAACGATCTGGATATCATCCTGCCGTATTTACAAGCTGCTTTGGAAACTCGGCAAACAGGTATCAATCTGTTGATTCAAGGTTGCGCAGACCATGGCAAAATCGAACTGGTTAAGCTATTGGCGCAAAGCTTGGGCGCGACGTTGTTTGAGGTTCGCCGGTCGGCCAATGAAGGTATTGATTTTGTCGATCATGATCGGTTTGCAGCTTGCAAACTCACTCAACATTGGCTGTCCAAGCAATCCAAGCCCAGTCTGATTCTATTTGATCAGGGCGAAGATGTTTTTCCTGGTCGTCCGTCATCGCAATCATTTATGGATGAAGACGATGATAATACAAACAGAATAGACAAAGCCTGGCTTGATCAGCAATTGGAGAACAACCCGGTACCGGTAATCTGGATCGTCAACAAAGCCAGAAACATTGATCCGGTCTATTTGCGCCGCTTCGATTATTCGCTGAAAATCGATAAAGCACCGATTACCTTGCGTAGTCAGCAGATTAATCAAGCCACCCAAGATCTTAATATCAGCACCGAATGGCGCGAACAATTGGCTAAACACCCCGACTTTAGTTTGGGACAAATCGCCAAAGCCGCTGCCGTCGCCAGTCTTAGTCAAAAAAGATCGCAAGCCAGCGCCGAGGTGATTATGCACCAAGTGTTAAACGCCAGCCATCGCCTGCTCAAGAAAACACCCGGACTCAGCCCGAGTGCTGGCTCGACCGGCTATGATTTGATGTTTACCAATACCAATATCAAACTCCCGGAATTACTGGCGGGCTTACACCGTACACCTCGCGGCAATTTTTGTTTTTACGGCGCGTCCGGTACCGGAAAAACGGCTTTCGCCAGTCATTTGGCCGAACAATTAGGGTTGCCGATGCTCATCAAACGCGCCTCGGATATTATGGATAAATATGTCGGACAAAGTGAACGTAATATTGCCCGCATGTTTGATCAGGCGCGAAGGCAGGGTGCGATTTTGTTACTGGACGAAGCCGACAGTCTGCTCGGCGACCGTCGAAATGCCCGGCAAAACTGGGAAGTGAGCCAAGTGAACGAAATGCTCACTCAAATGGAGCGCTTCAATGGCATTTTTATCTGCACCACCAACCTGATGGACAGGCTAGATAGCGCATCGCTGCGCCGTTTCGACTTTAAAGTGAAGTTTGATTACCTGCATGCAGAGCAACGCTGGGCGTTGTTTCAACAAGAAAGCCAACGCCTGGGCGCAGAATTGCCGAAAGATAGCGAAGCGCTACAGGGTCTGAAACAACAAATCCAACGCCTGACCAAATTGACCCCAGGCGACTTTGCCGTACTGAACCGCCAAGCGACTTTACTGGGTACGCCACTGGCATTAGACAGCATGATCTCCGTACTGGAACAAGAGTGTCTGGCCAAGGGCGAAACCTTTTCTCAGATCGGTTTTGTCTATTGACAGTAGTTCACTACATGTTGATTGCCAAGAATTAGCAACCCGTCGCATTACACACGAATCCTTACCATCGGCCTATGCTGGTTCTACTGCCCCGTGGAGTGCAGGCAATGGAAATTTGATGCGTTTGGCGCCAAGTCCTTTATTTTACTATTTCAGTTTCGACAGGCTGAAGACTTTGCCATTGAAAGTTACAGAACAACCCATGGCGCACCAGAATGCCTTGATGCCTGTCGGCTCTTCTGTCGCCAACTGCTTAGTGCCTTGGCGGGCGAGGACAAACACGAAATTCTGTTTGTCGATACTGCTTTTATCGGACAAGCCAAACTTATGGCTATTGTTAACGGTAATTATCGACATAAAACCCAAGGTGCTATTCAAGGCACAGCTTATGTCATTGATAGTCTGGAAGCGCTTTATGGAGTTTCTAATCCACCGACAACTTTGCCGACGCCATCCTCAAATCTGTGAATCTGGATAATGATGCCAGCACTATAGTTGCTATTTGCGTACAAATCACCAGTGCTTAGTATGGCTATTCAGCCTACCTCATGCCTGGAAAGTACGTATAGCCATGTGTGTGAAGAACTATACAAAAACATGTTTACTTGTCCCAGCCGCAAAGATAGCAAAAATCATCGTAATTTTTTGAATTATCCTTCAGCGCTTGACCTAATGGCATTAAGAGTAAATCAATTTCTCTTTTAGATAGATTTTCATTTGCCAAGCTATCAATATGAGTTAGAAAAATTTTGTAGCAATCAACCGAATATTGTCCCGTACCAGTTTGTTTCCACTTTCCCTTTCCATCAAATAGTAATCCTTTACACTTGTTTTTTTCTTCAGAATTGAAGCCTTGATGGCATATTGCCCATACCGATCTTATAGCGTGCTGGTCATAGATAGGGTTACTTGAATCTTTCAGATGCCGAGCAAATGCAAAGAAAACAACATCTGTTTTAGTTGATTTAGATTGATCATTTGTAAATTGCTCTGCAAATTTTTTATATGACTTCCACTTGCCAAGCTTCCATAGTAAAGCTTCAGCCAGATTACTTGGTTTATCCGTACTATCATCCTTAAATTCGTCTGTATTTAATAATTTAGGGAATTTATCATGATCATACACATACTTTTTGTGAATTTTATTTAAAGCTTCGATTGCCCCTGAAATAATATAGCTCGTAACCTCATCATTTTCGACAGATTTTTGGATACTTTTCACTAATTCTTTAAGCTTATCTTTCTGATCCATGAACAATTCCCTTTATTTTAATACCATCATTCAATTTGGTCGCATAGCCTTCCGCAATAAGAATAGGCGCAACGTAAGATGCTATAGCTCTTTTATCAATATTATGGAAAATCCATTCCCCTAAGCTCTCTGGCGGACGAGTTGTTCTTGAAGTACCTACCGGAATAGTTTTTTCTGAAAATTCAATGAGTAAATTTTTATATTGCCAAGCCTCTACTTTGCATTTAGAGTGGGTTGTTCCAAAAATAATTGTTGTTCCTTCGGCTACACTTCCACCGTATTCAAATTGACTTTTACCTGTCCAAGTTTTTAGTGTTGTCATATGATAATATCCTATTTTTTATATTTATTTAATTAATAAGTAATCTACATTTAAATTTATTTTTGAGTTAATTCATTGTAACTATTCAGCCCCTCTCTTTGAAAAAGAGGTGGTAGAGAAATTAGAGGAGATTTTATTAGATAAATCCCACCACTCCCCAATTTTCAAAGGGGGGGAGTGGTGAATAACTACAATTCATTATAAAACATTTTTGTATTTTACATAGGGTGTATCAACCAGCTTCATATCCTTAATAGATTTGTATTTTAATCGAGATCAAAGCATTCTTTTAGGGGAAATCCATCACGTTCCGATAATCTTTTCCCACACTTGGATATCAAAGTATTCTGTTTTCATCGATTGTTGATAAAAACGCATCAAGGACTTATTGCGCGATTGTGATCTGTCAACAATTCTTTAAATGTCATAACTTTTTATCTGGAAAATAGCCAATACTATCTTTTAAAATGAGAAATTCTTGCTTCAAGCAGACCAACTTTCTTACATACCTATCTCTAGCCTTCTTGCCTCGGAACGTGATCTGCATGTGTTGCCAGTTATTGTCATCGGAAAACTGTTTTTCATCTTCCCAGATGAATTCTGAATTTTTTTTAATTTCTTCGATCCACAAGATTTTGCTGAGCTCGGAGTTGATGTCGATTGATAGTCTCACCGCGTGAGTGCTCGATTGATTGATCAATTCGATTGGCTGGGGATTACAGGCCATTAAAAAATAATGGATCGGGTGCATTCCTTCCAATGTTGCAAAGTCAATGAGGATTTTTTCGTAGGATTTGGAAAATTCCGTTTTGAAGGCTTCTTTCTCGTTTGCCGATGTAAACATCACCACGCGCACCGGTCCGGCTTCCGCTATCGGTTTGTGACCCATGGCCAGGATGCAAAGCTCAAGGTAATCGTATCCACCTGCGTAAGTGATCACAATGCTGAGTCCGCGCTCCGGGTCGTGATAACAAGGCGTGTCATAGAAAAACATACGCTCCGCTCTGGTTAATTCATACGCTAATCCTAAAAACGCAAATCGGCGGCATTCTTCGGTTTGGGCAATGGGAATAAAGGCTTCAATGTTCATGATCAATCTCTTTGGCTGTTAAATTGGACTTGACTGGTTGGAATGTGAGCGCGGTTATTTATCGGACCGGTATGTGTGCCTAATGCTCACCCCAAGCGACATCATTCCGTCGATAGGACGCAGAAACCCAGCGGGAGGCCTGAACATCGAACAAGGTCAGGCCATAATTTCCATCCGCTTCGGGATCAGATTCCAGGGACACAAAAGCGCCGGTATCTACACAGACATGGGATAACACCTGGCGTGGCCGGGTTGAACAGGTATGTCCGCAAAATGTTGGCGAAAGGCCGGGTTGAATTTTGGCCTTATCCAGTGCGCAGGACTCGCTCAACATTAGAGTGCGGCTCCAAAGCAGCCTGTCTTCAACGTCGGGAGGGATGGTTTGTTCCGCTAACCAGCGGTCAATATCGCTATCCACCCAGGCAGCTGGTTGTGATGTTCGATAATCAGGCCTGACCAGTTCGGCGTGGATGATATGAAAGCGGTTTTCTCCAGCGCCCACTATCCACATGAGCGGCATTTTTGGAATCATGGTTAGTGCGCGGTTAAATTCCGGGAGCATCGATTTTTTACCGGCATGGTAGTAACTTTTGACCCAGTCACCGCCATAGTCTAAAAAACCCGTGCCAGCGACATCTTTTAATCTATCCAGATTGCCGTTGAGCAAATACGGCAGGAAGAAGTTCAGCATCATGTTTTCGTGATTGCCTTGCACTGCATAGAACCAGGATTCCTCCAGTAATTGGAGGCAACGCAAGGAATCTGGCCCACGGTCGATCAAGTCACCGACTGAAAACAGGCGGTCTTGGCTTTTGTCAAAATGCACTGCGTCCAGCAAGCGTTCCAGCAGACTAAAACAGCCGTGTAAATCGCCTACTACATAATCTTTGCCCTGAAGATTTGCGGGGAGTTTTCGGATTGGCGCATTGTTGCTCATAATAGTACCTGTGGACTGTTGATTTGGGCGTTGGCGTGCCAATATGAATGCTTTGTCTGGTGCATTCATTGGCATGTTTTCTATTAATCGGGTTGTTTTAGTAAGTCGCTGTCCGATGGCATTATGATAGAGAACTATGGCGACATTTTACGTCGTCTTATACAGGCTATTATTGCGCAACATTTGCAGATGGAAAGCCATGCTGGCAAGGAAGCTGGGTTTTTGTTTCCTTGACGACAGAGAGTGTCGCTAATAGAATGCTGTTAATTTTGGTGATTGGAGATTAACAGATGAGCGCTCAAATGATTCGGTTGCTGCAAATACTTGCAATATTGCCTCGCTATCCAAGAAATATAACGACCAAAACTATCAAGGAAACCTTTGATAACCAGAAGATAGAGGTCACTTTACGCACGATTCAACGGCATATGGTGACCCTGGAAGCGGCTTTTCCTGACAAAATAGGCAGCCAAAAATGTAAGGATAAAACCGTCCGTTGGTTTTGGAAAAAAAATGCTCCCGTTCTAAATATTTCCAGCTTAACCATTAGTCAGGCGTTATCCTTGAAA
Organism: Methylobacter psychrophilus; assembly: GCF_025583945.1. Classification (GTDB taxonomy): domain Bacteria; phylum Pseudomonadota; class Gammaproteobacteria; order Methylococcales; family Methylomonadaceae; genus Methylobacter_C; species Methylobacter_C psychrophilus. The sequence goes on from NZ_JAOEGU010000049.1 coordinate 25,189, forward strand.
TTACTGGAAAAGTTTCTGACGCCGCTTTTCCCAAAGGTTACATTGGACGATTTAGAGCTTTTTTTCGATGAGGCCCAAAAAACGTTACATGATCTGGATGAAAATCCTTTGACCGGATGGCCCAAGAAAATTGCCATAGTCCAGCCTACGCAACCGTTGCTCATGCCTCAAGTCAGTCCGGAAGTACAAGGCATAGTCAGCGAAGCTTTATTGACCGATCATCAGTTATATATAAAATACCGACGTTCCGATGGCGTGGAGAACAGTTATCAGGTCAATCCACTGGGCTTGGTGCTACGTAATGGCAGCACCTATTTGATTGCCACCAAAGCCGAAACTGACGAACAACGCATTTTTGCCTTACATCGCATCCAGTTAGCTGAGCAGCTTGATATTCGAGCCGTGCGCCCTGCAGATTTTGATTTACAGCGTTTAATCGATGAAGGACATATGGGTTTCGATTTAACCGGTGGCGGCATGTATCAGCTCATCAAATTAAAAGCAATTTTTGACCGGATTACTTCCAATCATCTGTCTGAATCACGTTTGTCTGAAGATCAGCTCATTGAAAAATTGGACGATGGCCATTTCATGATTACCGCCACGGTTCAGGAAACCGAGCAATTATTTTGGTGGTTACAGAGTTTTGGAGCGCGCGTGGAAGTTATAGAGCCAGCAATATTGCGCCAAAAGATGGCTGGCTCAGTTAAAGTGCTGGCGGAAAAATATAGTATTGTTACGATTAGTTAATGTGAGTTGATTAAACCCATAAAGACGCGTTTTGTCGTTACCGATCGTTATGATGGTTTTTTTCTTTCATTACGGAGCCAACTATGAACAGCAGTACTTTTTTTGCTTATTTAACTCGCCTTCGTTGGATAAAACGCTGGGGGCTGATGCGTAATGCTTATCCGGAAAATGTCATGGAGCACAGTTGGGAAGTAGCAACCATTGCGCATGTTTTGGCTTTGATTAAAAACTGTTACTTCGGCGGTAACATTGACGCCAATGCAGTAGCAACGGCAGCGCTGTATCATGATGTGACTGAAGTGATTACCGGCGACTTGCCAACACCGATCAAATACCACTCCGCCGCCATACAGCAAGCTTATAAAACGATCGAACATCAAGCTGCCCAAGAATTGTTGAAGCTGTTGCCAGAGGAACTGCGTACTGATTTTCAACTGTTACTCTCGCATGATGCCGTGTCAACTGAGCGAGAAGAACTGATCAAAATGGCCGACAAAATCTCCGCTTATCTAAAATGTAAGGCGGAATTGAATGCCGGAAATCAGGAATTCAACACTGCTGCCGAGGAATTACTGCAAAAAATCCAACAATCAAACTTACCGGAAGTCGGTTATTTTATGAAAGTATTTGCACCCGCTTGCGGCTTGACGTTGGATAAATTAATGAAGCCGGACGAGGTTAACTTATGATTGACAAAATCAACCTCAGGCTCTTGCTGGCAAGTTCTACAGCAATGCTAAATTGTTTAACAAACTTAATCTCTTATTTTAAAGCACCAACTTTTGTGACTGCTTCCTTATGTGAAACAGGTGGACGCGAAACTAATGAAGATCGTCTGGCGTGGCAAACAGATAATCAGGGTTCTGGTTACTGGGTTGTTGCTGATGGTTTGGGAGGTCATCGCTTCGGTGAAATGGCAGCCGAAATTGTTATCAAAACAGTCAGCGAGGAGTATCCGGCTCACTCCGAAACTACAGCGGACAATATCCGTTATTTAATAAACCAGTCAGACCTGCGTATTTTAGATAAGCAACAAATTATTCCTGGCGGCGAAAATATGGCCAGTACGGCTGTGCTTTTAATGATGGATAATCGCAGGGCAATATGGGGGCATATTGGTGATTCGCGACTATACCGCTTTCGTAACGGTCAATGTAAATGCCTGACGAGCGACCACACTATGGCTCAATTACTGGTAAACACAGGGCAAATAAATGCCAAACAGATTCGTTCACATCCGGAGCGCAATAACTTGTTGCAATCGCTGGGCGGCAACATTTTTCGGATGAATATTGCCAAAGCGGAGAAGTTTAAAACAGGTGATGTTTTTCTGCTTTGCAGCGACGGTTTTTGGGAATACCTGTCGGAAGAAGAAATGGCCGCTTATCTACAGACAGATATCACATTGGAAAAATGGCTGTTGCAACTAGAGCAGCAATTATTAAAAAATGTCCTAAAGCAATATCAACAAGCAAATAATGATAATTACACGGCGTTGGCTGTGAGAGTTGAGTAGCGATGATTTATCCTATAAACCTGAAAAAACTTCGTTAAAAGGGCTAAGAAATTTTCATTCTTCCTGCGCTCTTGCACCTGACAAGAATCCACCGTCTGGCGTAATACCATTGGCAACTTGTATGCGTGTCTCGCCGTGGACGATAATTGAGCTTTTACTTCAAGTGTTCAACTTGGGGCAAGGAATTCATTTTTTTTCGCATCAACTCTCCTTGTAAATTGATCGGATGAACCACTCGGTCAATTCACGGGTATCACCCAGACCGCTAAGCCGGTGGTCGATAGCATCTTGATTGCCCCAGATTACCTCAGCCCAATCGCCATCTGCCACACGTGTTTCGATGTCCTTGCAGTAAAGCCCTTTGTCACGTTGGACGTAGAATCCATAGGTACGACAAGCTACCGGGCGGTGAGCATAAACCCGACAGGCTCCTGCCGACCGATCCAGCATCGGGCAGACAATAGGACGCGATGTCTGCTCAGTCAATGCCGCGATGTTCTGACCAATTTCCCGAAGTTGCTCCGAAGGCAGAGCCGACAGCCCTTCTTTTAGTAAATCCCATTCCGGCTCAGTGAGTAATGGTATTTCGGAAAGTCGGTGGCAACAACCGTCGCAACCCAAGCCGCATAGCCAATCGGAATGATCGTCTCGGATGGTCTTTACGCGAGTATCAATATCGGTATGAATTTCAGCGAGAGTGTTCATCTTGTTATCTGAAATTTCTTTGTTTTGAGTTTGTGGCATAAAAAGAAAAGCGTCTTAAGTGGGGTTTTGTCATTAACGAAGTAACCCCAGTGTTAAATACTCATTGTCCGGTAATTGTCGCCGAATAACTAATTTTACAATGACTAACAGCATGATTGTCGTACGTGTTATGGTTATTGGTCTCAATCCCTAGAGCAAATTCTGGAACTAATGTAAAGTGGTCATTAATTTTCGGTAAAGGATTTGTTGAGCAACAACATGCAACCAGAAACTGTTGATGATGAGGCAGTCGCCCTGTTAATGACAGTATTGGATCTCAATATCTATCAACGTAATCCAGTAACCGTACAGAGCATAGCATGGAAAAAATGAAAACAGCGCAGCAAGCGGTTTTCAGTAAGGTGCCAGAGGTGACGATAATTTTCTGGATCATAAAAATTCTTGCCACGACCCTTGGAGAAACCGGCGGAGACGCGGTATCCATGTCGATGAATCTTGGCTATCTGGTCGGCACTGTTCATTGTTGCGGTCATTGCTCAAATATCCGCGAAGAGGTTTCATCCTGTTATCTACTGGACCACCATTATTGCCACAACAACGGTTGGAACGACATTGGCTGACTTCGCCGACCGTTCGCTGGGTATCGGTTACGCGGGCGGAACGGCTATACTGTTTACCTTGCTTATTGTATCACTGTTCATTTGGTATCGTGCGATGGGTTCTGTCGCAGTGGATACCGTCAGTTCACCGAAGTCTGAGATGTTTTACTGGATAATAATCATGTTTTCTCAAACCTTAGGTACTGCCCTTGGTGATTGGACCGCAGATACAGCCGGTCTGGGTTACGGCGGTGGAGCTATGGTATTTGGCACTATGTTGGCAGTTATTGCTGTAGCCTATTTCCGAACCAAGATTTCCCATACGATACTCTTTTGGGCGGCATTTATCCTTACTCGACCGTTAGGAGCCATTTGCGCTGTAACCCTTTCCAGATTCACTGGCGAAAAAAGATCGGGTATTTCGTCTCAAAATATTTTTTTGGGCGACTCACAAACACGGTATCTGAAGATTTTCGGCGCTGGATATCGAAA
>NZ_JAOEGU010000004.1 GCF_025583945.1 Methylobacter psychrophilus
GGCAAGCGTTAGGTCATCACTAAACAACAGTACCTTTGCGATCCGTCCTGTTTTTAGGTTGGTCTTTACAATGATGGCGACATTGAGCAATTCAGGAAAGTTTTTGTGCCAAACGTGTACCTGATAGATACACGTTTGAATGCCTTTTTCCACGACCTCCGATTTCCGATGCGCGTCCGTCAAGGTTTCCAGTGTTAGTTTTTCACCGTATTTACGCGGCTTACCTTTTCCTGAATACTCGCCCGAGTAGGGAAAGTAAAGCTGCGAATCATGGCGTAGTTTGCAAATAAGGTGTAGCCCGGTTTGTATAACGGCTTGTAGGCCGGCATTGTTGCCCAGTGCGCCATCGTAAACAAAATAGACGATTCCCAAATCCAACGCTATCAGCGTTAACGATGCATTAATACAGGCTTGCAACTGTTTTTGAAAGGATGATAGTTCAACCGATTTCCGGTTTTTGTTAACACTGCCCTTAGGTCTGCCAGGTTTCGGATGTTTGGGTTTAACAGCCTTTGGCGCACTGGCTTGAACATCGCTACGCACCAACTGCTCGGTGATTAAAGGGTAGGCTATCCGCGTTTCGACAGATAACAAGGACAGGTTTAAAAAACACAGCCCCGGCAATGGCTTGTTGTAAATCGAAGAAAAAAAAACCCTAATCCATGCGTTTCTTTCCCTGATTTAGTCACCATGACCTCATCCCCAATCAGCAACCATATACCTTTAGTTTCCTGTGTGTGTTGCTTTATGAGCTGCCAACGTAACGCCGACCACTCTATTTTTTCTTTAAAAAAACGCTGTACCGTTCGATAGCTGCCACCTTTTTCAGTCCAACGCGACAAACTCAGCATGGTTACTCGCCCCGTCATCGACAGCATGGCTTCAATAAGCAGGGTCATCTGCTTTAGCGTGCGGGCTTTTAAATGTGGACTTACGGTATTTAGTATTGCTATGATTTCGTTCATGGTCAGTTTGGGTGCGAATGCTCTGTTAGAAGCGGTATTCTACCTTCTCTGACCTTTCTCTTTCCTTCGATATCTATAAATTACTCATGCCAATTGGCGAAGGTATTGTTAAACGGAATTATTTTAGGAAAGTTTTTAAATAAAACAGATGTGAATGGTGAGACTTTGGATTATTATTTGTTTTTTATAGGCAGGTATAAAGGTATGGCCAAGCAAATCAGTATCATAGGAAATGGTTTTTTAAAGAAACAAAAAATTCGGTACGTGTTGTTAGCCTTTATGGGATTAAGCATAAGCATGGTTTCTCCAGTGTTTTCTGCAAATATGCCCGATTCTATAACGTTGATTCAACAACTGGGAATCAAGCAACAAGACCTTGCGAGCCTTGATCAGGGCGAAATTGTTTTTTTCAATGTTCCAGGTAGTAGCGAAAATGAGCTAACCACGGGTGCTGCAATGTATTTGCCGGTAGAGTCCTCCAAAATTATTGAGTTGATCAAGAGAGAAGACTTGCAATCCATGGATACTGCCGTTATTGCTGCGGGTGTTATTCCGTTACAGGCTACGCAGGATGCGTTTAAAGGTTTTGCTTTCCGGACTGGAAGTGATGACGCTGAAGATTTTTTGGCGGCAACGCCAGGCAGTCAATTTAATTTGTCCACTCAAGAATATCAGATTATACGGGCTATCAATACGGCACTACCTGATGCGGCATCGGAAGTTTATAGAAAGATTTTATGGCAGCGTTGGCAGTCTTATCGCAAGACAGGCTTGATGGGCGTTGCAACTTATGATCGTGGTGATGGCGCAGAAGCTAATCCGGGCCAAGAGTTGCAGACAGCGGCGTTAGAAGACAAAGTGCTGGCGCACTATTTTTCCGAGTTATTTAAGGCTTGGTTGAATTATCCGGTTGCTTTCCCGATGGGTGTCGAAGAAGCATTTTTTTGGAGTAATCGAGAAATCCAAGGTAGTCCTACGGCTATTCTTGTTCACCGTGTGATGTTGAGTGAGCGTGGTGGCTATTTAATTCTTACCCGGCAATTTTATGCCGGGCATTCTTTTAATTCCAATCAGCTCGTTGTTGTTTGCTTACCGTATCGCAATGGTTCTCTGGTTTTTTATGAAAATCGAAACTTTACCGATCAAGTTACTGGATTTGGCAGCGTTTTAAAACATGTTATAGGTAATAGTATGGCGCAAAGTGAAATCAGCAAGTTACTGAAAAATTTGCGTAAGTCTCTTAAATAGATTGCTTTTATTAGCCATTATCAGGCTGTATTTTCTAAATACAGCTATAGTGTAAAGGGCATAAATTAACAGGTAAAAAATGAAATACTATTTTTCGTTTAATTCATAAATCCGGTGATAGTAGGGGAGGGTAACTGATGTCTGCTCCGTTAACTGCTTTCGTTATTTTTGTCTGTATGCTTTGTGGAATGGCATTGGGTTCATACCTCCGGTTGATTATACCCGATCATCACACGCAATCGGACTCCAAAGATATTTTGAAGACGTCGGCCGGGATGATGGCTACGCTGATCGCTTTGATTATTGGTTTACTGGTGACGTCGGCGAAAGGCAACTACGATAATACAACTTCAGGCATTACTCAATCAGGTGCGAAAATCATCACGCTCGGCTATTACTTGTCTAACTATGGACCGGAAGCGAAAGAAGCGCGTGAGCTTGTGCGTCAGGCGACCGCTTCGGCAATCGAACGCATTTGGCCTGACGAAAGTACACAAGAGGTCGATTTGACGAAGATAGAAATGGCCACTGGAATGGCTGAAGTTTACAGCATGATTCGTGAGCTTTCGCCGCAGAACGACTCGCAAAAATATCTTCAAACTCAGGCCCTGCAAATAAGCGCCGACATGATGCAATCACGATGGATGTTAATCGAACAGTCACAAACTAACTTGCCGAAGATATTTCTTGTGGTGCTGACATTCTGGCTTACTGTTCTGTTCGCTCAATTTGGCTTGTTGGCTCCTCGAAACCTGACAGCAACGTCGGCATTGTTCATCTGCGTCCTATCGATGACGGGTGCAATTTTCCTTATCCTGGAATTAAATCAGCCACTGGAAGGAATTATTAAGGTTTCGAGTGTCCCGCTTCACAAAGCCCTTTCTGTAATCGGAAAATAGCTTGTCGAGATACAGGGTTAAATAATCTACTGATAGCCGTTACAAATATAAAAAAATGCCATGAAATCTGTGCTAAAAATTATAGGTTGTTGGGTTTTAGGAAGTTCTGTTACACGTTATACTCCGTGCGGTCACTATTGCGGATTCTTAAATGTGCTTAACATCATATATTACAAAGGGTTAATGTGTTTCTATTTTCCGCATCCGTGACCGCGCGGAGTATAGTTATCAATCGCCGTCGGATGACAGGATCGAAATTGGCGGCTTATCTATAAATTGGGAGAAAAACCATGAAAAATTCAGGAAAGCTCAATACCGTTAGCAGTCAAATACAGTTTGGCATAAGTCGCCCTATCCGGGTCGGCTTAGCTGCGCTGGTGCTGCCATTAATTATCAATGCCTGTGCGACTGAGGCTCAGTTTCTCGCGCAAAATTCCCCATCTGCTTTAAAAACTGCACTAACCCGGGGACAGTTTGAGCTCAATTGTCCTCAGGCTACAGGAACAGTGCTTTCGCAGAAAGTTACTTACATCAATGGTTTGGGTGTAGGCATGAGGGGCGGCGCTGGCTATGAATGGACCGAATATACCATCGGCGTCAGAGGTTGTGGCAAACAGGCGGTTTATGAAACGATGTGCCGCGATCCTGATAATTGCAATGCCTTTGGACAGACTGCACGCGTTCTGGAAGGTGGCCAATAACGCACACATTACCCGATTACGTAGGGTGTTGTGTTCCTTTGGTGAATTCTACGATTACATTTCGTCAGACTGGCTGTGCCAATAATTTTGGCAATGACACTATGTTGGCGAGTGCTTTAAATAGTGAACCTAAGGCCTTTCCAGTATACTCCGATCTCTCTGTGCAAACTTATCTATCAGGGCTATTTTATGCGGCATAATATACCGCTGGTATAAAAATGATTAAGAGGGTAATTGCGAGGGGTACCGTTATTTTGGAGTGGAGGCCGATGTTTTGAAAAAATTGCCTTCGTTATTCAATATAAAATTTTTGTTAAACTATCAACAACGAGCAATATGTTATGAACAACAACTTAACTATAAAGTTACGACTATTAAAAGGCGTTGGCATCGCCATACTAAGTAGCGTTTTAATTTCCTGTGCCGCGATAAACGCGCAGAATGCTGAGGATAAAGAACAGCTGTTAGCCGCTGCCGGATTTAAAATGCAACTGGCGAATAGTCCAGAAAAGCTGGCTCATTTAAAAACATTGACGCAACAGAAAATAGTAACACATGAAAAAGACGGCAAAAACTATTACGTATACGCCGACGCTACAAATTGTCAGTGCCTCTATATAGGTGAAGATGCCAATTATCAAAGTTTTCAACAATTGCAACTCCAAAAAAATATTGCTCAGGATCAACGCACGGCAGCGGAAATGAATGAAGATGCCAACATGAATTGGGGTATGTGGGGCCCTGGATATGGAATGGGCGGGTATTATTATTGATTAATGTTTGCCGCACAGACTGGTTATGTTTTGCCGTTTAGTCGAATGCTTTTTTTCTCATTTCGCCAGATCCACTATTCTGGCGATTCTGGGCATAACAAGCTCGCCGGTAAGTGCGACAGATATGGATCCACGAGCGTATTCAAATATACCCATTGGTCTCAACTTTCTGATCGCTGGCTACACCAACATTAAAGGCAATATAGCCTTCGCCCCGACTGTGCCCATCACTAACGCCAACTTGGAAACTCATAGCTCCGTCTTTGCTTATGTGCGTTCACTGGATTTTTGGGGAAAGTCTGGCAAGGTTGATATTATTATTCCAGAGGCTTGGCTATCCGGTCAAGCCGAGGTGTTAGGGCAACAGAAGAGCCGAGATGTTGTTGGTTTTGCCGATCCCATGGCTCGTTTATATGTGAATCTTTACGGAGCACCTGCTCTGGCGATGAAAGAGTTTGCCAGCTATAAACAGGATACTATTGTCGGTGTCAGTCTTGCGGTAACGGCACCCGGAGGTCAATACGATCAGCGCAAACTGGTGAATATCGGCACTAATCGCTGGTCTATCAAGCCGGAGATCGGTATTTCCAAAGCGTGGGGAGCATTGATTACTGAATTCGCTGCCGGGATGTACATTTTTACCGATAACACTCAGTCATTTATGAAAAATACCTTGGAGCAAAAGCCGATTTATAACCTTCAAGGACATCTGATTTATAACTTCGGTATGGGTATTTGGGCCGCTTTCGATGCCAATTACTACACCGGTGGTCGTACCATTCAAGATAATATAATGGATGCCAATATGCAGCAGAATTGGCGTGTTGGCGGTACCTTGTCGTTTCCGATCACCAAGCAGAATTCCATCAAACTGAATGGTAGTACGGGTATTTACTCACGGACTGGGAGTAACTTCGATATAATCGGAATTGCTTGGCAATATCGATGGGGCGAAGGGCTTTAGATGCTTGAACGATTGCTGTGTAGTTACCAATAAGAGTAAAAATAGCGGTTATTAGTCTGCCTGTTTCAAAAAGTGTGTTGTATTTCGTCAATGAAACTACGGATTACTTTTACACTACGAATACTACGATTTATAACTTATAGATTGGTGGCTGGATAATAGTAAGGCAGGTTATTAACTTGCGAGAGATATTCACTACCCAGATAATCTCATTGAGAAGCCTGTTCTTGGGATAGCCGAAGGGCGACCATAAATCGTTGGCTAATATTGGTTAAGTTATTTTGCAGAGGTAAGCGTTATGATTATTCGAAATAAAGGTTACTACCTTCTGGCTACAGCTATTTGTATGGCCGCTATATCAATGCCAACACAAGCCTACAGAAGTTACGGCGGAGGCAGTGGCTCAGTTACTACCGCTCGTGGCGGTTCGGCTAGCTGGAGTGGTGGCTCCGGTTCTGCATCCGGCTATCGTGGCGGTTCGGCGAGTTGGAGTGGCGGATCCGGTTCTGCGAGCTGGAGTCACCCACCTGGCTATGGCTATCATCCTGTCCCTGTGCCTGCCTATGGTTATCGCCCGCCGCCGGCTGTTTATTATGGCAACAGTGGCTATAGCTCTGGTCAGGTCGCGGCAGCTGGTATTGCCGGTCTGGCGGTTGGCGCAATGGCGGGCTCTGCTGCAGCATCCAGGCAGGCTCCCCCTCCGACTACCGTAGTGGTGCAGCAACAGCCAATGTATGCCTCGCAGCTACCTTTGGGTACCAATCTGAATAATCTGCCGGGTGGTTGTGTCAGTGTAACTGTCAGTTCAACTCAATTTTATCAGTGTGGCATGAGTTGGTTCAGGCCTTATTTCGGAAGTAACGGTGCCTATTACCAAGTAGTACCGGCTCCCTATTAATATTGCCAGATAGCCAGGTATAAGTTGAAGCAAACTCTTCGGGTCAAATATGGATAATCACTATTTTACAAAAGGCTGATCATGAAAAATAAACAAAAAAATATCAGAAAGATTCCCGCAGAATATGTGCTGTTACCTGTAATCACTTTTGCGCTTTCGGTGCAGGGCTGTGCGCACCAGGAAACAATGCCGATTAATATGCAGACTCAAGCAGTAGCAACAAAGGTGGTAGAACAACCTGCTGTACAGCTTGAAAACCCTGCATCCCCGCCAGCGCCTATTATTCAACAATATGCTCTGGATCGACTTAAGCAGATGAGTGACAAACTGACTTCTGCCAGGGAGTTTACCTATCACTCGAATAGCTCTATAGAGCTACAGGCAGTTACCGGTCAATTTATAACTTTCTTTACCGACGCTGAAGTCGGCCTGCAGCGGCCTAATAAATTACGCATCAATGTTTCAGGTGATGCGCCAAACTTTCAACTTTATTTCGATGGCTCCAAAGTTTTAGCCTTTGACCCACATAAGAAGCTTCATGCTGTTTCCAGTCCACTCACAACGATTGATGAGATGCTGAACTTTGTAATGACAAAGGTACCAATGAATTTTCCCGCTGCGGATTTTTTGTACAGCAACCCCTATGCCGTGATGACCAAAAATTTGACACATGCCATTGTGGTGGGAGACTCGATGGTGAATGGTGTACCTTGTGAGCATTTTGCCTACATGGAACCTGCTATCAACTGGGAAATTTGGATAGAAAAAGGTAAAAATGCATTGCCGCTTCGTTTGGCCATGACCTATAAGCAAGTCCCAAACTTCCCCCGCTTTCTGGTTGAATTCGTGGACTGGAATTTAAACCCGAATCTGAAAGCGGATGCATTTATGTTTAAAATACCCGCCAATTCTAAACAAATTGAGTTTGGTACTTATGGGGCCGAGAAAAAAATTAAATGAATAAGAATCACACAATGAAGCTAATGAAAATAACACGGTTGTTGGTGAATTTTGCCTTGGCGATGTTGATATCGCTACCGGTTGGCGACGGTAATTTATAAGTGAAATATTCTGGAAGGGTGGGCTCCCAGTAAGGCCGAGTATTCTCTTTAAACCATTACCAGTTAATGATTATGTTAATTTCACTTCAAACGATGTAAGAATAGTTATGCAATTAAAATATGCTTTAAGATTATTAGCAACTGGTCTGTTTGTTTTGCTGATGTCTGGTTGTGCCAGTCCAACTGTTCAGGAGGCCTATGTGTCACCTCCTGTTTACAGAGCCTGGGATTACAATGCCTATCCCAATTACGGCTATAGGTCTTGGAATTATCGTACAGGTGTCGTATATGGCGGCCGTGCTGAATGGAACTACGGTTATGGGTATCGCAATTCAATGGGTTGGCACCGATGAGTATCTCATGGCATTATGATGTTGGGGTAAGGACTTGCCTATGAGGCATGAGCAAAATATCATGTAAGGCTGGGCTACTATCAAAGTTGACCAATTTTTTTAAACTGTCACCAGACAATGACTGTATTGATTCTGTCTCTTTTCTGGTACTTTACTGCAAACTCTATCAGGAATACTTATGCGATTTAAACACTTATCAAGATTATCAGGGGTCGTTCTGCTTTGTCTATTTATGCTTGGTTGTGCCAAAACCAATGTCAAGGATACCTACGAAGTAGCCAATACCGGTATGCCTACACCGAATCCTGTGTTGATTTATAACTTCGCCGTTAGCCCTCAAGATGTTCAACAAAATTCCAGTGTTTTTGCGAAGATACAGAGAAATTTTGAAAATAAAGATCTGACCAGCGAGGAAATTCAGGTGGGTCGTGAGGTATCCGATGCTCTGGCAACGGAGCTGACACTGAAAATAGCGGCTTTAGGCTTACGTCCTGTGCGTGCTGATCAGAGCTTACCGGTTGCTCCCGGGTCAATTTTGATTACTGGTTATTTCGTTGATATTAATGAAGGTAATCGATTACGCAGAAATGCCATTGGTTTGGGCATGGGAAAATCTTCGTTGGATAGTAAGGTGCGTGTTTTGGTACCATCAGCTTCGGGCTATCAGGAGTTGATCGCTTTTGACGCCCATACTGACAGTGGCAACATGCCGGGAGCTGCCATCTTTGGGCCGGTGGGTGCCGCAGCGGGTGCCGGTGCAGCAGCCGTAGTCGGAGCTAACGTAGCAGTGAGTGGTGTTAAAAGTTATAAATCGGCTTCTGCCCAGCAAGCAAAGAAAATGGCAGAGGACATCACAGCCCGGCTGGCAAAGTATTTTGCCCTGCAAGGCTGGATCAATCCCGCTTTGGCGCAATAAACGGATAATTTTTGCCTCAGTCTTTGGTGCTTACCGAGAATACATATACTTTAGCAATAACCTGTTACGAATGATGGTAGGTATTGCCTGTCTTTTTTTGAAATCAAAGTACCTTAATGAGGTTTTTCTTGTCTGTCGTAATTCAAGTGCAATGGTTGGCGGGATTTCTCGCTAACCATCATATTCGATGTCCCAAACCATCGCTTCTGCTCCTGATAATTGGCGTTTTTTTGTCTGGTTGTTATTCATTTGGCCCCAATGAACTCAGGGGTACATATCCTCTTTATAATGCGGCTATCGTTGATAGCCAAAATGAGCAATTCATACAAAATATTGTCCGATTACACTACCGGGATCCGGTTTTCTTTTTGGATGTGACCAGTGTCACTGCTTCCTTAAAAATGGATCTGTCTGCCGGATTGGATCAATCTGCCTTCGATCTGAGTAGTGGTGGTGCCGATGTCTTGCAACTTAGCGGTGGAGGGGCTTACACAACTGCGCCAACTATTGCTTATGCGCCCCTTCAGGGTGAGAGCTTCGTTAAGAGCATACTCCGGCCGCTCTCTATTGAAGATATGTTTGCCTTGATTGAATCTGGATGGAGTGGCCGGCGGGTACTGGGTCTTTGCGTGGAACGCATCAACGAGCTTGAAAATGCGCCGAATGCCTCGGGGCCAACGCCTAAATTTTCTCCGAAGCGTATTGATCCTTTTAATCGGCTGTTACAGCTTTTTGATCAGGTCATGAGTGAAAACCTTATAATCCCCAGAGTTGATCCCGTCACCAAGGAAGCGCAGCTGGAAATTAACTCGACACCGGAACATTATTACGCAATTCGGGAAATCAAACAGCTACTTGGGCTCGATCAGAATCTTACGATTTATCATGTCAACAATGGCTTCCTGAAACACAGGAGCGATACTATCTCGATAAATCTTCGCTCACTAATGAGCATCTTTTTTTATCTGTCTCAAAATATAGATACTCCAAAGGCACACAAGATCACAGGTTTAGTGACTGTTACACGAAATCAGAATGGCTCGGAATTTGACTGGGGTAAAACGGCAGGTGGAAATCTTTTTCACATCCACCAAAGCGATAAGCAGCCGGATACTGCTTTTGTTGCCATACCGTATCGTGGTCAATGGTTTTATTTGATGGACAACGATTTGGAGTCGAAGTCGACTTTTATGCTTTTAACCCAGTTATTTCGACTGCAAGCGGGTGCGGCCAAATCAGCCGGACCCACATTAACTCTTCCACTACGTTGATTTATGGTTTTTAGTTCTGATTTGTTCATTTTTTTAGGCGGCTAAAATGTTTCACATACTAAAGCAGTACGGCATCGTTCGCCTTTGCTTGATAATTAGACCAATAAATATTCGCGTAATCCGCAGACTATTAAGTCTGCTATTGTTGCTGTCATTAACACCGGTCTTGGCAACTCCTACATCCGCAATTATCAATGGGTTAATGAAACAGACTTCTGACAAGACTGCCATAATCAAACCTACGTTTGATCAGGCAGTTCTTATGGAGGATGTCAAAAAAAAACTTGCAGCAACTAACGCGGAACTTGTTGTTATGCCTTCGGAAGCCGTTAGTGGATCACCGGTTACCGAGTCGGCTGGTGATGAAGATATCTTTGTTCGACGTTTATATCTCAGGCAACTGGTATTTCTTTATGAGGGACAGCTTGCCCGATTGGTAAGTTTGCAGGTACATCAGCAGCAGCGACTAAAGATAGAAGATCAAGCCTTCAACTGGTCAGGTTTCAGCGCACCGTCTCTCCATCCATTTCTCAGAGTCGATGAGCTCAAAGAATCTGTTACCAAGCTCACAAGACGCGTAGCCGAGCTTGAGGCTTGGGCCTCTACCGTTGAGTTGGCGGGAGCGCAGCTGATAAATACTGCCGAGAATTCCATAGTAAAGCTAAGGCAGGCTGACGAAGCTGTAGAGCAGGCTAAAAATACACCTGATCAGCAAGTCGTCTTGAGTAGGGCCCGGGATTTATTGGCTCTGCAAAATCAGATTGATTTGGCACGCGTTATAGGATTTCAGATTGAAAAACAAACAATTATTGAGGACTTACTGGAAAACAGGGCACAGTTGCAACTGGTCCGTAAACAGCTAAGTGTGGCGTCTGAACACGTAGAGTTGACGCAGCAAGATATCGATCAGGTACAAAAGAATATTGAAATTGAAAATCAACATATTATTGCCGAGCTTAAAGAAGGGGTATCAGCATTTGACCTTTATAATAGCTCTGTTAAACAGAACGAGTCTGCCTTGAGTGCCGACGGTCAATCCGCACAATCCCAGCGCTTCGAGCCTGAACAGCTTGATCAAATACGTCAGGCGCAACGTAATAATGTCGACATTAAACTACAAGCTCTCAACAGG
This sequence comes from Methylobacter psychrophilus, assembly GCF_025583945.1. GTDB lineage: Bacteria > Pseudomonadota > Gammaproteobacteria > Methylococcales > Methylomonadaceae > Methylobacter_C > Methylobacter_C psychrophilus. The sequence goes on from NZ_JAOEGU010000004.1 coordinate 11,182, forward strand.
ATACTGTTTTATCTGCAAATGCAGCGAGATGTCTGGAATTTTCGCTGGGCGTATGCCAAGGTAACTGATCGTGAAAAAGTCAGCGCGGCTTATGACAAGATTGCCCAGAATCAGGTAGTTCTTAAAGTAGTTCACGATTATGTCGATCAGCAGCGCAATCGTGTGTTGACACTGGTTACCAATCAGTCTGCTGAATCGCTTGATCCTGCGATTAGTGGCTCGAATGCTTTGAGGGATATATTAAGAGATCTTGATCTTGATCAGGTGGTTTCATGGTCGCGGTTATTGGGGACAATTGAAGCAACCCAAGATTTACTGGATCGTTGTAAGCAGGAACTTGATAACAGGTTCCGGGTTAAGTCATTTTTCGATTACTTGGCAGAGGTGTTGCTGGAAACGCACGATTTTGTGTCACAAGTTTGGGCGTTCGAGCTCTTTGCCGTACAAGACAATATTGAGGTTGACGGGCAGATAGTCAGTGGTAAACGTAGTGTTACCGTTGATAAGGTGGCCACTGCATTGGCAATTTTGATCATTGGTTACTGGTTTGCCGTGCGTCTGGCTCGTTTGGTAGAAGGTCTGGCAGTGACACGTTTGGACATGGATGCCAGTCTTGCCCGTATTGCGCGGCGCTGGATGCTATTTCTTGAAGTTGTACTCCTGATAGTATTGAGCATGTTGGTCGTCAGGATTCCATTGACGATATTCGCCTTTATGGGCGGTGCGCTGGCTATCGGTGCCGGGTTCGGGATGCAAAATATGCTCAAGAACCTGATCAGTGGGCTTATGCTATTGTTTGAACGCCCCTTTAGGCCGGGGGACTTGGTCGAGGTTGGTGGTATCCGTGGTCGTGTCATAGATATCGGGGTAAGAAGTTCGCATATCCGCGATGGTAACGGCATTGAGACCCTGATTCCTAACAGTACCTTTATAGAGCAAAACGTCACCAACTGGACGCTAAGTAACGAGAAGATACGTATTGTCGTTAAAATTGGCATTGCCTATGGTTCACCGGTAAGAGAGGTCACTGATCTGCTTCTTGAGGTTGCAGATAAGCACGGGGTCGTTGAAGACGACCCGAAACCCAGAGTGCAATTTGAAGATTTTGGTAGTGACGCGCTACAATTTGGCTTGTATGTTTGGGTCGAACTTAAACCAGATGTATCCTGGGCTGTTGTGGCCAGCGACCTGCGTTATATGATCTATAGAACAATGAACGAGCATGGTATAGCGATTGCCTTTCCGCAACGGGATATTCATCTTGATACCAGTCGACCGCTGGAAGTTAGGGTTTTTAAGGATACTCCTGATGTGGGGAGCATAAAAGAATAATTGGTCGAGGTAGACGCATACTGCTTTATTTCTTTGAATGCATCGTTTGGGTAATATGCAGGCTGGTAATTATAAAACCATTAGGTGATAAAATTTTGTACATTAACCAAGCACGGCGTAAAATCACGAATTGCCTTGCATTCGCCTGTAGGATTTAAAAGGCCTATGTTTTCCGAGGAATGCCAGCGTCCTTTAATGTACGTTCATCTACATCAAGTTATGAATACAACGAATACCGAAAATACTGTTTCTTCTGGCAAAGAGCCACCTAAAATGCGGGGTGCCTTGCCGATTTTAGGACATATGCTGGAATTTGGGAAAAATCCTTTTCAGTACATGATGAACCTTAGAAAGTCATTGGGGGAAATCGGTGAATTTCGTATGTTTCATCAAAAAATGGTTTTGATGACAGGGCCTGAAGCTAATGAAGCTTTTTTTCGTGCGCCGGATGGGCAGCTGGATCAAAGTCAGGCTTATAAAATCATGACCCCAATTTTTGGCAAAGGTGTGGTTTTTGATGCGCCGCCGCATAAAAAAGATCAACAGCTTAAAATGTTGATGCCGGTATTACGCGACAAGCCAATGCGTGGCTATGCACAAGTGATTGTTCAGGAAGTTGAACAAATGATTGCTGGTTGGGGCGATACCGGTGAAATTGATTTGCTTGAGTTTATGAAAGAGCTGACGATTTATACTTCCAGCCACTGTCTGTTGGGCAATGAATTTCGTTATGAACTAAATGAAGAATTTGCGAAAATTTATCATGATCTTGAAAAAGGCGTGAATCCGCTGGCTTTTGTTTTTCCTTATTTGCCGTTACCGGTATTTCGCCGCCGTGATAAAGCCCGTGCCAGACTACAAGAATTAGTGACCGGCATTATTGCCAAAAGAGCGCTGAAGACAGAAAAAAGCGAAGATGCGTTTCAATTGCTCATTGAATCTAAATACGACGATGGCACTCACTTATCTCCGCATGAAATAACCGGGATGTTAATCGGTACCATATTTGCAGGCCATCATACGACCGCAGGAACAGCTGCCTGGACCTTGCTGGAATTGGCAAGACGACCAGAACATTCGGCGGCTGTGTTGAATGAGCTGGATGACTTGTTTGGTGCTGAGGGTGAAGTTACTTTTCAGTCTTTGCGAGAAATTCCGCTATTGGAAAATGTCATTAAAGAAGTGTTGCGCCTGCATCCGCCATTGATATTTTTAATTCGCAAAGTGATGCAAGACTTTCACTTTAAAGGTTATACGGTTAAGGCCGGAAAGTATGTTTGTGCCTCGCCGCGTGTATCGCATCGTATTGCTGAAGTTTTTCCAGATCCAGAAAAATTTGATCCTGAGCGTTATTCAGAAGCGCGCCAAGAGGATGCCAGGCCTTTCAGTTGGATTGCTTTTGGCGGCGGTAAACACAAATGTACCGGGAACGCTTTTGCGATGCTGCAATTAAAAGCCATTTTTAGTATTTTGTTACGACGCTATACCTTTGAACTGGTTGATGACAAAGATAATTATCAGGATGATTTTACCCAAATGGTGGTCCAGCCTCTATCACCCTGCCGCATTCGCTATATAAAGCGCACTGATATTAAAGATACTGTTGATGAGTCTGCGAAAAATAATTTACAGGAAGCAGCGCAAAGGGGTATTGGTTTTAATATAACAATCGACAGGGAGCTTTGTCAGGGTCATGCAACTTGTATGGCTGAAGCTCCTGAACTTTTTCAGGTAGACGATGCCGGCAATGCAACTGTCTTACAAGACAATCCGTCGCTGAATTTACTGGAAAAAGCCCGACAAGCCGAAAAATATTGCCCAAGTAAAGCAATTAAAATTAAACTCAATTAGAGCGTATGAGAGATAAAGAATGACCGCATATCCCAGAGCAGAACTTGAAGAAATGGTTGAACGTTGGTTGCAAGCCAATCGTGATGCGGAAAAAGAAGGCAACTGGCCTAAACACTTAGGCAAGATGTATACCGATGACGCTGAGTATCGCTGGAATATTGGCCCGAATGAAGAATTTGTCGCACGTAGCCGTAAAGAGATAGAAGAATGGGCTCTAGGCGTCCAAATGGAAGGCTTTGAAGAATGGCGCTATCCGTATCACCGCATTTTAATTGATGAGAAACAGGGTGAAGTAATCGGTTTATGGCATCAAGTATCACCTGCATTGCGGGAAGATGGTAGTCATTATGAAGTCGCCGGTATAGGCGGTTCCTGGTTTCGTTATGGCGGTAATTATCAATGGGAATGGCAACGCGATTTTTTTGATTTGGGTAATGTGAAATCCTTGTTTTTTGAGCTGGCCGCCGATGGTAAGCTCGATCCTGCAGTAAAAAAGAAAATAGGTCGATTGGCTAAAGGACAATTATTGCCAGGTCATGAGCGCTTACGCACGGCACCGAGTTTCTTTAAAAAACTGAAAGGCTTTATGGCAATGGTACGTATTGCCTTATTTAATCAATAAATTTTAAATGTACAGATACTGTCTGGTTAATAGATAGTCTCTGCCGTTCAATCAAGCGATAAGGTATTTCATAAAAAAATCTATGCTGAAAGTAAAATCTGGCTGGAAAAACTGGCAACTACTCACTGAAAAGGGACGGCATATTTGGGCATTCAAGCCTGGATCAAGCAAGATCAACGAGCATCTAAAAAATGCCGATAACGTTACTGACGAAGAAGTAGTACAGTTTACCGAAGATTTTCAGTTTGATAAATTCAGCAATCCCAATTCTGCTGATAAGGTGTACCGGCATACCGCCATTAATGAAAATTTTCAGGCTTTTGCCGGGCAAATTCCGCAGATGGAAAGCTCCGAAGCACAGCAAGCTGTTGATGCGCTGGTCAAAGGGATAAACTACTATTCTTGCCTTCAAAGTGATGACGGCCATTGGCCCGGTGATTACGGTGGTCCACTATTTCTGTTGCCCGGTTTACTGATAGCTTCTTATATTTCAGAGACACCGTTTCCCAAAGCACACCGGGAAATGATGAAGGTCTATTTATTTAATCATCAAAATAAAGATGCTGGCTGGGGCATGCATATTGAAGGTGAATCGACGATGTTTGGCACGGTAATGCAATATGTGTCATTGCGTATTTTGGGCGTCGATAAAAATCATGAGCAACTGATAAAAGCCAGGGCGTGGATTAAAAGCAATGGCGGCGCAACCGGTATTCCGTCATGGGGGAAGTTTTATCTATCCATTTTAAATTTGTATGACTGGCAAGGTTTTAACAGCCTGTTTCCTGAAATGTGGCTATTTCCAAAATGGTTGCCGGTACATCCGTGGCGCTACTGGTGCCATACTCGTATGGTGTATTTGCCAATGGCTTATTGTTATGCCCAGCGCATTAAAGCACCCGAAAATACACTGATTTTGTCGTTAAGAGAAGAGCTTTATAATGAAGCTTTTGAAACCATTGACTGGCCCAAACAACGCACTACGGTTTGTGAAAAAGATTGTTATACCACGCCATCACCGGTGCTAAAGTGGATGAACTTTTTTACCAATAACTATGAGAAATGCAAATTACCTTGGCTAAGAAAAAAAGCTACCGGTTATATCTTAAAATATCTTAATGCTGAAGATGAGCAAACGAATTACCTCAATATAGGCCCTGTTAATAAAGCCATTAATTCTATTTGTATCTGGCATGCTTATGGCAAAGATTCCGAGCAATTTAAAAAACATGTCGCGCGTTGGTATGATTATTTATGGGTTGCTGAAGATGGTATGAAAATGAGCGGTTATAACGGTTCTCAGCTTTGGGACACAGCTTTTTCAACCCGCGCCATACTGGAAAGCGACGTGGGTAAATTATTCCCGGCGACATTGGAAAAAAGTTATCAATTTATTGAATTGTCGCAAATCAAAGCTGAACACGCGACGCATACCGAGTTTTTTCGTCATCCCATGATTGGGAGTTGGCCTTTTTCAACGGCTGAACAAGGCTGGCCGGTAGCAGATTGTACTGCGGAAGGTTTAAGTGCCACTTTAGCTCTTCATCATTCAGGTCTGGTGAAACCGGTTATTGATGAGCAACGCATTAAACAAGCGGTAGATACGCTTCTATCTTATCAAAATACCGATGGCGGCTGGGCAACTTACGAGTTAACACGGTCAGCCAAGTGGCTGGAAAAACTCAATCCCTCTGAAGTGTTTGCCGATATAATGATCGACTATTCATGGACAGAATGTACGGCGGCTTGTGTTATTTCTTTACTGGAAATTCAGGAAGACTATCCCGGCTATAAAGATAGCGAAATACATAAAGCCATTCGTGCCGGACTCAACTTTATTGTCAAGCAACAAAAAACCGATGGTTCCTGGTATGGTGGTTGGGCAGTCTGTTTTACTTATGCTACCTGGTTTGGTGTGGAAGCGATTAGTAAGGCCAAGAGTAAAGGCTATTGTGATGATACCATTTTAGTGAATAGCATCAACAAAGCTTGCGCTTTTTTAGTATCCAGGCAGAAAATCGATGGTGGTTGGGGAGAAACTTTTGAATCTTGCTCTAAACTGGTTTATACCGAAGCGGCAACATCTCAAGTTGTTAATACCGCTTGGGCGTTATTGGCATTAATGGCCGCAAATTTTGACGATAAAAAAATTATCGAAAATGGTATTAATGTGTTGTTAAACAGACAAAGCGATATTGGCGATTGGCCACAGGAAAATATTTCCGGCGTTTTTAATTATAATTGTATGATAACCTACTCTAACTATAGGAATATCTTTCCTATATGGGCATTGAGTCGATACTGTCGTTAGTATGTTCAGGGATGATAAAAGAATCAATCCAGTTTAAAGTATTTGTATCAAGTAGCCCAATATGAAATCAGAATTTGACATTTGCATTATCGGCGCAGGTATGGCGGGCGCCACCATTGCCGCCTATCTTGCCCCCAAAGGCATTAGGATAGCGTTAGTTGATCATTGTTTTAAGGAAAAAAAGCGTATCGTTGGGGAGTTATTGCAACCTGGAGCGGTATTGTCGCTTGAGCAAATGGGTCTTGGACATTTGCTGGAGGGGTTTGATGCGCAGTCGGTCGATGGTTATTCATTGCTGCAAGGTGACGAAAATATTACCATTGCCTACCCCAATCACTATAAAGGCATGGGCTTGCATAACGGCCGGTTTTTGCAGCAAATTAGAGCTTCCGCCATACAAAATGAATCGGTTACGCAAATACATGGCAAGGCTTTGCAACTGCTGGAAAATGAACGGCATGAAATTATTGGTGTTAGTTACCGGGAGTCGCTTACGTCTGAGATAAAGTCTATTTATGCGCCCTTAACCATTACCAGTGACGGCTTCTTTTCGAATTTTAGAGTCGATCTCAGTAATAATAAAAAAACCGTGACGTCTTACTTCATCGGTTTGATTTTAAAAGATTGTAAAATGCCTTTTCCAAAGCATGGGCATGTGTTTTTATCAGGACCTACCCCCTTTATTTGTTACCCGATTTCTAATTATGAAGTCAGATTGTTAATTGATTTTCCGGGTGATCAACTACCCAGAAAGTTATTATTACAGGCACATTTAGATGCCAACGTAACGCCTTATATTCCGCAATGCATGCTTAAAAGCTATGAACAAGCGATCCAAGAAGGTGGCTTTAAGGTTATGCCTAATCATTATATGGCGGCCAAGCCGATCATTCGTAAAGGCGCGGTAATGCTGGGCGATGCGCTTAATATGCGGCACCCCTTAACGGGGGGCGGCTTGACTGCGGTATTTTCGGACATACAAATATTGAGTGCGCATTTGTTGGTGATGCCTGACTTTAATAATACCGATTTGATTCACGAAAAAATCGAAGCCTATTATCGCGATAGACAGTACGCCAATGCAAATCTTAATGTGCTTGCCAATGCGCTATATGGCGTGATGTCAAATGACTTGCTTAAAACGGCGGTATTTAAATATTTGCAATGTGGTGGTGCTAATGCACAAGAGTCGATTGCTATTTTGGCCGGTTTGAACAGAAACCATTACTCTCTGATTAAACAGTTCTTTTTCCTCGCTGTATTTGGTGCTTATGATTTAGTCCGTGAAAGCATGGCTAATTTACCCAAGGCAATAAAGATTTTGTTGGATGCCCTCAGAATAATTAAACCGTTGGCCAAGAACGAGCTTTCGTTTACGGCAATTATTAGGGGTTACTTAAATAAATCAACGCCGATGTAGTTTTACTTTTTTATCACAGATAAGTTTCTTGAAAACTGCTGTTTGTCATTAAATATCAACAAAATTTACTGTCAGATAGTAGCCCCTTCGCAATCGGTTTAAACAGAATCGAAGTTTTTGTACCTCCATTTTTGACGCTGACTATGTTGCCGGGACAGGTGCTTGAGTCAACGAAAAATTGCTTTAAGCTCATTAAAAACAAAAGAAATTCTTTTGTAATATGGTAGAATTCGGGCTCATCGGAGTGGCTTGACGCTAAAGTTATTACGCTGATATTTTTCTTTGCTGCGCTATAGTAGCGTTAGTCCTGAAATGATTTGTGTGGTTTAAGTTTTGGCTTGGCACGATAGTTTAAAAGGTGGCGTATAGCGCTCCTTATCAGAGGAATGGTCATTATATTGTCTAGCTATTGATTAGCTTTTTATTCATCTTCTGCTGCGCTGTATCAACACCTAATATGGCTCACCAAGGCCAGGTTGACTTAGCTTGGATGGGAATAAAAATGCGCTGTCAAATAGCCGCCTTATTTTAGTGCCGTTCCATAATTTTTCTTTAACATCATATTTTATAATTCTTATGAACAAACCCAAAAAAGTCGCAATTCTCACCGCGGGTGGTTTGGCACCCTGCCTAAACTCGGCTATCGGCAGTCTGATTGAGCGTTATACTGAAATCGATCCTTCTATTGAAATTATTTGTTATCGCAGCGGCTACAAAGGTTTGCTATTGGGCGATTATTATACCGTTACGCCAGCAATACGTGAAAAAGCCGGTCTTTTACATGGTTTTGGCGGTTCAGTAATCGGTAATAGCCGCGTTAAACTGACTAATATTAAAGACTGCGTAAAACGTGGACTTGTTAAGGAAGGCGAAGATCCACAAAAAGTAGCCGCAGACCAATTGGTTAAAGATGGTGTTGATATTCTTCATACCATTGGTGGCGATGACACCAATATCGCTGCTGCAGATCTAGCTGCGTTTCTTGCGCATAATAATTATGGCCTCACGGTTATTGGTTTGCCAAAAACAGTTGATAATGATGTCTTTCCCATCAAACAATCATTGGGTGCCTGGACCGCAGCAGAGCAGGGCGCCCGTTACTTTTGGAACGTGGTTGCCGAAAACAATGCCAATCCCCGTATGCTGATTGTTCATGAAGTGATGGGGCGCAGTTGCGGTTGGCTGACTGCCGCCACTACCCAAGAATATCGTAAGCTGCTTGATAATGCTGAATGGTTGCCAGAACTTGGGCTTGATCGCAATGCGTTTGAAGTTCATGGCATATTTATTCCTGAAATGGCTATTGATATTGCCGCCGAAGCCAAGCGTCTTCGCGCTGTCATGGATAAATTCGACTGCGTAAACATCTTTGTTTCTGAAGGTGCTGGCGTAGAATCTATTGTTGCTGAAATGGAAGCCAAAGGTCAGGAAGTGCCGCGCGATGCTTTTGGGCATGTTAAACTTGATGCGGTTAATCCCGGTAAATGGTTTGGTGAGCAGTTTGCGGAAATGCTCGGTGCAGAAAAAACATTGATTCAAAAATCCGGCTATTTCGCCAGAGCTTCCGCTTCAAATATTGAAGATATCAAGTTGATTAAGTCTTGCGCTGATCTGGCTGTTGAATGTGCTTTCCGTGGTGAATCGGGCTTGATAGGTCATGATGAAGATCGTGGCGATGAACTGCGTGCGATTGAATTTCCTCGAATTAAAGGCGGTAAGCCTTTTGATCTTGATACACCTTGGTTCAATGAAACGCTTGTTGAAATTGGTCAAGCCAAGGGTGCCAAGGTTGAAGTAGGCCACTAAGCTATTGGAGAGAGTAAAGGAAGAGCCGTTTATTCTCTCCAAATCCTCATGATTGAGGTATTGGGTTTAAAATAAAAAGTATTTAACAACTCTGGAATCTTATGGCTACCTGGCTGGAAACATGTCAACAACAACTTGCGCGGTTAGAAATAACCTCTGTGCTGGCGGACAAATTGGTGACGCTTTGTAATAAAACAGGCGAAGATATTGCGCCCGAGCTTGTGCAAAAACTTAATGCCGAGCATGAGCGCTTAAATCGGCAGTTGGAGCGCTTACATGCCAACCGTTTTGAGGTCGCTGTTATTGGTCTGGAAAAAGCAGGTAAGAGTGCGTTGCTGAATGCCTGGTTAGGACAAGAAATTCTACCGTCTGCCCGCGAAAGGTGCACCTTCACCAGTACTGAAATCTGGTCGGCACAGACCGAACAGGACCAACTCCTGTCAATTCAATACTACAGTAAAGAAGAGATAAAGAAACTTCAGCAGCAAAGGCAAGAGGCGCTGGATGGCACACTGGGTGACAAGGAAAGGAAGGAAATACAAGAGGATTTTGATGATACTGAAAAAAATCTGCATGCTATTTACGAGTTTACCAAGCAAAAAAACGGCTTTAGCCAAAGTTTTATAGATATTAGTGAAATTAATGAGCAACTACAGTCGGCGATTTTTAAAAACCGCGCACAGTCTTTAGCCATTAAACGAATTCAACTTAAAACCGTCCGCTTGAGAAGTGATAGGGATATTATTTTTCATGATGTTCCCGGTTTTAATTCAGGTATTCTGATGCATTCCGAACAAGCGATTGACCGGTTGAAGGGTTGTGATGCCATCATTTATGCAAAAGAAATGAAGCAACCTTCAATTACCGGGCCGGAAAAAGAAATATTAAACATTGCTGATTCTGAAGATCCCAGCATTAAAGTGTCCGACAAAATTTTTGTGGTGCTTACGCAAGCGGATGCTTTGGATGATCCGATTGATTTTAAGGAAACTCTGGAAAAACACAGAAATTACTGGCCGACTGTTCCCGAGCGACGCATGATACCTGTTTGCGCCCGTGCTCATCTGGTTGAGTTTGGTATACCTTCAGAAGATACTTTGAGGCGTACTAAAAGCGCAGACGATAAACTCAAATTAAAAAAACTGGGTATCAATGATGGCATGCTGCTATTAAAAGATACCGTCAATCATTATATCGACCATGAACGGGCAGAGGTTTTGCAAAGGCGTTGTGATGCTCTGGTTAGCAATATTCGCTTGTATGCCGGTGATATTTTGCTAAAACTTGAGCCTGTCTATGCTGCCATAGCCGATGGTGAGGTAGAAGAGGATGACCTGCTGGGTAAAGAGTTTAATCAATGGTGGGGACGCGAATGGCAACGTATCAAAAAAGACTTTGATGTCTGGTATGCGGAAAGTATTCAAGGCCGTAAGGAAGCCGATGCCTTGGGTGCAGAGCATCAGGAGTTGGCGACATTACATGCGGCTTATGATGAAAAAATTGATGCTTTGCTGTCCAATCTCACTACCGGTCAAACGGATGAGTTAAAGCGTATTTATACTGCAGGCCGAACGATTTCGATGCCTGATCCGCGCGAAGGTAATTATAAAATTCGCGAAGAATTATTTAGGGAAATTCAGCAGAAATTTGAAACCGAGTTGACTGATCAATTAGCCCAATCCTTGCAAGTATTGATTGATCAAATCGTCCAAAAAACCCAAGCACTGCTTTGGCAAACTGAAGATGTACGTAAAGCTTTATTAAATTCTGATGAAACTATTGAGCAAGCCCGTATCCGACATGGCTTTCAAGTGTTGTTTTTACGTTTTGGCCGGGTTGCTGTTGAAGCTTTTATAGCCAAGCCTTTACAGGCACGTGAACGCTTATTGGATGAACGATCAGCCGAGATTAAGACTTTGGAAGCCTTTTATCAGGGTATTGATATGAACAAACAGGATGTTACCCATTATTTACGGTATGGCTTATGGGCAGATAAAACGCCCGTTCAGCCAGTGGTTGGAAAAGCGGTTAAAACCGCTCTTAAAGCAGCGCTTAGTCAGGATATGGCCAACTTATCGTCTAATGATTCGGAAGAACAAGAAAAATTACCCGAGCCCAATAATTTTGAGCAGGTTGTTGAAGAAATTAATAGCGATTTAGCCGCTTTAAAAGATTATCTGAAAAATAGTGTATTTTATGCAGCAGGTTTTGTGACTTATTGTAATCAGGAATTGGAGCGGATTCGTAATCGCTTTAAAGAGATGGAAGATAATGACCGGCAATGGATAGGTCTTATTCGCACAGCAGTTAAGTACGAAAGAAACCCCAATATTCCTTATAATATCGCTCATACCCGACGTGACTTCCGTTTGCGCCGTGAAATAGCCATGGAGCTTAAAGAAGTCAGAGAAAGCTATACCCAAGTGTATTAGTTGTTGAGTAAAGCTTTTTTCTCCATCAGATCGTAGTATTCAGTTTTCCTCCTTGAAAAAAGGTTAGGGAGATTTTTAAATAAATCCTCTAACCTTTTACTTATCCCTGATCAGTTCAAAAAATAAAAGTGGTTGAAATGAACCGGTCGGCATGGTTTATTTCAACCACTGACTTTACCTTAGCTTTTTTAAATCCTCTTTGATATTATTATCTTGTTGATTTTTAACGATCTATTTGATTTAATCGCCTTGGCATGAAAATGGCTTAACCTTTAGTAAGTTCTTTTAAAGGACTGCCTTCATTATTGAGTAATTCTGATGAAGCAATGCACAAGAGTTTATATTAACAATAGGAGCGTCATTATTATGATAATAGATATTTTTCTTACCGGTGTTTTTGGCGTAGCTGTGGCTTACGCTTATGTTTTTATTAAAAAGATAAATACCAGTAGCTAAAAATACTTAAAATGAGCTGGCACTAATTTTTAAATTAGTGCCAGGCAAGGCTTTAAAGTTAAATAAGTCAGAGTAAGGCCGGTTCTCTCCCTATCACTTGGGCTGGCTTATTCTGATCTATATGGCAGTTAAGATACGATCAAATTGCAGTCCTAAGCCTCGAATCATGTCAACAATGAGTTTCCATCATCGGCCAAGAAGTAGCGTAAATATTTAGTCGGATAAATAATATTCCACAGTGGATACAATGCGTATTTTTTTGATATGTGGATTATTTTTATCACGTGGATTTATCTCAAATTGTCCTTGGGATGCCTGTTTGATTTTACCCAGTTTACTGTTTGAATCCTGGGCAAATTTTAAGGCTACTTCGCGTGCCTTGGTAGTCGCTTCTTGAATCATTTCGGGTTTTATTTTATTTAAACCGGTAAAAATATATTCGTTCTGGTTTTGGTAATCGCCAGCAGTAAAGGCGATGCCTTGTTTGCCGAGTTCCGCCAGTTCAGTCATTACTTTACGAACCAGATCGACTTTTGATGAATAGACTGTGACCGTTTGAATGGCTGTATAGCGAAAGTCAGCTTTGCTGGCATCATTATACTGTTGAGCTGATTTATCGGTAATAGACGGCGTTGAGACCGTTATTTCAGCGCTATCAATACCTTTGGTAACAAGAAAATCCCTGATTTTTGTAGTACTGTCTTCAATGGACGAATATAGGTCGCCAAGCTCATTGCTGGCCTTAGTGAATACAATCGGCCAGATAACTATATCGGCTGGCAATTCCCGTTCAGACAAGCCTTTAACGGTTACACTACGCTCATATTCTTTGTAGGTAATTGCGGCACCAGAGAGCAGATATCCAAGTACGCTTAGCCCCAGAAATATGGATACGCCCAATAAAAATGCACTGACAGTATTTTCTTGTTTCATGGTTTTCTCCCGTCCACAATGAGTGGTCTTAAGTTTTATATCGGGTTTAAATTTTGCCGTCCATGCGAGGCTTTGTCCAGCTAAAATTAGGGTATTGATAATAAAAAAGTAAAAAAAACCCGTCATAAATGACGGGCTTTTTTAAAGCGTTACGACCAACAGTAATGTTTAGTTTTTGGCTTTATCAACAATCTGATTGGCTTTAATCCACGGCATCATACTACGCAATTGTGCGCCGACGACTTCGATAGGGTGTTCAGCATTTAAACGACGTTTTGCAGTCATTTCCGGATAGTTAGTTAAGCCTTCCATGATGAATTTTTTCGCATATTCGCCGTTACGAATGTTTTGTAAGGCTTCACGCATCGCCTGACGGCTTTCTTCATTAATGACTTTAGGACCGGTGACATATTCGCCATACTCTGCATTGTTGGAAATAGAGTAGTTCATGTTGGCAATGCCGCCTTCAAACATTAAATCAACAATCAATTTTAATTCGTGTAAACATTCAAAGTACGCCATTTCTGGTGCATAACCCGCTTCAACCAATGTTTCAAAACCCATTTTTACGAGTTCAACTGCGCCGCCACATAAAACGGCTTGTTCACCGAACAAATCGGTTTCACATTCGTCACGGAAAGTCGTTTCGATAATACCTGAACGGCCGCCACCGATAGCGGAGGCATACGCTAAACAAATTGATTTCGCTGTGCCTGATGCATCTTGATGAATAGCGATTAAGTCAGGAACGCCACCGCCGCGTACAAATTCAGAACGCACGGTATGACCGGGTGCTTTTGGCGCGATCATGATGACATCTAAATCGGCTCTGGGTACAACCTGATTAAATAAAATCGCAAAACCATGAGCAAAAGCCAATACTGCGCCTTGCTTGATGTTGGGCTCAATTTCATCTTTATATAATGACGATTGAAATTCATCCGGTGTCAAAATCATGACCACGTCTGCACTGGCAACTGCCGTTGCTACGTTTTGAACAGTTAAGCCATGTGCTTGCGCTTTAGCGACTGAAGGTGAACCGGCGCGTAAGCCAACGACAACATCAACACCAGATTCTTTTAAGTTAAGGGCATGGGCATGACCTTGTGAACCGTAGCCGATGATAGCTACTTTTTTAGCTTTTATGATGGAGATGTCTGCGTCTTTGTCGTAATAAACTTGCATGATTTTTCCTGTTTTTCTGGGTATAAAGTAAATAAAAATAATAAAAGCTGCGATGTTATTTTAACCTTGCAACTTTTACTTAAGTTATAAATGTAGGCCTTTCTCGCCTCTGGAAATGCCTGTTGGTCCTGATCTAACGGCTTCAATAATGCAGTCAGGATTTATCGCGGCAATAAAGGCATCAAGTTTTTCTGAAGTGCCGGTCATTTCAATAATATAAGTTGTAGGCGTGACATCAATAATCTTGCCCCGAAATATATCTGACAAGCTTCTGATTTCATGACGCATTTCGCCCGTGGTTTTTACTTTAACCATCATCAGTTCACGTTCAATATGAAATGATTCGGCTAAATCAATTAATTTAACTACATCAATCAATTTATTAAGTTGTTTGGTAATTTGCTCAATGATTTCTTCACTGCCACGGGTAACTACTGTCATTCTTGACAAGGTTGGATCTTCGGTTGGGGCTACGGTGAGTGACTCAATGTTGTAGCCGCGCGCCGAAAATAAACCCGCTACGCGAGATAATGCGCCGGATTCATTTTCCATTAGAACAGAAATAATATGTCTCATTTAAGCCAATTCCCTATCTGTCGATGTGCCTGTAGCGACTCTTAATTTCATTTCATGATGACCTTTGCCCGCTTCAATCATTGGGTAAACATTTTCGGTTTGATCAGTCATTACGTCCAAAAATACAGTACGATCTTTCATGGCGAAAGCGGCTTCCAGAGCAGGTCTGACTTCTTCGGGCTTGGTTATACGCATACCGACATGGCCATAGGCTTCTGCCAATTTAACAAATTCCGGAATAGTATCCATATAGGAGTGCGAATAACGGCTTTGGTAAGAAAATTCCTGCCACTGCCTGACCATGCCCATATAGCGATTGTTCAGGTTAATAATTTTAATCGGCGTGTTATATTGCAAGGCGGTTGATAATTCCTGTATGCACATTTGGATACTGGCATCGCCGGTAACGCAAGCCACATTTTCGTCAGGAAATGCCAATTTAACACCGATAGCTGCCGGCAAGCCAAAGCCCATCGTACCAAGGCCACCTGAATTTATCCAGCGACGCGGCTTGTCAAAAGGATAGTATTGCGCGACCCACATTTGATGCTGACCGACATCTGACGTCACATAGGCATCGCCTTTGGTGACTTCATGCAATTGTTCAATAACATATTGCGGTTTAATCAACGGACTTTGACGATCATATTCGAGGCAGTTAACGGATTGCCATTGCCTGATTTGGTTCCACCAAAGTTCCAGTGCTTTTGCATCTGGCTGCTTTTGGCTTTCCTTAATTATTTCAAGCATTTGCTCCAATACCGGTTTAACATCGCCGACAATGGGAATATCTACTTTAACGGTTTTGGAAATAGAGGCCGGATCAACATCAATATGAATAATCTTGGCATACGGACAAAATAAATCCAGTTTGCCGGTAACACGATCATCAAAACGTGCGCCGATAGCAATAATCACATCGCTTTCGTGCATCGCCATATTGGCTTCATAAGTGCCGTGCATGCCCAACATACCGATAAATTGCTTGTCAGTGGCCGGATATGCACCCAATCCCATTAAGGTATTGGTAATGGGATAGCCCAGTGTGTGAGCAAACTGAATCAATTCCTTACTTGCCTCACCTAAAACGACACCGCCACCTGAATAAATGATGGGCTTGTGTGCGCTTAACAATAAATCAACTGCCTTTCTGATCTGTCCCTTATGACCGGTAACTACCGGATTGTAAGAGCGGATAGAAACCTTTTCAGGGTATTTATAAGGTACTTTAATTTGTGGAGCAGTTATATCTTTGGGCACATCAATAACGACAGGCCCAGGTCGTCCTGTGGTCGCCACATAAAATGCTTTTTTAATGGTTTCTGCTAATTTGGTGACATCTTTGACCAAAAAATTATGTTTAACACAGGGTCGGGTAATACCAATCATATCGACTTCCTGGAAAGCATCGCTACCAATGACGGGCAGAGATACTTGACCGGAAATGATTACCATGGGAATTGAATCCATATAAGCGGTAGCAATGCCGGTTACCGCATTGGTGGCGCCAGGACCTGAAGTGACCAATACCACTCCAGGTTTTCCGGTTGCCCGGGCATAACCATCAGCGGCATGGGTTGCACCTTGTTCATGGCGAACCAGGATGTGTTTGAGTTCATCTTGCTGGAATAGGGCATCATACAGATGCAATACTGCTCCGCCAGGATAGCCAAAAATATATTCTACGCCCTCGTCGACAAGACTTTGAACCAGGATTTGTGCACCACTTAGCTCCACGCTAACACCTCCATAAATAGGATGATTGTTCGATTTAAGTCAATTATATGCATTTTTAAATGATTATTTTTATTTTGACAATATATATAGTCGACATTTTACTAGGTTCTTAATGAGGTTGTCATTATCTCTCCCATCCTTTTTGATTTTTACTCAATGAATAGCGATAAATTCAAGCTAAATGAGGAAGGAATATAAGAGCAGGATTTTTAACAAAAATGTTTCATCGTGGCGTAAAGTCGGCTTTCTCAAGCATTAATTGTCACTCATTGTTAACGGTATTTCCATGGCCGTTTTCTGGTGAATTTTAAAGCCACGCATTTCCAGAATGCCTTTGGTATTAAGTGAAATAATCAGATAAACTGCATCAGGATAAGCGTCCAGCTCTAAATCATGGCTTGACGGAAGGGCTGGTGAGCTTGGGTGGGAGTGATAGATAGCGAAGATATTTTCGCCCAATTCACGCATTTTAGTCATGGCCGCTATTTGTTGTCCGGCATCAAGTAAAAAATGTTGTTGTGGAAGTTTGGCAGCGTTTTCTATGGGGTAACAACGGGTTGGCAAGCCGTTTTTACTGCCGATCAGGCCACAGACTTCAAAGTTGGGCGAGATTTGCGCAAGATGGAGTAATTGGCTGGTTAGTTTACGAGGGATCTGGATTTCTGCTTGGGTCATAATGGTCAGGGTTCAATGTGTTCAAGGTTCAAAAGGCGATAGGTGCGCCTCTATACGGTAATGCCATTGTCCATAAGTTACTCTGGGTTGTCCTGACAGGTCGGTAACTGTTTGAACGTTATCATAATGAAAGTCTTTAAAAATTGACTGAACCTGATGCTGTTGGTCGTAACCATGTTCAATTAATAGATGTCCACCCGACTCCAGATGATTGCGTGCTGTTTCAGCAATGATTTTAATATCGCTGAAGCCCTGATCATCGGCACACAATGCCGATTGAGGTTCAAAGCGAATGTCACCCTGCCTTAGGTGGCTATCGTTCTTTGCGATGTAGGGCGGATTGCTGACAATAATATTGAATTTTTCCTCATACACATTTGCAAGCCAGTTGCTTTGATAAAACTGAATGTGCCTGGTTTCGTGTTTGTCGGCATTGAGCTTTGCAACGCTCAGTGCGGCCAGGGACAGGTCGGTTGCACTGACCTGAGCCTCTGGGCGCTCTGCTGCCAGAGTGATCGCTATAATACCCGAGCCGGTGCCAAGATCAATAATCTTCACAGGTTTGTCTTTAGGAATCAGCTTTAAGCTGAGCTCAATCAGGAGTTCAGTGTCTGGGCGGGGAATTAACACGTCGGGGGTAACGTGAAAAGTCCGTGACCAGAATTCCCTGTTACCGGTGATATAAGCAATAGGCGTCCCGTTTTGTCGTTGTTGTATCAGCAGCCAAAACCGGGTTGTGTCTTCGGGTTGTAATTCCTTGTCCGGCCAGGCGCGAAGATAGGAGCGCTCTTTGCCAAGTACCAGGCACAGCAAAACTTCCGCATCAAGTGCCGCCGAATCCGAGCTGGCGGCAAGTAGTCGGGATGCTTCACCGAGTATGACTTTAATCTGCTGCATTAAATTTAATCTTCGCCAAGTTGAGTTAAAAGCTCGGCTTGGTGTTCGCGAATCAATGGTTGAATAACTTGTTCAAGTCCGCCCTGCATGATGTCATCCAGTTTATACAGCGTTAAATTAATACGATGATCTGTTAAGCGTCCTTGCGGGTAATTGTAGGTACGGATACGCTCAGAGCGGTCACCGCTGCCGACTTGCAGTTTACGGGTTAAGGATTGTTCGGCGTGTTGTTTTTCCTGTTCTGCCGATAGTAAGCGGGATGCCAGTAAAGACATGGCTCTGGCCCTGTTTTTGTGTTGTGAGCGCTCGTCCTGGCATTCAACGACTGTTCCCGTAGGCATATGGGTAATGCGGATGGCCGACTCGGTTTTATTGATATGCTGCCCGCCGGCTCCTGATGCCCGGTAGGTATCAACTTTAAGGTCGGAGGGATTAATGTCAATGGCATCAACTTCTTCAACTTCGGGCATAATGGCGACAGTGCAGGCTGACGTATGTATGCGGCCTTGCGATTCTGTTTCAGGCACTCGTTGTACACGATGCGCACCAGATTCAAATTTTAATTGGGAGTAGACGTCCCGACCGGTAATACGCAAAATAACTTCTTTGTAGCCGCCGTGATCGCCTTGATTTTCGCTGATAATTTCTGTTTGCCAGCCCTTTCTTTCAGCATAACGTTGATACATGCGGGAAAGGTCACCTGAAAAAATAGCGGCTTCATCACCACCGGTGCCTGCGCGTACTTCCAGAAAGATGTTGCGGTTATCGTTAGGGTCTTTGGGTAATAGCAAAACTTGTAATTCATGATCCAGTGACTCTATCAGGTCTTCTGCGTCATTGACTTCTTCTTTGGCCATTTCCCTGAGTTCGGGGTCTGTGTCATTAGCCATTTCTTTCGCTGACGCGAGCATGTTTAATGCTTGCTCGTATCTTTTGTAACAGTCAACCAGGGGTGCGATTTGGGCATATTCCTGGCTAAGCGTACGAAATCTGTTTTGATTGCTTTGTACTTCGGGTTCGGAAAGTAAGGCGGCGATTTCGTCATAACGTTCGCACAGGTTTTCTAATTTAAGTTGTATGGATTGTTTCATTGAGATTTGGTTAATTTAAAAATTTCGCGGGCAGCGGTAATCAAGTCGTGGCGTTCGTTTTCGGCAGCTGCTCTGATTTGGGTACTGGGCGTATGAATGAGTTTATTGGTAAGGTTGTGAGCCAGTCGATTAAGCGCCTCTTCAGCAGAAATGCCATTTTTTAATAGCATCAGTGCTTTTTGCAGTGCATCGTCTCGGGATTGTTCAGCTTGATGTCGATAATCCTGGATCGTTGATTGCGCGCCTTGAGCGCGTAACCAGTTTGAAAAATAATCAACCTGAGTGTCAATTATTTCTTCGGCCTGTGTCGCCGCCAGTCTGCGCGAGTTCATATTCTGATCTATAGTATTTTGCAGATCGTCAACGGTGTAGAGATAAACATCTCTAAGTTGTTCGACTTCTGCTTCAATATCCCGTGGTACGGCCAGATCGACCATGAACATAGGTTTATGTTTACGTTTTTTAAGCGCGCTTTCTACGCGACCTTTGCCCAGAATTGGCAATTGACTGGCTGTTGAAGAAATAACGATGTCTGCTTCAGCCAGGTGGATAGGTAATTCCGATAAAGCGATGGCATAGCCGTTAAATTGTGTGGCAATAGCGTGTGCTTTGTCATAGGTGCGATTAGCGATAATAATGCGGCCTATACCTTGCTGAGATAAATGTCGGGCCGCCAGTTCTATGGTTTCACCTGCACCTATGAGTAAAGCCGTCTGTTCACTAAGCTTATCGAAGATTTGTTGGGCCAGTTGAACGGCGGCAAAGGCAATTGATACAGGGCTTGAGCCAATTGCAGTATCGGTACGTACTTTTTTGGCGGCGGTAAATGTCTGCTGAAAAAGTTTGCCCAGACGTTTGCCTAGCGTGCCGGCATCGTAAGCTGCCTGATAGGCAGTTTTCATTTGTCCCAAAATCTGCGGTTCACCTAGTATCATGGAGTCCAGGCCGCAAGCGACTCGAAAGATATGGCGATACACCGAGCTGTCGGTATGAGTATATAAATACGGGGCAAAATCTGCGGAGTTAATTTGTTTGCTTTGAGCAACCCAATCAATCAGGCCTTGTTGGTTGGCTGTGGTTGATGTGTAGTAAAATTCAGTACGATTACAGGTTGAAAGAATGGCGGCTTCGTTAATATCTTTGAGTAGCCATAGTTCTTTTAAGGATGATTCGAGTATGTCTGCAGGGAATGACAGGCGCTCACGGACGGAAACCGGTGCGGTATTATAATTAATTCCTACTGCGAGAAAAGTCATGGCGTTTATGGTTAAGTAAGAGTGATTTTACGTAAAAAGCATCAAGATGCAGGATTCGAAATAATACTTTTTGAGCGTTTTGTCTGACATTATGAACCTTATCGTTATAGCTTTTCGTAGAAACCTCAGTATATTATGTTGTCTTATTTTAAGAAATATAATAATTTTATCCAAAGGGAATAAATCAGCTGTCTAAATTGACGGGTTTTTTATGATAATCTATTGTGAAACATGTATTAAGTAATAAATAGGATTGTGTGTGTTAATTTTTAGATTGGTTTCAGTTATAACTTTCGTTTTTCTTAGTGGTTGTACCGATTCATCTGTAAAGCCGAGTGCTGCAGAAGAATCTGTTGCGCCTGTTAAAATAGCTCAGGCTAAAGAAAAAACCCAACAAAAAGAACTAAAAACATCAATTGATCCTGATGTCCTTTTTACGCTATTGACAGCAGAAATTGCCGGGCAACGAGGACAATATGATATTGCCTTGGAGGGTTATATGGAAGCCGCCAAGCGAACGCATGAGCCAAAGTTTGCTGAAAGAGCGGCAATGATTGCCATGTATATGAAAAATAGTAATAAAACTAATGAGGCTGTGGCTTTATGGTTGCATCAGGATCCAAAAAGTCAGGCCGCAAGAAAAATTGCAGCCCTGCTTGCATTAAGGGCCGGTAACAAGAAGGCTGCTACCGAGCAATTAAATGCATTATTGGTTGTTGATCCTGCCGGTTTTGAAAATGCATTGCTCGAATTGGCCAGCGTGCTACAAAAAGAGGGCAAGATAAATGCTGTTTATGATTCGCTGGACGCATTGTCAGTACAGCATCCCGATCAGGCCGTTATTTATTTTATGCAATCTTTATTTGCGATGCAGCAAAAAGATAAAAACTTGGCTGAAATAAAGATACAGCAGGCATTGAAGATTCAGCCAGGCTGGGATAAGGCGCTAATTTTTCAGGCGCAAATAGCAGTATTTTCAGGTGACTTAAGTAAAGCAAAAGTACTATTAGAAGATGCCTCACTGAAGTATCCAAGCAATAACAAAATTAATAAAACGTTGGCGCAGGTATTAATAAAATCCGAGAATTACGAAGAAGCAATCGACGTTTACAAGAAAATCATATCAACTGAGCCTAATGATTTGGAGAGTCAATTTGCGATGGGATTGATTTATTTGCAGCTTAATCAGGATGATCAGGCTGAAGATATTTTTAAAAAATTGTTGGAGTTGCCTGAATGGCAGTATCAGTCCATGTTTTATTTAGGGAAAATAGAAGAAAAACACGGTCATTCGAAAAAGGCGCTGGCTTGGTACGATAAGGTAGTGGATGGGCCTTTTGTTTTTGATGCGTCGATTTCAGCAATTGCTTTACTTGAAAAAGATAAGCAATTAAATGAGGCCAGTTTACGTTTAACGCTTTTGCAGGCCAAGTTTCCAAAACAAAAATTACGCTTGCTATTGGTGCAGGCGGAACTGTTCAATCAGCAAAAACAATATGAAAAGGCCTTTAATTTATTGACCAAGGCGCTGGCTGAGTTTCCTAATCAAAAAGAGTTGTTATACACCCGCGCATTGATGGCCGAGCGCGTTAATAAGCCAGATGTGGTTGAAGCTGATCTGAAAAAAATATTGGCAACGGATCCTGATAATGTCGAGGCTTTAAATGCGCTCGGATATACTTTATTGAGCAAGTCCAGTCGCTACGTTGAAGCAGAAAAATACCTTCAGCATGCGCTTAAGCTTGCGCCGAATGAGGCGGTAATTATTGATAGCTATGGTTGGCTACAATTTAAGCTTGGAAATAATGAAAAAGCCTTGGGTTATTTACAGCAAGCCTATGATAAACAGCAGGAGAATGAAATAGCCGCGCATCTTGCCGAGGTTTTATGGGCTTTAGGCAAAAAAGATGAGGCTAAAAAATTATTTAATAAAGCTATTAAAGAGGCGCCAGATGATGAATATTTGCTGGATTTTCAACGAAGAATATTGAATGGTGCGCGATAGAGTGATGCTGGTTCTTAAAATAAAGTGGCTAAGTTGTTTGTTTGTGGCATTGACGCTATCAGCCTGTACTTCGGTGCCAGTAGGGCCAGAAGCGAATTATTCAAAGTTGGTAAGAGAGAATCTTTACAAGTTGGAGCGTTGGTCTTTTGAAGGCCGATTGGCGTTAACCGGAAAGAATGATAATTGGCAGGCGAATATCAATTGGGGGCATAGGTCTGGTGATGAGGAAATAAAGCTATCCGGGCCTTTAGGGCAGGGGGCGACAGTCATTAAATTAACCGACGATTTAGTAACCATAGATCGTGGTGATGGAAAGGCGCAGTCATCAGCCCAGCCAGAAGCCTTTATAAATCAACAGTTGGGGATGTTTGTTCCGGTAAATTCCTTGCGCTATTGGGTAATAGGTTTGCCGGAGCCAAATAGTGCCTTTGTAGAAACGACTACTGGTTTTAGGCAGGCTGGATGGCTTATTGAATATAAGCAGATGCAGGCAGTTGATAGTCAGTCTATGCCTCATAAAATCACTGTTACCAATGAGCAGGTCAAATTAAAGCTAGTCATAGATCAGTGGGTTTTAAATGTCGCAAAAGCAATATAATTATCTCGTAAGTGCAGAGAAATGGCCGGCACCAGCAAAATTAAATTTAATGTTACGGATTGTCGGTCAAAGGTCTGATGGATATCATTTGCTGCAAACGGTATTTCAATTTATAGATTTATGTGACTGGATTACTTTTCATCCTGTTGATGATGAAAGGGTGAGTTTGCAAAAAACGATTCCAGGTGTGCCAGAGTCTGATGATCTGATTATTAAGGCAGCCAATCTGTTAAGAGCTGAAACAGGGTGTGCTTTAGGTGTGTGCATTGAGGTAGAAAAAAATCTACCTATGGGTGGGGGGTTAGGTGGTGGCAGTTCTGATGCGGCAACGACTTTAGTGATATTAAATAAATTTTGGAATCTACAGTTATCAATGGAAAAGTTGATGGAGCTTGGGCTAACTTTGGGTGCGGACGTGCCTGTATTTATCTATGGCTATTCCTCTTGGGCAGAAGGTATTGGTGAGAAATTAGAGAAAATAAGTCTTAATGAGCAATGGGTTGTCGTTATTAAACCGGATTGTCATGTTGATACAAAAGAAATATTTTCATCTAAAGATTTGACAAGGAATAGTAAATCGATCAGAATAGCCGACTTTATAGCAGGCAAACAACAAAACGATTGTGTTGAAGTGGTTTGTCAGCGATACCCGTCTGTTAAAAATGCTTTGGTTGCTTTGTCTGAGTTTTCAGAGGCAAAATTAACCGGGACAGGGGCTTGTGTTTTTGCACAGTTTGATTCGGAGAACGCAGCAGTTAACGCCTATGCATCGCTTAAAAAAAATAAGTGGCAGGTTTATCTGGCTAAAAGTTTAAATGAGTCGCCGTTGTTTTCAAAGTTAAAGGCTGGTAAATATATATCATAATTATTGGGTCGTCGCCAAGCGGTAAGGCACGGGGTTTTGATCTCCGCATACCAAGGTTCGAATCCTTGCGACCCAGCCATTTTATATCCATTAAGTTAAATTCGTGTGGGAGTGCTTGAATGAATGACACCTCTATGATGGTGTTTTCTGGAAATGCTAACCTAGCTTTGTCTGACGGTATAGTTAAGAAGCTTAATATGCGCCTGGGAATGGCGACTGTTGGTAGATTTAGTGACGGTGAAATTGCAGTAGAAATTGAAGAAAATGTCCGAGGTAAGGATGTTTTCGTTATTCAGCCTACTTGCTCTCCTACTAATGAAAATTTGATGGAATTGTTAGTGATGATTGATGCGCTTAAGCGCGCATCTGCATCACGTATTACAGCGGTATTGCCTTATTACGGTTATGCGCGGCAAGACAGGCGTTCGCGTTCTGCGCGAGTGCCAATAAGTGCCAAGCTTGTTGCCAGAATGATAGAGCAAGCAGGAGCCAGTAGAGTTTTGACGGTTGATTTGCATGCTGATCAGATTCAGGGGTTTTTTGACATACCGGTTGATAATGTTTATTCATCACCCATTCTTTTGGGTGATGTGTGGCGTCAACAATATAAAGATTTAATTGTTGTTTCGCCAGATGTTGGTGGTGTAGTTAGGGCTCGTGCTCTTGCCAAGCGCCTTGATGATGCTGACCTTGCAATTATAGACAAGCGTCGGCCAAAAGCTAACGTATCAGAAATAATGCATATCATCGGTGATGTTGATGGTCGTACCTGTGTATTAATTGATGACTTGGTCGATACAGCTGGAACTTTGTGTCATGCCGCGGCCGCATTAAAAAAGCACGGTGCAATAAAAGTAGTTGCCTATTGTACGCATGCTGTATTGTCAGGCGCCGCCATGAAAAACTTAAACAATTCCGAGCTGGATGAGTTGGTTGTTACCGATACTATACCTTTGAATCAGGATGCAGTTGATTCAGGAAAAATAAGACAGCTTAGTGTTGCAGAGATGCTGGCTGAGACTATAAGGCGTATTGCAGTAGGTGAGTCAGTTAGCTCACTTTACGTAGACTAATGATGTTAATTAGTTCTGTCAATTAAAAAAAAATTTAATGTATGTGCTCTTGGGGCGCGGACTTCAGAAAAATAGTGAGGAAAAATGTCAAACGTATTTGAATTTGTTGCTGAAAGCCGTGGGCAATCAGGTAAGAGCGCAGCAAGACGCTCGCGTCGTCAAGGTAATGTGCCTGCGGTTATATATGGTGGTCCGAATGGTCCTCAAATGTTGGAGCTGAATCATAATGAGGTGATTAAGCATCTTGATCACGAAGCTGTTTACTCGCATGTGCTTGATATTACGGTTGATGGAAAAACAGAAAAAGCTATTTTGAAAGGTGTTCAAAGGCATCCAGCAAGAATTCAGATTTTGCATCTAGACTTTTTCCGCGTAAACATGTCTGAGCCTGTAAAGGTGCATGTGCCGTTGCATTTTACCAACGCAGATACCTCAATTGGTGGAAAAAAAGGCGGTATTGCAACTCATTCCATGGCTGATATAGAGGTTTCATGTTTGCCTACGGCATTGCCTGAATATATTGAGGTTGATCTGTCCAGTCTGGACATCGGTGACACTATTCATCTTTCAAATATTGTTTTACCGGCAGGTATTGAAATTGTAGTATTGGCTCAAGGTCCTGAGCATGATTTGCCTGTTGCATCCATGATGGCTTCAAAAGCCAGTAAAGACGATGCCGGCGAAGCTGCTGAGGCTGCTGAATAAAGTCGTTGTTATGATTAAGCTTATCGTTGGTCTGGGTAATCCAGGTCAGCAGTACGAAAAAACCCGGCATAATGCCGGGTTTTTGTTTTTAGACGCTCTGGCTAGGGATATGGGGTGTGTCTGGTCTAATCAGTCCAGATTTCAAGGTTTATTTGCTCAAGGTGGTATTGCTGCAGGTAGTGTTATGTTGTTAAAGCCGGACACTTTTATGAACAGAAGTGGTCAGTCCGTAGGAAAAATTGCCCGATATTACAAATTGCATCCTGAAGAAATTCTTGTGGTCCATGATGAGTTAGATTTTAATCCTGGCGTGGTAAGGCTAAAAAAAGATGGTGGTCATGCCGGGCATAACGGCTTAAAAGATATTATTGCTCATCTGGGTTCAAAGGATTTTTACCGCTTGAGAATTGGTATTGGTCGTCCTGCCGCCGGAAAAGTTGTTGCTGATTTTGTATTGTCTTCTCCATCGAAACCGGAATGGGAGAGGCTCCTTGATGCTTTCGATTTGAGTAGGGGCTTTATTGGTCAAATGGTTGCTGGTGATATGGCTGCTGTGATGAATAAATTAAATACCTGATTATAGTTTGGTTTGTACGGGCTATTTCTGTGTGTTAAGTAAATGACTAAAATGTTTTTAGTTTATTCAAATGCGCTTGATTTCATAAGTCGATCTTGCATTAAAGGCTTTTAAGTGGATGCGTAAGCGTTACAGGAAAGCATTGCAGATTGAAGTTAAAGGCTTTAACGCTAATCCTAATCTTGGTGGTTTCTATAAGTCAATGTAGGTTGTTTTTATTTGCGAGTTGCCAGAATAGGTGCGGCGAATAAAGCAACCAAGTTAATGCCTATTCAGTCAAGCCGATTGCCATGGCATGTGCTCGGTGTCCTCTATTTTTTTTAAATCGAGACGCGTCAGTAAGTTTAAATGGCGGTCTTGGGTTTTTATGATGGTATTGATAGTTGTGGTTATAAAGGTTGCTTCAAAGGGTGTTTTAAAATTCACTTTCTTTTTATAATAGCCAGGCACTTTTCTTTGTGAGTAAGGGTGTTCTTCATTTTAAAGCAAAAATAGTCAGCAGTTGAGGTGTAAAGTCCGTCAGTCCCTCAGGTTTCCCTGATATATTTTTTAAAATAAATGTTGTTTTTTAAAGGCTTTAGTGATTTTATCGGTGTCTTTCTTGTTTGGTGAACTCATTGAATAGTATGGTTTTATTGTTCTTTTAGGTTGTAGTTAGTTACGCTTGATATATTGCGATTAATAGTTTGAATCTTTTAATGGTGTTATTAAGAAAATAAATGATTGACAGTTGGTGTCTTGTAAAAGATAATAGTCAGCTTACCCGATATAGGAGGGGTTCCCGAGCGGCCAAAGGGATCAGACTGTAAATCTGCCGGCTCTGCCTTCGGAGGTTCGAATCCTCCCCCCTCCACCATCATCTTGAATTTAAAAAATCTGCGGGTGTAGTTCAATGGTAGAACTCCAGCCTTCCAAGCTGATCACGTGGGTTCGATTCCCATCACCCGCTCCAAATTTCTGAGATTAAGCTCATATAGCTCAGTTGGTAGAGCACTTCCTTGGTAAGGAAGAGGTCACCGGTCCGATTCCGGTTATGAGCTCCATATTGTATTGCGATTGTTATTAGGTGTGAGTTATGGCCAAAGAAAAATTTTCACGTAGTAAGCCCCACGTAAACGTGGGCACAATCGGTCACGTTGACCACGGCAAAACAACGCTAACTGCTGCTTTAACAACGGTAATGGCTAAATTGCACGGTGGTGCAGTTAAAGCATTTGACCAGATTGATAATGCACCTGAAGAGCGTGCTCGCGGTATCACCATTGCTACGTCACACGTAGAATATGAATCTGCGGTTCGCCATTATGCTCACGTTGACTGTCCAGGTCATGCTGATTATGTAAAGAACATGATCACCGGTGCGGCGCAAATGGATGGTGCCATTTTGGTCTGTTCAGCTGCTGACGGTCCTATGCCGCAAACCAGAGAGCACATCCTGTTATCAAGGCAAGTTGGTGTTCCTTATGTTGTGGTATTCCTCAATAAAGCTGATATGGTTGACGATGAAGAGTTGATCGAATTGGTTGAAATGGAATTGAGAGAATTGCTGGATATGTACGAATTTCCAGGCGATGATACTCCTATCATCAGAGGTTCGGCGCTACTTGCATTGCAAGGCGATGAAAGTGAAATCGGCATGCCTTCAGTTATTAAGTTGGTGGAGGCTCTGGATACTTACATTCCTTTGCCGGAAAGAGCAATCGATGGTGCGTTCTTGATGCCTATTGAAGATGTATTCTCTATTTCAGGTCGTGGTACGGTAGTAACCGGTCGTATAGAGCGTGGTATTATCAAGGTTGGTCAGGAAGTTGAAATCGTTGGTATTCGACCAACAGTAACAACCACTGTTACCGGTGTTGAAATGTTCCGTAAATTGCTTGATCAAGGTGAGGCTGGCGATAACGTTGGTTTGTTATTGAGAGGTACCAAAAGAGACGACGTAGAGCGTGGTCAAGTTTTGGCACACAAAGGCACTATTAAGCCACACGCGTTTTTCAACGCAGAAATTTATATATTGTCAAAAGATGAAGGCGGTCGTCATACACCATTCTTTAATGGTTATCGTCCACAATTTTACTTCAGAACTACTGATGTAACCGGTGCGGTTGATCTGCCAGAAGGCGTTGAAATGGTAATGCCTGGTGACAATATATCTGTAAAAGTTAAATTGATTTCACCGATCGCTATGGAAGACGGCTTGCGTTTCGCAATTCGTGAAGGTGGTCGTACAGTAGGTGCGGGCGTTGTTGCATCAATACTTGAATAGTGCTTCAAATTAGTATAACATAGCAAGTTCTGTAAAGTTTGTCTGAATAGGTCAGTAGTTCAATTGGTAGAATGGCGGTCTCCAAAACCGCTGGTTGGGGGTTCGAGCCCCTCCTGGCCTGCCAGTCAGATTAAACAAATCGATATTTCTTATAATAATAAATACACATGAATACTCAAGCAGAGCCGGCAGCATCAGTTGCTGATATTGTCAAGCAGGTTTTTTCTGTTGTCCTGATAGTCGCTGGTATAGCAGCATTCTACTATTTCTCAGCAGATCATTCTTCTTTCAAAGAAGTCCGTCTATTATATCGAGTCCTGGGCTTGGTTGCTGTCATGTTGGTTGCATTAAGTATGCTGTTGACTACTGGATTGGGTCGTGATGTTTGGGGTTTCGCACTAGAATCCCGCCAAGAAGTCAGGAAGGTAGTGTGGCCGACTCGCGAAGAAACTATTCGCACTACCTTGCTAGTATTCGCTATGGTGTTTATTGTTGGGTTGATTCTCTGGTTGTTGGATATGTTCCTCTTCTGGGGTGTTCGTTATTTGACTGGTCAGGGGTAAGGTAATGGCGCTACGTTGGTATGTTGTTCACGCCTACTCAAACTTTGAAAATAAAGTTAAGCAAGCATTGGAAGACAGGATAAAGAGAGAAGGTCTTGAACATTGTTTCGGGAAAATTCTCGTCCCTACCGAAGAAATTGTTGAGATGCGTATGGGGCAACAACGTAAAAGTGAAAGAAAATTTTTTCCTGGTTATGTCCTTGTTCAGATGGAGTTGACTGATGAGACATGGCATTTGGTTAAAGACGTTCCCAGGGTATTAGGTTTTATTGGTGGAACTTCAGATCGTCCTGCACCTATCTCAGAAAAAGAAGCTTTATCCATACTTAATAGGGTAGAAGAAGGCGTTAATAAACCTCGGCCTAAAACTTTATTTGAGGCTGGAGAAGTAATTAGGGTAATTGATGGCCCATTTAAGGACTTTAATGGCGTTGTTGAAGAAGTTAATTACGAAAAAAATAAATTAAAAATATCAGTGCTTATTTTTGGCAGGTCAACATCGGTTGAGTTGGGTTTTGGGCAGGTCGAAAAAGGCTGATATAAAAAACGTAAACATTGCGTTTGTTTTGTTTTACCGAATCTTTGTCTGAGTAAGGCAGAGATTTTTGTGTCTAGGGGGAGCTGAAAAGCGTTTGTACCCATATTGGAGTAAAAAATGGCAAAAAAAATAACAGCATATATAAAACTGCAAGTAAAAGCAGGTGAAGCTAACCCAAGTCCACCAGTAGGGCCTGCGTTAGGTCAGCGTGGTGTAAATATCATGGAGTTTTGTAAAGCATTTAATGCCAAAACACAAGATGTAGAAAAAGGCTTGCCTCTTCCCGTTGTTATTACAGTTTATAGCGATCGTAGCTTTACTTTTATTACAAAAACTCCTCCAGCTTCAATTCTACTGAAGAAAGCGGTAGGTATAAAAAGTGGTAGTAGTAACCCCAATACCAAAAAAGTCGGCACAGTGACTGTGGCGCAATTGGAAGAAATAGCTAAAACAAAAATGGAAGATTTGAATGCAGCAAATCTTGAAGCAGCGATAAAAACAATTGCAGGTAGTGCGCGTAGCATGGGCCTGACTGTGGAGGGTTTGTAATGGCTAAGTTATCAAAAAAAGCAAAGCTAATTAAAAGTAAGGTCGATAGAGCTAAGCAATATTCAGTCACTGAAGCAGTGCAAATATTGAAAGAACTAGGTACTGCAAAGTTTAATGAAGCCATTGATGTTAGTGTTAATTTAGGTGTTGATCCACGTAAATCTGATCAGAATGTACGTGGAGCGACTGTGCTTCCAAATGGTACAGGAAAAACAGTTCGCGTGGCGGTATTTACTCAAGGCCCGAACGCAGATGCAGCAAAAGCTGCAGGTGCTGATATTGTTGGTATGGAAGATCTTGCTGAGTTGGTTAAAAAAGGCCAAATGGACTTTGATGTGGTTATTGCGTCCCCTGATGCGATGAGAGTCGTTGGACAGTTAGGTCAGATTTTAGGTCCTAGAGGTTTGATGCCAAATCCTAAAGTAGGTACGGTAACTGCAGATGTCGCTACAGCTGTAAAAAATGCTAAATCCGGACAGGTGCGTTACCGAACTGATAAAGCAGGTATTATTCACTGCACATTAGGCAAGGTTACTTTTGATGTGGCCGATATTCAAGGAAACTTGGAAGCGTTGTTGTCAGACTTAAGAAAAGCCAAGCCGACAGCTGCAAAAGGTATTTATATTAAAAAGATAACCTTGTCTTCAACTATGGGCCCAGGTCTATGGCTAGACGCAAGTAGTATTGCAAGCTAAAAAATATAAAAGACTTTCGGTTGCCGTTTAGCACGGTAACCGTCAAAGACCGCAGGGGTTGTAGAACTTAATTTTCCTGCGTAGACGGGAATTGAACCTGAATAAGGGGAGAGGCCGTAAGGGGCATCTGAAAAGATGTGTTTTATTAATTCTGGGAATACCAGAAAAATACCGGAGCTAAGCTGTGGCACTAAATTTAGACGGCAAAAAAGCTGTCGTAGAAGAAGTAGCTCAATTCGCTGCAAAAGCACATTCTGCTGTTGTAGCAGAGTATCGTGGACTAACTGTCACGGAATTAACTGAACTACGTAAAACGGCGAGAGAGACTGGCGTTTATCTACGTGTAGTTAAAAATACATTGGCAAAACGCGCTGTTGCGGGAACGGAATTTGAATGTATGCAAGATGGGCTGACAGGTCCATTATTAATTGCATTTTCTATGGAAGATCCTGGTTCTGCCGGACGTTTGATCAGTAACTTTGCCAAAACACATGACAAATTAATTACCAAGATTGTTGCTATTGGTGGTCAGGCGTTTGACGGGTCTGAGCTTGCTCGATTGGCAAGTCTGCCTACACGCGATCAAGGTATCAGTATGTTGATGTCTGTAATGAAGGCACCTGTAGAGAAATTTGTGCGTACCTTGGCAGCCGTTAAAGAACAAATGCAAGAAGCCGCATAAACACTATATATCCAGTTTAAAACCAAATTATTTTAGAGGAATACACAATGGCGATTTCACAAGCCGATATCTTAGAAGCAGTATCCAGCATGACTGTTATGGAAATTGTTGATTTAATTTCAGCAATGGAAGAAAAGTTCGGCGTATCTGCAGCTGCTGCAGTTGCTGCTGCTCCTAGTGCGGCTGCCGCAGTAGTTGAAGAGCAAACAGAATTTGATGTTATTTTGACATCTTTTGGTGCAAATAAGGTTGCTGTTATTAAAACAGTGCGTAGTATCACTGGTTTAGGCTTAAAAGAAGCCAAAGATGCAGTTGAAGGCGTTCCTACAGTTCTAAAAGAAGGTATCCCTAAAGCTGAAGCTGAAGATATTAAAAAGCAGCTGACTGATGCTGGCGCTACTGTCGAAATTAAATAATAAATTTTGACGAAACTGAAGAGACACATTTATAGTGTCTCTACTTAAGTATGGCTGGTGGCACTATGTCACCGGCCTTTTACTGTTTGTAACAAATACACAGTAGAAATAATTCATGACGAAAAGGTTTGGAAGCGATATGTCCTACTCTTTTACCGAAAAAAAGCGTATTCGAAATAACTTTGGGAAAAGTACTGAGGTACTTGAGGTTCCCTATCTCTTGGCAACTCAGATTAATTCATATGCCGGCTTTTTGCAATCTGGCGTTACGCCTGAAAAGCGCTTGGACACTGGATTGCATGCCGCATTCTCCAGTGTTTTTCCTATTGATAGTCATTCTGGCTATGCTGTGCTGGAATATGTTAGGTATAGGTTGGGTGAGCCCACTTTTGACGTAAGAGAGTGTCAGCAAAGAGGGGCGACTTATGCTGCTCCTTTACGCGTATTAGTGCGTCTGGTTATCTATGATAAAGAAGCCTCTGCTAATGCCAAGGTTGTTAAAGACATTCGCGAGCAAGAAGTCTATATGGGTGAATTGCCCTTAATGACTGATAATGGCACTTTTGTTATCAACGGCACTGAGCGTGTTATTGTGTCGCAGTTGCATCGTTCGCCAGGTGTATTCTTTGATCATGATAAAGGTAAGACTCATTCATCAGGAAAGTTATTATTCAATGCCCGGGTAATTCCGTATCGCGGTTCTTGGCTTGATTTTGAATTTGATCATAAAGACTGTGTTTATGTGCGGATTGATCGCCGCAGAAAAATACCAGCAACGATTTTATTAAGAGGTTTAGGTTACGATAACGAAGAAATGATTAAAATTTTCTTCGAAACTAACAAATTTACCTTAACTGCACAAAAATGCCTGTTTAATATTGTTCCTGAAAGAATGCGTGGCGAAATTGCAGCATTTGATATTAAGCATAACGACCAGGTTTTGGTAGAAGAGGGGCGTCGAATCACTGCCAAGCATATTCGCGAGATGAACAAAGCCGGGTTGACTGAAGTTGACGTTCCCAGAGAGTATCTGGTGGGTAAAATTCTTGGTCATAATCTTGTTGATCAATCAACAGGCGAGTTAGTTGCCAGTGTTAATGATGTACTGACATCTCCTGTGATAGAGCGATGTATAGAAAGTGGTATTACTGAAATTAATACCCTGTTTGTTAACGACCTGGACAATGGCCCGTACATCAGTAATGCAATGAAAATAGATACAACCTCAAATGCTTTAGAGGCATTAGTTGAGATCTATCGTATGATGCGTCCTGGCGAGCCACCGACTAAAGAATCTGCCGAGAATTTATTTCAGAATTTATTTTTTACTGACGAACGATATGATTTGTCTACCGTTGGTAGAATGAAATTTAATCGTCGCCTGGGTCGTGAAGAAACGACAGGTCCGGGTACGTTAACCAAAGAAGATATTATTGATGCCCTTAAAGAATTAATCGCTATTCGTAATGGTAATGGCACTGTTGACGATATTGATCATTTAGGTAATAGGCGGGTACGTTCTGTTGGTGAGATGATTGAAAATCAATTTCGTGTTGGTTTGGTTCGGGTTGAGCGCGCCGTTAAAGAGCGATTGACGTTGGCTGATTCTGAAGGCTTGATGCCGCAAGAAATTATTAATGCAAAGCCTGTTTCTGCTGCCGTTAAAGAATTTTTCGGCTCAAGTCAGTTGTCGCAGTTTATGGATCAAAATAATCCATTATCGCAAGTGACTCATAAGCGCCGTGTATCTGCTTTGGGACCTGGCGGTTTGGCAAGAGAACGTGCCGGTTTTGAAGTTCGTGACGTACATGCTACTCATTATGGTCGTGTCTGCCCAATTGAAACGCCTGAAGGGCCAAACATTGGTTTAATTAATTCGTTATCAGTATATGCTCGTACCAATGGTTACGGTTTCTTGGAAACACCTTATAGAAAAGTAATTAATGGTGTAGTAACTGATGAAGTCGATTACCTTTCTGCTATTGAAGAGGGTGAGTTTGTTATTGCTCAGGCCAGTGTTGCCGTTGATGAAAAAGGCAAATTGGTAGAAGGTTTGGTGTCCTGTCGTCATAAGGATGAATTTGCTTTGGCAATGTCTGATACTGTGCAGTACATGGACGTCTCTTCAAAGCAGATTGTATCAGTTGCGGCATCTATTATTCCGTTTCTTGAACATGATGATGCTAACCGTGCCTTGATGGGTTCTAACATGCAACGTCAGGCTGTTCCTACATTAAGAGCTGAAAAGCCATTAGTGGGTACGGGTATGGAAAGAATTGTTGCCAAAGACTCAGGAGTAACAGTAGTTGCTGCTCGTGGCGGTAGTATTGAAGCTGTGGATGCCGCAAGAATCGTTGTGCGCGTCAACGACACGGAAACCGAAACAGGTGCTCCGGGTGTTGATATTTATAACCTGACCAAATATACGCGCTCAAATCAAAATACTTGTATTAATCAAAAGCCTTTGGTGAAGCCTGGCGATATAGTTAATGCAGGTGATATTATGGCTGATGGACCGTCTACCGATATGGGCGAGTTGGCTTTGGGTCAGAATATGTTGGTCGCGTTTATGCCCTGGAATGGCTATAACTTTGAGGATTCTATTTTAGTATCCGAGCGTGTTGTTAAAGAAGACCGTTTTACTACGATTCACATCGAAGAAAAAACATGCGTTGCCAGAGATACCAAACATAGTCCGGAAGAAATTACGGCCGATATTCCTAATGTCAGCGAAGAAGCCTTGTCCAAACTTGACGCTTCGGGAATTGTATACGTAGGAGCCGAAGTCAAAGGTGGTGATATCTTGGTGGGTAAAGTCACGCCAAAAGGTGAGACTCAATTAACACCCGAAGAAAAACTATTACGTGCAATTTTTGGTGAAAAAGCCGCCGATGTAAAAGATA
The DNA here is from genome assembly GCF_025583945.1 of Methylobacter psychrophilus. Lineage (GTDB taxonomy): Bacteria > Pseudomonadota > Gammaproteobacteria > Methylococcales > Methylomonadaceae > Methylobacter_C > Methylobacter_C psychrophilus. The sequence goes on from NZ_JAOEGU010000004.1 coordinate 46,197, forward strand.
CGTCATTACGTGTTCCTGGTAGTATTGAGGGTACGGTTATTGATGTTCAGGTATTTACTCGTGATGGCGTAAAGAAAGACAAGCGCGCTCTTGATATTGAGCAGGAAGAGATTAAGCGTTACAGAAAAGATCTGGATGATCAGCTTAAAATTCTGGAAGAAGATATTTTCGCTCGTGTTGCCAGAATGCTGGTAGGCAAAGTTGCCCAAGCAGGACCCGGTGGACATAAAGCAGGTACTGAAGTAACGCAAGCTTATTTGAATGGCTTAAGGCATTCAGAGTGGCTAAAAATCAAAATGAAAGATGAGGATATTAATCTTCAGTTGGAAACTGTTGTTACTCAAGTTGAACAGCAAAGAAAAGATTTTGATGAAAAGTTCGAAATTAAACGTAAAAAAATAACCATGGGCGATGATTTGGCTCCGGGTGTACTAAAGATGGTCAAGGTATATTTGGCTGTTAAGCGACGCATACAGCCAGGCGATAAGATGGCTGGCCGTCATGGAAATAAAGGTGTTATTTCCATGATCAGACCTATTGAAGATATGCCTTATACCGCTGATGGCAATCCAGTGGATATTGTTTTAAACCCTCTGGGTGTGCCTTCGCGGATGAACGTAGGTCAGGTGCTTGAAACACATTTAGGCTGGGCTGCAAAAGGCTTGGGAATCAAGATCGGTAAAATGCTTGAGGCTAAATATGAAGCAGAGAAAGAAAAAGTAACTGCTATCAGAGAGTATCTCGATAAAATCTATAATAGCAGTGGGCGTCAAGAAGATCTGGCTTCATTTTCCGATAAGGAAATTTTGGAAATGGCGGGGAACCTGGTTGCTGGAGTACCAATGGCGACACCCGTATTTGACGGTGCCAGTGAAGATGAAATTCGTGCCATGTTGAAGTTGGCAGATTTGCCTGAGCATGGACAAGTTACGCTTTATGATGGTTTGACCGGTGAGCCGTTTGAACGGGAAGTTACCGTAGGTTACATGTATATGCTGAAGTTGAATCACTTGGTTGATGATAAGATGCATGCACGGTCAACAGGGCCTTATAGTCTTGTTACCCAGCAACCATTAGGCGGAAAAGCACAATTCGGCGGTCAACGTTTTGGAGAAATGGAAGTCTGGGCTTTAGAAGCTTATGGTGCAGCCTATACCTTGCAGGAAATGCTGACTGTTAAATCAGATGATGTTACAGGTAGAACGCGTATGTATAAAAACATCGTCGACGGTGATCATAAAATGGAAGCGGGTATGCCGGAATCTTTTAATGTTTTGATTAAAGAAATTCGTTCATTGGCAGTAAACATAGAATTACACCGGGAGTAGGATAATATCCTGGCTAGAGATAGAGATGTTGCGAGGCAGCATCTCTACTTTTGTTTATAAGGGATTTAGTGCTTTAATAAAATAAACCATTTATCTAAATTGCTTATACCTAAATTAAGTGCTCTTTTAAGCCGGTCATTTAATCTGGGCAATACCGAAATTTGTACTGTAGAGGCGCACATATCGCGCCTAAGTCTGTTCTGGACTACGCCAGAAACTATTTAAAGAGGACAAGCTCTTGAAAGATTTAATGAATTTCTTAAAGCGTCAAGGTCGTGCTGATGATTTCGATGGAATCAGTATAGGCTTGGCATCACCAGACATGATCCGTTCCTGGTCTTATGGTGAAGTAAAAAAACCTGAAACAATTAATTATCGTACTTTTAAGCCTGAGCGTGATGGTTTATTTTGCGCTAAAATTTTTGGTCCTGTCAGTGATTATGAGTGCCTTTGTGGTAAATATAAGCGCCTTAAGCATCGTGGCGTTATTTGTGAAAAATGTGGCGTAGAAGTCACATTGTCAAAAGTTCGCCGTGAAAGAATGGGGCATATTGATTTAGCCAGTCCTGTGGCGCATATTTGGTTTTTAAAATCACTGCCCTCAAGAATAGCGCTGTTATTGGACATGACACTGCGCGAAATTGAACGGGTTTTATATTTCGAATCCTTCGTTATTCTCGATCCAGGTATGACTCCGCTAGAAAAAGGGCAGTTATTAACCGATGATGAGTATCTTGATGCTGTGGATTTACATGGCGATGATTTTGTTGCCAAAATGGGCGCAGAAGCAATTTATGATTTGCTGAAAGCTATTGACTTAAAAGAGCAAGTTAATACGCTTCGTGAAGAAATAAATTCAACTAATTCAGAAACCAAAATAAAAAAATACTCAAAGCGTCTTAAGGTTATGGATGCGTTATTGAGTTCAAAGAATCGTCCAGAGTGGATGATTCTAAAAGTACTACCTGTGTTGCCTCCTGAGTTACGGCCATTGGTGCCTTTAGATGGCGGCCGTTTTGCTACCTCTGATTTAAATGACTTATATCGTCGTGTTATTAACAGAAACAATCGGTTGAATCGTTTGTTGGACTTAAACGCTCCCGATATTATTGTTCGTAATGAAAAACGTATGTTGCAGGAATCTGTTGATGCGTTGTTGGATAACGGTCGTCGCGGCAGAGCGATTACTGGAACCAACAGGCGTCCACTGAAATCCTTGGCTGACATGATTAAAGGTAAGCAAGGACGCTTTAGGCAAAATTTGCTAGGTAAGCGTGTTGATTATTCAGGTCGCTCGGTTATTGTTGTAGGTCCTACGTTAAGGCTGCATCAATGTGGGCTGCCTAAAAAGATGGCATTAGAGCTGTTTAAACCATTTATATTCAGTAAATTACAATTTCGTGGGCTTGCTACAACCATTAAAGCTGCAAAGAAAATGGTTGAAAGAGAGGGTGCCGAAGTATGGGATATACTGGAAGAAGTTATTCGTGAGCATCCGATTTTATTAAATCGTGCGCCAACGCTACATCGATTAGGTATTCAGGCATTTGAACCTACCTTAATTGAAGGTAAGGCAATTCAGTTGCATCCATTGGTGTGTAGCGCATTTAACGCCGATTTTGACGGCGATCAGATGGCTGTGCATATTCCGCTGTCTATAGAAGCGCAGATAGAAGCCAGAACATTGATGATGGCAACTAATAATATTTTATCACCGGCTAATGGTGAGCCTGTTATTAACCCGTCGCAGGATGTGGTATTAGGGCTTTATTATATTAGTCGTGAAAAAATAAACGCTAAAGGCGACGGAAGTATATTTGTCAGTGTTGGTGAAATTCATAAGGCTTTATTGGCTAAATCGGTAGAATTGCAATCAAAAATACAATTGCGTATTACTGAAAAAGTGATCAATGAGCAGGGTGAAGCTGAAGATAAGACTCACAGGGTACATACTACTGTAGGTCGTGCGTTAATTTGGGAGGTCGTTCCTGAGCGTATGCCTTATGATTTAGTGAATTGTGATATGACCAAAAAGAACATCTCACGGTTAATAAATTACAGTTACCGTTACTTGGGTAACAAAGACACTGTCGTATTGGCTGACCAATTGATGTATTTGGGCTTCAGATATGCAACGATTTCCGGGGTATCGTTTGGTATCGAAGACATGGCAATACCCGCTAAAAAGGTCGATATTATTAAAGCAGCTGATAAGGAGGTTAATGAAATTCAAAGTCAGTATGCCTCTGGTTTGGTTACTGATGGTGAGCGATATAATAAAGTTGTTGATATTTGGTCGCACGCTAATGATCAAGTTGCCAAGGTAATGATGGACGGGTTGGGTGAAGAGTCTGTTGTTGATGCTGAAGGTAATACAGTAAAACAAAAATCGTTCAATTCAATCTTTATGATGGCTGAATCTGGTGCGCGGGGTTCTGCCGCCCAGATTCGTCAGTTGGCAGGTATGCGTGGTTTGATGGCAAAACCTGATGGTTCCATTATTGAAACGCCAATTACCGCTAACTTTAGAGAAGGTCTTGACGTACTGCAATACTTTATTTCTACTCACGGAGCGCGTAAAGGCCTTGCTGATACCGCTTTGAAAACAGCTAACTCAGGATATTTGACGCGACGATTAGTGGATGTTGCGCAGGATTTGGTTATTACCGGCAATGATTGTGGTACTTCTAACGGTTTAATTATGACACCCATTATTGAGGGTGGCGATGTAGTTGAGCCATTGTCCGAGCGTGTGCTGGGTAGGGTTGCTGTTGATGACATAATGGATGCGTCTGGGGAAAACATAATAGTACCCGCAAAAACTTTGTTGGATGAGCATTGGGTTGCGATTCTTGAAGAGCAAAGTATTGATCAGGTATTAGTTCGTTCAATTATTACCTGTGAAAATAGACATGGAGTTTGTGCTGCTTGTTATGGTCGTGATTTAGGGCGCGGGCATTTGGTGAATATCGGTGAGGCAGTGGGTGTTATTGCTGCACAATCGATTGGCGAGCCAGGTACTCAGTTAACCATGCGTACCTTCCATATTGGTGGTGCAGCATCAAGGTCTGTTGCCATTAGTAGCGTACAGGTGAAGTCTGCCGGCATAGTGCGTCTGAACAATCTAAAGTCAGTAATTAACCGCGAAGGTAAGCTTGTTGCAGTTTCAAGATCAGGCGAAGTAGGTGTGGTAGATGATTATGGTCGCGAAAGAGAGCGCTATAAAATTCCTTATGGATCTGTGCTTTCGGTTCAAGAAGGTTCAAAGATTAACGCAGGAGATATTATTGTTACTTGGGATCCATTTACCCATCCTGTTATTACAGAAGTTGAAGGTATTGTTGAGCTCAAAGATTTTATTGATGGCGTGACTGTGCAGAAACAATCTGACGAAGTTACCGGCTTGAGTTCGTTGGTCGTTACCGATCCAAAACAGCGTGGTTCTGCAGGTAAAGAATTGCGTCCAATGGTCAAATTATCGGATAGTGAAGGCAACACAATCTATTTGCCGGGTACAGAAATTCCTGCGCAGTATTTCTTACCTGCAGGTGCTATTGCTGGTATTAAGGATGGTGGTGAAGTCAAGGTGGGTGATGTATTGGCAAGGATTCCGCAAGAATCCAGTAAAACCAGAGATATTACTGGTGGTTTGCCTCGTGTTGCCGATTTATTCGAGGCTCGTAAAACAAAGGATCCGGCAATTCTTGCGGAGACCAGTGGTACTATTTCATTTGGTAAAGAAACTAAAGGTAAGCAACGGGTTATCATTACTGATGCCGTTGGTGATCTGATTGAGACCCTGATACCAAAATGGCGCCATATCACTGTATTTGAAGGTGAGTACGTAGAAAAAGGTGAGACTATTGCAGAAGGTGAACTAACTCCTCATGACATTCTCAGGTTGAGAGGTATAGAGGAATTGGCTAACTATCTGGTTAAGGAAATCCAAGACGTTTATCGATTGCAGGGTGTAAAGATTAATGACAAGCATATTGAAGCAATCATACGTCAAATGCTTAGAAAAGTTGAGATTACAGCATCTGGTGATACCGACTTTTTGAAAGGTGAGCAGGTTGAGCGTGCAGCGATGAGAGTCGAAAATGACAAAATGGAAAGTGAAGGTAAGATTCCTGCCAGTTATGAATCTATATTGTTAGGTATTACTAAAGCATCATTAGCAACTGAATCATTTATATCGGCCGCTTCTTTTCAGGAAACAACACGAGTACTGACTGACGCTGCTGTGCGTGGGTTGAGTGATGGTCTTCAGGGATTAAAAGAAAACGTTATTGTCGGTCGATTAATTCCTGCTGGAACCGGTCTGGCTTATCATGAAAACAGAAAAAACAGGTTTGCTCAGAACCAAGCTGTAGATAGTGATGCATCGGTTGCTGTTGATGCTGGAGATGTAGAAGAGGCTCTTAAGCAAGCGTTGAACGTTTGAATATAATGTAAGTATTTTAAAAAAAATGAACTTGACCTGACGAGTAATAACAAGTATTATGTTCTGCTCACATAAGCCAACGTGCTTAGGTCAGGTCGAAAAGCAAATTAACCATTGGAAATTTTTTGATTAATGGTTGATTTATCAACTGACAGTTAAATTGTATATCGGAGTAAACAAAGATATGGCCACGATCAACCAATTAGTTCGAAAGCCACGCGCTAGAAAAGTAGAAAAAAGCAATGTTCCAGCGTTAGAGGCGTGTCCTCAGCGCAGGGGTGTATGTACACGTGTTTATACCACGACACCTAAAAAACCAAACTCGGCCCTGCGTAAGGTGGCAAGAGTAAGGTTGACTAACGGCGCTGAAGTGAGTAGTTACATTGGTGGTGAAGGTCATAATCTTCAGGAGCATTCTGTTGTTTTGATTAGGGGTGGACGGGTCAAGGATTTACCTGGTGTAAGATACCATGTAGTCCGCGGTAGCTTGGATGCTTCAGGTGTAAATAACAGAAAGTGCGGTCGCTCCAAATACGGAACTAAACGACCTAAAAGTTAAAGTGAGTTGGTGAGAAATGTCAAGAAGAAGAGTTGCTACAAAAAGAGAAATCATTCCTGATCCAAGATTTGGCAGCATTATGTTGACCAAGTTTATGAATATGATAATGGAAAGCGGCAAAAAATCTATTGCTGAAGGGATCGTTTATGGTGCTTTGGATGTAATTGAAAGCAAAGGTCATAGCGAACCATTAGAAATATTATCAAAAGCTCTGGAAAACGTTCAGCCAAGAGTCGAGGTTAAATCTCGTCGTGTTGGTGGTGCTACATACCAGGTTCCAGTTGAGGTTCGTCCTTCCCGTCGCATGGCTCTGGCCATGAGATGGTTGATTGACGCTTCACGTAAGAGAAATGAAAGGAATATGTCGTCAAAGTTAGCTGGTGAGTTAATGGATGCTTTTGAAAGCAGAGGCTCAGCAGCCAAGAAAAGAGAAGATACCCATAGAATGGCTGAGGCTAATAAAGCCTTCTCGCATTATCGTTGGTAATCAACGAGACATCTTGAAAGCTGTATAGTAAAAGTGCGTAAAACTCTAATAGAACGCTATCGTAATATTGGCATAATGGCTCATATTGATGCGGGTAAAACGACGACGACAGAGCGCATATTGTACTATACCGGTGTCTCTCATAAAATCGGAGAGGTGCATGATGGTGCGGCAACAATGGACTGGATGGCCCAAGAGCAAGAGCGTGGTATTACGATAACTTCTGCTGCGACAACTTGTTTTTGGAGTGGGATGGAAAAACAGTTTCCGCAACATCGGATTAATATCATCGATACCCCCGGGCATGTAGATTTTACTATTGAAGTTGAGCGTTCGTTGCGTGTTCTAGATGGTGCATGTGCGCTGTTTTGTGCTGTTGGCGGCGTTGAGCCCCAGTCAGAAACTGTTTGGCGTCAGGCGGATAAATACAGTGTTCCTCGTCTGGTTTTTGTTAATAAAATGGACCGTTCCGGAGCTGATTTTTTGCGAGTCATTGCGCAAATAAAAGTTCGTTTGGGTAGTAATGCAGTTCCTATGCAATTACCCATTGGTGCAGAAGATAGCTTTTCTGGTGTTGTCGATCTTATTAAGATGAAGGCGTTGTTCTGGAATGAAGCCAATTTAGGGATGACTTTTGAAGAAAAAGAAATTCCGGTTGATATGCAAGATCTCTGCGAAAAGTGGAGGGAGCATATGATAGAGGCGGCAGCTGAAGCTAATGAAGAGTTGATGGAAAAATACCTTGTAGATGGGTATCTGACCAATGAAGAAATAAGAAAAGGTATTCGTATTCGTACTTTAGCGAACCAGATTGTTCCGGCATTTTGTGGTTCTGCCTTTAAAAATAAAGGCGTTCAAGCAATGTTAGACGCGGTAATTGAGTATCTGCCTGCTCCTACAGATGTTGAAGCTATAAAAGGTTTGCTTGAAGATGAAGTTACTGAGGTTCGCAGACCTGCTTCTGATCAAGAGCCATTCTCTGCTTTAGCATTTAAAATTGCGACTGATCCCTTTGTTGGTACGCTAACTTTTTTTAGGGTTTACTCTGGGGTTTTAAATTCCGGAGATAGTATTTATAACTCGGTTAAAATGAAAAAAGAGCGGATTGGGCGCATAGTACAAATGCATGCTAATAGCCGAGAAGAAGTTAAGGTTGTTTGTGCTGGAGATATTGCTGCTGCAATAGGTCTTAAGGATGTTACTACCGGAGATACTTTGTGTGATCTTAATTCAGTTATTGTTCTTGAGCGTATGCAGTTTCCTGATCCAGTTATTTCTGTTGCGGTCGAGCCCAAGACTAAAGCTGATCAAGACAGGATGGGCGTGGCTCTAAGTAAGCTGGCCCAGGAAGATCCTTCGTTTCGTGTGCATACTGATGAAGAGTCAGGTCAGGTGATAATATCAGGCATGGGCGAGCTTCATTTGGAAATTATTGTTGATCGAATGAAAAGGGAATTTAATGTTGAGGCTAATGTTGGTGCGCCACAGGTTGCCTATAGGGAGACAATTCGTAAGTCAGTAGAGCATGAAAGTAAATTCGTAAGGCAATCCGGAGGTCGAGGTCAGTATGGCCATGTCTGGTTACGAATTGAGCCACAAGAAGCAGGTGCGGGTTACGAGTTTGTCAACGAAATTGTTGGTGGAGTTGTTCCTAAAGAATATATACCAGCTGTTGATAAAGGAGTGCAAGAGCAGTTAAAATGTGGTGTTATTGCGGGATATCCCATTTTAGATGTAAAAGTGTCTATATTTGATGGTTCCTATCATGATGTAGATTCGAATGAAATAGCTTTTAAAATTGCCGGCTCTATGTGTTTCAGAGAAGGTGCAAAAAAAGCAGATCCTGTCTTGTTAGAGCCTATAATGCGAGTTGAAATAGCTACACCTGAAGAGTATATGGGTGATGTTGTTGGTGATATCAATAGGCGGCGTGGCATAATTCAGGGTATGGAAGATACACCATCAGGTAAAGCAGTTAGCTGCGAAGTGCCGTTGTCGGAAATGTTTGGTTATGCAACTGATTTGCGTTCAGCAACACAGGGGCGAGCTACATACAGTATGCAGTTTGAAAAATACAATGAAACTCCTGCTAATATAGCGGAAGCAATCATTAGAAAATCTTCATAAAATTGAATAATATAAAGGTATTAACTCATGGCCAAAGAAAAATTTTCACGTAGTAAGCCCCACGTAAACGTGGGCACAATCGGTCACGTTGACCACGGCAAAACAACGCTAACTGCTGCTTTAACAACGGTAATGGCTAAATTGCACGGTGGTGCAGTTAAAGCATTTGACCAGATTGATAATGCACCTGAAGAGCGTGCTCGCGGTATCACCATTGCTACGTCACACGTAGAATATGAATCTGCGGTTCGCCATTATGCTCACGTTGACTGTCCAGGTCATGCTGATTATGTAAAGAACATGATCACCGGTGCGGCGCAAATGGATGGTGCCATTTTGGTCTGTTCAGCTGCTGACGGTCCTATGCCGCAAACCAGAGAGCACATCCTGTTATCAAGGCAAGTTGGTGTTCCTTATGTTGTGGTATTCCTCAATAAAGCTGATATGGTTGACGATGAAGAGTTGATCGAATTGGTTGAAATGGAATTGAGAGAATTGCTGGATATGTACGAATTTCCAGGCGATGATACTCCTATCATCAGAGGTTCGGCGCTACTTGCATTGCAAGGCGATGAAAGTGAAATCGGCATGCCTTCAGTTATTAAGTTGGTGGAGGCTCTGGATACTTACATTCCTTTGCCGGAAAGAGCAATCGATGGTGCGTTCTTGATGCCTATTGAAGATGTATTCTCTATTTCAGGTCGTGGTACGGTAGTAACCGGTCGTATAGAGCGTGGTATTATCAAGGTTGGTCAGGAAGTTGAAATCGTTGGTATTCGACCAACAGTAACAACCACTGTTACCGGTGTTGAAATGTTCCGTAAATTGCTTGATCAAGGTGAGGCTGGCGATAACGTTGGTTTGTTATTGAGAGGTACCAAAAGAGACGACGTAGAGCGTGGTCAAGTTTTGGCACACAAAGGCACTATTAAGCCACACGCGTTTTTCAACGCAGAAATTTATATATTGTCAAAAGATGAAGGCGGTCGTCATACACCATTCTTTAATGGTTATCGTCCACAATTTTACTTCAGAACTACTGATGTAACCGGTGCGGTTGATCTGCCAGAAGGCGTTGAAATGGTAATGCCTGGTGACAATATATCTGTAAAAGTTAAATTGATTTCACCGATCGCTATGGAAGACGGCTTGCGTTTCGCAATTCGTGAAGGTGGTCGTACAGTAGGTGCGGGCGTTGTTGCATCAATAATCGAGTAATAAACATGTCTAATCAAACTATCAGAATCCGTTTGAAATCATTTGATCACAAACTGATTGATCAATCGGCTGGTGAGATAGTAGAAACAGCAAGGAGAACAGGTGCTCAAGTAAAAGGCCCTATCCCTTTGCCTACTAAGAAAGAACGCTTTACAATTTTGATTTCTCCGCATGTTAATAAAGATGCGCGGGATCAATATGAATTAAGAACATATAAAAGATTGCTGGATATCGTTGAGCCAACTGAAAAAACCGTAGATGCATTGATGAAGTTGGATCTTGCAGCTGGTGTTGATGTCCAGATAAAATTGAATTAAAATAGAGGGATTGGCAGATGTCAATAGGTCTTATAGGTCGTAAATGTGGTATGACCAGAGTTTTTTGTGAAGATGGTTCGTCGGTACCTGTTACTGTTCTTCAGATTGATTCTAATAGAGTTACTCAGGTTAAAAGTGTTGATGTTGACGGTTACCGTTCAATACAAGTAGCTGCTGGTGATAAAAAGTCTTCAAGAGTTAATAAAGCAATGGCAGGTCATTATGCTGCTGCTAATTTGACTGCTGGGCGTGGACTTTGGGAATTCAGGCTTGAAGATAGTGAAGGTGCTGATCTTGTTGCAGGCTCTCAATTATCACTAGACATTTTTTCCGCAGGTCAAGTTGTTGATGTGCAGGGAAAAAGTATCGGTAAAGGTTTTGCTGGTGGAATAAAGCGGCATCATTTTAGCATGCAGGATGCTACGCATGGTAACTCGCGCTCACACAGAGTGCTTGGTTCTATTGGTATGTGTCAAACACCAGGGCGTGTATTTAAAGGCAAAAAAATGGAAGGTCATCTTGGTAATGTGAAAACTACCATTCAGAACCTTACTATTCATGCAATTGATACAGAAAGAAATTTAATTTTAGTAAAAGGCGCAGTGCCTGGTGCTAAAGGCGGAGATGTAGTAATTACACCCGCCATGAAAATGCGAAATAAAGGTTAAGCCATGGGTTTGCAAATACCTGCTTTAAATGAACAAGACTCTTCTGGAAAAGTAGAGGTAGCCGAAGCTATTTTTGGTCAGTCTTTTAATGAAACATTAGTCCATCAATTGGTGACTCGCTATCTAGCTGGAGCTCGTGCGGGTACTAAGGCTCAAAAAACACGATCAGATGTAAGTGGTGGTGGGTCTAAGCCATGGAGACAAAAAGGGACGGGCCGCGCAAGATCTGGTACAATAAGAAGTCCAATTTGGCGTACTGGTGGTGTTGCGTTTGCTGCAAGGCCAAGGTCGTATGAGCAGAAGCTAAATAAAAAAATGTTTCGGGTCGGTGTGCGTTCAATTTTGTCAGAATTACTTAGGCAAGATCGTCTGGTGGTGAGTAGTGATATAGTTCCTACTACGACTAAGACTAAAGAGTTTAATGAGAAAATAAAGCAAATTGACGCCAAGCGAATATTAATTGTTGTTGAAAATGTAGATGCAAATCTGGCATTGGCTTCAAGAAATATTCCTTATGTACAAGTTATAGAAGCTGTAAATTTAAATCCAGTGCTATTGGTTTCGGCCGATAAAGTAATAGCTACACCAGGCGCGCTGAAGCAATTAGAGGAGCGCTTGGCATGAGTATTAACAAATATCAGTTAGCAGGAGTCCTTCAGTCGCCAATTATCTCTGAAAAGAGTACTAATGCCGCTGAGAAAAACAATCAATTTGTTTTTAAGGTTCAGAAAGCTGCAACAAAAAAACAAGTTAAAGATGCTGTGGAATTAATGTTCGCTGTAGAAGTTGATTCTGTTCATGTTTTGAATGTTAAAGGAAAGCAGAAAAGAGTTGGCAAGTCGCCGGGCAAAAGATCAGATTGGAAAAAAGCTTACGTAAAGCTTAAGCCTGGTAATGACATAGAATTCTCTGCTGCTTAATTTATTAAAGTGATAGATCAATAGGAAACGGTAGAAAGCATGGCGATTGTAAAATCAAAACCGACGTCACCGGGATCACGGTTTGTAGTTCGCGTAAAAAATGATGAATTACATAAAGGCAAACCATACGCACCTTTGCTAAGTAAAAAAAGCAAAAGTGGCGGTCGTAATAATCAAGGACGTATAACAACGCGTCATATTGGTGGTGGTCATAAGCAACACTACCGTATCATTGATTTTAAAAGGAATAAATTTGATATTCCTGCTATAGTTGAGCGTCTGGAATACGATCCGAATAGAACTGCAAATATTGCTTTGGTTCTGTTTAAAGATGGTGAGCGTAGATATATTATTGCACCAAAAGGTTTGGTGATTGGGCAGGAAGTTCTTTCATCAGAAACTGTTCCTGTCAAGGCTGGCAATTGCATGCCTCTAAGAAACATCCCTATGGGTACCACTGTGCACTGCGTTGAGCTACAGCCAGGCAAGGGTGCGCAAATTGCCAGAAGCGCAGGCACATCTGTGCAATTGGTTGCTAGAGATGGTGCGCATGCTACCATCAGAATGCGTTCAGGCGAAATGCGTAAAGTTATGGCTGATTGTCGCGCTGTAATTGGTGAGGTATCAAACTCCGAGCATAATCTGACTTCTCTTGGTAAAGCAGGAGCGTCAAGATGGCGAGGTGTTCGTCCTACTGTTCGTGGTGTAGTAATGAATCCGGTTGACCATCCGCATGGTGGTGGTGAGGGTCGTACATCAGGTGGTAGACATCCTGTGTCACCTTGGGGTATGCCAACCAAGGGATACAAAACAAGAAAAAACAAACGTACTGATAATATGATTATCAGACGTCGTAAGCAGAAATAGAGAGGAATTAGCGTGCCGCGTTCAATTAAAAAAGGTCCTTTTATTGATCATCATCTTCTAAAAAAAGTTGAAGATGCTGTAAGTATTAATAATCGGAAACCGATTAAAACATGGTCAAGAAGATCAATGATTATTCCAGATATGCTGGGCTTAACTATTGCAATCCATAATGGACGGCTGCATATTCCCGTTCTCATTTCTGAGAATATGGTCGGGCATAAATTAGGTGAGTTTGCTCCAACTCGAACGTATAGAGGCCACGTGGCTGACAAGAAGTCTAGGTAGGTTATGATGGAAATTTCAGCAAAATTAAATAACGCCCCCTTGTCAGCGCAAAAAGCGAGATTAGTTGGTGATCAAATTCGTGGTATGTCGGTTGAAAAAGCGCTAAATACATTAAAGTTTAGTTCAAAAAAAGCTGCAGGTATATTCAAAAAAATTCTGGAGTCGGCTATAGCTAACGCAGAACATAATGAAAGTGCAGATATTGATGAATTAAGAGTGTCTACCGTTTTTGTTAATGAAGGGGCGACCATGAAAAGATTCAGGGCAAGAGCTAAAGGGAATGCGAACCATATCCTTAAAAGAACCTGCCATATTACAGTTAAAGTCTCAGAATTCGAGTAGGGGCAGAAAATGGGTCAAAAGGTACATCCAACAGGTATACGCCTTGGAATTGTAAAGGATTGGAATTCAAGATGGTATGCAAATAGTCAGGATTATTCAGTTTTCCTGCTTCAAGATTTAACAGTCAGAGCATTTATAAAGAAAAAATTAGCTCATGCATCTGTAAGTCGTATACAGATTAATCGTCCGGCTAATAATGCACAGATAACTATACATACGGCACGTCCTGGTATTGTTATTGGAAAGAAAGGCGAGGATATTGATGCTTTGAGGCAAGAAATATCTAAAATGATTGGCATTCCTGTTCAACTTAATGTTGAAGAGATTAGAAAGCCTGAGTTAGATGCTCAATTAGTTGCCGAAGGCGTAGCTCAACAGCTTGAAAAAAGAATCATGTATCGCCGGGCAATGAAGCGTGCAGTAACTAATACTATGCGTCTGGGTGCTGAAGGTATTAAGGTGAATGTAGGTGGTCGCTTAAATGGTGCTGAAATCGCACGTAGCGAGTGGTACAGAGAAGGCCGAGTGCCTTTGCATACCCTACGTGCAGACATAGATTATGCAACTGCAGAAGCACATACTACCTATGGAATTATTGGCATCAAGGTGTGGATATTCAAAGGCGAAGTATTCGACATGGATGCCCATATGGCGTCTATTAATTCTGACTCCAAGAAATAGTTGAAGGAACACAGTCATGCTTCAACCTAAAAGAACTAAATTCCGTAAGCAACACAAAGGCAGAAATAACGGTACTGCTGTACGTGGATCATCAGTCAGCTTTGGCGAATATGGTCTTAAATCAATCGGTCGTGGTAGGTTAACTGCCAGGCAAATTGAAGCGGCTCGTAGAACCATTACTCGTCACGTCAAGCGTGGTGGGAAACTTTGGATTAGAGTATTCCCTGATAAGCCAATTACCAAAAAACCTTTAGAAGTTCGTATGGGAAAAGGTAAAGGTAGTGTAGAATACTGGGTTGCTCAAGTAAGACCGGGAACTATGCTGTATGAAATACAAGGTGTTTCCGAAGAGCTGGCACGCGAGGCATTCGCATTAGCGGCTGCTAAGCTACCTTTAAAGACACTATTTACCGCTCGGACAATAATGTAATGAAAGTAAGTGAATTACGCCAAAAATCAAAAGACGAATTAGGGGTTATGTTGCTCGATTTATCACGTGAGCGATTTAATCTTAAAATGCAAAAAGGTACTGGTCAATTGTCAAAGCCCGATCAAGTAAAAAAGGTTAGACGAAATGTGGCACGTATCCACACCATATTAAACCAAATGGCGAGTGCATAATTATGACTGAAAATGTAACCAAATTACGTACAATCACTGGTCGGGTTGTTAGTAATAAGATGGATAAAACCATTACAGTTTTGGTTGAGCGCGTTGTGAAACACCCTGTTTACGGTAAGTACATTAAGCGTTCAACAAAAATGATGGCTCATGATGAGCAAAATATTTGCCAAGAAGGTGATGTGGTAGCTATAACATCATGTAGGCCTTTATCTAAGAACAAAACATTCAATTTGGTTCAAGTCTTAGAAAGTGCTAACAAATAGCATCAACTTTTTATATACAGAGTGTAGGAATAAATCATGATTCAGATGCAAACTAACCTTGACGTCGCCGATAACAGCGGTGCAAAAAGGGTCATGTGTATCAAAGTATTAGGAGGATCGCATCGACGGTATGCTGGTATTGGTGATATTATCAAAGTCAGTATCAAAGATGCAATTCCTCGTGGCAGAGTAAAAAAAGGGGAGGTTTATAACGCCCTTGTAGTGAGAACTCGTAAAGGTGTTCGTAGGCCCGATGGGTCTGTTATTCGTTTTGATGGTAATTCTGCCGTGATTTTGAATAATAATCTGCAGCCACTAGGTACCCGTATTTTTGGCCCTGTAACGCGTGAGTTAAGAGGAGAAAAATTTATGAAAATTATCTCTCTTGCTCCTGAAGTTTTATAAGGTAGGGTTTAAAATGGCAAAAATTAAAAAAGGTGATGATATTATCGTTCGTACCGGTAAGGATAAAGGTAAGAGTGGTAGGGTAACCCAGATTTTAAAAGGCGATAAGGTTTTGGTTGAAGGAATTAACCAGGTTAAGAAGAACCAAAAACCAAATCCCAATGCAGGTATCTCTGGCGGGATAATTGTAAAGGATATGCCGATTAATATTTCCAATATAGGATTGTATAATCCTGAAACTAAAAAAGCAGATAGAGTGGGCTACAAGTTTCTAGAAGATGGAAAGAAAGTCAGATATTTTAAGTCAACAAATGAAGTTGTTGATGTGTAAGGTGCAGATGAATCATGGCTAGATTAGAAACCGTATATAAAGAAAAAATTCTTCCCGCATTAGTTGAGCAGTTCGCTTATAAATCTATTATGCAGGCCCCGCGTATCACTAAAATAACGCTCAATATGGGTGTTGGTGGTGCAGTAGCTGATAAAAAAGTTCTACAATCTGCTCTTTCTGACATGGAAAAAATTTCCGGTCAAAAGCCTATTGTGACACTTGCTAGAAAATCAATCGCCGGGTTTAAAATTCGTGACGATATGCCTATTGGTTGCAAGGTTACCTTGCGTAGCGATAGAATGTATGAATTTTTAGATCGGTTAATAAGTATATCTATTCCAAGAATACGTGATTTCAGGGGTTTAAGCCCTAAAAGCTTTGATGGTCGTGGTAATTATTCCATGGGTGTTAAAGAGCAAATCATATTTCCTGAAATTGATTATGATAAAATTGACACTTTGCGTGGTATGGATATTACTATCACTACTACAGCACAAACCAACGAAGAAGGTTTGGCTTTGTTAAAGCTGTTTAATTTTCCATTTAAGAGCTAAGGGGCAGTTTTAACATGGCTAAAAAGTCAATGATTGCGCGTGAAGACAAGCGTAAAAAATTAGTAAAAAAATATGATGTTAAACGTAAGGCTCTAAAAGAAACAATAAGAGACCCTAACGCTTCGTATGAAGATAAAGAAACTGCTCATTTACAACTCCAAAAATTACCAAGGGACTCTAGTGTAACAAGGGTCCGTAACCGTTGTAATTTAACTGGACGTCCGCATGGGTATTACCGTAAGTTTGGTCTTAGTAGAAATAAATTAAGAGAAGCTACTATGCGCGGTGATGTTCCTGGCGTAGTCAAAGCAAGTTGGTAAGATCTGTTAGATCAAAGTTGGAGATAAAAAAATGAGTATGACAGACCCAGTAGCAGATATGCTGACTCGTATAAGAAACGGGCAATCTGCCGGTAAAAAAAGTATTAAACAACCTTCTTCAAAATTGAAAGTATCCATTGCTAAGGTACTTAAAGAAGAAGGTTATATTACAGAATTTAGCACTGAAACCAACGGTAGTCACACTGAAATGACTGTTGAGTTGAAATATTATAAAGGTGCTCCTGTAATTGAAGCTATAAAAAGAATTAGTAGGCCTGGTTTACGTATTTATAAGTCTAAAGACGAATTGCCAAAAGTTCTTGGCGGCTTAGGGATTGCTATTGTATCAACATCAAATGGTGTTATGACTGATAGAGCTGCCCGTGCCATTGGCCATGGTGGCGAAGTTATTTGCACTGTTTGTTAATGTAGGTGTGTTATGTCAAGAATTGCTAAAGCCCCAGTCATTATTCCAAGTGATGTAGAAATAAAATTAGATGGAAGCATCATGACTGTAAAAGGAATTAAGGGTGAGTTATCACTTACTCTTAATTCTGCAGTTAATGTTGATATTGCAGATAATGTTGTACATGTTCAATGGGATAAAGATAACAAAAAAGCGACTGCTCAAGCTGGAACTGCTAGAGCGATCCTAAGTAATATGGTTACAGGTGTCTCTGCAGGATTTGAGAAAAAATTAACATTAATTGGTGTGGGTTACAGGGCTCAAGCAAAAGAAAGTATTCTCAGTCTTTCGCTTGGCTTCTCTCATCCAGTTGATTTTGAGGTTCCAGCTGGAATTACAGTTGAAACGCCAACTCAAACTGAAATAGTAGTCAGGGGAACTGATAAGCAACTAGTAGGTGAAGTATCTGCCAAAATTAGAGCTTATCGTCCTCCTGAGCCTTATAAAGGAAAGGGTGTCAGATACGCTGACGAGCATGTTGTAAGAAAAGAAGCCAAGAAGAAGTAAGGTAGCGTAATGGATAAGAAAAAATCTAGAATGAAGCGCGCATTAAAATTGCGTTCAAAAATTAAGAGTTTAGGTGCAACTCGTTTATCAATTCACAAAACCTCTCAGCATATATATGCTCAAGTGATTAGTGGTGATGGATGTACTACATTAGCCAGTGTATCAACTACTCAAGCAGAGATTAAAGCATCTTTAAAAAATACCGGTAATATTGAAGCTGCTGCTGAAATTGGAAAGTTTATTGCTCAAAAAGCTATTGCTGCCGGGGTAACTGTAGTTGCTTTTGATCGCTCAGGATTTAAATACCATGGTCGCGTAAAAGCATTAGCAGATGCTGCACGTGAAGCCGGCTTGAAATTTTAGGAGAATAAAAAATGGCTACAGCACCTGCTCAAGGTAGTACTGACGGTTTACAAGAGAAATTAGTTAATGTAAGGCGTGTTGCAAAAGTTGTTAAAGGCGGTAGAGTTTTTGGCTTTACTGCGCTAACTGTTGTTGGTGATGGTGAAGGTCGCGTTGGCTACGGTGTTAGCAAGGCTCGTGAAGTGCCTATTGCTATTCAAAAGTCACTGGAACAAGCGCGCAAAAACATGCGTAAAGTTTCATTAAAAGGTGATACTTTGCAATATCCAATCATGAATACGACTGGCGCCGCCAAAGTTTATATGCAACCTGCGTCTGAAGGTACAGGTATCATTGCTGGTGGAGCAATGAGAGCTGTATTTGAAGTTGTTGGAGTGCATAACGTATTGGCAAAATGTATAGGAACCAGTAATCCCATTAATGTTGTAAGAGCAACAATTAACGGTTTGACCGGAATGCATAATGCTAACCAGATAGCTGCAAAACGCGGTTTATCAGTTGAACAGATTATTGGATAGTTGCGATGACTGCTACTAAATTAAGTGTAACAATGACAAAAAGCAAGTTTGGTCGCCTTCCGCGCCATCAAGCTTGTTTGAAAGGCTTGGGCCTGCGCAAAATCAACCAAACAGTTGAGGTTCTTAACACGCCCGAAAACAGAGGTATGATAAACAAAGTATCATACATGCTAAAAGTTGAGGAAGTGTAATGTATTTAAATACTATTCAGGCTGCCGTAGGCGCCCGTAAAAAATCAAAGCGCGTTGGTCGCGGTATAGGTTGTACGCTTGGTAAGACATGTGGAAGAGGGCACAAAGGGCAAAAATCCCGTAGTGGTGGCTTTCATAAGGTTGGCTTTGAGGGTGGGCAGATGCCATTACAACGCCGGTTACCAAAAGTTGGTTTTACTTCACTTAAAAGCAAATATTCAGCCGAGGTTCGTCTAGGTGAATTAAATGCTTTAGTTGCTGATGTAATAGACTTGAAAGTTCTCATTGATGCTAATATCGTTCCTGCTTTTACAAAAACTGCGAAAGTTATTCAATCCGGTGTCGTAAGTAAGGCGGTTAATATTAAAGGTATTAAAGTAACGCCTGGTGCTAGAGAATCTATAGAAGCTGCTGGCGGCAAAGTAGAGGTATAAGTGAGTACTTCAACAGCTCAAATGGCTAACAAATCAGGTAATTTCTCAGAGCTTAAGTCAAGATTAATTTTTGTTCTGGGCGCTTTATTCGTATATAGAATCGGTTCACATATTCCCGTTCCCGGGATAGATCCGAAAGCGCTTGCGGTTATGTTTGAACAGCAAAGTGGATCCATATTAGACATGTTCAACATGTTTTCTGGTGGTGCTTTGATGAGGTTAAGTCTGTTTGCGCTTGGTATAATGCCGTATATTTCTGCATCAATTATTATGCAGTTAATGACTGTCGTTATACCTTCCATGGAACAAATGAAAAAAGAGGGGGAGTCAGGAAGACGTAAAATTTCTCAATTCACTCGGTATGGTACCGTTGTTCTAGCAACATTTCAAGCTATCGGAATATCGCTCGCTTTGCAGAATCAAACAGCTGGTGGTCTTTCTGTGGTTTTGACTCCTGGAGTTGGATTTGTAGCCATTACTGCTATTACATTAGTTACTGGCACTGTTTTCTTAATGTGGCTTGGTGAGCAAGTAACTGAGCGAGGAATTGGTAACGGAATTTCAATGATTATTTTTGCCGGTATTGTTTCTGGATTACCCAAAGCGATAGGCGGAACCTTGGAATTAGCCAGAACTGGTGAGATGAATGGAGCATTTATAATATTATTGTTTCTGTTGTCGCTTTCTGTGACTGCACTTGTTGTTTTTGTTGAAAGAGGGCAGAGAAGAATACTTATTAACTATCCTAAAAGACAGCAAGGACGTAAGTTATATGGCGGGCAAAGTAGTTTTTTACCGTTGAAGTTAAATATGGCTGGCGTAATTCCTCCTATTTTTGCTTCAAGTATAATTTTGTTTCCGGCCACTATTGCTGGCTGGTTTGGCAATAGCGAAGGTTTTACCTGGCTTCAGGATGTGGCGACAATGTTGTCTCCTGGACAGCCGGTATACGTAATGTTTTATGCGGCAGCAATTATCTTCTTTTGTTTCTTTTATACTGCACTAGTGTTTAATTCTAAAGAAACAGCTGAAAACTTAAAGAAATCAGGAGCTTTTTTACCTGGTATCAGGCCTGGATTGCAGACGGCTTCGTACATTGATAAAGTAATGACTAGATTGACTCTTATTGGTGCATTCTATATAACCTTGGTTTGTTTGCTGCCTGAGTTTTTAATAGTATACTGGAACGTCCCGTTTTATTTTGGTGGAACTTCTTTGTTGATTATTGTGGTCGTAGTGATGGATTTTATTTCTCAAATGCAAACCCACGTAATGTCGCAACAATATGAAGGCTTAATGAAAAAAGCCAATCTAAAAAAATAATTAACAAGCAAGAAAAATTTAGGAGTTAGCTGTGAAAGTTCGTGCTTCTGTAAAAACAATTTGTAGAAATTGTAAAATTGTAAAAAGAAACGGCGTTGTTAGAGTTATTTGTGTTGATGGAAGGCACAAACAACGACAAGGCTAAATAATTGTTGCGCCTCAATTACTGCAATGCTATAATTCGGCGCTTAACTTTAGAGTACTACTCAGGGGAGTATCTAGATGGCACGTATTGCCGGGATAAATATACCAGATCATAAGCATTCAGTAATAGCATTAACTGCAATCTATGGTGTTGGTCGTCAAACTGCAAGTGAAATTTGCGTTAAGGTTGGTATACTACCTTCCGTAAAAATTAAAGAACTGACTGAAGAGCAATTAGAAGCTATTCGTAATGTGGTTTCGAAGATGACAGTGGAAGGTGATCTGCGTCGTGAAGTTTCTATGAATATCAAGCGTTTGATGGATCTAGGTTGCTATCGCGGAATAAGGCATCGCCGAGGTTTGCCATTAAGAGGGCAGAGAACGAGAACAAATGCTCGTACTCGTAAAGGTCCACGCAAACCTATTAGAAAATAAGATATCCCTTAAGAGGTCGAAGTAATGGCTAGTCCAAACCGTTCAAGAAAACGTATCAAAAAAGAAGTTGCAGATGGCATCGTTCACGTGCACGCTTCTTTCAATAACACAATCATAACTATAACAGATAGAAAAGGCAACGCGTTGTCTTGGGCAACATCTGGTGGTTCAGGTTTCCGTGGATCAAGAAAAAGTACTCCATTTGCTGCGCAGGTTGCTGCTGAAAAAGCTGGCATTGTCGCGCAAGAGTTCGGTATGAAAAATCTTGATGTCATGATTAAAGGTCCCGGTCCTGGTCGTGAATCCGCTGTGCGTTCATTGAACAATCTCGGTTTTAAAATTAATAATATCGTTGATGTGACGCCTATTCCTCATAATGGATGTCGTCCGCCTAAGAAACGCCGCGTATAAAGAATCTGGAGTAGTATCATGGCAAGATATCTTGGACCCACTTGTAAGTTAAGTCGAAGAGAAGGGACTGATCTGTTTTTAAAAAGCAGAGGAAAGTCTTTAGAAAATAAATGTAAGTTAGATCAAAGGCCCGGTCAGCATGGTACCAAACGTACCAGAAGTTCTGACTATGCGCTTCAATTGCGAGCAAAGCAGCGTCTACGCAGAATTTATGGGATTCTAGAGAAACAATTTAGAAATTACTATAAGTCTGCTGATATGAAAAAAGGTGCTACCGGCGAAAACTTATTGAATCTTCTTGAATCAAGATTAGATAATGTGGTGTATCGCATGGGTTTTGCTTGTACACGAGCAGAAGCTCGTCAGTTAGTTGGTCACAAATCTATTCAGGTAAATGGTGCATTGATTAATGTTCCTTCTTATCAGGTAGCTCCTGGTGATATTTTAACAGTTAGAGAAAAATCAAAGAAGCAGCAACGAATTGTTGATGCCCTAACTGTAACTGAGCAATACGGATTCCCTAATTGGGTTGAAGTTAACTCAAAAACCATGTCTGGAACATTTAGTTCTTTACCTGATCGTGTTGATTTAGGTAGCGACATCAATGAGCAGCTGGTTGTCGAGCTTTACTCTAAATAATTGCAGTTCTGAGGGATATAAATGCAGAGTTCTATTTCTGGCTTATTAAAGCCTCGACTAGTTGAGGTTGTTAGTAAAACACCTAATCATTCCAGGATTGTTATAGAACCGCTTGAGCGTGGTTTTGGTCATTCTCTTGGCAATGCCTTGAGGCGTGTGCTGTTATCCACGATTCCAGGCTGTGCAGTTACGGATGTGGAAATTGAAGGTGTTCTCCATGAGTACACAACTATAGAGGGTGTTCAGGAAGATGTAATTGATATCTTGCTGAACCTCAAAAAATTAGCAGTAGTGCTTCATTCGAAAGATGAAATTGAGCTTACGCTATCAAAAAATGGTGCAGGTTGTGTTACTGCAGCTGATATAAGTCTCCCGCATGACGTTGAGATTATTAATCCAGATTTAGTTATAGCCAATTTAACTCAAACTGGCGCACTGAATATGAAAATTAGAGTGCGTCGCGGAAGAGGCTATGAACCAGTTAGTGTTCGTAAATTAAACTCTGAACATAGTTTGGCTGTTGGTGCATTGCAATTGGATGCCTCTTATAGTCCAATTGTAAAAGTAGCTTATCAGGTTGAAAGTACTCGTGTTGAACAGCGTACTAATTTAGATAAGTTAGTTATTGAACTGGAAACAAACGGAACTGTTGATCCAGAAGAAACGATAAAAATGGCTGCTACAATACTTCACGATCAGCTATCTGTTTTTGTTGACTTCGAAAAAGTCAATGAAAAAGAAGCAGAAGAAGAAGTAGAAGTTGAGGAAGTATTTGATCCTGTTCTGCTTCGTCCTGTTGATGATCTTGAGTTAACGGTTCGTTCTGCTAATTGTTTAAAAGCCGAGAATATATTTTATATTGGTGATTTAATTCAGCGTACTGAAGTTGAGCTATTAAAAACACCTAATCTTGGAAAAAAATCTTTAACAGAAATTAAAGATATACTTGCACTTAAGGGTTTATCACTAGGTATGCGATTAGAAAATTGGCCGCCGGATAACCTAGCTGATCAATCACATGCAATATCAACACATTAACATTAGGTCTTCGTATAATGAGACATCGTAAATCAGGTAGAAAATTTAATATGAATAGCAGCCATCGTAAGGCGCTATTCAGCAATATGGTTAGTTCGTTATTTAAGCACGAGTTAATTAAAACAACTTTACCTAAAGCTAAAGAATTAAGAAGCTTTGCTGAGCCCTTGATTACTTTATCTAAAGAAGATAGCGTAGCCAAAAGACGTCTTGCATTTGCAAGATTACGCGATCGTGAAGTTGTAACCAAGCTTTTTAATGAATTAGGTCCACGTTATAAAAATAGAGCAGGTGGCTATTTACGTATCATGAAATGTGGATTCAGGCCGGGTGATGACGCACCTATGGCTTATGTTGAATTGGTTGACAGACCAGAATAGTAGTTAAATATTAAAGACATAAAAAAAGCCGGTTAAACCGGCTTTTTTTATGTCTTTAATAACGCTATTACTGGCATTCAAAGCCTTTGAAAAAAATAAATATTGCAAATAAAGGTAATAAAGTTGGTATGGTTATGTGACCTTGGTTCGATACATGAAATCATATTAATGGTGCGTATTCTGTCGGGTAAGAAAAAGGCATTACTGCCTTTTTCTCCCCTAAGAACCGTACTTGAGAGTTTCCCCTCATACGGCTGAAGCCTCTTTTAAGGCACCTTTCGGCACCCGGTTTCACCACTTTTATCCGCATTTAAATGCGGCTCTTAGCAATAGAGATGGCACATAATGAGGTTGCTTGACGCATTTGTCCCGCCATCGGCCCTTTTCACACGAAAACGAGTCTCCCAAGGAGTGTTCCGTTTGATTGGTTTCTGACAGTAAGGACATAATCGGTCTTGCTTCAGCCAGAGACGGTATAGCTTCATCCGACCTCTCGACGAGCTCAGCATTTTCTTTCCCCAACGGAATTCAAAATACCGAGCCCACTTGGGGTCGTGTGGATTGGCATCCGCTTTAATCTTGATATGCCGTTGTATTGGCGTATCAGCTTCTCTGAACAAGACTATTTCCCCCTGTTTTCCATTCTCTCTTTCTTCTGTGGCGGAAAATACCCAATTTCGGGCTCCTTTGGTTTTAAAGTATTTCTCTTTAATCTATTTAGCGCCCTTGTTTGGATGTCTTCTTGTCGCCCATTTCCATAGCATGGACCATACTTCGGCATCAACACGATTAAAGGTTTTCTTAGCGACGACATGCCGGTGATAATTTGCCCACCCGCGTAAAATCGGGTTGAGCATTTTTATCAGATTGGCTTGCTTGGCCGTTTTGTTGTCTTTGATGACGCCCCGAATTTTGCCAAGATGGGCTTCGACATTCGATTTCGACGGTTTTATTAGCAGCTTGTCGTCGTATTTGCGAATGTTCCATCCGAGAAAGTCAAACCCTTTCTTAATATGCGTTATTTTGGTCTTTTCCGGCGACAAGACTAATCCGCGTTCCCCCAGAAATTCAACCACGGCAGGTTTTACCTCATTTTCCAGCCATTCTTCAGAGTTGCCGGTGATAATGAAGTCATCCGCATAACGCACCATATTCATTTTCAGGCCGGATTGCTTGCTTTTCGGAAATCTCGCCGAAAGCATTGCTTCCAAGCCATCCAATGTCATATTGGCCAGGGCCGGACTGGCAATTCCCCCTTGCGGGGTTCCGGCTTCTGTGGGAAAGAGTTCGTTCTGATACACGTATCCCGCCTTGAGCCATTTCTGTAACATTAATTTGTCCGTAAGGACATTTTTGATCATCCAGTCATGGCTAATATTGTCGAAACAGCCTTTGATGTCGGCCTCTAGCACCCATTCCGCTGAGCTTTTGCGAGCCAGTACAATAAAACATTGCTCTCCGGCGTCGGCTGTTGAACGCTCCGGCCTGAATCCGTATGAGTTCGGGTCGGCTGTCGTTTCCGCGACCGGCTCCAATGCAAGCAAATACAGCGCTTGCATGGCGCGGTCTTTCATCGTGGGAATGCCGAGAGGCCTTGTCTTGCCGTTTTTCTTCGGGATTAATACTCGCCGAAGTGGACGTGGCGAGTAACCTCGCCGCTGCATCGACGCTATCGCGTTGGTCTTTGCTCCCGGTGTTTTCCATGTGACCTTGTCCACACCGGCGGTGTTTTTGCCTTGATTTTCAGTCACCCGTTTTACGGCTAAAGCTTTGCCGCTAAACGAGTGGGTCAGCAGCCATTGCAAAGCTTTCACCTTGTTATGCCTGCCTTCCTGTGTGGCCTTCACAATACGCGCTTGCAGCCTCCTGACTTGACGAAGAACATCGGCCCAATTGATACCGTTCCAGATCAAATCTGAAGGTGCACACGCCAATATTGCAGCGTTCATTTGCTTTCCTTCTGAAAGGGGTTCTACAAACTCTCTTGTGACAAGAGACCATGAGGAAGTCTGCCCGCTTTTGCGTGGGATGATGTTTCAACCCCTATCCACCCAATTACAGAGTGGCATTCGCTTTTTCCTCTTTCCTTTACCTGCACCTCCGATGGCGTTCCTTACGGTTCGCTTGCCCACTGTTCAGGGCGGAAATATAGGCTTACGATGTTTCACAGCCGTTACACGATTAGCTTAGGCCCTGTCTATTCCCCGGCGATCATTTGTCCCTGTGCCCGTATTAATCAAGCGAACAACCGATCACATACTTTTTAGTTCAAGCCTATCAGCATCTTTGGCTTGCTGTTCATTACGAGGTTTATCAACAGTTCACATCTATTGGCCTTACTATTCAGCCTAGCACCCCAGCCGCCTGACGCTGGCAGCATTTGGAATTACCTCACAGCTTTTCCTTCTTTTGCGAGGGGTTACATTGTCCCGATGGCTTCAAACCAAGCCGTTGCCAGCTTCGCCTGCATCGGTAGGCTACCGTTGAGGGAACAACGAGTCTCACTGCCTCTTTCGAGGTAAGACAATAACGGGTGTGACTTCATGTCGCACGGTTAATTTGAACACTGATTCTGTTCCAAATTAAATACCTAAAACCTAGCGCATCAGTAGAAATGAGTTTTTACTCCAAGTGTTCAACTTGGGTCAAAGAATTCATTTTTAAATTTTTTTCGCATCGATTCGCCTTGTAAACTGATCCGATCAGTGTCGTACATCAACCGATCAAAAATAGCGTCACCTAAGGTATTATCACCAATCGCTTCATACGATTGTTTTGTCGGCACTTGACTGATAATGTTGGTTGTCGACTGTTCATAACCATCATTGGAAGGCGGCAATGTACATTTTGAAAATATGCCAGTAAAAGCTTATGAAAAATACTTCAACCTTAATCGAATAATGTTAAATTTACGATACTAGCTATCAAAATAGAGAAATGATAAATATATACTTATCACTTATTTTTTTATCATAAGTACCTTAATATATTAATCAGGTACTCTTGATGATCTTGCATGGACAAAAACATAACGCCACTGACATTGTTGAGCTATACTTGGCGCGATAACGAATGCGGAAAACAGAAATATATTAAACCCTTATAATATATAGTATTCAACACGTTTAAAAACCCGCAATCTTGACCGCTCTGAGTATATCAAGCCATTTCATTATAGCTGACACTTTTGAAGCCCAAGAATGGTTAAAGTTTTAATGACGAAAGCGTATAGCAAGTTTATTGCTAATTTCAGGGCATGCACAGCATTTACCTCTGTATTTAAGAATATACCAATTAAATCTAAGTGCTTGATTTTAGAAAGCAGTTTACTTTTACAACGATTAATTGAACTGAATGGCCTGAATACAATTTTTGAAATCTTACCGATTCTACCTTCTACTTTAGATACATTGGATGCAAAATGAAGCCCATTATGCGAGATACGTTGTTTGAAAACAGACGGAACACTAGACAATCTAAACTTACTCGTGTTCTTTTAATCGTAAATGAGCCAAACCAAGCTCAACGCATACAAATTTGCTTGCGACAATTTAAAGACATCCCTCTTGAAGTAATGAGGTCTGGAGCACCCGGAGAAGCACCCAAGAAATTTATCGATACCCGCTCACGCGATATGAGCTTTGAAGTAACCTGGGTGATGTCGCTAGATGAGGCATTAAAAAAAATAGCTGAATTTCATTTCGACATCCTGGTTCTGGACTTATTACAGTTGGATCCACAAGGACTATCGGCCATTCGCCAAGCCAGAGCAGCCAATAATGCTCTACCAGTCATCATGTTAATCAATAACGAAGATATTGATAGTAACCAACCAGGTGCCGATGACTACGTAGTAAAAGATGAGTCAGGTTATGAAGGCCTTATTCGTGTTATGCGCAATGTTTTAAATCGCATTAATAGCGAGGAAACATTTAACCCGTTATTTGTAGCGGCATTAAAAGCGACCTCTAATGCTGTTCTTATTGCTAACAAAGATGCTCGCATAGAATGGACAAATCCGGCATTTACACAACTGACAGGCTATACTTTTCAGGAATCATTGGGTCAACTGCCTGTTGAGCTATTAAAATCCGATTTACATGATGATTCGTTTTACCAGCACATGTGGCAAAAGATTTTGAATGAAGAGCACTGGCAAGGGGAAATCGTTAACAAACGTAAGGATGGGAGTCTTTATAATGCTGATATGACTATATCTCCTGTACTTAATAAATATGGTTTATTGGCTGGCTATGTCCAGATTCAACGAGATATAACAGATAGCGTAGTACGCTTGGCAATATCTGAAGCTTTACAACAAAACAGTCCCCTTGATGAACGCTTTAAAAAGGTTCTAAATATTATTTTTGATGTTAAGGCATTTAATTTACAACGTAAAGGCGGCGTATTTCTTCGCGTTAAAGGTGAAAATTATTTAACCTTGTTTGTAGTGCAGGGAGAATTTAGTGCAGAGTTTATCGAAAAAGAAACATGTATTAGTTGTGGATCTTGCCTCTGCGGACGAGTAGCTATTTCAGGAAAAGTACTTGTTTCTGATTATTGCTTCATTGATGCTCATAATGAGCATAAATTTACCGATATGCAAGCACATGGCCATTTCATAATACCTATTACTTCTGGCGAAGAAGTATTGGGCGTATTATTTTTATATACCGATCCCGATCCCCTGCAATCAGAAAGCCTGCTCGCCATGCTTAAGCAAGTTGGCGAAATGATGGCACTCTCATTGCGTCAGGAAGAAGCAAAAACAGCTCTGGAAATGGCGAGAGATATGGCCATGAAGACTTCATTGGTAAAAAGCGAATTTTTAGCCAATATGAGCCATGAAATTCGCACACCGATGAATGGCGTATTAGGTATGCTGGATTTACTCTGTGAAACAAAAATGACGCCTACCCAGCGTGATTGGGCAACAACAGCACATAGCTCTGCGGAAGTTTTACTGGAAATTATTAACGATATTTTGGACTTATCCAAACTGGAAGCTGGAAAGTTTGAACTAGAACGGGTTGATTTTAACCTGGTTGATCTGGTCGAGGATATTTGTGCTTTATTGGCTGGGCGGGCTCATGTTAAGGGGTTGGAGTTAAACTGTTTACTACCCGTACTTATGCCTTTAACCTGGCGAGGTGATCCCATGCGTATCAGGCAGGTTATGACTAACTTAATTGGCAACGCCGTTAAATTTACCGAACAGGGTGAGGTTTCAGTAAGAATTATCCTGCCATCCGGCGCTGATAGCTTGGATGATTTACGCTTTGAAGTTTGCGACACCGGCATCGGCGTTTCATTAGAAGCACAGCCAGAATTATTTAAGTCTTTTTCTCAGGAAGATAGTTCAACCTCACGTCGTTTTGGCGGTTCTGGGCTTGGACTATTCATCAGTAAAAAGTTAGTAGACCTCATGGGCGGTAACATTGGGATGAACAGCGCTCCAAATGCAGGCTCCTGTTTTTGGTTTACTTTGCCACTGGAGCAGTGTAATAGCGTGCGCTTACCGGAATTATCTTACGATCTTTCCGGTAAGCGCACGCTGGTCGTTGACGATAACGCGACCAACCGAAACATACTGGTTAATTATTTAAGTAACTGGGGATTGGAGGTAAGCGAGGTCGATAATGGCGGCACAGCACTGATGCAATTGCAGACTTCTGCTCTTCAGGGACTGACCTATGATTTAATCGTGCTGGATATGCATATGCCGGTTATGGACGGCTTGACCTTGGCAAAATGTCTGGTGCAAATTCCCGCGTTAGCGAGAATACCCATTATTTTATTATCATCAAGTGACCAACTTGATATTGTTGACTATCAAAATACCGGGATTGTCCAACGCTTGCTTAAACCAGTGCGCCAATTACAACTCTTTGATGCAATTGTCAATGCCTTACAGCAAGTCTCAGAAGCCACCTTGAAAACGGCGTTACCTGAAATTAAACTACCCAGCTATCACGACAAAAAAGTACTTGTGGTAGAAGATAATAAAATCAATCAAAAAGTCATTATAGCCAGGCTAGCCAAATTTAATATTGTTCCTGATCTTGCTGAAAATGGCCAGCTAGCCTTGGTCAAGTTGGCACAATACTCATACGATTTAATTTTAATGGATTGCCACATGCCGGTCATGGATGGTTATATCGCCACTCGTGAGCTTCGGCTATTGGAAGAAAGCAGAAGGTTACCTCGTCAAACAGTGATAGCCCTAACTGCAAATGCCCTGGAAGGTGAGCGTGAAAAATGTCTTGAGGCAGGAATGGATGACTATTTGACCAAGCCGATTATTACCAAGCAATTAATAGAAATGTTGGCATATCGATTAGGATCACTACCTACCGAAAATACTACAACTTTATGCGATGAAAACAGTGCTTTGGCGGAACGCGGCCATATGGCTTGGGACAGATCCGTCACGCTTGATCATTTAGAGGGTGATGACGACCTATTAAATGAATTGATTGCGCTATTTTTAATAGAAAGCCCTAAACAGCTTCATGAATTATCGCGCTTTCAGGCCGAAGGTAATATTACTGAACTCGCTAATGTTGCACACGCCATTAAAGGTACAATAGCCCATTTTTATGTCGCTACTGCAACAGACTGCGTCAGTTTGCTGGAAAAAACAGCGCGAAGTGGTCAGTCAGCTGACTATCAAGGTATGACTGAAGTGGTGATTAAGGCGGTAACGGATTTAATCGATAATCTGCAACCAGCAAAAGATACGGTGATATCCAAGAATTAATATATCTATGTGGCGCAGGATTTTTATTTACTTACAACGACGGTAACGATGCAGGAATTACTCAGCCATGGATGGCGGAAAGTAGAATAGCACTTGGAACAGTGATCGAGTGTAATACAGGATAGTTGCCGAGACTGAAAAATAGTCGCTTAGCTGGTTACGCTGCTATTTTGATAACACAGTAAATGAATAAAAAGACCAGCAAGTGGGGTATATTATTAGCAGTAAATCGCAATAAGTTTATCGCAAAAGTAATCTACATACTGTGATGGCAGTAATAACTATAACTCGATGTTCAAGTTTTTAACCTTAGAAAAACCATAGGGAAGCGTGTAAGCTAATCAGTGTTAGAATCGTAAGTATTTTAACAGTATGTTGATGAACGAGCCTGCGCACTTTATAAAAACTTTTGTCACTGATTTAGATGGGGCTCTGGGAAAACTAAAGCCCACGGCTAAACTGACGCCACTATAAAAGATTTGGTTGGGATTTTGTTTGACGGGAATATTACTGACCAATTCGGTATGCTAGGCGAAGTTCGAGTTTGGGAGAACACAAGATTGCCGCACTTTCGTGGATGTTTCGCGAAGCAAAAGTAGCCTGGGATTACTTGCTTTTGGCGAGTGTGACATTGGTTTTAAAGCGGCACGGGATTACAGAAGGCGTACTGGTTCTTGATGAATCGGATCGGGCACGCTCAAAGCGAATCAAGCGAATTTATGGCGTTTATAAGCAAAAACACAAGGTTTCAGGGGCTATGTCAACGGACAGACGCTGGTTTTATTATTGCTGGTCACGCTTCCGGTAGGCCTTGCTTTTTACCGACCTGATCCGGCGCTAACGGCATGGAGTAAAGAAGATAAACGCTTGAAAAAGCGGGCATGGCGAAAAAAGATCGCTCTGTTCAGCCTGTGCGCGATAGTCGGTATCCAACAAAAACGCAGCTTGCTTTGCGACTGCTGCAAGGTTTTAAGGATGCCCATGGCGATATCAAAATCAAAGCCGTGTTAGCTGATGCCTTGTACGGCGAAGCAGGTTTTATGGATACCGCTTCATGGATATTTGATATTAACCAGGTTATCAGCCAGTTACGCGAGAACCAGATCATTGAATATAAAAGCAAGAAAAGAAATTTGAAGGGCTATTTCAATACCATCAATAAAGGCATAGATGTGACTTTGCAGGTGCGTGGCGGTGAACAGGTTAAAGCAACCGTGAGTAGTGCGCGATTAAAAGTGCTTGCGCATGGTAAAAAACGCTTGGTCGTAGCTCTGAAATATGAAGGCGAAAGCGATTACCGCTATTTAGTGGTCACCGATATGACGTGGCGTACCATGGATATTATTCAAGCCTGCGCGTTGAGGTGGCTTGTAGAGGCTTTCTTTGAGGGCTGGAAGCTTTATGAAGGATGGGGGCGTGAGGCCAAACAATTGGATGAAGAGGGATCAAGCCGTGGCCTAATTCTAAGTCTGTTGTTTGACCATTGCCTCGGCAACCGCTCCTGCATGCTCTACCTCCATGCAAGTCGTTCTCCTTCACTCCAAGCCGCCGGCCCGTATAGAAAACAAACGGCCCGCGTATACGGTAGCTAGCCTGCAAAGAAAATCTCAAATGGATGTGCTACTCGACTTTATCAAAGCATTACTGGAGCACCAGAATCCAGCAGAGAAACTTAAAGAATTGGCTGTACTTGTTGGCGATGTTTTTCAGTAAATGCCTTCTGGCAAGTATATGGTTGGCAGAGATTTAGGCCGACTGGAACCCACGGCTTCGCTACAGTACCGTTTTGCTGGATGATTTGCCAAAAATCGGAATGCAAAAAATTTAAAAACTTGAACATCGAGTATAAGGAAATCTAATGGCTATCGAAATTGAACACAAATTTTTACTTGCCAATAATAATTGGCGGGAACATATCACTCACTCAGTTAAATACCGACAAGGATATTTGAGCTCTCAAGCAACCAGTTCCATCAGAGTCAGGATCAGTAATGATTGTGCATGGTTAAATATTAAAAGCGCCACTATTGGTACTCACAGGCACGAATATGAATATGAAATCCCTCTTGAGGATGCAAATGAAATCATCAATGATCTTTGCAAAAAACCTGTTATAGAAAAAATTCGCCATTTTGTAATTGATGATGGGAATACTTGGGAGATAGATGAGTTTACTGGCGACAATAAAGGGTTAATCGTCGCTGAAATCGAGTTATCCGAGGTAGGTAAGAATTTTTCAAAACCCAGCTGGATAGGTGATGAGGTTACCTACGATTTACGTTATTATAATAATAATCTTGCGAATTACCCTTACTCGGAATGGCCCGAAAACTAAATATTTTATAGGGCCTCTGAAAATGGTTGGCATTTTACTCTATATTTCCTGCATAAAAAAACAACTTTTGTTGCATTACTACCACCTCAATGTGATGTGTCAACACTTTTCCGGACACAAAGTTAAGCAGACTTTAGCTGCATTTCGTAGTCCACTGGCGACTTTAATGGTCAAGTAAAACAGGACATTTTCTTAAGCAGTCTTCTTATAAAATTCCCGTTCAAATTCCAGTGGGGATTGGTATCCTAATGTTGAATGCAATCGTTTGCCATTATCAATACTTCGGACAGTTTTAAGTTATTGAAATGATTTGTTATTTGGCGAGTCATCTAAAAAACATAATGTTTATACTAAAAAATAACTTATTAATTTTCAATTGGTTAGTATTTTATACGACTCTGTATTTTGCATAAGTTTGATTTAATTATCCACAAACTGCCGCAAGCCTTGTTATTGGTGGAGTACCAATTATCAAAACTGTCCGAAGTATTGCATTATAAAACGCCAAATAATTAATAATACTTAACTTTGCCGCCTTTTTAGCTTTGAATTTTTCGTAGTTTAGTTTCTCACGTTTTAAGCTTCGAAAAAATCGCTCGGTCGTAAGCGTCCAGCGCGACCGTCTACCCCCTAAATTTCATTCGGTGAATTAACCTCGACTGACACAATAGGAAATGGCAACAATTCATCAATACGACTATTGGGCCAGGTTGGCAGTTTTTCCAAGGTATCTTTTAGCCACGCCTCAGGGTTTAATCCATTCAGTTTCGCGGTGCCCAATAAGCTCTGAATAGTAGAGGCTCTTTGCCCTGAACGTTCTGAGCCAGCAAGCAGTCAGTTCTTTTTTCTTAGGGCGATGGGGCGGATGACGTTTTCAACAGGATTATTGTCAATTCTCATGCAGACTGGCCGTCTGTACCAAATTCCCACGAATGATGTTGTATGCCAATAAGTAGATGGCTATCTCCTTGCTTACGATGTCAGTGGTTTTGCACCGCAATATTTCCATACCCATATTGGTTTTGATAGAACGAAAATCCAGCTCAATTTTCCAGCGCTGTTTATAAACCATAGCCAACTCTTGTTTATGAGAGTGCTTTGCATTCAGTACAGTGGTCAAATAGATCCTGCCGTTTACCGTAAACTCGCGGACGTTAATCGATTCCGGCAAGTCGCTATAGTCCTGTTTAGATATCCACACCGGTTTCCGTTTGGGTTTTGTCCAGTCAAGCAAATGATCTCTTGCTCTCAGGCTATAGTCAAGCAAGGTTCCAGCGACCAAAGAAATCAACACAACCCTACGAGCAATCGGAAAGCTCAAGCCAGGCTTTTGATTGTCCAGCTGAGGGAAGTCTGCTTGGTTCTGAGGTGTATCTGGCATCTGTACCGTTGCTCCATCAGTAAGGACAACGTTATAACCCTTACATTTCCATGCGGCCAGAGCCTGGTTATGAAGACGTAAACCAGCGGCTGTGGTGGCATTTTTGAGTTCCTGTAGCGGTAAGCGTTGACGTGCTTTACAAGTAAGGCCTCGTGTTGACCGTAGTGGCTGATTGTCCATCGACGATACGGTCAATCAATACGCCTGCAACCGCTTGCTTACAGGAACCATCATCACTTAATACTTGGAAAATGAAGGCCTTAAGCGTTACTAAAGGCAATAATACCGAGGAACGTTTATGCGGGGTATTGGCGATAATGTTGGCAATGCTGTCGGCTGAAAAAATCCTCAACCCTGGGTTCTTTGGATTGCAAAAATGACTTTTTAAATCGTTCAATTTGCTGCTGAATACGGGTTTTTTAATCACTGGCATGGTTAAGTTATTAATCAGGCTGTGTAATACCCGAAATTCTATCAGAATAGTGATTGATCTTTATCTTATTATTCGTGTATCTAATTGTAACTTATACATTAATTACATTTACGGTAGAAGTATTAACCTTAAAGCGGATGGGTAACAATCAACACGAACTGTTTTGCGTACTGGATAAACCTTATCTACTGCTTCACAACAATCTGAGTGAACGCAATATTCGGAATTACGTAAAAAAACGAAAAATAAGCGATAGCAAACGTAGCGAGGCAGGACGAAGGTATCGCGATACTTTTGCCAGTTTAAAAAAGACTTGCCTAAAGCATAAGATTTCGTTTTGGCATTATCTTAAAGATAGGCTGCTGGGCTTAAACAATATTCCACTGCTACCTGCAACTAATGAGGTGTCACGATAATAAAACTTAAAAAACAAGCAAAACTTGCTCTAAAAAATATTAAAGAACATTGACGTAACGCTGCAAAACTATCTTATTGTTCATTTTAGTTAATTAAATAATGACTTGGTGTTCTATCAGTTATCCCTTTCTGCTAATATAGCATCCTAACTCCACAACAATTTCCCTTAACCTTACTTGGTAAAAAATTATGGCTTTTGTAGTCACTGAAAACTGTATTAAATGTAGATTTACTGATTGTGTCGATGTTTGTCCTGTCGACTGTTTTCATGAAGGCCCTAACTTCTTGGTTATAGATCCAGATGAGTGCATTGATTGCACATTGTGTGAGCCAGAATGTCCAGCTAATGCCATTTTTGCAGAAGATGAATTACCTGAAGGACAAGAAATATTCATTAGCTTGAATGCTGAATTAGCAAAGCAATGGCCTGTAATTACCGAAGTAAAATCACCATTACCCGATGCTGATGAATGGAATGGAAAAGTAGATAAACTAAAATTTTTAGAAAAATAATTAAATAAATTATTAATGCGGTTTTAAGATGTTTATATAGCGAACATTTCCAGTCTCTCGACATTGAAATGGTTTAATTAAACAGGCTAGTACTCAGTCAATCTGATAATGTCGGATAAAGTTTCTTCAGTTTTATCCGTGCATCCTCCGTGGTAAACCGCCATTCCATAGGCCGAGCAATAGTATTTCTTTTTTCTTGCCACGCGGAAATTTCTGTTTTTAAAGTTTCTTGATCTGGAATGCGGCGATCCATACATTGCCGTGACAGGATGCTTAATTCTATCTCGGCCATATTTAACCAACTGCCATGCTTGGGCGTGTAGTGTATTTCCAGTTTTTCAAGAATTCTTCTCGCCTCTTTTGGCTCAAATGCCTTATATAAAGAGGCGCCAGTATGGGTATTCAGATTATCCATAACCAGGGTAATACGTTTAGCCTGCGGGTAATGGACATCAACCAGGTTACGAATTTGATGCACCCAATCAATGGCCGTTCTTTGATCGGTTGCCTCAACAAACCGTTTGCCCTGCAAGGGTTCAAAAAACATAAAAACATTGCTCACTCCATTACGCTCATATTCCGTGTCGTACCGAGCGACCGTGCCAGGCTTTGCCGGTATTGGTGTTCGCGTGTCTTTAATCTGTTGCTTGCTGCTTTCATCCATGCAAATCAGTGGTTGCGCTTCATCATAAGGTTGCTTGTAAACCTCAAGCGTATCTTCCATAGCGCAAACAAACTCAGCATTTTTTTTAGCCGGAATACACCACTCTTTATTTTGCCAGGGTTTTAATTCGTTTTTTTTAAGGTTTGCCGGATAGTTTCATGCGATACACTTTCAATATAACCCAGCTCAACCATCTGCTGTCCAAGTAAACGTAATGTCCAGCGGCTACGCCCTTCAGGTGCATTGCCACAACTTAACGCGATCAAACGGGCTTCATTCTCTCCATCAATAGCACTTCTAACCCGAATTGACTTTGCCCGGTTTAAAGCCGATTCCAAGCCTTCTTGAACCAGTCGCTCCCGGACTCGTTCAACGGTACGTCTTGAAATACCAAAAGCTTCACTTATTGGCCGGTCCAGCCATTTTTCTCCTAACTCGCTAATATCCGCTTTCAGCAGTATTTCAGCGTGTAATCTTTTATGAGCGGCCACTTTTCCGGTATGAATCAAATTCCCTAAATAAGCGCGTTCATCTTCCGTTAGTCGTACTATGTATTTCTTTTTCAATGGTGTTTCTTGATGTCAATGTAAAGCCATTATATGTCGGATAAAGTTTCTTCAGTTTTATCCGTGCATCTTCAGTGGTAAATCGCCATTCCATAGATCAGAGCGTTGTTATTAATTTTTGTGAGCATCACGCGCTGGCATTAAGAAAACTGCTTGATACTGAAGTGAAAAAATAGATAGAGTTGGATGAGTTAACAAAAAACGAAGATTTGGCGAGGTGTTGGGTGGCAGATAATTTTTTTACTACGCTGTGTGTCGAAAAAGATTCTCTGTAGTTATGCTACATTCTCTCTAAATTCTAACCCATACCTAACCCAGAGCCAAATAAAAAAGCCCTAGATGAAAAACACCTAAGGCTTTGAATTCTTTGGAGCTAGTGAGGGGATTCGAACTCCTGACCGGCTGATTACAAATTAGCGTTCCTGCCATTTAGCTACTTTTAATAAGCACTTACATACCTTGTATTATAAGGTTTTGTTGTTATAATAAGTCAGACGGTCTTTTAAAGGCTTTTAAACAATCTGCTTATTATATGCTTATTAATTTTAAGCTCTAACACGTTGAATACTATGAAGCTGACAAAACCGGTGGTTACTAATTTTGAATTTACTGAAAAAGGACAGGTGTTTTATTGGGACGATGAAATAGCCGGGTTCGGTATGTATGTCGGCACGAAGTCAAAAACATGGTGTGTTCAACAACGTATCGGTAATAAGACAAAACGTGTCGTGTTGGGTAAATATCCGACCATGACAGCAGAACAGGCAAGGACAGCAGCCAAGAAAGGCATAGGTGCGCTTGCATCGGGGATTGATACGGTACAAGAAAAACGCGAACAGAATATTAAGGCTGTCACCTTGGGTGAGGTATTCGAAGCATTCCTTGATGTTAGGCAACTTAAACCTAAGACGGTGAGGGATTATCAAGGTGTGATGAATAATATTTACCCAGACTGGCAAAAACTACCTATAACTGATATTACCCGTGATGCTGTAGAGCGTCGTCATAAGAAGATAGGTACTGAACGCGGTGAGGCCTACGCTAACTTGGGTGCGCGTACTTTACGCAGCGTTTTGAATTATGCCAGTGCCAAGTACGAGACCGGCAAAGGTTTAAGTATATTGCCAGAGAATCCCGTTAAGCGTATCAGTCAGACTCGGAGCTGGTACAAAGTGGAACGGCGCACCGGACACCTTAAGTCCCATCAATTACAGGCGTGGTTTGATGCTGTACTAAATGTTGATAATCCTACGATACGAGACTATTTGCTCTTTGTCTTATTGACCGGAACCCGAAAAGATGAATCGGCAAAACTCCAATGGGCTGACATTGACTTGATTGATAACAGCTATATTTTGCGAGACCCGAAAAACGGTAGACCCATGCAGTTACCTTTGTCTGACTATTTAACGGATATGCTGACGACACGTAAGGCAAACAGTACCAGCCCTTTTGTATTTCCCGGTGATGGTGTGCGTGGTTATCTAGTCGAACCCAAGCGGCAGTTAGCCAAAATCATTGAAAAAACTGATATGCCGTTTGCCATGCACGACTTAAGACGAACCTTTGTAACCATAGCAGAATCGTTAGATATTTCATCGTTTGCCGTCAAAGCATTGGTGAATCATAAATCAGCTGACGATGTAACCAGTGGCTATATTCAGATGAACGTGGAACGATTACGCAAGCCCATGCAAACCATTACTGATTTTATTTTGAAGTCGGCCGCGTTAAAGGATGCTGACGTAGTCGAGTTTAAGGTTGCTGCGCGGGAATCCGTGTAATGGGCATATTCGATAGCACTCATTCCGAAAGGACAATAAACGGCTCACCGATTGATTGGGAGGGATGGAAAAGCCGTAAAGACATCACACCTGCACAATCGGCAAGATTGGCGCATCGTTTTGACCCTAATTTATGGCCTGACAAAACCAATGCTTTGGGTGTTATTGTAGTAGCCAATGCTTTGGGTGTTGTTCCTGATAAGGAATTGAAGGCTATACACCGCTTGGAATGGAAACTGGAAAATAAACAGAAAGTTTATACACTGGAGGAACTTGTTATTTTTTTACAGAGCTATGTGTTGGAAGCTGGGGAAGATGCCGAACCAAAAGATAAGGGTGATGTATCGATAGAAAGAAAATTCCATATACCGGTAAGGATGCTGGTAGCAGTATCACAGTCAGTTAATAACGCGACTACCCCAGTACAGCAGCGCAGCGGTAAATACGGTGAGCGTGACAGAGATGCCAGTCTTTGGCTAACGACTGTTACACCTGGCTTTGTTGAGGCCTTGACAATTCCAGAAATAAAGGCAGTACTGGTATCCAGAAACAAAGCCTTATGGGGTCAAGGCTTTGACGACTGGAACCGTGAACAAACGGTTTGGCCTAAAAAGAAAGCAGGTGTGAAGCGCAAGTAAAGCCGTGAAAAAATCAGCTTAATTCTGTGATTTTAAGGTCGGGTAACACTGGCCTTTTTTGTGCGTTCCTTATTATCCGTGGTAGTTAATTCTGTGAAAAATCACAGTATTAAAAACACAGAAATACCATTATTTTCAAAATAAAAACAATCACTTAAGATTTACTCCAAGTTATAAAAAACAATTTATGACGATTCAATTTTAAACGAATCAGGAGAAAAATCATGTCCACACAGCTCGCAAAAAAAGACGCACAAGCCCGCGCACAAGCGCTTAAAGCTTTCTACGAGGCGCACGACGATGCTTTGTTTAGTCAAGACACTATCGCGCAGGTTCGAGATTGTTCACGGGCTACGATGGAACGCGATAGATGGGCAGGTGGTGGGATTCCCTTTATCAAACTTGGCCGGGCAGTCAGATACAGAAAATCCGATGCACTCGCGTGGCTGGCAAAGCCAACTCAAACATCGACTTCTGAGGTGGCAGTGTGAGCGGCGGGGGTTTACCGATTCTGTGTGGCTCAATTGAGCGCACTTATGCCGCAAATGAAATCAGAAAAAAGGCGAGGGCGTTAGACTCTAAAGCTGTCAACTATATGCCTGATCCGAATGGCTCCAGAAAAGAAAGGCGTGTTTTTGCGTCGATGATGCGTAAAAAACAATAAAGCCCAAACTGCAACGACACAGCCTGGGCTTTATGAAATACCACAACGACAGCGTAAGTATAGCGCGTTTTAAGGTATCGCAGAACACACAGGCGATGTAAGGATAAATTCGCATGAAAAATAATGAAATTCTATTAACGTCCGGTCATGGTAAGTTTCACACGAACGAGCCCGACCCCGCGAAGCCAAACAAGAAGCTGACTCCTTACGACGGCATTATATGGCCTGAAATTCAGAGGATGATGGACGCGCCACAGCGAGTCGAAAAAGAAAACGCTCTATGGGTAATACCTTCGACAAAGCCAAGCCGATGCTATAAGGAGCAAGAACAAAATGGAACATTTTACTTTTGCTGGGGGGATATTGACGGGACAAAATTAACCCAAGATGACAAGGAATACGCGCAATACATAAAAAAATACGATCACCCCTTGCCGTCTTTATTTGAAATTGAACAGCGCGTTAAAATAATTCTCAATGGGTGCGACTACGAAATTTACACGAGCAAAGGCGCAACGCTTGAAAAACAAAAAGCACGTGTACTAATTTTGCTCAAAGAACCGCTAGGTGGGCAGGATTGGCGGATTGTTCAAGAGATTCTTAACGATAAATTAGCGGCTCAATTAATTAAACCTGATCGGGCAACCGAACGCGCGGCGCAACTTTGCTACCTGCCTAATCGTGGTGAATTTTACGAAACCCGCCGACAACGCAAGGGGGTATTTTTTAACCCTTTAAAGTCCTTTGCCAAGGAAATTTCAGCTAAGCGCAACGAACTATTAACGCAACAATCCGAACTCGATAGAGCCAAACAACTTGCAACAGAGAAACGAATAGAGTTATCACTAGGTAATTCACCAAACATTATAGAGGCATTTAACCAGTGCTACACGGTTGATGAATGGCTGTTAAAGGCTGGCTATGACCAGCGCGGCAACAGTTTTCGACATCCCCAAAGTGAGAGTGGCAGTTATTCGGCATCAGTAAAAGACGGCCGTGTACATACGCTAAGCAGCAATGACCCCTTATTTACAAACGGCAAGGGCGCACACGATTCCTTTAGTTGCTTCACCGTGCTAATTCATGGCGGCGATAAAAAGGCAGCGTTAAAAGATGCAGGGGATAATTTGCTAACCATTGGTTCTGTGTCTTATAACAAGGCCGTGCAAATTGAGTATGCAAAGAAAAACTCACCTGAAAATTTAGCTAAACAGAAAGCCGACATGCCCGGAACGATCAAAGAAAAATTTGCCAAGATGAAAGAGGCAGAACCGGAAAGCAAATCAGGTTGGAGGGAATCCGATCCAGCACCGGCAAAACAAAAAGAAATTTTGCCCTTTAAATTCGCCGAAGTAAGCGAATTAATGAACCGCCCCTATAAACCTGATTTTTTAATTCATTCGCTATACGAGCTATATGCCTTGGGGCTAATTTTCGGTGAAACCTCAGCCGGTAAAAGTTTCGTGGTTCTGGATATGGCCTACTGCATCGCAACAGGTATTTCGTACTACGGACTTGAAACTAAGCAAGGTAATGTTGCATATATTTGCGGTGAAGGTTTTAGGGCTATTGGCAGGCGCGTTAAAGCCCTACAAAATAAATATTCCGGCGATATTAAGGGACATTTATTTATATCCGAACAGCCCGGCGCATTTATCGATATAGGCGTGACCAGCGCGGTTGCTGAATCAATAGCGGCAATAGGTAATATAAACCTAGTCATTATTGACACCTACCACAGGAACATGGGCGGGGGTAATGAAAACAGCGCAGATGATTTTGGCGCAATTTTAAGAAATATTGACACGTTTTTAAGACCACTGAATGTGACTGTGTTGATTGTCCATCATTCAGGACACCTTGAAAAAGATAGATCGCGTGGCAGTAGCTCTATACGCGCGGCTATGGATTTTGAGTTTCAAGTATCAAAATCAAACAACACAGTGACACTCAAACCCACGAAAATTAAAGATGGAACGACCCCGCCACCTATGTATTTTAGTCTGGTAGATAGTGAAATTGGAAAAGATATACACGGAAATCCGATCTTTTCAGCATTTTTGGAGCATACAGATAAAAGTGAAGCCACAAAATGCACACATCGTAAATTATCCGCCCGTGACGATGCCATATTGCAAACGCTTAATGATGCCATTACCCGTCACGGCATTAAGCCCACCGAAGAAATAAAAATCAAGTATGGGAGTTTCCCCTTATCCCAAAAAATTGTACATGTCGAGCATTGGCGCGAACTAGCGTACAAAACTATTACGGTCGAGTGTAATGGTTCAGAAAGTAAGCCCCAAGCACTAAAAAAAGCGTTCAAACGCAGCCGGGACAAGCTGTTTAATGATAAATATATTATCGAGCATGGGGATTATGCGTGGCGTATGCACGAAGAACCCAAGTGTTAGGGGTACAGGGTACAGGGGGGTACAAAAGGGTACAACTTGTACCCCATAAAATACGGTTTAGGGGTACAACGGGGTACACATGTCTAAAGACATGTACCCCTGTACCCCACCGGAATCACTTTTAAATTTAACCATTGGGGGTACAGCTTTAAAACACCCACCTATGGTTAAAACCATTGATTGTTTTTTGTTCTACAGACTACATATTTTTATGTAAACCCACGTAATTATGAGGTGTGTGTAATTTTGATAATTTTCAGGATACCCATAACCCCTTCCACCACTAGGAGAACGAAATGTTAGATTCAATCATTAACGGTAATGCCCAACGATGTCACGCAACAGCAAAGTCTACAAAACAACAGTGCCAATGCCTTGCCGCTTATGGATGCAGTACTTGCTGTAAGCACGGCGCACACCGAAAAATCATTTCTGGCGAAGACTCCCACTTCTACGTTCATGGCCGTGAGACAAGAGCCGCGCGTAAAGCAAGACCGGCACAACTTAAAGAGCTTAAAGTCTACGAGAAGTTATTAGAATCCGGTGAGCCTATAACCCAAATACCCATTGATAGTGATGAGGCACGGTTAATGAATCGGGCGTTTGCTCATGCAAAAGAGAAATCCGAAAAGAGATTGTTAAAAGGAGTTTCTAAATTTCTGAAAATGAACCCTGTTTCTTAACAATGTCATCCCTGACGCAATCATTGCTGGCATTGATTAATGAAGGCACAGCATAGCCCTAAAAATCGCCGTAGCGACGCAATAATACAAAAGCCATCCAAGTAACACTTACCCAAGTAATTTCGCTCAAAAAAATATTAGCTGAAGAAAAACAATGCCTGTTGCATATAACTAATACATCGTTCACAGATATTAACAGGCTGGTCGCCTTGCGAGGAAATCATGATTACCGGACTTAAGAATAAGATTGATAGGCTGATTAATAAGGGGTTATTGCCATTTTTTATTTTCCTGATTTGGTTCTATTGTCATTTACGCATAACATTTGGCAATTTTCAGAAATGGTTTTTCCACCTTCGTGCCAAGGCGTTATATGGTCTGCTTCCATTCCACTCAATTCAAAATGTTCCTCACATTTGGCGCAAATCCCCTTTTGTTTTTCGTATGACTCTCTTTTTTGTCTGTCAGTAAAAGCACGAATATTCAAATGTTTTTCATTCCTTGTTAAAACATAAGAATAGATACCTGGCTTTTTAGTTACATCTTCATCTTGCATTAATTGAGTTATTTCTTTTTCCAACTCTTTTGAATCAAACTGTTTGTCTTTAAATTCATTATATAAATTACCGAATGAAATACCTTTCATTTCTTTGCGATATTTTGGAAAAACCACACTTATCCAATTTATTACACCTTGAAAATATAACCACAATTCATTTGCATTTGGTTTATGTTGATTATCAGCCATATATTGCTCAATAGTATCATGGCTTATCCAGCTAATAGTAGTTTGCAAATAATCTTGACGAATTGCTGAACCCTTCAAATAATCACTTCCCATATTTTGAGCTGCACAATTTGATTTACTAAAATACCTTTTTGCATCAGTTAGCCAAGATCCAGTATAAATAGCATTTCTCAATTCTTGATCCATGAGTTTTTCGCCTGCTATGTTGATGGTTTTAAACCAATCTAATTTTTCTTTATCAGTTCCTTCACAGAAATAAACCATTAATTTATAATCAAGAATCTGCTTTTTTTCAGTATCCTCAAGATTATGAAAATATTGATAGTTTAATGAAAATTTACCTGCTATGTATTCGCAGATACTGATT
Organism: Methylobacter psychrophilus; assembly: GCF_025583945.1. Lineage (GTDB taxonomy): Bacteria > Pseudomonadota > Gammaproteobacteria > Methylococcales > Methylomonadaceae > Methylobacter_C > Methylobacter_C psychrophilus. Next base: position 90,153 of record NZ_JAOEGU010000004.1, read on the forward strand.
GTCCGCTGTTGTCCGTCCATCACCTCATAAGTATCGTCTATATTTTTTACCCAATACAGGACATTAAGAGGAAAGCCCTTCCTAACAGTTTCAATCACTGCATCGCGTTGCTTATCTTTGTAGACAAATTCCCGCTGATATTTTGGGCGGATATTGAGTTTTCCATCATAACCGACAACCCCTTCTTCTAGGTCATTTATATAACCATTAAAGACTTCTTTGATTGATATTTCTTTAAGATCTATTTTCATTAGTAGGTATTTAGTGGTTGGATTTTCTTATTTTTTATAAAAATTCGGCTGTACATTCTTTTTCCATTAATATATCCACGACCTTTATGTATATTTAGACCATATTCATTACCTAAAATTTCAAACTGATCAGGATTATATTTACCTAAAAAAGTGATGGGGACACCCATAGCCCCTGGATAATCTACAGGAATATCACTTACTTTATTAACATTTATTGCGTCATAGTTGTCATATTTAGGGTATTCACTTTCGTAATATGTTTTATAAATCGTTAAATCTTCATGGCGTTTTTTATGCTCTAAATTGGTAAACCACATAATGCTCCCCATACTAAAAAACTTTTTCCCATTTTCTATTTTTTTTCTCGATTCTGTTGTTATGTCATAATGATCCGGAACTTCAAACCATTTTGTCCCTCCGTTATCAACACCTAACCAAAGTTTATTTTCTTTAATCAACTCAAAAACTTCCTTATAGGTTATTGCGTTTTGATTTCCTATAACTATGAATTTTTTATCATATTTCATTAATTGAATCACATAATGTCGAAACAAAGAAAAAGGTGGGTTGGTAACTACTATATCTGCTTCTTTGAGTATCTCTATGCATTCAGGGCTTCTAAAATCACCGTTTTCTCTTAAGGGCGTCTTAATGGTGTCTAATTTATTTATTTTTCCATCACCATTAATATCTTTTATAATTTCTAATTTATAGGACGGTTTTTCATATTCAAAATGTGTTGAAACCAGTTTTTTTAGTCCAAGAAATTCAAAATTCAAGGCGAAGTAATTCCAAAAGTTACTTTCTTCGGGATCGTCACAATTACAAAACACAACTTTATCTTGTAAGTAACCTTTATAATTACCTAACTCTTTTTCAATGTCCGATAGCTGGGTATAAAATTCATCTTTCTTGGCTGCATTTGCTTTTTGTAAAAATTTATTTAAAGATTTATTTTTCATATGTAATTTGGTGATGCTTTAATGTTTTGTAAGTTGAGTTATGTGTATACCCAGGTTTTGTAGGTGTTACATGATAACCTTTTATTACAATAAAACTATCTTAGCCTTGGCAACGCCCTGCCACTAAACTATATTTAGTGTTGATTCTATGTCTGCTTAGGCACTAGCATCGCATTCTTAATGTTTTCGATTAATTCAAACCAGTTCATACTGCCAAACTTACAAAGCTGTCTTAATAAATTTTAAAAGTGGGACTCCGAAAATTTAATATTTACGTAACAACATCTCTGCTTGATACCGGCACAAAATAATCCTAAAAAATCGCCATAGCGACACGATAATACAAAAGCCATATAAGCCCATACCCCAGCACAAAATCAATGACTGATTTATGCAGTTGGAGCAAGCCGCACAGGTATATTAGTAATTACTTATTCTGGTAACTGACACAACTATATCAACTATATCAACTATATCAACTGACACAGCTATATCAACTATATCAACTATATCAACTGACACAGCTATATCAACTATATCAACTGCCCTAACTGCATTAGGCGCAAAGTAAACCCCGCCCACCTAAATGCTGTCCTTCATGCCGGTAAAATTGTAATGAAAAATTTTTAATGCCGGAGTTTCTGAATCGGGATGGGGCTTGTTCCGTATAGCGGGTTTTACAGAGCTACCAGAAATTATAAAAATTATTTTAAGTTTACGTCCATTTACATAGGTAGGGGGGTATTTCTAAAACAGGACACTTCGAGTCTAAAATAGATTGTAAGGTTTATCTGTGTGAAAATCGAAAATGACGGGGTGGGGTGGCATAGGGGGTGGTCTGGCAGGGAACAGGTTTAATTTTGCCTGATTGGATTTTTGTTTTTTGAAAGTATCTACACAACTGCTATACAGCAAGGCGGGAATTTGCAAGACTACACAGAGAACCGCAACTATACGGTTTTTTTATGCCTGAAATATTGGCAGGTATTGCGGTGGTTTTTTGTTGGTATTAATAAGCAAATTGTTCCAAGTGCTTATTATGTGCTTATTAATTTTCTAACAGGCAATAAAAAAGACCTACATTTTCATGTAAGTCTTTGAATTCTTTGGAGCTAGTGAGGGGATTCGAACTCCTGACCGGCTGATTACAAATCATGTAATTTAATTATAACTTATTGATTTTATTATAATTTCATATTCATTTCTTGCGTGATTTGCATAACAAAGCATAACGAAGCACAACCGAAACACGCAAAAGTCACGCATACCTCACGCATTGATGCATCAAAACAGCGTTGTCGGAACAGCTTCCTCGGCATATTTTGTCTTTTGAAAATGCCATCAATAATGATAGCATTGATAGCATCTGTAATTTTGGAGTATCCCTTATGCCCAGTTTAGTCGTTAGAAATCTTGATGAAACAATAATCAACGCTCTTAAGGCGAGAGCTGTAGCACACCATCGATCTACAGAAGCAGAGCATCGTGCAATTTTGGCAGAAGTCTTGATGAGGCCACAACGAAAGTCTTTTGCCGAAGCCTTATCAAACATCCCTAGTGTCGGCACTGATGCTGACTTTATGAGGCTCAACGATGATACTAGAGTGTCCAATGTATTTGATTGATACCAACGTCATCAGTGAAATCAGAAAAGGCGATAGGGCAAATAGTGGTGTGCGTCAGTTTTTTGATGTCGCTATTCAAAATAATACCCGTCTATATGTCTCATCAATTACTATCGGCGAGTTACGTAGAGGTGTTGATTTGATTTTTCATCGGGGTGATACCAGTCAAGGTAAGTTATTGGAAAACTGGTTAAATTCCATCCTCGAACACTATCAAGACAATATTCTTAGTGTTGACTGCGAAATTGCTTTGCTTTGGGGGAAATTACGCGTTCCAGGCTATCAACATGCGCTGGATAAATTAATTGCTGCAACTGCGTTAAACTACAACCTTACTGTTGTTACGCGTAACGTCAAAGATTTCGAAAGCACAGGTGTTAGTCTACTGAATCCTTTTGTAAAGTAGAAAGCAAGAATGCCAAGGCTCAATGATATAGTGTGTAGACAGCAGCTGCATGGTTATTAGTCTGATAGAAGCCGATACCGAGCAGCGTAAAGCTTTAAAAAAACATCCGTCATCTCAGGCTGTTTTCAGTTCGGAATCATCAGTAAGACTTGAAGTCCGGATATGGGCTATTCATTCACGCTAAGCAGTACCTGATTAATAACCGCCGCTGAAATGCGAAAATCAGAGGCATGCAAAACCTCAAAAGCGACCCTTGCTGATACAATTAACCCTTGTTTTTTCGCCTGACCAATAATCGCCGCAGTACCGATCACAGGTAGTCCTTTCTCTTTCGCTACAGCACGACCGGCACGCTCATCCATAATCAACAAAACCTCATCAGCATGACTTAAACCCAGATTAATACAGTCCGTTTCACCGGCGTCCAGATCAATATCCAGTCGTGGTTCTATCGGCTCAGGCCATACTGTTAACCAGCCTACATTGATAGCGTGAGCAATAGCCTCTTCACCACGTGCAGCTTTACCTGGCAATACTTCTTGTTTTACAGTCTCGGGTAGAAAAACCGTACCAAAAATATCAGGTAACCACTTTAAGCCATCAACCATCGCCAGCCCGATTAAGGGACTGGCATCAATAACAACAATTCGTGACATATAGTGTTACGCCTCTTTCAACCATTGCTCCAGGGTATCCATATCCTGTTGCACATCCTCAGCCGTTTGATTGATGACCGGAATGCCCAAACGTGACACGTGGGCGATAAAGTCGGCCAACGGCGTGTCAGCAAGCTTGGCAGAACGCGCTAATGATAACTCACCATCTTTAAATAATGCGGTTGCCAAGGCTTTGCGTACACCAGGCATGCCGATAATTTTGGATGACTTGAGTCCTATCATTAAGGCATCCGGTTCGTTTCTATTCATTACCAATACCAAATCATTATGCGCCATACGCAACGCTTCACTGGGATTATTCTTTAAACCGCTGACATTCACTGTTTTCATGGCCTTTCCTTATAGGAAGATTGTATAGGTATATTATAAGCGCGATTGTTTTAAAACCCAATAAAGATGAATTTTTATGGTATTTGATTTATTCATAAGTACCTTCCAATAAGGTTGCGTAGATAGGTTCACAACGGTGAATTGATCATCGTGTAGCCTAAACTCTTATATCCTGTTTTTCGTTTATCGCTCATCTTGCTTAACATCGGAACATTGCCATCGACATAGTCGTAAATCCTGACTTCGGTTTTTGCATGATGTAATCGATGCAACCGGCCGACATATTGGGCCAAAATGCCTTTCCAGGAAACGGGCATAACCAGAAATAGTGTGTCCAGTCTGGCATCGTCAAACCCTTCGCCCAGATAGCGTCCTGTAGCAACAATAATTCGTTCTTCCTCGTCGAGAATACTTTGTAGGCCGTCTTGTAATTGCTTACGTTGCCGGACACCCATGCCACCTTGCATAACGAAAACATTTTTTGCAAATGCGCTGATCTGCTCGGCCAAGAGCAGTACATGCTCTCTCCTTTCGGTCAACACAATCGGTGAACGTCCTTCAGCTAAAGCTTGCTTGATGTCTTCGAGAATAAGCTGATTGCGTTGTTCATCAACAACCAGTGCCTGATAAATCTCGTGTATCGACGATGGATTGTCGGTGTTAGTATTTTCAGGCATGATAAACGCCGTTTTCCGTTGTGTTACATAATGGTCAAAAGGTCTTGCCAAAGCCTGTTGTTTAGCGCTGACATGGTGTCGAACTGGACCGCACTGCATAAATACAATCGGATGGTGCCCATCTTTTCGTGTTAGGGTTGCGGACAAGCCCAGTACATATTTTGCTTTACACGCTTTAGCAACAGCCTCAAAGCTGACTGCGGATAAATGATGACATTCATCAAAAATGATTTGACCATAATTAGCCACCACATCGTCAACCATTTGATTTTTGGTTAAGCTTTGCATAATGGCGACATCGATAATACCTGTCGGTTTATTTTTACCGCCGCCGATTTTGCCGACCTGTTTTTTACTCACCGTTAAAAACAGTTCAATACGTTCCAACCATTGATCTAAAAGTTGACGGCGATGGACAATAATCAAGGTATTGACTTGGCGACTTGCCAGAACATATAGCGCAACCACTGTTTTTCCAAAAGCGGTTGTCGCAGAAAGTGTGCCAATATCGTGTTCGAGTAGTTTATTGGCTGCCTGGGTTTGTTCATCCGTCAACTGCCCCAAGAACTGTAAGTCTGGAATATTTTCACCTGAAAACCGTTCATCCTGAATCACGGGTTTTATTTTTAGCTCAACCAAAAGATTTAGCAAGTCATCCAGACACCCTCTCGGCAACGAAATATGCTGAGAATAATACTCGGCACAAGAAATGATCCGGGGCTTGCCAAAAGTCGACAAGCGCATAGCTTGGTTTTTATAAAATTCCGGATTTTGGAATGCGGCAAGGCGGATAATCCGGCTTTGCAAGGCCGTAGGTAAATCACGGTTATCGATAAACAGCTGATTACCCAAAACAATGGTTACGGACTTAGGCAAAGATTCATTGAAACTGATTTCTTTTATTTTGCGTGAAGGCGCTATTTTCCAAGGTTCAGCATCTACTTCATCAATGGGTAATTTCACGCCTAAAATTCGGTTTTGTTGTTCAGCCTTTGCAATCAACTGATTTAGTTCAATAGGTGTAATCCGCTTAATAGTCGACAGATAAGCCCATTGATCAGAATAGGCAGCAAAATTGTCATCTACAAATACACTATTACCCAGTTCACGGGGCTTTTTTTGTAGTGGTAAGGCAATCAGATTCCCAAAACCACCTTTCGGCAAAGTGTCCTGATTAGGAAACAGCCGATCATAAGATTCAAAACCTAACTCTGGATGTTTATCCATGGCTTGAGTTAATAGGTAGGAACCTAACTTTCTGGCTTCTATCGCAAAAACGGGACTGCTAAAAAAGATCCAGACATGCGAGCCCTTACCAGACCGTGATATTTCAATGCTATACGGAATAGCATTGTCTTTACAGGCAGAGACAAACGCACTGACATCAAGTTGCCAAGAGGCTTTGTCAAAATCGACAGCCAGAAACCAGCAGCGTTCATCCTGCATCAATGGGTAAACACCGACGACAAAATCAGCCAGTTGCTTACGCGTTTTGTCATTACCCGCCAAATGGTTGTTAATCACTTGATCGCTTATAGGTAGGAATGACCTTGACTTACAGTCGCCACATTTAATGCGAGGTTTTTCGCAAACTATAGGCCTCCATTCATTCGCACAAACCGGTGAATACCCTGACTTGCCGGTCTTGCTGCTTACAAAGCGTTTTGGATAAAGATCCTCGCGTCCTTTGAATAGATCGCGAAACAAGTTGACCTTGTCATTACTGGAGGATTGCCGGGTAATGGTCGCCCCTGTTGTCAATTGCGTCAGACTTTGCTGTTGCTGTTGGCTCTGCTGTTTTAATAGGCTTAACTTTTGAAACAAGACTTCACGTTTAACATCCATAGCTTTAATTTGTTGCTCTAATGTTGTGATTTGTTGTTCAATGATGCTCATAATATGCCTACAAAGCCTGGCTTAATGCCTAACAACACTATGGTTGCAGGATAGTATTTTCAATGGAAACGCAATATCATAAAACATAAGCCAGCACTATTCGAAAATATAGACAATCACACGGATCAAACTTATGCAAAAACTCGTCATCTATAATCACGGAAAAGACAGTATTCCTTGGGGTGAAAAGGCCATAGCGCTAGCAGACGTTGCCAAGCATCACGGCTTTATGTTTATCAGCCCCGATTACCAGGCTAGCAACGATCCCGAACTGCGCGTTAAACAACTGCTTGCCATGGACCTGTCGGCTTATCAGGAAATTGTTTTGGTTGGCTCCAGTATGGGTGCTTATGTGGCAACGGTCGTATCCGAGATCATTAAACCCAAAGGTCTGTTTCTGATAGCGCCCGCCTTTTACTTGCCGGGTTATTACATTACTGATTTCAAACCTTATGCTGATCACGTCGAAGTATTTCATGGCTGGCAAGATGAGGTTGTCCCACCTGAAAATGTTTGGCGCTTCTGCCGGCAACATCGCGTTTCTTTGCATATGTTCGATGCGGATCATCGACTACTCAGTATTTTGCCCCTTATCGCCGATGCCTTTGATCGATTTTTGAGCGAATGTCTGAGTAATCGATCCAATGTTTAAAGCCATACTACCCATGGAATACTTATGATCCCTAACGATTTTTTGACTTCCACTTATGATGTAAAGATACCTTGGATTATCTACGGGACAGCCTGGAAAAAAGACGGTACAGCTGCCTGTGTGCAAGAGATCATTTGATTGACTGGATGAAACCCAAACGGAAAACGGTGTGGATTCTAAGTACGACTATAGCTACTTGCCTGAATCGATTACCGTACTTGAGTTTACGGTAAACGGCAGGTGACCTCGCCAAGAAACGAGGCATGTTTAAGCCTCTCTTTGTTTTTTTATATTTGCGGTAGCAGTATTACCATCACACTCTTTCAAACTTCCTAACATAATCTACCAACTGAAAATTTTCCTTAACTTCATTATGTGGAATCAACAAATATTTCCAAGCCTTACCACCGTTTTTTAGCAAATACTCGCCAGCATTTTCACACCACTTTACGGCAGCATCGGCTTTTGCTAGCACTATTGCATCTGTAATTTCTGCTTGTGATTTTGTTTCCACCATCAACACATAATCTTTTGTTTCTGCAACAAAGTCTGGAACATATTCCGGATGCTCAGCACCATTTTTGTAATAAATCTTAAATTGGCCTTTTGCTGGTTTAAACCACTTTTGCGCATCGCGTTCCATAATCACAGCAAAGCGGCGTTCCGTATCGGAATCAAATTTCTGAAAAGGGTATAAACAATGATTGAAGCCACCAAACAACATCTGCTTAATTTTGCTTTTATCAGTTACCGTATCGCGATATGGATGCACGGATTGACCGGCTGCAACGGTATAAGCGCAATTCTTTAAGGGTGTAAAACCATTATTCACAACAACTTCATAGGTATCGGCTTGCTCCCAAAAATGATTCGCCATTTGGGTGCGGATGGTCTTGGCAAGTAATTGGCTGTTATTGCTCAAGACATTATTTACTTCATCGTTTGATGTCAGATAGCCTTTCAAATGCTCTACGGCTTGTGTTGCCAAACCATAAATTAAATCAGCATGGTCATCATAAGAAATGTCGTCAAAATCAATGAGTGCGCGGACAATGTAATTTTCCGGCTTTGCTTCGCTCAAACCAATTTGAGATGCCATTAATTCTTGTTCATTGGTTTGCAGGCTTTGAATCAGAATATCCCGCTCTGAAGGTTGCAGATTCAAGCCACTCATATCCAAAGTAAAGGGTTTGTAGCCATAACTGACTTCGCCTTTTGGCACAACGACGACACGAGGGATATCTATGGTTTGCTTTACTATCAATGCAGTAACTTTTGCGACAATGTCCACAACGTCTACAGGAGTATCATCTTCTTCGGGTAACGATTGTTGACCACTGGTCAAATGTTCAGTGACGGCCAGAACAACCGATGCTTGCACATACTCATGTAATAACGCTTTACTGGTCGCAACCGTGGATGGAGTGTGTTGAAACTTGTTCAATTCAGTCATGGCAAATTGGGCAACTGCCGTTTCTGCAACGCTATTAAACAACGGTGAATTAGTGTTACCTGATACCGGATAAGCCATACCACCTGTGTTGCCGCTAATCATCGTTTCAAGATTTGAACTGATGGCGACACTTTCAGTTTTTACGTCATCTGAAGGTGCGTCAAGAATGACCTGCTTCAAGCGTAACGGATTAGCAGGGTTATTGGCTTCGTCTATTATTTCCTGAAACCGGTCATGAGCCACGATGTTTAATCTATCAACAGCGGTCACACCAGTGCGTTTGCCATAAGGTAAGCGCAGACCACGGCCAATCGACTGTTCAATTAAGGTTCGCGCATTGGCGGCGCGTAACGGCACAATGGTATAGAGATTGGTGACATCCCAGCCTTCCTTCAGCATGTTTACGTGTATCACCACTTCTGTAGGCTCATCTTTGCTTTCCACGGCCAGTAAACGGTTAATCATTTCTTCTTCAGCAGCACCGGTTCTGCTGCTATCTACTTGAATAATTTTGCCTTTGTACCTGCCATCAAAAAATGCCGTCGACTCCATCAGTTCTAGTAATTGAGCTGCATGTGTCGTATCTCTGGCAATAACAAGCATAAATGGTTTAATGACAGCGACATCATTTTCACGCGCATAGGTCAGCAACTCCACTTTGGTTGCTTCATGCAAACGAATACCGTCCATTAACTTGATGCGTTCCACTTCTTCTTTAGTGTGTTGCGTCGCATCAAAGTTACGTTGAGTAACAACGGCAGGCTCTTTGACAAAACCATCATCCATCGCCATTGATAAGGGATAATCAACGATGACGTTTTTAAATGGCACGGGGCCTCTGCTACTTTCCGTAAACGGAGTTGCCGTTAATTCCAGGCCTAATAAAGGCTTTAATTCATTTAGTGCTCGAACACCGGCATCGGCTCTATAGCGATGTGATTCATCCATCAACAAAACCAGATCCGGCAATTCTGCCAAATAATTAAAGTAACTATCGCCCAAATATTCTGACAAGCGTTTAATCTTTGGCGACTTGCCGCCACGTACTTCGGAATTGATTTTTGAAATATTGAAAATGTTGATGGAAATTGACGTGAACATATCAAGCGCACGCCCCTTTACTTCATAGTCATCGCCTGTAATGATTTTGGGTGAATTGATGGCAAACTCGGCAATGCCCTTAAAGACATATTTTTTAGTATTGGGCGTAAAGTCGGCAATCAGTTTGTTATAGATGGTCAGGTTGGGTGCCAAGACAAAAAAATTGCTAATGCCATGCGCCATATGTAGATAACTAATAAAGGCACCCATCAACCGGGTTTTCCCGACGCCGGTAGCCAACGCAAAACACAGTGATGGAAATTCTCGTTCAAAATCGGATAATTTGGGAAACTCAAGTTTTAAGATTTCTAATAAGTCAGCAACATCACGTTTTGGATTGAGCATATCCGGTGATGCAGCAATGGCTTTTTGTAAAGCCTCCAACGAATCACGTTGCGGTTTACGTAAACTTAATCGCCCTGCAACGGTTTGAAATGCTTTATCGCTCATGTCATTGCCTGTTTCTTAAGTTCTTCAGCAGATATTCTGCATAACACGCCATCCTTGATGACAACAATAGCCGTATTGGTTTGTATAGCCGTTTGTCTTGCCTGTTGTGCTGCACGTTTAATGGCGGCAACAGAGGCAATCAAGTCAGGATTTTTTGCCAGTTGTAATTCGGATGCTTTCATCAGTTTTCTCCCCATTCAATCAGTAACGGTTCTTCACCGGCATTGTCATATAACGCCCAGTCATTGACGAGAGGACTATACTGTTGTTCAAAATTTTTACGACCCGCAATAAAACGGCGTCTAATAACCGCTTCTGGAATATGATGTCCACCTTGCTGAACTCTAAAAGCAACGCGCTCAATGGCCACGTCAACCGTGGGTAAGCTTAAAAAATACAAACTGACCTGATAACCCTGTTCCTGCCATTTTTGTATATGACGCAAATACGCCAAACCAGACAGTGTCGTTTCAAAAGCAAAAGACTGTTGCTGTGCGACACAGCTAGCCAGTTCCTGCAACATTAATCGCCCCGCTTTAATAGCCATGATTTCAGGCGCAAACGGTGACAATCCTGCAGCAATCAAATCAGCATTAATGAACCTCTGGCAGTGTGCTTCTTGAGGTAAAAAGGCCCGCGCAAAAGTCGTTTTTCCAACGCCATTTGGACCTGCAATGATGATGATTCTTAAGGTCATGGTTCTTTACCAAAGAGATCATCTTGATTAATGTTGGTTTGTTTAAGGCTAACGTTCTTTGGCTTATCTACTTCAGGTTCAGGTTGAGCCATCGGTAAATTAGCAACGTTTAAACTGTAATCATCATGCGCCCATTCGCAACGCGACAACACCATCTTGGGGATTTTCTTTAAAGTGAGATTTTGAAACTGATCCGACTTGCCACGAAATGCTGTACAACACACCAACAGGGAACGGTCACCGCCAACTTCATCTGACAACTCTTCCAGTTGCTGGTGTGACAAGTTTTGCGTAGTGACGTAAATGAAATCCTGCTCAGACGAATAGCCATGATTCCACCATTGACTGTCAGAGGGTGCGGAAGTGAAGCCCTCCAACTTGCATAAGGCTTCTGCCAGCATGGCCGGATTGTAGTTTTTATTAACGACCCAGTTGCCCCAACGGTCTTGTTCCAATAAGGATGGAGCCAAACTGTAATAACGAAAACCGCCACCGCCTTGCCAGTTGGTTAGATTGGAAATGCCACCTTGATCTTCACCATTTATTACTTTTTTGAGGCGTGGAATAATATGCGTGTGGCAATGCTCACCCAACTCAATCATGATCCAGCGTCTACCCATTTTATGGGCAACAGCACCCGTAGTGCCTGATCCAGCAAAGGAATCGAGGACTAGGTCGCCTGGGTTGGTGGCTATTTCTAAAACACGTTTAAGAAGACGCTCAGGTTTTGGCGTATCGAATATATCAAGGCTATTAAAAGCTCGCACTTCCAGTTTAGCTTCATGATTGTGACCAACTTCTTCCGTTGGCCAAAAAGTTGCGGGTGGTCTTGTTGGACTCTCCTCTATGTATTGCTTTACATAGATTTCCCATCGCCCTTCTTTTTTTATATATTCCAGCTGATTTACATTCTTAACAACATTTTCTTGCTTCCAACGCCAGCGGCCCTCAGTACCATCTGGTTTAATAGGAAAAATCTCTGTACTGTCTGGGGCTAAAATTGGATACCACATAGATGGACGGTGGTGTCGCAAAGATTCTGACCCTTCTTTCCTTAAGGATCGTCGCCGATAATATTTATTTTCAGTTTCATCAAAAAAACCAAACTGTGCTGTGTTTTGATCCTTCGGAAGTTGTTTAGGAAAAAATCTATCTGTCTTTTGATAGACCAATAAATGGTCATGTGAAACACTAAACCCTCGCGCATCCATTCGTTCGCTATAAACCTTTTGCCATAAACAGTTTGCAGAAAAATTGTTCCGGCCAAAAATCTCATCACACAGCACCTTCAAATAATGCGCTTCATTATCATCAATGGTAATCCACAAGGAACCGTCATCGGACAATAAAGAACGGATAATCTCCAGACGGTCACGCATTAAACCTAACCAAATGGAATGTTCCAAACCATCGTCATAATGAGTAAAGGCACTGCCGGTATTGTAAGGAGGATCAATAAACACGCAATTTACTTTGCCAGCATACTCTTGTTCCAAAGCTTTTAACGCGAGCAAGTTGTCACCAAAAATCAACTTGTTATCAAACTGGTCATTCTCACTGACACGATGCTTTGCGTGATACGACAAGCTTGGGTTTTCCAGTAATATTCGCGGTTCCAGTTTAGGCCGCTTATCCTTGCCTATCCAAGTCAGTTCCAGTTTGGTTTTGCTCATTCGCTCAATCTCATATTTGTGGTGCTTGACTAATTAAATAATCGACTAGCATTTGCATTGGATACTTGTCAGTCCCTTTGGATACGTTTCTTAAATTGGTTACTGTTGCATTTGCAGAATGCCCATAATTTTTTATCATTAACGCATTGATAATTGGCAATGTATGTCCCTGATTGCGAAATAATGCTAATGGCCCCCCGAGTATTCTATGAGAATCAACAATATCTAATGTTTGTTGCCTTAACTCATCCAATGGTAGGCTAATTAGGTCTTTTATTTCCTTGTCAGTAAGCACGTCAGACGATTTGATTCGATTACTGAGCCGTTTTAGCAATATGCCTGCAATACAAAACACACCATGCCTATAAGTAAGTTTTACCCAACCAGCTGCACTATTCTCATTTGCCAAAATAACCGTGCGTATTTCACGGTATATTTTAACTGCATTGATAAGCTGTGTTGCTCTCACGTCGTCAGTAAATATTGTTTTGTATTCATTGGTGTCTTTATCTACAAATCGAGCCGACTCAGATTTTAATCTAACCAAGAATCTTGGATCATTTTCTAACAAAGCCAAGGCTTTTGCCGCCTCGTCGAGTTTAATAATTTGATTGGTAGAATGAGATATTGCTCCCGGTCGATAATGATAGGCATAGCCTTGTATAGCAACATCTTGTCTCAACCGTTCTTGGTTGTCATCAAGTGCGGCAAAATGTGCAGATAAAACAGGGTTTTGATGATTCCTTGCTTTGGTAATTTTTTTAGAAAAATCATCGGCAGCATTTGCTTTAATAATTGTCAGCATCACTTTAGCTGAACTCAAATCACTTTTCGGATTGTTTTTAATATATTCCGCTGCCGTTGCAACTGTTTGCGCACCATTGATAATGGAGAAACCACGAACATTAATATTTCTATATCCAGCAACAGTTGACTTAGGATCAACAATCTCACTTAGAGCCGTTACGCCATTATTTAAAAATAGAAAATCTTGCGGATTATCGCCTAACGTAGTCCTAATAGATTGGTTGACGTTAGATTGTGTTGAGCCAAGGTAATATCGGATATTCTTTTCATATAAATCTTTTCCATATTTTTCATGTAAAGCGGCTAAATCAGATAACTTGGCAACTCCATAATAGACTTCTCTCTGCTCGTTTATTTTTTGATAGCCTTTCAATTTAATTTGATCATTTACCTGTTTGCATGCACGCTCTGATCTAAGTGATTCAATAATATTTTCTGAATTATAAGTAATTATCTGACTATCAAAACGCTCTTCTTGTAGGTCATCGTCAGAAGTTAAACGTTCTAATGCCTCTAAAGCATGCTTCGATATACCATCACCTGTAAACGCAACTACTAATTTGATATGATTACATGAATCAAGTGCAGCTTGAATTTGTAAACACCTGCTTTGAACATTGGCATTAAAATTATCGAATTTTTGCTTTATTAATAATCGAATACCTTCAACAAACGCTTGCACATCCTCCTGCTTGAATGATTCAGAAGCTTTTAATTTCGATTGTACTAAGTATAGTGTTTCCGTTTTTTCATGATAATAGATGGCATCAATGCCGTTATCATCAAAATCATCTACGACTGATTTTGCAGCTTCATGAGCAGGCACATCCAGAATATGCTGAAGAACAAATGCACTAAAAGCTCTGGAAAGTTGCTTGTTTTTATTTTGTTCCGGGCCTTTGTCGACTAACAAATCCGGCAAATCGGATACATACCTTTGCTCCAAAATCCCCTTTAGTGCGCCCATGAATTCTTTAGGTAATGCTGTCATTTTTAGCTTTCCATATTGGTGTTATCTCTCAATTTTGATGAATATTAGAACGGATCTTTTCTCCATACCATTCTTACACAGCATGAGCTATTGAAAATAATCCATACGAATCTCCCAAGTGAAAGTTGACTTTCACGTTATTCATTCAGAATAAATCACAAACTCCATCTTTCTATTTACTTTCGAGGATATAAATTCATTACACACTCCAAGCAATTGTAAACAAATCTTCTTCGTATAATTTCTGATTGAGTTTACTTTCCAGTTGCTCAATTAGGGCTTCCCGGCGCTCATCAACTTCGTCTTGCCGATCAAAGAGTTCTTTGCGTTGCTTGTTGCGAGCGCGTTCCAACTCCTGTTGTTGCTTTTGCCAGGATAACTTTTCTGCCAGCGTAGGTGCTATTTTGGCATTGCGCCGGACTTCTTTAATTTGCTGATCAATGTCTTTAATGCCGTGTTCCAGACCAAACTTCAAATCATCCGCCCAATGGTCAAGCTTATTCACTTCATCTTCAAAAAAGGTCAAGTTACGACTGTTGACCATTTTAATAATATCGTTTTTAGAACTGGTCAGTGCGTCTTCAAGTTGCGCACTGGCTAACACGCTTTGTGGCTGGCATTGAGTCGCTGGCAACTGCATGAGTTTCTGTGCTGTTTCAGCAGGCAATAACTTTCCGTCACTGGTCTCGGCAGAAAATATCAGATGGTCTTCCGTCCGTTCCAATGCTTCTATGCTAAAACGCTGTAATTTTAACGTGCCGGACTGCCCAAGCAGTGATTCAATTACACTAACTTTTGCGCCATGTGCGGCATAGTCAAAGCTAATTTGTGCAGTGGGGGTTGGTTTGTTTTTTGCCGTTTCCAGTACCCATTCGCCCAGTGGATGATTAAGACGATAGACATGGGCATTAACCGACGCTGTACTTTGATTTTGACCACGGGCAATCAGTTGATAGTCACCCAGAGGTACTTCATTTGTAACATTATCATGTAGATTAAAACGATGTTGATGGTCGTCAAATATTGCGTATGCTCTGAGTTGATGCTGCGTTACTGCCCAGAACCAACGACTAATTTTATCCAAGCGTTGTTCTGCTTGATCAAGCTGTAACTTGAGCAAGTTGTGAATATCTTCATCAAAATTATCGAGTAGTTGTTGGCGCGTTTCAGTCATCTGTTTGTTAATGTCACCTTCCATTTCCTGTTGGAGCTGGGTAAAGGCAATTTCAATTTGCTCGGTGCTACGACAGGTTTCGTAAATGGCTTGTATGCGCTTTTCAAAATCAATGCCGGATTCAATTGAGCCCAATACATCATCAGATGCACCAAAGACGCCATCAAACAAATGAAACTTATCCGTTAACAATTGCAGTACACGCTGGTCGGCATAATTGCTTTGGTTAATAAAATTGATGACGACTACATCAAAATTTTGGCCATAACGATGACAACGACCAATACGCTGTTCTATACGCTGTGGATTCCAGGGTAAATCGTAGTTGATCACTAAAGAACAAAATTGCAGGTTGACGCCTTCGGCACCGGCTTCTGTTGCAATCATAATTTCGGCATGAAACTGAAAATGTTCAATAAGTGCCGTACGTCTGTCAATTTGTGGTGAGCCGGTTATTTTGTCAGAGCCTTTATTTTCTAATAACCATTGCTGGTAAATATGAGTAGTTTCCGGGCTGTTATTGGTACCGTTAAAGGTGACCAAGGTATCTGAGTAATGATTGGCAGCAAGATAGTTTTGCAAGTATTCTTGGGTGCGTTTGGATTCGGTAAAGATTACGGCTTTGCGCGGTGCATTCATCAGCGCCATTTGTTGAAAGCCCTGATTTAACGCAATCAATAGAGCTTGAGCTTTGCTGTCGTCACTAATTTTTTCAGCTTGTCCAATGAGGTCTTGTAGTTCAAGTATTTCCAACTTCAACTGCTCTTTATCTATGACTTGCTCGGAATTATCTATGGAATCGCTATCCAACTCTTCAAGATAATCCGTTTCCAAATCGTCACTTTCAATTAGCTTGGCAATAAAGTCAGTATCATCAACCTTATGTTCACGAAGCGTTTCCAGTCGGCATTTGATAGTAATCAATGTGCTATGAACGGCATGAGTACTGGAAGCTAATAACTTACGCAGGATGAGTCCGGTAAGATGGCGTTGACGCTTGGGGAGAGCATAACTGTCTTCACGTTCCAGTAATGCGGTAATGCCATTATAGAGATGCATTTCTGCATAAGATGGGGTAAAGGGAACCGTGATGGTCTTGCGTTGTGTGTAACGAATGTATTCCAAAACCTGTTTGCGCAAGGTTCGCTTTACAAAGCCCTTTAATCTATCTTTCAATTGGCCAACGCCATCGGTGCCCATGTAGTGCTGACGAAACGACTTTTCGTCACCAAAAAGATGCTCATCCAATAGGGTTGATAATCCGTAAATCTCTAGCAATGAGTTTTGTAAAGGTGTCGCCGTAAGCAACAACTTTTGCCGCCCCGATAAGGAACGTTTTAACGATTGTCCCATTTTATTGCTGCTACGATACGCATTGCGTAGTTTGTGTGCTTCATCCATGACCACCAGATGCCATGGTTCAATGAGTAAAGATTCTTCTAATCGTACTGCAAAATGGTACGAGAGAATATTGATGCAGTTATTGTTGAGCGGGTTGTTAATACCTTGCTTCTTTAATTGTCGCCAGGTATTGGCATCAAGAATCTGTGACGGTAAATTAAATTTGTCTTGCAGCTCTTGCGCCCATTGCTTGCGTAAAGAAGCAGGGCAGATGATCAGTAATTGACGTTTGCGTTCTGCCCAATACTGACAAAGAACTAAGCCTGCTTCAATGGTCTTTCCTAAGCCAACTTCATCTGCAAGGATAACACCTTTATTAAATGGATTGTGAAGCGCAAACAGTGCGGCGTTAATTTGATGAGGATTGAGATCAACTGTGGCATCAAATAATGACTGAGATAGCCTGTTAACGCCATCAGCGGCGTAATGGCAAGTCAGCTCATAGGCGTAATATTTCGCGTGGTAATCAGTTATCACTCGCTGTATAAATCCATTGACTGTTGTTTAATCCATTACGTGACTAATTAGTTGTTAATCGCCAGAAGTTTGTCTGCTCAAAAGGCTGTCGGCTTATGGCTAAGGCTATGAATATTACAGTAAATTATCCTTAGTTACTACGAGCTCAAGAAAACCGGTACCAATAATTAACGCGGTCAATCATCACCAGCGTAGTTATAGTGTTACCTGAAAACAATTTTTTACGTGTATTGGGATGTTATCCAGCTTGGATAAATTACCGCTATAACTTGATGTTCAAGTTTTTAATTCTTGATTTTAACTAATGCTGTTAAATAAGGCCTTACAGCCAAGTACCTATGATGCTACACCATGAACGCATGGACGAAAATCCCTTGATTTATCTGGGATCATCTCAGTCAAGCTAAAAAACTTGAACGTCAAGTATAAGGTATTTTTATAAAATAAAGTTAAAAATAGTGTATTTTAACCAGACTTAGATAGTTTCTTCATAAAGTCAGAAAAACTGGAAAATATGAATTTATTTAATTTAAATAAAATTAATTTGCTTGCTTTAGAACCAAATGATATTGATGGCTTTGAATGTTGGGTGCAGCAAAAAGAAGTTGCATCATGCTTAGAAAATGAAGCCCAAGACGAGTACATTATACTCTACGCATCTCTGCCTCATACTTTCATTCATACAGTGCTAATACCAATAGCTGAGCCAGAAGAAGAAATTATTAATGATCTTTTAAAATGGAGTTACAACCCTTTCTCTTCTTGGAGTCTGGTGTGTTCTTCTGATAATGCCTGGATTGAACCCCCTCTTTCTGGTTCAAGGAGTAAGACTCTTAAATCTGGTGAGCAAATTATATTTGGGCGCTCATTTGATGGAGACCCTAGTCAAAAAAACTACTATGAGCTAAATCAGAAAATTGCTCATGTACTTGACGTACATTTCGTTTCTGAAAGAAATTCCTGGTGTAAATTGGATGACCATGGCGATATAGATGATATTTTCAAAATTATAAATATTAATACCTTCCCACGAAATCAAGAAGGAACAATAATTTGTGTAAAAAGAGATGTCTTGGGCGGATTTGCTAGTGTAGAGAACTTACGCCTAATGAGAATGTTTGATTTTACTAGATATAGATCTGATAATTTCTCTGGTTGGGGGAATAGTCGAGAGCACTCAACCTTCAATAATTCAAATTTTATTTTTGGCACGTTATCCATCGCGTCAGGAATTGGAAGCTATTCGACAGGTTTTCAACTCATAGATATAAAAGTCCCAAAAGAACAAGTTGTAAATACCGCTTGGGGAAAATCTGAAACCGAAGATGAAAAAGAGTATTGCACATATATCGCAAGTGATTTGAAAAATAAGGTTATTGCTGAAATATCATGCAATCCATCTTGTTTGTCTAACTATTTTACAGTATCTGAACTTCCATTTGAGGTTACACCCGCATTTTTCAAGCCTGAAGTTTTATCTAAATACAAAAGTGATCGTGCAAAATACAAATTAGATAGCCGCTCTATTGAGTGTAGAGGCTCATGGCATTTAAAGACCTTTGATATCAATTCGGCAGGTCAGGTACACACATACTTAATCTATTTAAGCAATTTACCATACCATGAGCAGCTTCATTGGAAACAATTTAATGAAAATCCTAAGGCTCCGCTTTCCGATAGAGCCATTAAAACTGATTTTGAAGGACAGTTCTATGAAGAATATGATCCATTGCCTAGTTTAAAACGCAAGCTAGATACGCTCTATTCTGAAGATGTAAATTGGTGGAAACTTCGCGACCAAGAAGCTCCCGGTAAAGTTCACTATCCTTACACAAACTCTCGGGACGAATGGGCAGAAGAAATTTTAAATTTAGACCAGTTGTTAGTCGAAGGCCTAGAAGAAAAATGGCTTCGTAAAAAAGCCAAAGACTTAAAATGTAACCCAGATGAACGCCTTCGAGCATTAAAGCTTATAGAAATAATACTCGTTGCTGCAAATTTTGAAGAATTCCATGCACGTGAAATAATGTCTTCACTTCATATTGTGCATAACTTACGTTCAGTATTAAAAGGACATACCTCCGGTACCAAGGCAGAAAAAATCAGAAAAGATGCTTTAACAGAACATGGTAGCTTTAGAAAGCATTTTGAAAAAATTTGCACTGACTGTGATGAATCAATTGAGATATTAGCAAGTGCGTTTAAAGAAATATGAAGACTATAGGTCGACAGTTGACAAAAGTACTTCCCAAGAGTTGTCGTTGATCTAGCGTAAATAATTACATAAAGTCGCACCCTCCCAGGCCACATAGCCAATCGGAATGATCCTCTCGGATGGCCTTTACGCGAGTTTCAATATCGACATGAATTTGAGCGAGGGTGTTCATCTTAGATTTCCTACCACAGGTTACTGTAAAGCGTTATCCAGTCTGGACTCAAACATCCTTCGATTTATGATTGGAGGAAATGCTTTAACAAAATTAGGATCCTCCATCAAAAGATGCTGTGACCCGACAAAATTGTCGAAATAGCTTTGACCATGCCTTCTATAAGAACTATCGGTCAAGGTTGCTTTTTCTTCAGTAACTAAACCACCCAGTTTAGTGTAGTTAACATCTCGTAGATCAAGATATTTGTTCCAAATTTTATCATGCGAGAAGTCGATTAAATCCTGAATAGCGTAAATATCAAATTTCTTTAAAATCTTTGAACCGTATAGTCTCATCTCAATATGGACACACTGTCTACCTGAGGCTACTTTAGATTCTCTATCGCTGTAGAGCACTAAAATATCGCTATGCTTAAACCGTTGTCCGAAGTAATGTGTATTTTCATGTTGATTGTAATAGAAACGGTTACGACTTCTTCTTTCGAATACAATCCGTTCAATTAACAGCTCACTTAATTTAGCTACCTGATTTTGACTACCGAGAATGTCCATGGCGAATTCGACATAGTTAATAACGTACTCGTGAGTAAGAGCATTCTTGAGTCGTCCAAAATAGGCGGAGCGAGGTTGATGAACATCAATCATTTGTCCTATGTCGTCGTAATGGAGCAGAGCTCGTGGAATGATTATTTGCTGATCTTTATTTACACATATCTTATCAAGATTAATCGTTTTATTACCGCTAGAAACATATAATTTAACGCGATCGTAGTAAAATTTAACTTGAAAGCCCTTAGCTTCAAGGCAACTTAGAAAGATGTTTAAACTGAGTTTATTTGTAGGCATAGTTAGTCATGTCCGATTGTAAGTTATTGTTTATGATATATATTGCTCAAATTATTATTAACATTCCCACACTACTATTCAAAAACACCGTGTTTTTACGGGTATTTTGACTAAAAACACTTAAATTACCCCTATAAATACACATGTAAAACACGCATTCACACTTAAGACCGAGACTAAGGATGTTTCCATTAAAATCAGGAAGCTAGAAGATATTACCGGACCATTATTCATCTCTAATGCCTTATGGGGTTTATAAATAGTTGTAAGAGAGTTATAACTACGCGCAGTCATATTTGCGGAACATTCCACAAGCCTTTATGAGAGTTGGTTTAAAGGCCATTCAAATTCCGCATTTATGACCACGCGTACTATAACCAGTATTAATCAGGCATTACTTATCACTATTAGAGTTAAACGAAACTTTTGAAGAGCAAACCCTGTTTATCGATGTCAATGAAGGACGAAGGCTCATCATATATCACAGGTTTTATTGAACCAGATCTAGCTTTAGAACCACATATCTTGGAGGTCACTTTTCTTGCTGGTGTAGGTG
Source organism: Methylobacter psychrophilus (assembly GCF_025583945.1). Taxonomy (GTDB): domain Bacteria; phylum Pseudomonadota; class Gammaproteobacteria; order Methylococcales; family Methylomonadaceae; genus Methylobacter_C; species Methylobacter_C psychrophilus. The sequence goes on from NZ_JAOEGU010000004.1 coordinate 111,647, forward strand.
TTTGTAGAACGTATAACGCCTTATGGTGCCTGGTAACTGCTACATAGAAAACTCTGTTTTCCTCCAAGGATTTAGCCTCTGTTGCCTGATGTCTAGGGATAATGCCTTCTACGACGTTAAGGATGAATACGTAGTCCCACTCTTGCCCTTTTGCTGCGTGGACCGTCATTAACTGAATACCACTGTTAACGTCTTTGTCTATAGAAGGTTTAAACCAGCCATGATTGATGTTATCTAAGGATGTACAATTACGGGCCATAATTTTAATCTCTGTCAAATCGCGCAGCCGCAGTTTGTAGTGATGTTCATCTCTATCTTTTAAGATCGATTTACTGGCATCAATCAAACATTGCAAGGCACTTTCTACATTTTTTAATCCAGCGGCTTTTCTGACAGCTTTAGATAAGTTGTTAATCCGGTCGTAGTTCGAGTTATATGATTTTATACTCAATAAAGCTTTAGGCTTAACCGTCAATCTCTCCTGAAGAAATCGTACCGTTTTCTTTGGTAACCACAGATTTTCAATACAATTCCGGGCAAGTGTTTGTTGTTCACGGGTCTGCGTTTTTGAAGAGCGACCTATACGTAGTTGCTCTAGCTGAGTTAATTGAATGAGCGCCAACAAATGGGTTTTATGCTTCTGGTGGTCAATGTTGTTAGCAGAAAGCCCGTAACGCTCGGTAACCGTGATATCACGAGCTCTTAACGCTAAGGCTGTTTGGCTCAGTTCTTTACGTGTTTTACCTAAGATAGCGATCTTATAGACCTCTACACCGCAAGCCAACAATCGTTCAATCTCTTCAGCCATATACGTGTGTTGTTGGTCCTGGTCAACGAACTCCAATAATTTAGGAATCTCGCCATCGAATTTGCTGGTGAGTAACGGCGCGTCTGGGTTGATCTCACGTCCTAGATTGTTAATCAAAGCCAGCGCCTGACGAGGGGCACGAAAGCTCCGGGTCAGTGCAAATTTCTTGGGTGTTAGGGTTTTCTCGATGTCATGCCAATAACGAGGTAATGACTGACGCCAGCCGAAGATTGATTGCAATGGATCGCCCACCATTACAGTGCTTTTCATCCTCGGTGCGAGCAGTAATAAAAGATCTTTTTGGTTGCGGTCAATATCCTGTAGTTCGTCAACCATCAAGTGTTGATAGCCCAGTAGAGTTGATCTTGAATTTGTACGTAGTTTAAGCAGTTTGATTGCACCGACTACCATGTCATTGAAGTCGACAGCGTTCTTTCTCAATTTATACTTGGAATAATGCCTATAACTCTTTTTGGCTAGTTTAGCCTTGTCGTTGCCTAACATATCTTCAATCTTCCTGGACTTGATGCCAGAATATAAGTCATATTGATTAAAAGCCTGCTTCAATTCCTTAAGTTTGACACCGGTACCTTTTACACGACGCTTTAAGAACCGCTCTCTACTTTGCGGATTAAAGACTGTAGGTTTTTCATCATGTCCTAGCGATTTGTAGAACTTGTTCACTAATTTATAGGCGAAGCTATGAATCGTTGAGACGGTAATTTGATTAGCGGCAGCCGGGCCTATCAATTTAGATAAGGTATCAACAATATCTAAGGATAATGCCTTGCCGAAGGTCAATATGACTATAGATCTTGGCTCATAACCCTGGTCGAGCATGTGCTGAACCCTTAACGCTAAGGTTGATGTTTTGGCACAACCAGGTCCAGCGTTAACCATCGCATGCCCCTTTAGATGGTTAATGATTCGCTTCTGCTCGAGTGTTGGTTTTAGTATTAATTTCATAAGTAAAATTCCTCTGTCTGAATAAGTAAACTGGTGGTGGTACAGTTGTTTGTTTACAGTTTTACTTAATTCGGCTCAGAAGAGGTTTGTGGTTATTAGGTAAAGTAGCGATTGATAAAATCACGAAAGATACGCTAACCTATAAGTAGGCTGAGGATCTTAGAATAAAACTTAGGCGAATGTTTCTTCGTTATTACAACCATAGGGAAAGCCATCCTTGGTTTAAAATTTTTTATAGCCGCTTAAGATTAATTGACGTAATTCGACGACAACTCGGCAATATATTTTTCATATTCTTCTGAAATAGATGTCCGCTGCGAATTTAGCAATATATTAAGAGTCTTATCAAAATGATCTTTTGTAACTGGAGGGGTTGGACAGGAAGAAGTTTGTTCGATAAATTCCTTGACCAGCTCCATCATTACAGTTGACATTTTTTTCTTAAGTTTTGGTGAAAATTCTACGTCGCGGAATTTATCTATCAGACATGGAGCTTTTATAACACCGGTCTCAATCTGGTACTTTTTTACTTTGTCTGAAATTTCTCTGGCTGTAGGCATAGCATCTTTTTTATCAATATATTCCCCAATCGCCGAATTCCATACTTTCTTCATATCATCTTTATTATCCAATTTATGCATTGGCCTTAGCACACTTTCGGGAACGCTTCCCATCCGAAGCTGAGGGCAGACGACGATATGTACCTCTCCTGCATTTTTCATTTTATGGGCATAGGCATAGTTAATGACACCATTAAATTCATTCATGATGCATGCTTTGAAATCTGGATATCCATTTTCATACTCAGGGCGTCCTAATGCTTTATAACCATTTCTTGCCCAGAGTTCGTAGCACAGTCTCATAACTGAACATGTTTGGTTCTTTATTGCTTCTACGCATTTACGGGCCTCATCTTCATCCATTTCTTTGGTTTCATATTGTGATATGAGACGTAAGTTACTACGATAATCATCGCGTTCGCGATTTGTCATTCCTTTGTAAATTACGGGATCAAAAGATGGAATCTTGCGCAACTTCTTTAACTCAACTTTTTCTGCCAATTGACGCTGAGCTTTCTTTTCCTGGCTGCGCAGAGTTTTTCTCTCAAGAGCTTCTTTTTCTGCGTTAGCTTCTTCAAGCGTGCGAATTGCCATGATTTAAATCCTCAAATTGTTAGTTAATTTTTAAATCTTTATCTGATACTAATAAAGACCGCTACAATCTTTTCGATATGAATTACTTTGTTGTTCATATCGAAAACGACAGTAATAGTTATACCAATCAAACGATCGACTGAAAATCTATACCAGCAGTCACTTATTGTTTCTATTGACTTGTGGTCTTAGTTATAGTGATAATTTAAAAAATGATTGGGCTTAGCACTGAAAACTAGACAGAAAAGCACTTCGATGACTATGATGAGGTTTTAAGGAAGAATTAATATAGTGACAGAGATGACACGCAGTAATGCAAACTAATTTAAACTATTAGTATGGACTCAAAAATACCGACACCGACAAAATGATATGCACTATTCGATTTTGAAAGTTCTTCTGATTTTTTAAGGTAAAGGAATATTTAAATTTTTTTTGGAGAGATTCAATTCTAATGACATCAATAATATCTGCAAATAAAGCACCAACCTGGCTGCCTGACTGGAAGGACGCAAATGCTTATCTTTCACTAAACAAAAACACCTCAAGAGAGCAGTGGGCGTGGGAGTTCATACGAAGAAATTCCAAGTATCAATTTTTGTATAAACAAGGCCGTCGGCATTATAGATCTTGGTATCAAAAAAATGAAAACGACAAAAGATTTTATAAGTATTTCAAATGCAAGCCAACGGCGATCAAAAATATAAGCTATTCAGAATACAAGTTTCATTGTGATGCACTAAAAATAACACCTAAAATAACAAGTAAAAGAAGAAAGATTCTGGACGAATTTCCAGTCCTTACGTTTTCTATTCAACTCAAGCCTAGCAATGTTGAGCCACCTCAGTTCAACACTGATTATAACTATCCTCACATATACATTGCTGCCGACTTTGAAGAAGAATTTTTTTATAATACCCAGAATGATGACGAAGTATTTATAGTTTTTTCATCGGCACTGCCAATAGCAGATCAAATTAAAAAAGCCACTGAACAGCTAATGAAAAATCAGAAGGAATACAAAGTGAGCGGGAACGATGTTGGTGCGCGCTGTAAGTTTACTTATGATTCGCTTAAGAACTACCTACGTTTTCTTGATGGGGAGCTAGCTGGAGCTACGCCAACGGAACTTGCCGAGGTAATATTTCCTGGGCAAGGAATAACTGCTGGTGATAATGGTGCACTGGATAAAGTAAGTAAAGGATTAAAAAGAGCTAAAGAATATAGAGATGGTGATTATCTAAAAATTCTTGGGACTGTCTTGATGAATTAAAACCAATTGACAATTGTCAATTGCCATATCAGTAAAAGGTATAACCATTAGATACAGCATGATTGGTCAGAATACCGCTCACCATTTAAGACGCTTTTCTTTTTATGCAACAAACTCAAAACAAAGAAATTTCAGATAACAAAATGAACACTCTCGCTCAAATTCATACCGATATTGATACTCGCGTAAAAGCCATCCGAGACGATCATTCTGATTGGCTATGCGGCTTGGGTTGCGACGGTTGTTGCCACCGACTTTCCGAAATACCATTACTCACCAAGGCGGAATGGGATTTACTAAAAGAAGGGCTGTCGGCTCTGCCTTTGGAGCAACTTCGGGAAATTGGTCAGAACATTGCTGCATTGAACGAGCAGACATCGCGTCCTATTATCTGCCCGATGCTGGATCGGTCGGCAGGAGCCTGTCGGGTTTATGCTCACCGCCCGGTAGCTTGTCGTACCTACGGATTCTACGTCCAGCGTGACAAAGGGCTTTACTGCAAGGACATCGAAACACGCGTAGCAGATGGCGACTGGGCTGAAGTAGTGTGGGGCAATCAAGATGCTATCGACCACCGTCTTAGCGGCCTGGGCGATACCCGTGAATTGACCGAGTGGTTTACGCACTGGTAGAGTGGTATTTAATTTATGACAGACGATAAATAAGGGGGGGGGGTAACAACATGAGTTCAGTGCCGCTAAGCTAATGCCGGATGACGTTCTCGCTTTTTGGTTCGAAGAGATCACCCCAAACAGTGGCGGGTAACATCAGACGACCTGGATCGGCACATTAAGTAACGTTTCGGAGCCCAAGACTATGCAGCCAAACGCTGTGAGCTTTATAGTTGGTGTGAGCCAGCCAAAAGCCGATTTGCCGAAATCATTGTTCTCGACCAATTTTCACGTAATATCTATCGTAACCATCAAAATTAAAATCAGTAGATTCGTCGTTTTGAAAAACAATCTCAATACCGGCCATTCAAAGTTGTAATTTTTTTAAGGAGATCACGGGCGGCCCTCGACCCACTCCAGTCATTCGGATATGGATTTAAGCTTACCGATACCGGTCATTGGTAAAGTAAAACTATCAAACCAAATTGGCCAGTCAAATATGAGCTAATGCAGAAAATTAGTATAATGCGTTTACAGACTTTTTTAAGACGGTTTTATCGTGGGAAGTGGCGATGCCACGAACCATAAGCTTCAAGAACACCCTCCTAGCTTGGAGCGGAATACTGAATCAATCCGCTAATCCAAGAAATCAAAGTAAAGCTAACCGGGCGCGGCACGGGAAGCTGAAAAATAAAATCGTAGTATAAACGCGCTCCGGTTGAGCGCAAAGTTAGTCCCCACGCCACATAGCTCAATGCCACCGGTTACTTTCCTTTGGGATGTAGCCTTTTTTCACCCAGAAAACGCCGAAGCCTGCGACACAAACGACCTCGATTACCTTCTCGGCTATCAGGATCAGTGGTTGCACATGCTCTGCTACCACATGAATGACAAAGACAACGCTAACCGCGAGTGCGCACTGAAACCAAGGCAACTTCGGCGCAGCTAGCTTTAAACCGACAAGCACGATGAGAAGAAGCACTTGAAATAGATATTTGTATAACGAAACGCCGCCAGCAGCAGCGAGCGAATAAATAGAACCCCCTGCTGCAGTAGCCAGGACAGCAAGTGTCGTTAGCAGGATTACGACTGGATAAAACGGTGGTTCTTGATTATTCATGGTGAAAAAAGTATCGGTTAAAGTGCTGTTGGTTAGTTTGGTGCTTAACGTAAAGCTAACCGGGCGCGGCCTGGAAAGCTGAATAAACAAAACCGCATTATAACCGCGATCCGGTTGAGCGCCATGTTAGATTTGACGAACATACGAGACAATGACACCGGCGAAGTGATGGTTGCTTTCAAGTACATTAACTTCCGGGTTGTTTTCGTCAGGATATGAGACTTCCAGACCTTTACTAATCGTTTCGATATTTATTCTGCAGTTGACGTCAGAGGGATCCCAACTTCCGTTTGCCAACTATTATATTTCGTTCGCAAGCTAGACAAGTCGGCTTTAATTTGATCATCAGTGATTGACTTCGGAAACGAGTGCATAGCCGCGAAGCAGGTATATTGAAGTTGTTAGCCCCCGTTCGGCACACAAGCTTAAAATACTCGGAATTTCGCCTTAAGTCTTGTAATACGAGCGTTCGGCTGGGATCGAACCCCTTTAACTCGATCACACAGATCGGCGTACCAACAAGGCCGTCAGTGTTGTTGTATAGCGTAATATCAGCCTTTCCATTGCGACTTGTGTTGTGCTGTTTTCTAAGGACTTGCCTATGTCCAAGGAAGTTGTTCGCCACTTCTCGGCCAAAAAGAGGAACGCAATCACTAGCAATTAGTCGGGTCTTTCTTTCTAGGTAGATTTTGTAGGGATGACCTATGTATTGATTAAGATCGGCCAGCTTTTTTGCCACATTGACAGTGAGAAGGTATTCGGCTCCGATTTTTTGCGACTCATCTTCGAGAAAAAGAAAGGTGTCATTGCATGAGCTTCTTATTCCTTCCAGGATTTTTTCTTCAATCTGTTCAATCAGTGGCATAAAAACCTAACGTAAAGCTGAATAAACAAAACCGTATTATAACCGCGCTCGGGTTGAGCGCAATGTTGGGCTGATTTAGCCTTACGGTTACTTACCAAAGCCCAAACATCGCAGCAGTCACAAAGATAACGGCAATTATTGCACCAGTAATAACGGCAACCCCTAACCGAAACAGCAAGTTGTGACCCAACTTTGATTCGGTAACCTTTAGGGCCCGGAATTTCAAAATTGCGACGACACAAATAACCACGCCAACCACGAGCAGTAAATAAGGAATGAACATAAGAGTAAGGCGCGCACTTAGTAGTCCAACGTTACGGTAAGGGGCGTACCGCTAAAGAAAGCCAAGCGAAGTCGCCGAACCTTGATAAAAACTGAACTTCAAAACCGCTAACGGCCGGCGCGTCCCTTTGACTGACTTGTTATGCTTCACTGCCACTTACTCTAAAGTCTGCGGTATGCTCGGAGAACAAAGCTCCTAGCCTACCATTTGCAGGATTATATCCAAGTTCACTGTTAGTCATTATGAATTCGATTTGTTCCCTTAGTTTGTTTGATAGATGATTGAGAATAAAATCGATAAAGTCTGTGACAACGGCATGATCATCATGAATAGTGTTATATTTTACCGAACTCAATGATATTCCCATTGTTTTTTGCCAGAAGTCTTCATAATCAATGAATACTGGGACTTTACTGCTGAAATATACTTCGCCTATTTTAAGTTTATTAACCTCAACATTGCCATGAAGTAGGTCATTACGTTCATTCATTAATGTATGGAATTTTTTACAAATATCATTTGTATAATCAATTGCCTTTATAAAACCTATACAATTCAAATGAAGTGACTGTACTCGAATATCTATTTGTTGACGTATTGTGTTTTGAAAAAGTCTATCGTTGCTCTTAATTTCTGGTTTGGATAAAACAAATAAAATTAGGTTGATAAACGACTCTGCAAGAACTGGGAACATTGAGCGTAAGCCAAAAGTAAGGCCGATTGCGTTGTCGTACTTATCTCCAATCAATTTCCAGTTTTCTTTCATATTATGGAAGTTTGTTTCGTTTAGTTTAACAAGCTCCCTGTCTTTATCGATATTTATATCCAGCTCTTTAAGTGATTTGATGTTTTTAGAAACTACTGAATTTATTCTATGGTAAGGATTTATAAAACGAGTCCATTTTTCTAGTTCGATTCGAACCTCTTTCATGGCCTTGCCATAATTTTTTAAATCTGACTTTATTTCTTGAATGAACATATCCAATGTTAGATTTTGACCTTTATGCTCGCCAATCAAATGTACTTCTGTTCGGAAGTTTTGACCTTGAATTGATACAATCCCAAATTCACTTGCGAGAGACCACTCCCAATGAATTAAATTGTCTGATGAGTCGCTTCTGAGGAAATTTTGCAGACCGTTCGGCCTACCATATTTGGCATATAAGTAACAGTACATATCAACTGGTTTGATTTCATTAGTAAACTCCCAAATGATTGCCTTTCTAGGTAACTTGTCTCCAGTCAAAATCTTTACGAGACAGCTTGGATGAATAGCTTCCAAGTCAATAAAAAAATTATTCATTGTTCACGAACTCTTTGTGAGCATAACGTTAAGTAGACACCTATAAAGCGGTCTATATCAATAAATATACCTAAATGATGTTTGGTAGCTAAATGTTGGGTGGCCTTCAACCAATCCATTTGACAAAATTACTACATAAAGACCCTTGGCATCTAAAGCAATTTAAAAAACAGTAGACAATACGATAACATCATCTGAATTAATAGCATATTGTCCATCTTCATTCTGCCATATTCATCGCCCTAAAGCGGCCACTCGCCACCGTCAGTGGCCGGCGGCCGATTGTGATAATGTCTTAAGTGAGCCTATTGCCAACGACAGCTTTTTGCATAATTCTGATAAGTTGGAGGAAAAAACACTTCAGACTCCAGATTCTACTTCTGCATAGAATATCTTTATGGCTTGGTGCTTAAAGACATCTCAAGCCGTTTTAACAGCTAAGCTATTGATTTGCATGGGAAATAAAAAATACACGCCTTGACAATCAAGCATCATTATGTTATAATATATCAACGGTAATGTTGTTCAATTTTTACCGCCACCAATCCTTCCAGCGCCATCAAAATCATCACGCTTGTCATAAACTAACCATCGAATTTAAACATCGGTGCGCTTTCGCGTGCGCGTAGGTTTTTGTGCGTCGGGAGGAATTTTTAAATTATTGTTTTATGGAGATCCATTATGAAGTCACCTTCAATCACCGTTACTCTCGTTCCAGCCATTGAGGTCTTAGCCAAATGCTTGGCGCAGACCAGTGATAATTATCAGCAATTGTTGATGAGTAATCCTGATACCTATGCCGTTTGCTGTGAGGCCGGCCGGAGTATGCGCCATTTAGCGAGACGTTATTCCAAGGTATTAGCCGCAGCACTGATTTACCAGGTTAACTCAGAGGAAGACAACAGTCCTTCAGAGGAGGATTTTGACGAATAAGTTGCCGTAACCGCTCTGTTAAGAAGGTTGCGCAATTGATCTACGCACGGCGGTCAATTCTGGCTGCCGTGCATTTATTACCCCTGTACTTCAGGAGATTCTAAGCATGGATATGACATCAAAACCACCCGCACAATCGCCACTCTTTGAACTCGGGCAACTGTGTTACACGCCGGCCGCGCAAGAGATCTTGCAACGTTACCAAGCCAACCCATTCCAGTTATTAACACGTCATGTAATCGGTGACTGGGGAGACTTATGTATCGAAGATGCTCGGGCTAACAATGAGGCGCTTAAGGATGGTACACGTATTTTTTCAGCCTACGTAGTGCCGCCGCCATTATCTGGAGATCAGTCGTTATCGCCCTGCAAGATATGGATCATTACCGAGGCAGATCAGAGCGTAACCACCATTTTGCTGCCTGAGGAGTATTGATAGGCAAAGCCAATAGACCATTGGGTGACTGCCTAACCGTCGCCTGCGAATATTCGTTAACAGAAATACCTGTGAATACTGCCGTTAATATTATGCAAATAGCATTAAGCCGGTGCTACTCAGTAAACAATGCGCAACGTCCACCGACCGAGAACTTCTCTCGTTCGTTTCAATTAAACCTATTTAGAGATACCAACATGACTCAGAAAAAAGCAACAGCATCAATGGAATCAAAAGCAGTAACCGAAACTTTACCGGTTAATCCAGAAACAAAAACAGATGTAGTCACCCAGCCCCAGCAGGCCGAACAGCCCCAGCAGACTGAGCAGGTTACCAAGTCTTCAAAGACCGGTCGTGGTGCTGCTACCGGTGATTTGTCGTCAGAGCTGATTGAGCTGGTGACGGAGCTACGCGAGACAGTTAGACGCATTGATCCCCGTAAGCATACCGAGAAGACTCTGCGCCGCGTCCTGTTCAACATCAGCGATATTCTGAAGGACATCGAAACGCTCTACACCAAAAGCTAAGGCTTCGACTTCTGTCAGACATCCAGGTCAAATGCCTTTATTCCGGCTGACTGACCAATAACCTTAATTAGGACGTGACTACCCGATGAGCAACTCTGCTCAGGGTTAGTCGCGTCCATTGCTAAGAGAAAACCCCATGACTAATCCCTTTCACGTCAATGAAACATCAGGCCATTTTGAGGTCCTGCGTCCCGTTACCACCGCCGAAATAGTGTCCATGGCAAAAAAGCTAATCAAGAGCAAATTCGTGCGAGGGCAGGCCCTGACTAGTCCCGAGGCAACCCGTGACTTTTTAATACTGGAGCTGGCACTCTTAGAGCGCGAGGTATTTTATTGTATTTTCCTCGACAACCAACACCGGGTTATAAAAGCTGAATGCTGTTTTAAAGGCACTATCGATAGTGCTAACGTTTATCCACGGGAGGTGCTGAAGCGAGCTCTGAAGCTAAACGCTAAGGCGCTTATTCTCGCTCATAACCATCCCTCTGGCTTACCCGAGCCCAGCGAGGCGGATCGATCTATCACCAGCCGGTTAATCAGAGTATTAAGTTTGGTTGATATCAGGGTTCTGGATCATTTCATTATCGGTGGTACAGAGCATTTTTCGTTTGCCGAGCATGGCCTGTTATGACCTGACTTTAGAAAAAAGTAAGTCCTATAACACTGCAACACAGCTAAGATCTTCACCCTTTCCAATTCAATCTACAACATCAGAGCCAGCGAGCAAGCAATTGCCTTTCGTTGTGCTTTGCCATGGGAGTTACACATGATTATTCAACAAACCGGTTATCCATTAGCTATCAGTAACAAACTGATCTTGATCCTCAACAAAGAAATCCAGCTGCACAGCGAGGTCGATATTTCCTCAGGTTGTATCTTCAATTTTCGAGACCCTGACTACAGCGCCGAAAGCGGCGGCTATCACCCGGTAGAAATTTATATCGATGAAAATGGCTGCTTTAAATACCTCACTGACTTCGCCTATGTGGGTGATGGTCATTATGCGGAATTAGTTAAAGAATTAGACTTTGATTTGAGTCACGGCCTATTCCAACAGATGGGCCGTGACTACCCCATCGTTCAAGGCAAAGGTTTATTCAGAATATGGCAGAGCAATTTCTGCGCCTATTACCAGAGCAAGGTTTTTACCGTCACTGTTGAAGAGCTTTGAAATCAATGGACAGATCGTCGCCCTCATTAATACTACCCATCAAGCTTCCAGGAGAGCAGGCTATGAATGCAGCCCAAGGCAAACAGAGTAAACAACCGTTAACCACAGGCGTTTTAATATACATTAACATACCTATAAGCTGGCCCCATTGCCGCCAAGGGGGGGCGTCATGACACGCGTAACGGCATCAGCACGTACACGACATCAACAGTCACCGTCTTGTGTTGCATTGACGCTCTATCTCGGTAATTTGGCGCCCAGTGGCCGACGCTCTATGCGCTCATTATTGCAGCAAGTGGCCTTATTGAACAAATGGCCGGGCACTTTGGAGCAGATGCCGTGGCTAACATTACGTTATGAGCAGGTTGCCTGCATTCGCGCTGCATTACGACAAACCAATAAGTCACCTAATACCATCAACACCACTCTGGCTGCCATTCGGGGTGTCTTGAAGTCAGGCTTTTTATCAGGCCACTTTCCGGCACTGGACTGGCAACGTATTCAGTCCATTGGCCGTATTCCTGGAAAAATCCTGCCTGCTGGTCGTCAGTTGCGCGCGATTGAGGTCACCCGTTTATTCAAAGCCTGTCAAAGTGATCCTCAACGGGGTATTCGTGATGTCGCTATTTTAGCAGTTTTAGCCTATGCCGGATTACGCCGCAGTGAGCTGTCCAGCTTAAACAGGGACGATTACTGCCGTCGTAATGGGCAACTTATTGTGCGTGAAGGCAAAGGTCAGCGCCAGCGTGAATTAATGCTACCAACTGCCGCCAGAGCTTATATAAGGCAATGGCTTCAATACCGTGGTTCTTCACCTGGCCCGATGTTTTGCCATATAAGCAAAGATGGAGAGTATCACTTGACCCAACGACTCAGTGCGTTACGTATTTACGGCATTGTAAAGCGCCGAGCCAGGGAGGCGGGAATCGAACCTTGCTCACCTCACGATCTTCGTCGCACGTTTGTCACTCGACTGCTAGAGCAAGGCGTTGACTTTAATACTGCTCGGCAATTAGCAGGACACGAGCATATTCAGACAACGGCGCTTTATGATCGGCGACATATCAAAACCCAACGGCAAGCAATGGCAAATTTTTGCTTTTAAGTGCTACCAACAGTCAAAAAAAATCGCATAAAAACACCTTTGGCAAAATCGGCAAAGCAGTATTTTTGACATGATTTGCCGCGCCAAAAACATCATCCGAAATATAAAAACCATAAAAAAAGTTACCGAAAAAACACGATGTTTTTATTTTGGTAAATCACTGTTTTCTAAAAACATCGTAAAAACAGTGGGGTAAGTGCTGATTTTTGAAAACTGTAAATAAGTAGCATCAATAATTATGAGATGCCGTTATGCCACTAAAAAAACCTAAAAATTTCGATCGCCCTCTTCCAAGGCTACTACGCATGAGAGATGCGCCGTTCTATATTGGAATGAACAAAAACCTTTTTAATGCAGAAGTACGACCCTTGCTAACCGAGATGACAATCGGTGACACGGGTATTGCTTTTGACCGCCTTGAATTAGAAGCCTGGGTTGACGACTTAAAGAGTCGTAGTAGTAAACCCGGCACACGCAAATTGGAGAAAACATCATGGGACGCAAAAAAACATCTGGGCTCATTAAAAGGGGCGAGCTCTGGCACATCGACAAAGTCATCAAAGGTCGACGCGTTTGCCAAAGCACTGGCACAAGTGACCAAGAAGAAGCCGAAAGCTTCCTCGCGCACTTAATGGAAGAAAATCGGCAGGCAACGGTTTATGGCGTTCGTCCGAAGAGAACTTTCAGAGAGGCCGCAACTAAGTATTTATTGGAGTCACAAAAAGCGAGCCTTAAGGACGATGCGTTACATCTAAGGTTACTGGACGAGTATATTGGAGACATGAGCTTAGAGTTGGTACATATGGGAACTTTGCAAGCCTATATTGAAATGCGCCGGATGCAAGGTGTTAAGAATAGAACAATTAACTATGCTTTACAGGCTGTCAGACATATTTTAAATCTGGCGGCATTGGAATGGCGAGATGAATATGGCTTGACTTGGATGGTAACTCCACCGAAGATCAAGTTACTTACACAGCATGATGCCAGGGAGCCCTACCCAATGTCACGGGAGGAGCAAACTCGGCTGTTTAATGAGTTGCCTGAGCACTTGGTCAAGATGGCTTTATTTAAGGTGAATACCGGATGTAGAGAGCAAGAGGTGTGTTCTTTGCGTTGGGAATGGGAGGAACGCATTCCAGAGCTCAATACCAGTATTTTTGTAATACCGGCCCATACCGTAAAAAATAGAACCCGACGCGTGGTTATTTTAAACAGTGAGGCAAAGGCGGTGATTGATCAGTTACGAGGGCAGCATTCTGAGTTTGTCTTTACCTATAAAGACCATCGCGTTCTGGCTATGAATAATTCGGCCTGGCAGAAGGCAAGAAAACGTGTGGGGCTTACGCAAGTGAGAATTCATGACCTGAAGCATACCTTCGGGCGGCGCTTGAGAGCAGAGAATGTATCGTTTGAAGATAGGCAGGATTTATTGGGTCACAAGTCAAGCAGGATCACGACGCATTATTCGTCGGCGGAATTGGGGAATCTGATCGCTGCGGCTGAAAAGGTCTGCGTAATCAAAACACGCAAAAGTCACGCAACATTTTAAACAGGCATAAAAAAAGGAAATCAAAGGTGTTGTAACCTATTGATTTCCTTTAGTATTCTTTGGAGCTAGTGAGGGGATTCGAACTCCTGACCGGCTGATTACAAATCAGCTGCTCTACCAACTGAGCTACACCAGCAAAGAAAGGCTATTATACATTATAAAATTACTTTGCAAAGTAATTTGTTACTTATTTTTGTTTTCCTGTTGTTTTGTTTTTGCCAAAGCTTTTTGGGCTTCGGTTATCAAGACCTGTATATTTGGTTTTAAACTGCTGGATCTTGCCTGACGATTCAACAGTGCCTTTAGGTTGGTAGGTTGGAATTAAATGGTGCTTGCCATTTCCTATCAAATCATTGCGACCCATGGCATTTAAGGCATCACGTAATAACGGCCAATTTTTAGGATCATGATAGCGCAGGAAGGCTTTATGCAGGCGACGTTGTTTGATGGTCTTTGGTATCGGCATGTCTTCAGCCGTACGACTGACTTTACGTAGCGTATCTTTACCGGAATGATACATCGCAGTGGCGATGGACATGGGCGATGGTAAGAATGCCTGGACCTGATCGGCTCTAAAGCCGTTACGTTTTAACCATAAAGCCAGGTTAAGCATATCGATATCGGTAGTGCCGGGGTGAGCGGCGATAAAATAAGGGATCAGATATTGCTCTTTACCCGCTTCTTTGGAGTATTTGTCAAACATTTCTTTAAAGCGGTCATAAGTACCCATGCCCGGCTTCATCATTTTTGATAACGGTCCTTGTTCGGTATGTTCGGGAGCAATTTTAAGGTAGCCGCCGACATGATGGGTAACCAGTTCTTTAACGTATTCAGGCGATTCAACGGCTAAATCATAACGGAGACCGGAAGCAATAAAGATCTTTTTGATGCCTGGCAATGCCCGAGCTCTACGATAGAGTTTAATTAACGGTGTGTGATCAGTATTCAGATTAGGGCAAATGCCTGGGTAAACACAAGATGGCTTGCGACATGCGGCTTCAATCTTTTCATCTTTGCAGGCCAGTCGATACATATTGGCTGTGGGGCCACCCAAATCAGAAATATGACCGGTAAAAGCGGGTGATGTATCACGGATCGCTTCGATTTCCCGAATAATGGAATCTTCGGAACGGCTTTGAATAATGCGCCCTTCATGTTCAGTGATGGAACAAAAAGTACAGCCACCAAAACAGCCACGCATGATGTTGACCGAATGTTGAATCATTTCAAAAGCCGGTACATTAGCATTGCCATATTCTTTGTGAGGCACGCGTGAATAGGGCAGATCAAAAACGCCATCCATTTCTTTGGTCGTTAGCGGAATAGGTGGCGGGTTAATCCAGACTTGGCGTGTACCGTGTTGTTGAATTAACGGACGCGCATTACCCGGATTGGTTTCACCATGCATCACCCTTGAGGCGTGGGCATACAATATAGGATCGTCTTTTACGGCGTCATAATCAGGAATGCGAATAACAGTTTGAGAGCGCTGGTCTCTGATCAATTGCTTAAGCATTACGACGCTGGAGAGCGAAATCACTTTTTCATTGGGATCACTATCATCAGATTTTTTATCGCAGGCAGGCTCTTCCTGATAAGGATTCTGTATAGGGCTTAGTGCGCCAGGCTTATCAATATCAGTAGAGTTTTTAACGATCCAGCCTTCGGGTATCTGTTTAACAAAATGTACTGTACCACGTATGCCTTTCAGTTCGGAGATAGCTTCCCCGTGAGCCAAGCGATGAGCGATTTCAACAATTTGCCGTTCCGCATTACCATAGACCAGCAAATCTGCCTTGGAATCCAGCAATACTGATTTACGTACCTTATCAGACCAGTAATCGTAATGGGCTATGCGTCGTAAACTGGCTTCTATGCCGCCAATAATAATCGGTACCTCTTTGTAAGCTTCCCGGCAGCGGTGCGAATAAACATTGACGGCGCGGTCGGGGCGCTTTCCTGCCGCACCATTGGCTGTATAAGCATCATTTGAACGAATTTTTTTATCGGAGGTGTAGCGGTTAACCATGGAGTCCATGTTGCCACCGGTTACTCCAAAAAATAAATTGGGGCGGCCCAGTTTGCTAAAATCAACGGCACTGGTCCAGTCTGGCTGAGAGATAATTCCCACTCTAAAGCCTTGTGCTTCCAGTAAACGTCCTATTAATGCCATACCAAAGCTGGGGTGATCAATGTAGGCATCGCCAGTGACAAGAATAACATCGCAACTATCCCAGCCAAGTTCATCCATTTCAGATCTGCTCATTGGTAAAACAGGGGCTACACCAAAGCGTTGCGCCCAGTATTTACGGTAACTGAAAAGATTAGGTTCGGTTTGTAAGGCAGTGGAAGTCATGGTTTTATCACTTTATTAAAGGTGCTGGCGTTATGTCTTTTAAGGTCTTTCAAAAAAGTCGGAAATTCAATTTGGTATTTTTGCTCAAGAACCAGAGCATTGGTTCTTAGTTCTTTCAGGGAAAAAAGCGGTGCATAATTATTAAAGGCAAAAGCAATGATATTGCCTCTATCCCGAACCGGCAGGAATAAAACTTGCCAGTTAAAAACGCGTGCCAACCACTGGGATACTTGCTGGAACTCGGGATTACTGGTGCCGCCCCAAAGATTGATGACCAGTATGCCGTCTTTCTTTAACAAGGCTTGGCAAGCATCAAAAAAAGCCTCATTACAAATTGAAGAAGCCATGCCTTCATGATCAAATGCATCTAAAAACAATAAACTGTAGTGTTCCCGATTGGATTCTGCGCGTTGGCGTATATAGTCACCCCCATCATCAACTATAATTTTTAATCGGGAATCCAACGGTAACCCAAAATAACTACGGGCAATTTTAACCACGCTTTTTCTGTACTCAACTACTTTTAAGCGGCAATCCGGAAAATGCTCAAGTAAATGTTTGGTTAAAGAGCCACCACCTAAGCCGACAACCAGTGCG
The DNA here is from genome assembly GCF_025583945.1 of Methylobacter psychrophilus. Taxonomy (GTDB): domain Bacteria; phylum Pseudomonadota; class Gammaproteobacteria; order Methylococcales; family Methylomonadaceae; genus Methylobacter_C; species Methylobacter_C psychrophilus. Next base: position 128,707 of record NZ_JAOEGU010000004.1, read on the forward strand.
TCGTCATCCAGGATAGGCTTGAACAGCAACCAACTGGTCATTGCCCGAACATAATTTAACTCAAGCTTATCAGGGTCAGTTAATAACATGCTGCTTTGTCGCGGATGCGAGCCAAAATGTAAGGATCTGACCCCCTTACACTCGATTATTTCTATAATCCCCTCATCATCGTGACTTTCGTGGATAAGCAGGCCTTCATATTTGTACATAGTAAAGCTTGTAATTTTCTAAATCATAAATAATTATTATACACGAGGATTGCTTTTAACTGACTGTATTTGTTTATATTTATTTATTTATAAAGCACTTGATTTGAAGGGTTATAGGCATTTTCATGCAGGTAGATCATGTGTTTTTAAACGGGATTTTATAAGCAACATACGCTTTATCTCGTCATGCGAGCACTATAGAGATTGGGATTATGTTGTCGATCGTCAACATAAAGTCATTTTGACTACATTAATTTATGTGCACTTTAAACCATTGTTATTATTTCATTGGTACCCTGTTTTATTTATGATGATAGTATTGACGATTTTGTTGGGCAGTATTTTCAGGATAAAAAGTGGGTTCCGAAATCTCAGAAAGCAGTTTTGACAGTGCTGCCTTTTTAAAAAATCTAACTACGCGTCCAGGCATTTATACGATGCTAAATGACAAGGGCGAGATTATTTATATAGGTAAAGCTAAAAACCTTAAAAATCGCGTTTCCAGTTATTTTAAAAAACAAGCCGCGTCAATTAAGCAACAGGTCATGGTGACTAAAGTGGCTGCCATTGAAGTGACTATTACCCATACTGAAGGCGAGGCCTTATTGCTGGAATGTCAGCAAATAAAACGGCACAAGCCTCGTTATAATATTTGTCTCAGGGACGATAAGTCCTTTCCCTATGTATTTTTGTCCAGTGAGCAAGACTTTCCGCAAATTACCATTCACCGTGGTGCCAAGAATAAAAAAGGCCGCTATTTTGGTCCTTATCCCAGTTCGGGAGCGGTTAGAGAAAGTCTTAAATTACTGCAAAGATTGTTTCCAATCCGGCAATGTGATGATGCTTTTTATAACAACCGTACCCGGCCTTGTTTGCAATATCAGATAGAGCGTTGCACTGCACCTTGTGTAGGGCTTATTGACAAAAAAAACTATGCGCTGGATGTTGAAAGTACGGTAATGTTTCTAGAGGGCAAGGGAAGCTTGCTGATTGATCAGTTGATTATTAATATGGAAACCGCTGCGGCTAGTCTTGATTTTGAGCAAGCTGCCGGATTTAGGGATCAGATTGCAAGGTTGCGTTCGGTATTGGAAAAACATTTTGTTCACGGAGAAAAGGGCGATGTTGATATTATTGCCTGTGCCAGCAGAGGCAGCGTCGCCTGTGTTCAAGTGTTTTTTATCCGTAATGGCCAGCATTTAGGTAATAAAGTCTTTTTTCCGAAAGTGACTGATGAATATGAGCCTGCGGCTATCTTGCAAGCTTTTATCCCGCAATATTATCTTGATAAACCCGTACCTTATGAACTAATAGTTAGTCATGAACCGGAAGAGGCTGCATTACTGATCGAGGTTTTAGCCAGTCAGATAAAGCATCCTGTGAGCATTTCTTCCAGCGTCAGAGGCGAGCGCTTAAAGTGGCTGCAAATGGCAGGGACGAATGCTGAGAATTCATTGCTAAGCAAGTTGTCAGATAAACAGGGTATTTATGACCGGTTTCTTAGTCTACAAGAGGAATTAGGTTGTAAAGATTTACCCAAGCGTCTGGAGTGCTTTGATATTAGTCACACACAAGGCGATCAGACGGTTGCATCCTGTGTGGTTTTTGATAGGGATGGCCCGGTAAAATCAGCTTATCGTCGCTTTAATATATCAGGTATAACCGGGGGTGATGATTATGCGGCTATTCACCAAGCGGTTTTCAGGCGCTTTAAACGTCTGAAGCAGGGCGAGCATGAGGCACCTGATATCTTGTTTATTGACGGCGGTAAAGGTCAGGTGCATGAAGCACAAAAGGCATTAGCAGAATTAGACATAAACAATGTTATGATAGTCGGCGTTTCAAAGGGACCTGATAGAAAACCCGGCATGGAAAAACTTATCCTGGTAGATCAGGAGCAGCCCGTGGACATAACAACAGGTGCCAGCGGTTTACTGTTAATACAGCATATTCGCGATGAGGCACACCGGTTTGCAATAACAGGACACAGACTACGTCGCGGTAAGGCATCAAAACAATCAGTTTTGGAAACTATTCCAGGACTGGGTTCCAAGCGACGACAGCTTTTATTAAAACAGTTTGGGGGGCTGCAAGGCATTTCATGCGCAAGTGTAGATGCACTTTGTAGCGTGGACCGCATAAGTCGGCATTTGGCACAACGAATTTACGGGCTATTTCATCATCAAGATGACGATTCAATTTAACATACCTACAAATCTTACGCTGTTAAGAATTGCGTTAATTCCGTTATTAACCGTGGTTTTTTATCTGCCCTGGCAATATTCCAATCTGGCTTGTACCCTGATTTTTTTGTTGGCTGGCTTTACCGACTGGCTGGATGGCTACCTTGCCAGAAAAATGCAACTGGAAACCCCTTTTGGTGCTTTTTTAGATCCTGTTGCTGATAAACTAATGGTCGCCATCGTACTGGTTTTAATTGTTCAACAGCAAGCGACGCCTTACCTGGCGATTCCTGCCGCGATTATTATCGCCAGAGAAATAACCATTGCTTCACTGCGGGAATGGATGGCAGAAATCGGCCAACGAGCAAAAGTAAGAGTCTCTCAATTAGGTAAATGGAAAACTACCGCACAAATGCTATCAATTGGCATGTTGTTATATCGTGAAGATTTATTGGGTATGCCCATTAATTTAATTGGCTATGGCTTGCTGTATATTTCTGCCGTCCTGACATTATGGTCTATGATTAATTACCTAAGCGCTGCTTTGGCAGTCATTAAGGAAAAATAAATATATTACACTTTCAGGTTTGTTACTGATAAACCTGTTTGATTTTTTGGCTTTCCGCTTTTTTAGTGGGGTAAATGATAAAGCTTAACTGCTAACTGTTAAATGCCCTGACTGACATTGAAAGCCATTTTTTTTTAACACACTCAGATACAGCATATTGATACGCTGCGGCAAAAAAAATGGATCAGGAAATAGAAATTATTCAGCCAAGAGCTGAAACGCAAGACGAGATATTAGTGGCGGCTTTAAAGTTATTTGCCACAAAAGGGTATTTTGCTACATCGTTAGTAGATATTGCTGCGGCTACAGGTATGAAAAATACCTCAGCTATTTATCATCATTTCAAAAATAAGCACATGATGGCGGCACAACTGTATACCAATATTTTTGATAGCTTCAATATTTCTTTTGATGATATCAGGCGCCGAAATGAAAAGCCTTCAGAGCAGTTACGTAGCATTGTTGATTTATTTTTCAAGCTGACTGACGATGCACCGGATGTTATGCAGTTTCTGCTGATTTTAAAACTTAATGAGTTTTTACCCGAAGAGAAACCGGTGATGGAAACCGCCGCATTTGTAAAAATTATTAAAATCATTCAGGTGGGCATAAAAGTGGGTGAAATACGTGATATTGATCCGCAGTTGGTCAATGCCTATTTCTTTGGCGTTATCAATAATACCTTGCGATCAGTATTAACCGGTGCGTTGGATAAAAAAGCCGATACCTATCTGTCGCAAACATGGTTAACGGCATGGAATGCTATTGCCAAAAAATGAGCATGATTTTGAGTTAAAGAAAAATCGTGGGTGATATTGTTCAGTTTAAACGACCAACCGTCGCTCAGCGGCATAAAGGTAATACTTTATGCCGTAGTGGTTTCCATAAATGGGAAATCCTCAAGGAAAAGCAGTTTGATGTTAAGCAGGGGAAATTGATTACAGCTTATCAATGCACTCGCTGTGCAAAAATCAAAACTAAAGCGTTGTAATAGAAAGTAGCGATAATCTCTCAGATAAATAATTTAGATGCCGACAGATACCATAATAGGTGTCTCATAAGTAGAAGCAAAAAGAAGGTCGACTGAGAAGTCAATGTCCGTGTTTCAAGTTAAGCAAACTCATAAAGCGGCAAGGGATAAGAATTGAACTGTTTTGCAGTCTTTACTACGAAACTTCCATAATTGGCTGAGTTGTCTCTAGCGAAATAATATACCGCCATTCTTCTTCGCTCACTGGTATTATAGATAAGCGGTTACCTCGCCTTAACAGCACCATTCCTGTCAATTCGGGGCGTGACTTTAATTCTTTAAGCGTAATGGTCCGGGATAATGTTCTGACATATTTAACATCAACCATTATCCATCGAGGCTGGGTGGGATCGCTTTTAGGATCAAAATGGCTATCATCAGGATCAAAGGCAGTAAAGTCAGGATAACCCTCCTTAGCGACTTCCATAATTCCAACAATGCCAGGTTGGTCGCAGTTTGAATGATAAAAAAATACGTGGTCACCCAGTTTCATGGCATCCCTCATCATGTTTCTGGCTTGATAATTACGCACGCCATCCCAATGCTCGGTCCGGTTTGGCTTGTTGTAAAGATCATTAATGCCAAACACATCAGGTTCTGATTTCATTAGCCAGTAGTTCATGGTGTTCTCATAGGGGGGGGTAAATATAAATAATTCCAAGTTTGATAGTAAGTTAGCGTTTATAAGCTATGCTACTAGAAGGCTGTCCGAAAATAGCGGGTTGTAATTTAGTTTTGAGTTGAATTGAATAATGGTTTTTTTTTGATACCAGTCAATACGGAGAAGTATAACTGGTTTTGTCTGTCAAAATGTTTTTTGAGAAAAAACATCAGGCAAAAAAAATGCGACTGATTGGGTCGCATTAAAAGAGGGATATAACGCTCTGATTTCCGGGAAGGAAGTTTGCATCTCAAGAGTTGGTCTTATAATAACTATAAAGAGTAGAAGAGGGAATGTGGCATATTGCCGCGTGACAAATTGTCGCAGAGACAATGGAATTGCAGGCAAAAAAAATGCGACTTATGAGGTCGCATTAAAAGAAGGATATAACGCTCTGATTTCCGAGGAGGAAGTTTGCATCTCAAGAGTTGCAGTTATAATAACCATAAAAATTAAAAGAGGGAATGTGGCATATTGCCGCGTGACATATTGTCGCAGGGTCAAGGCATTTCTTGTAAAACATTACTCAATTTTGCAAAATCATTCAGTGATAATGCTTCAGCCCTTAATGTAGGGTCGATGTTCAGGGCGATAATAACATCTTCATCGATGAGTTTTTTTAAGGAATTACGCAATGTCTTACGGCGCTGCGAGAATGCCTGTACGACGACTCTATTGAGCTTTGTCATATCATTAACTTTAACGGGCGGTTGTTGATGCGGTACCAGTCTTACAATTGCCGACATGACTTTAGGTGCCGGGTCAAAGCTTTCAGGGGGGACGTCAAATAACAGTTCTGTTGCACAGAAATATTGCATCATGACGCTAAGTCTGCCATATTTTTTACTGCCTGGAGCCGCACAAATTCGGTCAACGACTTCTTTTTGCAGCATAAAATGCATGTCTTCTATGCAAGAGGCATTATTTAGTAAGTGAAACATTAGCGGCGTTGAAATGTTGTAAGGTAAATTGCCAATGATACGGAGTTTTTCATTATCTTTAGCCAGTGCTGAAAAATCGAATTTTAAGGCATCGGCACTGTAAATTTGCAAATTATCATGTTGTTTGAATTTGTCCTTTAGCAATACCACCAGATCCCTGTCGAGTTCAACTACATCAAGACGTAATTTCTGCTGTAATAAAGGTTCTGTTAACGCTCCCATGCCAGGGCCTATCTCAACCCAATGTTGGCCAGGTTTTGCCTGTAAGCTGGAAAGTATGCTGTAAATAATATTATGGTCATGTAAAAAATTCTGACCAAAGCGTTTGCGTGGAGTATGTGTCATTTTATAAAGAAGGGTTAGTTGCCATTGTTAATGCCGTTTGCAACGCAAATTGCAGGCTGCCGATATCGGCTTTGCCAGTACCTGCCAAGTCTAAAGCAGTGCCATGGTCAACAGAGGTACGGATAATAGGCAGTCCCAGCGTGATGTTGACCGCTTTTCCAAAGCCCAGGTATTTAAGCACCGGCAAGCCTTGATCATGATACATGGCTAACACGGCATCTGCAGAGTCCAGGTATTTAGCAGTAAACAAGGTATCTGCCGCGAGTGGCCCCTGAAGATTCAGGCCTTGCTGGCGAAAGCCTTCCAATACGGGTTCAATAACGTCAATTTCTTCACGACCCAGGTGACCATTTTCTCCGGCATGGGGGTTAAGCCCACATACCAGTATTTTTGGATTATCAAGGTTAAAGCGTGTACGTAAATCATGATCCAGTATGCGAATGACGGCTCTCAGGCGTGTATGAGTGATAGCCGGACTGACTTCAGCAAGAGGTAAGTGGGTTGTCACCAAGGCAACCCGCAAGCCTGGTGTTGCCAACATCATTACCGGATGTCCGCCGGTAATTTCGGCAATATATTCGGTATGACCGCTAAAGACAAAGCCGGCATCATTGATAATGCCTTTATGGACAGGCCCCGTCACCATCGCGTCAAAAAGCCTATCCATGCAACCTTTCGTTGCTATAGTAATTGTTTTTAATACATAACGGCTGTTCAACAGGTTTGTTTGTCCACACTGAGCAGGTTCGGAGAGTTCAACAGGTAGTATCGTCAAGTTTCCGGCTTTCTGGTTTGTTGGCGGTAGCGAGCGATCAAATTCATTTAGCCGGATAGACAGGCCTAACTGTTCGGCGCGTTGCGTCAATAATTCAGGACTGGCTATTACGATGAGTTGGCAGGGTAAATCCTGCTGTGCCAGTTGGATGCAAAGATCGGGGCCTATGCCGGCAGGTTCTCCGGGAGTTAACGCAATGCGTTGTATGGAATTAAGAGCCATGTGCCATGTCATCTGAAAAAAAATTAATTTTACAGCATAATGGCGCAGTTTTTTTAAAAAATGCTGTCGAGAATAAGTTTTAGGGGGCAGTAAAACGATTATGCAATTAGATAATAGAGTACTAATTGACTTCCAAGGAATGATTGCTTTATGTTTAATCAAACAAAATATTAATGCGCTATAACTTACCATTAAGTTAAATAAGGTTACAATAAACCCATTTTTGAAAAATGAAGGTTTCCTTTTGGCTGAAAAAATTATTCGTATTGCAACACGTCAGAGTCCATTAGCATTGTGGCAGGCAGAGCACGTCGCAGAATTATTGGTACTGGCATTTCCAGGTGTCAGGACGGAATTGGTTAAAATGATGACGCGGGGCGATAAAATTCTCGACGCACCTTTAGCCAAGGTTGGCGGCAAGGGCTTGTTTGTCAAAGAGTTGGAGCAAGGCATGTTGGAGGGATTGGCTGATATTGCCGTGCATTCGATGAAGGATGTGCCGGTAGATTTTCCTGACGGTTTGCATTTGGCGGCTATTTTGACTCGCGAAGATCCAACAGATGCCTTTGTATCGAATCGTTACTCAGCGTTAAACGACTTACCGAAAAATGCCAGAATTGGCACGTCCAGTTTGCGCAGGGAATGCCAGCTTAAAGAAAAATTTCCTGATGCTGAAGTTGTCCCGTTAAGAGGTAATGTTAATACCCGATTAGCCAAGCTGGATGCGGGTGATTATGATGCAATTATTCTGGCATCAGCCGGTTTAAAAAGATTGGGTATGACTAAACGTATTACGCAATCGCTAGATACCGACGTGAGTCTGCCGGCAATTGGGCAGGGTGCCATTGGTATAGAATGCCGCACCGATGATTTGGAAATTAACAAAATTTTAAGTGCGTTGCATGATACAGAAACGGGTCTTTGTGTTTCTGCCGAGCGAGCGATGAATGCACGATTGAATGGTGGTTGCCAAGTGCCAATTGCAGGTTTTGCGCAATTACAGGATGGGCAAATAGTCATGCGCGGATTAGTTGGCAATCCTGATGGTAGTGTGCTGTATAGATCGCAACGTTCGGGCGGGTTGGATCAGGGTGAAGTTATCGGTCGATGGATTGCTGAAGATCTTCTGGCGCAGGGTGCGGATGAAATTTTGCAGGCGTTATTTCATTGATTAAATCGTTAAAGGGCGCGCAGGTATTAGTGACTCGTCCGGCACATCAAGCAGAAAACTTAAGTCATTTAATTGAAGCGTGCGGTGGTGTGGCTGTACGGTTTCCAACACTCGCTATTGCGGCGTTGGATAATTCTGGCGAGATAGACAATACCCTGACACATTTGGACGGGTATCAATGGCTTATTTTTATTAGTGCTAATGCAGTAACAATGCACAGTTACTATTCAGATGATGTTAAAATTAAAAAGATTAAGTCAATACGAATTGTTGCAATAGGAAAGGCAACTGCGCAAGCCTTGGCTATGGCTGGCTTGCCGGTCGATTTAGTACCTGAAAGTGGCTATAATAGCGAGGCATTGCTGGCAATGCCGGAAATGAAGGATATTGCCGGGCAGCATTATTTAATCGTTCGTGGCAAAGGTGGACGTGAAGAATTGGCCGTTACGTTACGCAGTAGAGGTGCAATTGTTGAGTATTTGGATGTCTATAAAAGAATAATTCCGGATATTGACAGCTCGCAAGTCAGTTTATTGATTGCCCAAGATAAGTTGGATGTCATCACGATAACCAGTGGTGAAGCCTTGCAAAACTTGTTAATCATGTTGGCAGAAAAATATCATCAGCGATTGTTCGAAGTGGCTCTCGTGGTAGTTAGTAACAGAATAAGGCAAATAGCTGCCGACTTAGGCTTTAAACGAATTGCAGTGACCCAGAGTCCTTCAGATATGGCAATTCTTGAGACAGTATCAATGTGTGTAACAGGAGGAATAGAGTGGCCGAATTGAGTGAACAACAAGAACAAGATCTGAGCGAGACCAAACAAATCCAGCGATCGCGGAGTGGCTTATGGTTTGGCATTATTGTACTGCTCATTATTATTGGACTTGCAGGTGCCGGTTTTTATTTTTTTACACAATTACGAAGCCAACAGGAAGGCTTGGGTGGTGAAGTTAAAGGGCAGATGTCAAAGCAGATTGCTGACTATCAGTCCCAACTTGTTGCCATTCAGTCCCAACTTGCAACCATAGAATCTACTGTTGCCGGTAAAGATACTCACTTTACCAAAACACTTGCTGACTTCTCCAGCTTACACAACGAAAAATTGGAAAGTACCCGCAAAGAGTTGAATGATTCTATTGCCAGAATCCAGCGTCAACTGGGCAAGACCCGTGGTGACTGGTTAATCGCCGATGCCGAGTATTTATTAAGTGTTGCCAATGAACGATTGCATTTAATCGGTGATGTTAATACCACACGTGAAGCATTAGAAGCAGCCGATCAGCGCTTAAGAGAAAGCGGAGATGTTGGTGCATTTAAAGTACGGGAACAGATTGCCAAAGAAATTGACGTGGTCAAGAGAGTTAACGTGCCTGATGTTGTGGGTATTTATGCGGCAATTCAGGCTATGCAAGATCGGGTTGATAAATTAGTCTTGTTTTTGCCTTACACAGGTAAAGCTTTTACACCGCCTGTTGCAGAAAAGGAGCCATCTGGTGAAGCAACAGCAGATCAAGGTATGATTGATTCAGCCATGGATCAACTGGAAGGCATCGTCACCATCAGACACTCAGAACATGAAGTTAAAGAAATACTGACACCCGAAGAAGCGCAATTTATTAAAGAGCAATTAAGAGTAAAGCTGGAAATGGTAAAAATTGCCCTGGTTCAGCATAATGAAGGACTTTTTCATTCCGGTCTGGCAGATGCAAAAAAATGGACAGAAGAGCATTTCACCAAGGATGTAGAGGTGAATAATTTTATTGCCGAGTTGGATAGATTTACTACTATTAAAATTCGCAGCCAGTTTCCTGACATCAGCTTATCGTTAAAAATGCTCAGGGATATTACCAAGCTGAGAATAGAAACAGATAAAAGTATGCAACCCGCTGAAACAGTTGTGCCGGTAGAGAATGTTGATGCCGTCAAGCCAACTGAAATAGTTGTACCTGTTGAGAAAATTGAATCAACGAAGCCGACTGAAGTAATCGTTCCCTCTGAAGCAGTACCTGCGGCGCAATAATAGAGAATATATAATGAAAAAATTATTTTATTTTCTAGGTCCCCTTATTGCCACAGTTGTCTTGGCATTTTTTGTCAATTACTGGTTACAACAATATGATAATCCCGGCTATGTACTGATTGGTATTGGGCATTGGTCGCTGGAAACATCGCTTGTAGTTTTTGCAGTTAGCCAGATATTTGGTTTTTTTGTGTTGTATCTATTCTTCCGTGTTTTGGGTTGGTTGTTCAGATTGCCCGGGCAAATGCAGAGTCGTGGTAAAAATATTAAATTTAACCGCTCTCAAGAAGCATTGATTGCTGGTTTGGTTGACTCTGCAGAAGGTAATTGGGAAAAAGCGGAAAATATTTTAATTAAACACGCATCTCATAGTGGTGCGCCGTTAATTCATTATTTGACTGCCGCAAGAGCCGCCCAATCGCGTGGTGCATTTGATAAAAGAGATGAGTATTTAAGAACAGCTACTGATCAGGCACCTGATTCCAGTGTGGTTATAGGTCTTACGCAAGCCGAACTGAATTTATCCGGGAATCAGTTTGAGCAGGCCTTGGAAACCTTGACCCGATTACATTCCATTGACCCGACGCATGCCAGCGTTTTAAAGCTATTGCATCAAACTTATCAGCAGGTAGGCGACTGGCAAGGGATAAGAAAACTCATTCCTTCGTTGCATACTAATAAAATTTTGATGGAGGCCGAAGTAAAGTTACTGGAAACCGAGGCCTTTAGTGAGTTGCTAAAACAGTCTGCTGAAAAAGGCAAGATTGAAGAAATTCAAGCATTATGGTCAGAAGTTCCCAAGTATATAAAAGCCATGGCAGGTATTTCGGCTATCTATTTTGCCGCAATGATTGATGCCGGGGCAGGTGCCGAGATTGAAAACGAGCTGGCCGGTACTTTATCCGTTGCCTGGGATGAAACCTTAGTGGTATTGTTCGGAAGCATTCAGTCGAATGATGTTGCCAAGCAGCTTGAAACCGCTGAAAAATGGTCTTATGTACATCAAGAAAATGCCGTGTTGTTAGCGGTTCTCGGTAACTTGGCCATTAAATGTGACGACACCTTTAAAGCTGAAAGTTATCTCGCTAAAAGTATCGCTGCAGAACCTACCGTTCAGGCTTATCAATTATTGGGTGATTTGTTGTTTGCACAAGGCGATAAAGATAACGCATTCAAGTGTTATAAGAGTGGTTTGGAATTGGCGTCCAGTGAAATTGTCAGTCGAATAGATACGGTATCATAATAATTTTGTAGTATATTAATGACGCTTTTTCAATCAAACACAAAAAATTATGAGGCATAAAAAAATGAAAGCAATCGTGGCATTTTTATTGGTATTTTTAACCAGTGCAGTCTGTTTTGCCCAAGGGGCCGATGATAACTTTGCCGGAACATGGAAAACCGCCGAGGGAAAGGACGTTGTTATTACTAAAGTGGGTGCCGGTTTTATCGGTGAAGCAATAGACAAAAAAGTGGTTATATTAAACGATGTCAAATTTTCTGACGGTAAATGGACTGCTACCGTATTTAACCCAATAAAAGAAGTAACCGCTGATTGCGAACTCTTCTTGGAAGGTAATAATCTTAAAATTGTCGCAACAAAAGGCTTGTTTTCTAAAACGATCTATTGGAAAAAAGAAATATAGTCATTCCGTCTGAATCGATCAAAATGTGAATACCGCTTTAATGCGTTATGCACGCTCCCAAATTGTTAATTCGACTACCAATTTAAACCGGGATGTTTTTACAGATTCCACTCTTGAAGAAATGGTATCTGTCCCGGTTTAAGTCGGCAGCCGTTAATTCAATATCGATGTACCTTTAATCTGCACATAAACTGCGATGCCAATTTGTAAGTTAAGCGATACTGTTGATTTGCGGGTTATGTGCGCGAGCAGTGTCTGATTTCCAACCTGTAATCGTACGACACTCTGACCGCTGCGATCATCAGTAAGACCGGTGATGGTTGCCGGTAGCACATTCAAAATACTGGTGCCAGTCGTTGCCTTAAGGGCAATGCTGACATCGCGTGCGTAAATTTGTACACGTAACGAAGTACCGATTTTGACATCGATCATCGGCAAACTGAGCGTCCCACCCGCAAAAGCGACATGAGTGAGATGATAGTCGGTTTCATGTTCTATGATAGTGACTTGCCAAACTGAGGAGGCTTCCCGGTCTTGTGCCAGTGGTACGTCGAGACGACTCAGCGTTTCCGAAAGAAATCCACAGGCCAGTGCCTTTCCGTCTTCCAGAATAACCAGCGTGTCTGCCAGTTGCGCAACTTCCTGTTGAGAGTGGGTAACATACAAAACCGGAATATTTAGTTCTTGATGCAGTCGACTTAAAAACGGCAGGATTTCCTGTTTGCGCTTAAAATCCAGTGATGCCAGCGGTTCATCCATCAGCAATATTTCCGGATTTAAAGCCAAGGCACGGGCGATGGCAACTCGCTGCCTTTCGCCGCCTGACAATCGATCCGGCATGCGCTTAAGTAAATGCCCGATACCCAACAATTCCAGAATACGATGAAGATCGATAGCGTCCGGTTTTTTGGTTATTCGCTTCAAACCAAATTGTAAGTTTCCTGCTACCGTCAAATGTGGAAACAGATTGGCTTCCTGAAATACATAACCCAATGCCCGTTTATGGGTAGGCAAAAACAGGTTTTTCTGGCTGTCTTGCCAGACTTTACCATTGATTTCCAGAAAGCCTTGCTGCGCGTGTTGCAGACCGGCAATGCAGCGTAGCAGGGTAGTTTTGCCTGATCCGGAATGGCCGAACAATACAGTAATGCCGGTGACCGGAAGTTGCAAGTCGACGTCCAGGATAAAGTCGTCATAGTTGAGTTTGAAGCGGGCAGTGATCGGTTGCGTCATTTCAGTGGATGAGTAACAGGTTGGGTTTTTAATACGGTATAGAGTGTCAGTAGTACGGCAAACGAGAACGCCAGCAAGCAACCTGCCAGCCAGTGCGCTTCGCTGTATTCCAGCGCTTCGACATGATTGTAAATTTGCACCGATACCACGCGGGTTTTATTGGGAATATTACCGCCAATCATCAGCACGACCCCAAATTCACCGACCGTATGAGTAAAGCCTAAAATGGTGGCGGTCAAAAATCCGGGTTTCGCCAGCGGTATAACCACGCTAAAAAACGTATCCAAAGGACTGGCTCGCAAGGTTGCCGCCGCTTCCAACGGCTGCTCACCAATGCTGGTAAACGCCGCCTGCAAAGGTTGCACAACAAACGGCATCGAATACAACACCGAGGCCACCACCAATCCGGCAAAGGTAAACGGTAACGTACCCAATCCCAACCAGCTGGTCAATTCACCAATGGCTCCCGTAGGCCCCATCAATACCAGCAAATAAAAGCCCAATACCGTCGGTGGGAGTACCAGCGGCAACGATACGACGGCATTGATTAAGCCTTTCCAGCCAGAATTCGTCCGCGCCAGCCACCAAGCCAGCGGAGTACCAAGCAACAGCATTAAAAATGTCGCTAAGCTGGCTACTTTAAAGGTTAAAAAAAGTGTATCGAGATCGGCAGAAGTTAGCATGAGCGGCTCTTTATATTATTTGATGTTACCTGTCTGGAACAAACCACCTGAGACGTGACAGGGTTTGCAAACCTCGACCGGCATCGGTACCGTTCTTAAACCTTCGTGTCTTCGTGGTGATTGTTTTCAGCTTAAAGTAAAGTAATGTCAATTATTATTGAGGTAAATCGTAGCCGTATTTTTTGATAATAGCCAATGCCGGTGCGGATTTTAAGTAATTTAGCAAGGCTGGTGCAGCCGGATTTTCAGCACCCTTCTTCATTAAAACTGCACCTTGGCGGATTGGTGTGTGGTCATTGTCGGGAATAATCCAACCTGAGCCGTTAGTAATTTTACCGTTTTCAATCACTTGCGATAAGGCGACAAAGCCTAATTCGGCGTTAGCGGTATTAATAAACTGGTAAGTTTGCGCGATATTTTCACCCTGTACGAACAAGGGTTGCAATTTCTCGAACAGCCCTTGTTTTTTCAAGACCTCCACGGCCGCAGCGCCATAAGGCGCCAGTTTCGGATCAGCCAGGGCCAAATGCTTAAAGTTGCCGGTTGTTAAAATTTTACCTTGATCATCAATGTAACCGGGTTTTGCCGACCATAAAACCAGTCTGCCCTGTGCGTAGACGAAACGACTGTTCGGGACAGTAAAGCCGTCTTGTTCCAGTTTCTGCGGACCTTTTTCGTCTGCTGATAACAGTATCTCAAAAGGACCACCATTTCCCAGTTGCGAAACAAATTTACCCGACGATCCAAATGATAAGTGGGCGCTGTGCCCGGTCGCTTTTTCAAATTCGGCGGCTATTTCCGTCATCGGTTTGCTAAAATTGGCAGCAACGGCGACCAGCACGGTAGCTGCCCAAGTGGTTTGGCTAAATAGCAGCAACATTGACAGTATGACTGCGCGTGAACAAGCATTAAGTGACATGATCTATCTCCAGGGCAAATAAAAAATGGGCTTGGCAGGCCTTGCTCAATCGGCGAGGGCCGTATATTTCCATAAGCTGTGCTTAAAATCTCAGCATGCTTTCTATATAAACGTAATTGACATCGACAGGGGCTGGAGCTTGCGGCGCATTTTCGGCGAATGAGCCTTTAAATAAATGGGTATAACCGGTTTCAAAATTCAGGCTGCTATTAAAATCCCAGCGCGCAATTAAATCAATCTGTGAGCCGACATTATTACCGCTACGACCGGTTTTGTCCTGGAGAATAAAATTAGTGCCGCTACAGGTGGCACCGCCCCAACAATCGGTTGCCTCTGCCAACCAGAATATACGATGGTCAAGTTGTAATGACACATCGGAACGGGGCGCAAGGTTGATACGGTAACCGGGCGAGTTGATGTTGGCACGAGAGAATGCGCCGTAAATGCCGGTGGGGCCAAAGTCAAAACGGCGGGCCCCGTAAAGGGTATCAAAACGCTGGTCTTGATTATCTTTTGGGTTTTTGTCGCCGCTGGCGTAATCATATTCCAACCCCAGGCGGGGTGACCATGGCATATCAATGGTATAACCGATATCAGCATGTTGATACCAGGCATTATGGTTGAGATTTTTACTGTTAGGTGCAGTGGTCTCCTGTACAGTGCCGAACTGACCGATGGTTTCCAGTTGAAAGTCAATTGCTGCCGTGGCGGGTTTGCTGAAAAAGCGCGTACCGGGCGTAAAATAGCGGCGGTGACGGGTCGGCACGCTGGTGCTGCTACCTTCGTCAAGATGATACAAATACAACTCGCTGCTGATGCCCAAACCCAGTTCATTCATTTCAAGGAATCCACCGGAAAACCAGGTGTTGGTATTTTCCCTGTCGAAAACCTGGTCATTGTCGAGCAGACCGGAGGAAGAAGTCGGGAGTCGATTGACCGGTGTGCTGGCAAAGCCGTTGAACTTCCAGTTACCGTAATCGATCACCCGTACCTTTATCCCGGTAAAGCTATTGATGGTGTTGCGGAAGGTATTCCTTGCCACCAGCCGCCGGCTACCGAAATTTAGGGTTTGCCTGCCGGCAATAACCTCAACACCTAAGCCGCTGTATAATATATTTTGGTCAGACCAGGCTGCATAACCTTGTAAAAAATCCAAAGTATTGCTCATGGTGTTATTCATACCGGTACTACTGTCGGAATTCAATGCACGGGCATCCATGAACTCGGTGCCAAGCCGGAATGAACTTAAACGAGCTTCCAGCCATAGCGTGGTTTGTAGTGGAATTTGCTGGTCACCGCCTTTACTGTTGGCTTTGAAAGATCCGGACATGGTTTCGTAGCGGGTGCGCTGTTCGAGTGTTGCAGACAGCCAATTTGGCAATTTCAAAGTATCGTGCAGATTCCAGACCGGTTTTTCATATTTATCTGATCCCAACAAAGCATCTTCCATTTGACTGGAGAAGGCACCAAAGGGTACCCGAGTGTAAGTTTTCTTTTCCGCTGCTTCAATGGTATCGTTGCCGCTTATAGAGAAGCCGCCGGCGATAATTAATTTAAGTGCGCGGCTGACAGTAGCTCTTGCCTGATTTTTTCTTGGTTGCATCACAATCACCGATAGTGTGTCATTAGGAAGGCGCATCGATGTTGTTTCGTCGATGTAACAGATCTTATTCAGATAAGTCTCTGTAATAAAAACAACTTCATTATAATTCGTTATGTATAAAAGTAAATAACGATAATGGAAATAGATTGTTGTTGGTGGGTAAATAATTGCAGGGCTTGATTATGTAAAGATGACAGAACCTGAAAGGCTCTTCAGTTTGAATATGAAGTCTGTATAAAATGGATTTGATGGATAAATAGAGGGCTTTGGTGGTAAATAAAGACTGAGGCTTTAGCGGGCAGGTTATTTAGGACAATATGGTGCCGATTGCCTATTGGTTTGTATGCAGTTTTACATTCATTTGCAGCAGTATGGTGACCTCTATTGTAAAGGCCACCCAACTGTAACAAAAAGCCGGATTACAGTTGAGTTGTGTAAAATTATTTGGCGACAGCCAGAATAACGGCGCCTGCTTTAAAGATAGCGGTGACCGCTTGGCCTTTGCGCAAACCCAGGGTTTCGACACTGTCGTTGGTAACGGTAGCAGTAATTTGCTCGCCGCCCGTTGACTCAATGTCGATTTCGGTGTTTACTGCGCCAGGTTTAACCAGGGTTACCGTGCCTGTTAGCTGATTACGTGCAGAAACACGATAGCCGCCAAAATCAGTGACGATGATGATTTGTGGAGCCTTGACCAAGGCAATGACTTCAGTGCCGGTCTTGATGTTCAAAGTTTCGGCAGATTCCTTGGTAATTGAGGCTACGATGATTTCTCCACCCTTCAAGCCAATATGAACTTCTGCGTTGACTGTGCCGATAAGTACTTCACTGACGGTTCCACTAAATTGATTACGTGCACTTGTTTTCATAGTATTTCTCATTGGTTGGACTTAGGCTTAATACTAACACTATTAATAGGGGAATACTTAAGTGGTATATTCCGATTATCGCTAAAGTTAGTGGTAATTGGGCTAATTGTTCGATTAAGAAGCGAAACAGTAAAAAATTTACTTTGTAGAAACATGAGCGCCCTATAATTACACTAGTAACCTTGCATCGGCACTTGATCGATTTTTTTAAATAAAACTTGTTGGCAATATTCAGGATAAGATCCAGATCTAGTATATTACGTTATGTATAAAAATAAATAACGATAATTAGAAACAAATTATTGCTGAAAAAGAAACAAGGCTTGAGCTGAAAAGGATTTTGGCTCTTTTAAGTCTTCACAACTTAGATAATGAAATGCCAAAAAAACAGCAAGACAGTATAACCAGGCCTTGGGTTGAGGGCGAATTACGTCTGGTCGGTGGACTGGATAGTCGCATGATCGGCTTGTTGAGGGCTATAGAGCAAAGTGGCTCCATCAATCAGGCCGCCAAGCAAGTAGGATTAAGCTACAAAGGCGCCTGGCAGATAATCGAGCGTGCCAATAATCTTGCTCCCAAAGTGTTGATTAGCACCGCTACCGGCGGCAGCAAAGGCGGTGGTACTTGCCTGACCACCGCTGGTCAATCGCTGCTGCAGTTGTTTACCCGACTGGAACAGCAGCATGAGCAATTTTTACAGCAACTCAATCAGGGTTTGGTCAACGATCCTGATGTGCAAATGCTGCTTAAGCGCTTGGTGATCAAAACCAGTGCAACCAATCAGCTGTTTGGCACCATTACCGCCATTCAAAATGGTGCGGTTAATGCCGAAGTATTGGTTGAATTAAAAGGTGGCGAACAGCTTGTGGCTACCCTGACTTTGACTGAGCTTAAACACCTTGAACTCGGTATCGGTGGCGATGTAGTGCTACTAATTAATGATCCCGAGATTATTGTCATCACCGATCCGAATAGCTACGTTTTGTCAGCGCGAAACTGTCTGCGCGGTACGGTGATTCGTATGCAATATGACGGCGTTGATGCCGAGGTTGTGATTAATCTGCCCAGTGGCGATAGTCTTGTTGCCACCATAACCCAAGCCAGTGCAGAAACATTAGGTTTGAAGCCGGGTATTTCGGCCTGTACCGTTTTTAAAAGCAATGCCGTGATAATTGGCGCGATATAGCTATCCATTTTCAGATAAATAATTTCGATGTTAACAGATACCATCCCTTCAAGGGATGTTATCTGTATGAGCTTACACCGACGTGAATTAGAAATTTAATTTCTGAAAGACTATATTTTAAAAAGGTTTAACCACCGCCAAAATGATAATGCCCACCAAAAACAATACCGGTACTTCATTCATCCAGCGGTAATAAACATGGCTGTGCTGATTGCGGTCATGTTTAAAGTCGGCAAGCCACACGCCGCAAAAGTAGTGATAAACCAGTGCGAGTGCAAGCAGCGTTAATTTTGCATGTAGCCAGCCACTGGCAGAATAAAGTCCCCACGCATAATCAGTCAGCATCCAGATACCAAATATAAATGTCACTATCATGCCCGGCGTCATAATGCCGTAAAACAGTTTACGTTCCATTACTTTAAAACGTTCATTGCTAATTTCATCAGAACTCATGGCATGATAAACATACAGGCGTGGCAGATAAAAAAGACCGGCAAACCAGGTGACCATAAAAATCAAGTGCAGTGCTTTTAACCAGAGCATGGCTTATCCTTTTATAAATGTTTCAATAAGGGTTTTTATTTCCGCGGGATCAAACATGCCGGTTTTTTTTAGGGCAATCAATCCGTCCGGGCTAATTAAAAATGTGCTGGGTGTTAATTGTATATCGCCAAAGGCCTGAGCGTGTTCGGCTGTTAAGTCCAGTGCGACATGATAAGGCAGTTGCCGGTTTCCAGTCAGGTTAATGACATGATTAGGTGGGTCGTAAGACATGGCAACCGCTATAATTTCAAGGCCTTGCTGGTGATATTGTGTATAAAGATCAATCAAGTGGGGAATCTCTTTTATACAGCCCGGACAATCGGTTGCCCAGAAAGTGATGATAACCGGTTTACCGCGTAACTCTTTTAAGGCAATTTTTTTACCGGTAATGCTCGTGAATGTCACATCGGGCGCTTGGATAGCGGTGCGATTGATGACGCTTACCAAAATAAATACCAGCAGTATTAATAAGGTGACCAATAAAATAAATCGAGTCTTTACAGTAAGGGAAGGCGATTGTTCGGGCATTTGCGTTAATGTCTCACTTGGC
The DNA here is from genome assembly GCF_025583945.1 of Methylobacter psychrophilus. Lineage (GTDB taxonomy): Bacteria > Pseudomonadota > Gammaproteobacteria > Methylococcales > Methylomonadaceae > Methylobacter_C > Methylobacter_C psychrophilus. The sequence continues at coordinate 148,067 of NZ_JAOEGU010000004.1, forward strand.
AATATCGGGATTATAGCAAAGCTGTTAGACTGTGTATTTTTTAACGGGTAATCTTTTTAATCAATAATGCCATGAAAAAAATTCTTATTTCCGACAAATTAGCAGAAGCTGGTATTAATTATTTAAATGAACAGTCAGGTATAAAAATACATATCGAGACGGGACTTAATGAAGAAGGGCTTTGTAAAATTATCGGCGATTATGATGCCTTATTGATTCGCAGTGATACCCAGGTTACCCCGGCTGTATTGCATGCCGCCAAACGTTTAAAATTAATCGGTCGTGCCGGTATTGGTGTTGATAATGTCGACATTCCGGAAGCAACCGAACTGGGTATTATCGTCATGAATACGCCTGATGCCAATGCGACGACCACGGCTGAACTGGCTATTGCACATTTAATGTCACTGAGTCGACATTTGCCTACCGCAGATCGCTCTATTCGCGCCGGTAAATGGGAGCGATCCAAATTGATGGGTTCGGAAGTCGCTCACAAGACCTTGGCGATACTGGGCTTTGGTACCATCGGGCGAATTGTTTCGCAGCGTGGTTTGGGCTTGAAAATGGATGTTATCGCTTATGATCCGTTTGTTGCGCCAGAAATATTTGCAAGCTTGGGTGTCGAATCCGTCAGTCTGGATGAATTAGTAATGCGTGCCGATTATCTTACTTTACATTGTCCGCTTTTTGAAAAAACCCATCATGTTATCGGTAGCGCCCAGTTAGCGATGATGAAGAAAGAAGCCATGATCATCAACTGTGCCAGAGGTGGCTTGATTGATGAAGCTGCATTATATGACGCTTTAAAGAATGACCGGATTGCCGGAGCGGCTCTGGATGTTTATGAAAATGAACCTCCGGTAAATTCGCCCTTGCTGGAGCTGGATAATATTGTTTTCACGCCACATTTGGGCGCGTCAACCACTGAAGCGCAAGTGGCGGTGAGCGTGGAAATTGCCAGGCAGGCGGTGATGTTTCTGAAGACGGGTGAGGCGGTTAATGCCTTGAACTTGCCCAGATTGTCGGCGGAAGAGTTAAAAAAAGCGCATGAATTTATGAATCTTGCCACGATCTTAGGCAAGATACTGGTCGATTTGGTAACCCAACCCCTGGAAAAAATAGAGGTGGCTTTATTTGGCCGGGCTGCTGAAGTGGCAGTGCGTCCGGTATCCGTTGCGGCGTTGATCGGTGTCTTAAGTGGTAATGTTTCTACGCCGGTTAACCGCGTTAATGCCGAGAATATTGCCAAACGCCAGGGCATTACGCTGGTTGAATCAGTTACCCAAGAATCGCAGGATTATGTGTCATTGATTAAAGTAACCGGGCATTGTGCAGACCAGAGCATTACCTTGTCGGGTGCGTTATTGGGTGGTCGTCAACCGCGTTTGGTTTGTATCAATCATTTTGATATTGAAGTTGTGCCGGAAGGAACCTTATTAATTACCCGACATGATGATAAGCCCGGTGTAATTTCGGCAATCAGTACACTATTGGGTAATGCCAATATCAATATTACCCGCATGCAAGTCAGTACAGCAGATGGTTTGCAGCAGGCGATGGCTGTCATCAGTGTGTCGGAGCCATTAACCGATGCTTTATTAAAACAATTGTGCGGCATTGCTGCCGTGCATCAGGCGACCCAGATTACGTTATGAATTTTGATGTTATATGTTTTGACTGCGACAGTACCTTAAGCAAAATAGAAGGTATAGACGAGCTTGCCCGTCGGGTTGGTTTGGGTGAAGAAATGTCCAAGCTGACCGATGCGGCAATGAATGGAATTGTGCCTTTGGAAGCGGTTTATGAAAAACGTCTGTCGCTTATTCGGCCGGACCAAAACAGTATCGACTGGTTGGCTGATTTATATATTGCCGAAATAGTCGATGGCGTTAAAGAGGTCTTTGCGGCTTTGTTGGCTCAAGATAAAACCGTGCATATTATCAGTGGTGGCTTGCGTCAAGCTATCTTGCCGTTGGCAAAGCACTTGGGCTTACCGGAAAGTCATGTACATGCGGTTGATGTTTATTTCAACGAAGATGGCAGTTACGGTCACTATGATTTGAACTCGCCATTGGCCAGAACGGGTGGCAAAGCTGTCATTGTCGGCAGTCTTAAAGCGCAAGGTTCACTGGCAATGATCGGTGACGGCAAAACCGATCTGGAGGCCAAACAGGCTGGCGCTTATGTGCTGGGGTTTGGCGGGGTAGTCGATAGAGCGATTGTTCGTGAATTAGCTGATTTTTATACCACGGAACCTAGCTTGCTTTCGGTTTTAGAGCATATTTTATAAGCTTCCGTCGATAAGCATTACACAAGCTGTTGAAAGAGCACACCACGAAGACACGAAGTACACGAAGAAAGGCTAAGATAAAAAACGGTGTGTTCTTACAGATTCTATGCCTTCAAGGGGATATTATCTGTTCTGGCTTGGTAGCCTTTATTCCTAAACACACACTAATTTTTAAAGAGAGAAACAATGGCTGGACATAGTAAATGGGCGAATATCAAGCATCGCAAAGCCGGGCAGGACGCCAAGCGCGGTAAGATTTTTACCAAAGTCATGCGGGAGATTACTGTCGCAGTTAAAGCCAGCGGCCCTGATGCCGCCAGTAATCCAAGTTTACGCACCGCAGTTGATAAGGCCTTGAGTGCAAATATGCGCCGCGATACTATTGATACCGCCATTAAAAAAGCCGCCGGTGCGCTGGAAGGTGTTAATTATGAAAATATCCGTTATGAAGGTTATGGCCCTGGCGGTACAGCGGTTATCGTTGATTGTTTAACCGATAATCGTAACCGCACTGTTGCTGAAGTTCGTCATGCCTTTGCCAAAGCGGGTGGTAATTTGGGTACGGATGGCTCGGTTGCCTATCTGTTTAATAAAGTCGGTATCTTAAGTTACGCTCCTTCTGTTGATGAAGATGCGTTGATGGACGCTGCCCTGGAAGTTGGTGCAGAAGATGTGATTAGCTATGATGATGGTGCCGTTGATGTAATGACAACTCCTGAAATGTATTTAACGGTAAAAGATGCCCTGATTGCGGCAGGCTTTGAGCCGGACAGTTCTGAAGTCACCATGCAAGCAACCATCCAGGCTGAACTCGATGCCGATGATGCAGAAAAAATGCTGCACTTAATAGATCGCCTGGAAGATCTTGACGATGTGCAAGATGTTTATTCCAATGCCGATATCAGTGACGAAATTATGGCTGGGTTGGATTTATAAGTGGTGCGTGTGGGTAATGATTTTTTGCTTACCAGGTCTGAAGCGGCAAGTCTTGGGTTATATACTGACTTTAAAGCTATTAGGAGGGTCACTCTATGACAGAGAATACAGTTACAACGGAAGAAAAAAATGTAGCACAAAATATTCAACAACTTTTTAATGGTTCAAATTGTATTAGAATTCCTGCTTATCAAAGAGCTTATAGTTGGGAAACAAAACAACATTGTTCTCAATTCCTTGATGACCTTTTAGAGCAAGAAGGAAAAACATATTATTTAGGGCAGTTTTTGTTTGAGAGAGATGGTAATGTGCTTTTTATTATCGATGGACAACAAAGACTTACAACGACTATATTGTTCCTTTCAGCTATTGCCAAGATTTTAAATACTCAAGGAGAAAATTCCGAAACTATTAGATCAACATATTTAACCGATGTATTTAAAACAATTGATGACGATCAAGTGATTTTCAAAAAAATCACTCAAAAGCACCTTATATCTGCAATTGATAGTACTGAAACAATTTCACAAAGACGAATTATTGAAGCCTTTATCTTTTTTGAGCAAGAATTAAGTAAGCTCGATGTTGATAACCTTAAACAGATACAAGCAACTTTAGAAAATGCAGTCATAAGCACATTTTTCATATTAAATAAAATTGAGGCAACACAAGTTTTTGAATACCAGAACAATCGTGGTAAGGAGTTATCACGTTTTGAAGTAATCAAAGCCTACTTAATGCACCAGATTTATATTCAAAGTACAGACTCTAACCAAGCAAATAACGACATTACGGAAATCCAAAGCGTAATTTCAAAAACATACAGATACATGGAAGCGGTTGAAGGTTATTTTTCAGAGAACGAGATTTTAGACAATTACTGCAACTTATTCTTCAACATAGATGGCAATATCAAAGCAATAAAAGAACGTTTGAGCAAGGAACAAAACAAGAGTAGATGGATAAAGCTTTTCTTTGAAAACCTTGTAGAGCTTACACACAGCGCAAAAAGTATAGTAAGTAGTAAAAATAAAACAGAAATTATAAATCTCTTCTTTGTTGGTAATGAAGCAAATTGGAAATTGGTATTGCTTACACTTTTTTACAAAGGTGAAGTTTCAGGAGAGACTTATAAACGAATTTTAAAGCTGCTAGAAATTCTTTGCTTCAAGCTTAAATTAGGCAATTACAAAACAGACGCTTTACCAAAATACGCAAAACTCTATTTTAATCAAAAGGATGGATACAGTCTTGATTGCTTGTATCGGGGCATAAGGAAAGCAACAGAAGAAGGCTTTCAATGGTATTGGAACAACGAAGACCATTTTAAGAACATAATTCCGAAGTATTTTGACGATCGAAACCATCACTACGACAGAAGTACAATTAGATTTGTGTTGTGGCAATACGAAAACAGTCAAAGACTAAAAAATCGTTCGGGAGCATTGTTGGATAAAGAGCTATACAACAGTTACACCATTGAGCATATTAAACCTCAAAATCCGATCAATGAAGAATACACGGAAGATTTTAAGAAAAATCATTTGCATAAAGCGGGTAATTTGGCATTGTTGACACAAAGCCAGAATAGTAAGTTTGGGAACAAATCCTTTGAGAAGAAAAGTGAATTATTCCAAGATACCGCTTTATCAAGCTATACGGAAATAAGAGAAAAATCCCAATGGACAGAAACTGAAATTGCCGAAAGACATAAAAAAATATCTGACTTTGCTAAACAGTATTTTGACATTACAACGCAGTAAGACGCATCCCGTAGGTTATGCTATCACCAACTCGACCGAGTTAATTTTTCAATGATTGATTTTGAAGAATACCAGTCAATTAAAGCACTGTTATCAGAACCTGAAAAACTGGCAGATTATTTAGATTATTTACATATGCAGACGGTTAAACAAACCTCGTCTAAACGTCATACTTTGGCAGAGGTTAAACAGGCTTGCGGCATTTTACAGGCGCTACAGGGTATTACCTTGGAACAAATGGATGAAGCAATAAAAGAACGCGGCGGGAGTTTATGATTGCAGTTGATACAAATGTGCTGGTGCGTTTGTTAATCAATAAGCCAGCAAAATGGTGCGCATAGTGCACCCTACCACTAATTAATAATAAATGAGAATTTTAGGGATAGATCCCGGTTCAAGATTAACCGGATACGGAATTATAGAAGAATCGCCACGAGGCTATAAGTATATAGCCAGTGGCAGTATTCGGATTAAAGCGGATTACTTTCCGGATCGGCTCAAACAAATTTTTGACGGAATCTTGGAAATTGTTGATAACTATCAGCCTGATCAAATGGCTATAGAACAAGTCTTTATGCACAAAAATGCAGATTCGGCACTTAAGCTGGGGCAGGCGCGTGGCGCTGCAATTTGTGCTGTGCAAACCAAAGTAATACCGGTATTTGAATATGCAGCACGTCAAGTCAAGCAAGCGGTGGTAGGGAAAGGTGCTGCCGATAAAATTCAGGTTCAACACATGGTAAAAATGTTGTTAAATGTCCAAGGCGAATTATCGTTGGATGCCAGTGATGCCTTGGGTATCGCAATTTGTCATGCCAATTATCAGCAAACGGCAATCATGCTTGCCAAGCAAGGCGTGTCGAGATGATCGGTTTTTTACGCGGTATATTGGTTCATAAAGCACCGCCTTTTTTAGTGTTGGATGTCCACGGTGTTGGTTATGAAGTAGAGGCACCGATGACGACTTTTTATGACTTACCTGCCATTAACGAAGAAATAAAGTTACATACCCATCTGGTCGTCCGCGAAGATGCACATATTTTATTCGGCTTTTCTAATGAAGCGGATCGCACGTTATTCAGAACGCTAATTAAGGTTAATGGTGTCGGCCCCAAGCTGGCCTTAACGATTTTATCAGGACAGAGTGCAGAAGAATTTCATCGCTGCATTAATGATAACGATACGTTGGCCTTGGTGCGTTTGCCTGGTGTTGGCAAAAAAACAGCAGAACGCTTGGTTGTTGAAATGCGTGATAAATTACCGGATTTAATTGACTCGACGATAGTTAATACTGATAAAGCCGGTATGACTAAATCAGTAATTGGCAATCCAAAACAGGAAGCAGTGAGTGCTTTGTGTTCCTTGGGCTATAAGCCACTGGATGCCAGCAAAATGGTGCAAAACATTAGTATTGAAGGTAAAAGCTGTGAAGACATTATCAGGCTGGCATTGCAAGGCGCGCTGAGATGATTGAAAGTGATCGACTGATAACAGCTCGCGGTAATACTGATGAAGAACGGCAAGATCGCGCCATTCGACCCAAGCGCCTGACTGAATATATCGGACAGAAAGAATTGTGCGCACAGATGGAGATTTTTATCCAGGCAGCAACGGCCAGAAAGGAAGCTTTGGATCATGTATTGATTTTTGGTCCGCCAGGATTGGGTAAAACAACGCTGGCCAATATCATCGCAGCGGAAATGTGTGTTAAAATTCGTCAGACTTCAGGGCCTGTATTGGATAAGGCGGGTGATCTTGCCGCTTTGCTGACTAACCTTGAGCCTCATGACGTGTTATTTATTGATGAAATTCATCGCTTAAGTCCCGCAGTTGAAGAAATTTTATATCCGGCCATGGAAGATTATCAGCTGGATCTTATGATTGGTGAAGGGCCTGCAGCCCGCTCAATCAAACTGGACTTACCGCCTTTTACGCTGGTTGGCGCAACGACCCGCGCTGGTTTGCTGACTTCGCCGTTACGTGATCGCTTTGGTATTGTACAACGACTGGAATTTTACGCGGTTGATGAGTTGGCCAGTATTGCTATACGCTCCGCTAAAGTTTTGGGTATTACCATGGAAGAAAAGGGCGCGTATGAGATTGCTCGCCGCTCTCGCGGTACGCCCAGAATTGCCAACCGATTATTGCGGCGGGTGCGGGACTATGCTGAAGTAAAAGGTAATGGCAGCATTACCGAACAAGTATCCATTCAGGCTCTGGACATGTTGAGAGTGGATAGTAACGGCTTTGACGCATTGGATCGTAAGTTACTGATGACGATGATTGAAAATTTTGACGGTGGTCCGGTAGGTCTTGATACGTTGGCAGCGGCTATCAGTGAAGAACGTGGCACTATTGAAGATGTCCTGGAGCCGTATTTGTTGCAACAAGGGTTTATTATGCGGACACCCCGTGGACGTGTTGTTACCCGGAATGCTTATTTGCATTTTGGTTTGCCGCTACCGAAACAAACAGGTGATCCTGGTGATTTTCTGGACTAATCCAGGAAACGCCCTGCATGTCTTTACCGTATAAAGTATGCATTCTGAGCAACCCAATCTTTGCACATTAATCGTCAACCATGCATATTAAAAAATTTATCTGGCCAATCCGTGTTTATTATGAAGACACTGATGCCGGTGGCGTGGTGTATCACGCTAATTATCTCAATTTTTTTGAACGGGCAAGAACAGAAATGCTCAGGGCAATGGGTTATGAGCAGGATGAGCTCATGGTCAATGACAGCATTATTTTTGTTGTTCGTTCCGTGCAGATTGATTATCTTCATTCTGCCCGATTTAATGAACAAATCCAGGTAAGTGCAGAGGTAACGATCGTTAAAAAAGCCAGCCTGATTTTTGAACAACTGATTACACGAGGTGATGATGTTTTATGTAAAGGCATCATTCGTATCGCCTGTTTGGACGCTAAAAGCATGCGTCCTAAAGCAATTCCTGAAAACTTACTAGAGCTGTTAAAGAATGAACACTGATTTATCCATTTTCCATTTAATCAAAGAAGCCAGTTTTGTTGTTCAATTTGTCATGGTGTTGCTGTTAATAGCATCACTGGCATCATGGACGTTTATCTTTTCCAAACGCAAGGAGCTTAATCAGGCGATTGGCATTACTGACGAGTTTGAAGAACAATTTTGGTCAGGCGTTGCCCTGGCCGATCTCTATAGAAAACTGGCCGCAAAGGATTTTGAGCCAGAAGGTATAGAGAAGATATTTTTGGCGGGATATAAAGAATTTTCGCGGATGCGCCAAACGGGTAATGTTGAACCGGCAGTGCAAGTCGAAAGTGCGCAGCGAGTTATGCGTATCGAGTTATCGCGTGAACTGGATCGATTGGACGAACATTTGGCCTTTCTTGCTACGGTCGGATCTACCAGTCCTTATGTCGGTTTATTTGGTACGGTATGGGGAATTATGAATTCTTTCATGTCGCTCGGCAGTGTTAAGCAAGCGACACTGGCGCAGGTCGCACCAGGTATTGCCGAAGCGTTGATTGCAACGGCCATTGGTTTGTTTGCCGCGATACCTGCAGTAGTCGCTTATAACCGATTTTCTACCCGATTGGATCGGCTGACAGGCCGTTATGAATTATTTGTTGAGGAATTTGTCGTGTTGTTGCAAAGACAGGCGCATAGCAAATGAGCAGGAAACACGGACGCAGAAAACCAATGGCAGAAATCAATGTGGTTCCCTACATTGATGTAACCTTGGTATTGCTTATTATTTTTATGATTACGACACCCATGTTGCAGACCGGTGTAGAAGTTGATCTTCCGCAAGCTGAATCCAAAACGGTAGAGTCGGAAGGTGACGGCAATAATCCACCTATTGTTATTTCAATTAAAGAACAGGGCCAGTTTTATATCAAGTCTGATAGTCAGGATGATGAGCCTGTATTACCTGAAGAGATAAATTCCCGGGTAGCTGCGATATTGATTAATAAACCAAAAACCCAAGTACTGATTAATGCGGATAAAGGTGTGAGTTATGGCACGGTAGTTACAGTGATGGCGGCATTAAAAAATGCCGGTGTGCCTACTGTGGGGTTAATGACCAAGCCGGAAGAAAAATAGATTTAAATGGATAAGCAAAAAAGATTTACATGGCCATTTTTACTGGCATTGGTTTTACATTTTACGCTTTTGGGTCTATTTGTATTAAGTGCATTATACAAGCCGGAAGTAAAAGAAGAACCTAAGCCTGTCTCGGAAATTATCCACGCGACAATGATTGATACCGCCAGTTTGCAGGAAGAAGCAGCGGTCATAAAAAATGCCAAAGAGGTAAAAAAACCAGCCGCAAAAGAACAGCTTGAGGCTGTAGAATCGAAGGAAAAAACTGCTTTAGCGGAACAAGCCAAAGCGGATGCTGAGAAGCAGGCGAAAGCGGACGCCGCCGAGCAAGCCAAAGCCGATGCTGCGAAGCAGGCGAAAGCGGAAGCCGCCGAACAAGCCAAAGCCGATGCGGCCAAACAGGCGAAAGCCGATGCCGCCAAGCAGGCGAAAGCCGAAGTCGCCGAACAAGCCAAAGCCGATGCGGCTAAACAGGCGAAAGCGGAAGCCGCCGAACAGGCCAAAGCCGATGCAGCTAAACAGGCAAAAGCGGAAGCTGCCGAACAAGCCAAAGCCGATGCGGCCAAACAGGCGAAAGCAGAAGCTGCGGCACAGGCCAAAGCTGAGGCTGCTTCTCAAGCGAAGGCTGAGGCTGCCAAACAGGCTAAAGCAGAAGCTGCTGCACAAGCCAAAGCAGAAGCAGCTGCACAAGCGAAAGCGGAGGCCGCCAAGCAGGCGAAAGCCGAAGCCGAAGCTGCTGCACAAGCAAAAGCCGAGGCAGCTGCACAAGCAAAGGCTGAGGCGGCCGCACAAGCTGCTGTGCAAGCCAAGGCTGAAGCTGCAAAAGCCAAAGCATCTGCGTCAGCGACAGAAGCTGCACAGGCAAAACTTGCCATCCAGCAAAAAGTAAATCGAAGCTGGATTCGGCCCATATCTGCTACGGAGGGTTTAAAGTGCACAATCCGGGTTAGATTAATGTCTGATGGTACCGTGATAGATGCCGAAGTTGTTTCCAGTAGTGGCGATGAGATTTTTGACAGGTCAGCAGAAAATGCGGTTAACAAAGCATCGCCGCTACCTGTGCCGAAAGATAAAGAGCTATTTTCCAGAGAATTTAGATCATTTCAGTTTTTGTTTAATCCAAAATAATTAAAGAATTACTTTTACAATAGGTTGGTTTTTAAGATAGAAGATTGGGTTGTTTTTCAGGTAATTTAACGTATCCAGATGTTAACTCATTAAGTTGTAGTGTGATAATGACATCGGTTTTTTTTGAGTGCAGACGTAGAGGTGAGCGTGAATTTTTTTAGAAGAAGTTTATTAATTGTGCTGTTTGGTTTTAATTTACCAATTGGTTATGCAGCGCCACTGACCATTGAAATTACTGAAGGTGTTGAAAGTGCTGTGCCTGTTGCAGTCGTTCCTTTTGCCTCACAGGGTGCGCCGGTAAATATTAGTGCTGTCGTCAATGCCGACCTGGAGCGTAGCGGTTATTTTAAAATGATGAGCGAGCAAGGTATGCCTGGCAGGCCTAGCACGGCAGGGGAGGTTAATTTTAAAGATTGGCAGGCTGTAAATCAGAATTATCTGGTAATCGGACAGGTTGTTGCTAGCGGTAGCGGTCAATATAACGTTCAGTTTCAATTGTTTGACGTCTATAAATCCGGGCAGTTATTAGGTTACAAAATGACCTCTTCGGCGGCTGATTTACGTAGAACCGCCCATCATATCAGTGACCTTATTTTTGAAAAATTAACGGGTAAAAAAGGTGTTTTTAGTGGTCGTATTGCTTATATCACGACAAATAATCAAGGCACCAAGCAACAATCACAACAGCTTCAAGTTGCTGATGCGGACGGTTTTAATCCTCAAACCGTCGCGTCATCTATTGAGCCGTTAATGTCTCCGTCCTGGTCGCCCGATGGCAAAAAAGTAGCTTATGTCTCCTTTGAGAGAAAATCAGCGGCCATTTATGTGCAGACATTGGCCACAGGTGAGAGAGTACGTGTAGCTGAATTTCCAGGCATCAATGGTGCACCATCCTGGTCACCTGATGGCTCAAGATTAGCTTTAACTTTATCCAAAGATGGTAGTCCCGATATTTTTGTTTTAAATCTGTCAACACGATCATTAACCAAACTAACCAAAAGTTTTTCTATTGATACCGAACCAAGCTGGTCACCTGATGGCAGCAGCATTGTTTTTACCTCTGACAGAGGTGGTAGTCCACAAATTTATAGCGTCTCCAGTCAGGGCGGACAGGAAAAGAGACTGACTTTTTCTGGTAATTATAATGCCAAAGCCAGTTTTTCACCGGACGGTAAGAGCTTGGTGATGGTGCACGGAAATGGTAATGACTATCGTATTGCTGTTATGGATCTGGCAAGCCGATCTATTAATGTATTAACCGGTGGTAGATCAGATGAATCCCCCAGTTTTGCACCAAATGGCAGCATGATCCTGTATGCTTCAAAAAAAGGCCGTACAGGATTCTTATCTGCAGTGTCATTAGATGGTAAGATGCAACAAAAGTTGGTCTTTAATAGTGGTGAAGTTCGTGAGCCTGCTTGGGCCCCTTAGTTTTTGGGGCTGAAACACAGTTATTTTATAGTTTGTAATTACTTTGGGAATTGAAAATGAGATTAAATAAAACACTATTGGCCTTGGCTATTAGTACGCTAATGTTATCGGCTTGTAGTGACTCTGATGAAAAAGACACCAGTCTTACTGACGGCAGTCTAAACGAGACCAGCGGTATCAACGATGCTTCAACCAGCGGTTTAAACAAAGGTTCTGGTATGAATGGTTCAGAGCTTAATGGTTCGGGTATGAATGGCATGTCAGGGAATGGCGATTATGCCAGTACTTTGGGCCCCGAATTTAATGATCCTAATAACCCTTTGTCCAAGCGTACTGTCTATTTTATGTTGGATAGTAGTGAAGTTATGCCTGATTTTATTCCGGTTATTGCAGCTCACGCACAATATTTGATTGCCAATCCGGGTCAAAAAATAACCTTGGAAGGTAATGGCGATGAACGTGGCTCTCGTGAGTACAATATTGCACTGGGTGAGCAGCGTGCAAAGTCGGTATCCAGCATGATGAAAATTAAAGGTGTTTCTGATAATCAGCTGAATATTGTCAGTTATGGTGAAGAAAAGCCGGTAGCTTTTGGTAGCGATGAGTCTGCCTGGGAGCAAAATCGTCGTGTTGAGATAGTTTACCAACCTAAGTAGATCGTTAAATGAAAAAAATAAGCCTTGTTATGCTGCTGTCTGCTTGCAGTAGCGTTTATGCAGAATTGCCGCCTGTTGTTGACCATTCATTGTATCCGGCATCGGCAACTCCGGCTCCCGCTTCTGCCAATGCGCCGTCAACAAATGCTTTGTATGAATTGATGGGGCGATTGGAGCAAATGCAAGCTGAAGTGCAGCGACTTACCGGCAAGGTAGATGAGCAGGCTTACCGTATTGAAGAGTTGAAAAAGCATCAGAGTACCATGTATTCTGATTTTGACGAGCGCTTGCAAGGTATTGAAAATAAAGGTAATGGTGTTGATCAGCCGGCTGCTGAAGGCACTCCGGAAGCGGTGGGTACGGGTGATGTGGAGGTTAAGCCAAGTGATTCTTCCGCAGCAGAGCCTGTATCAGCCACTGAGCCGGTTCCTGCCAATAAGCCGGCATCAGTTAGTGCGCCTGCAGCGGCCGAGAATCAGGCTCCTCAGCCAAAGTCTGATGGTGTACAAGTTTCCGGTCCTGAAAAACAGGAGTATTATCAAGCTTATGACGAGCTTAGAAATGGGCATACCGATCAGTCTATAACGCAGTTTAATACTTATTTAAGCAAGTATCCATCCGGGCTCTATGCCAATAATGCCCAATATTGGTTGGGCGAAGCGTATCGCGTTAAACAGGATAATGATGCAGCACGTAAGGCATTTAATGGTGTTATTGAAAAGTATCCCGATGGTGCAAAAGTACCGGACGCACTATTAAAGTTGGGTTACCTGGAAATAGAACTAAAAAATTCGGCAAAAGCGCGGGAGTATTTAACCCGCGTTACTACGGATTACCCCAAGTCACCGGCAGCGTTACTGGCAGCAAAAAAACTGCTTAAGCTCAATGAAGTTAAAAATTGACCGTGAGCTCACTTCGAATCACTGAAATTTTTTATTCTCTTCAGGGCGAGTCAAATACAGTCGGCATACCCACTGTATTTATCAGACTTACCGGTTGTCCGTTACGATGCGTGTATTGTGATACCGCTTATGCTTTTACTGGCGGTAAAAAAGTAAAAATTACGGAAATAATCGCTCAGGCAGAACAATTTGCAACGCAATATATTACCGTAACAGGCGGTGAGCCTCTGGCTCAGCCTGCCTGTCTTGAGTTAATTATCCAATTGCTTGATAAAGGCTTTATTGTTTCCTTGGAAACTAGTGGTGCGATTGATGTATCTGCGGTAGATCCGCGAGCGGTTAAAGTTATGGATCTTAAAACGCCCGGCTCAGGCGAATTAAGTAAAAATCTTTATCAAAATATTGCTTTTCTTAACGCTAAAGATCAGGTTAAGTTTGTGATTGGTAGTGATGAAGACTATGACTGGTCAAAAGCTGCTTTAGCTGAATATCAGCTGCCTGGTCGTTGTGACATATTATTTTCACCCGTTATGGGTCAGCAAAATCCAACCGAACTTGCCGAAAAAATTCTTCGGGATCGGTTGCCTGTTAGATTTCAAATTCAATTACATAAGCTACTCTGGGATGATGCCCAGGGTAAATAAATACTCATGCAAAAAAAAGCAATTATCCTTCTCTCGGGAGGACTAGATTCGATTACCGTCCTTGCCCTCGCAAAACAGCAGGGATACACTTGTTACGCCTTAAGTTTTGATTATGGGCAAAAGCATAATGCCGAGTTGGCAGCCGCTGCACAGATCGCCTTGGATTATCAGGTTGAAGAGCATAAAATCATTAAACTGGGACTGGACTCCATCGGCGGCTCGGCATTAACTGATGAACATATCGCCGTGCCTGATACGCTTCAGGAAGGTATACCTGTGACTTATGTGCCGGCAAGAAATACCATTTTCCTGTCCTTGGCTCTTGGTTGGGCTGAAGTGTTAAATCTGCGTGATATTTTTATCGGTGTTAATGCCGTTGATTATTCAGGTTATCCCGATTGCCGTCCGGAATTTATCAAAGCTTTTCAGCAACTAGCCAATTTGGCGACTAAAGCCGGAGCAGAAGGCGGGCATTTCACCATACATACGCCGTTGATTGCTCTCAGTAAGGCAGAAATTATAAAGCAGGGCGTTGCCTTGGGTGTAAATTATCAACGTACCGTTTCCTGTTACTCGGCCGATAAACACGGTTTCGCTTGTGGTGTGTGCGATGCTTGTCGCTTAAGAAAAGCCGGTTTTACCGAAGCAGGTATAGCTGATCCAACACGATACAGAAATAACTAAAAAAAGTCTTGCAAGATCTGAAATTATCTCTATAATAGGCCTTCTTTGTTGGGTCGTTAGCTCAGCCGGTAGAGCACCGCACTTTTAATGCGATGGTCGCGCGTTCGAATCGCGCACGACCCACCACCAAAGATAAAATGAATCAAGCGGTTAGCCTTAATTGGCGGCTGCTTTTTTTATGCCTGAAATTTAGCTGGGTAACTTTTGTGGTAACTTCCCATTTTACTTACCCAACCCGTCGCAGTATCTGCGAAGGCTTTTGATCGACAATACGCTCAACTGCTTCAATTAGTTCTGACACCTCCGCTGGCGAGTAATGTATCGTAATATCGCCATTCGTATGATGCAACAAAACTTTCCTCGTTTCCAATGGCACTCCCGCATTTCTCAATCGTCTTCCGAACGTATGCTTCAAATTATGAGGTCCACGATTGTATTCACCAGATTTCGGAAGTCCTGCTTTTTTCCACGCATTTTTCCAGCCAGTGTTGTGTATCCGAGTAATCCGTTTGCCGCTATATGGGAAAACATACTCATCATGTTTTCCGCGTTGAGCGTCAATAACAGACTTTGCTACTCTATTTAAAACAACCATCTGATCTTCCTTATTTTTTTCGCCTGGCCACACGCCATCAGAGTAGGTACGTTTCCTGCCAGGTGTAATGAAAATACTAGTATCCAGTCCAGGAATTTTTACTTCCCAGTCCCACCGTAACCAACACACACCTTGCTCTCTTAAGCCTGTATTAACAGCAAATAAAGCCATTGCTGCTAAGTGAGAAGGTAGTGCTTCGAATAAACGTTGCTGTTCCTGCCAATCCAGTGGATAAGGAATGGCTGAATCTTCCCAGTCGGGCATTTCTAATAACGGTGGGCAGCTTAAGTAAGCGTGACCATCATTATTCCGCCAAGATCTGGCAGCCAAAGTTAGTATTCGACGAATTACCGCCAGATCACGTTTGACAGTGGCGCTTCTAATACCATCTTTACGCCTCGATTCAATAAGTGCCTGCAACGTCCCCATGTGTATCTGGGAAAGTGTCAAGCTACCAATAAACCCCTTGGCAAGGTTTATTGTGACAATATCGCGATCTAAGCTGCGTTTAGTCGATTCGTTGACATAGCGTGTAGCTGCCTCATTGAAAGTCATGATGCCATCCTGAGTTCTCTGATTACTAACTTGTAAGTCAGCAATAATTCTATAAAACTCTGTTTCAGCTTCTTCTGTCGATGTTGCTTTTAAACGTTGCCTGATTCTCCCATGATTTTTTATGCGTTTATCGATACTCCATTGTTTTGTTTTTCTATCGTATTGCAAGCCTGATATTGTTTTTGACATGATTATGTCTCCTTGGGTCAGTATCAGGATTCACCGTTGCCTTTTAATAGTCGGTTGTTTTTATGAATTAATCAAGAAGTAAGTTCAAAAAAATTACCGTAGAACCACCGAATTAGTTTCAAAATATTTGTTGCATGTCTTTTTGAGGGATAGATGTGGCGGTCAAAATGAACGAACACGAGTTTTTATGTAGAAAAAGTTGAAATAAATTTTCTAGAGGATCGAAAGAGCGTTCAACATCAGGAAATATCTGGGTCTATGTGGAATAATACCTTATAAATTTTCGGCATATGTGGCAAGAAAAATGTGATGGTATGATATACCTATCACATTTAATTGTCTTTATATCCTATTGAATAATAAGGATTATTTGATTAATAAAGAAAAGTAAAATAAAATCTTCTTGTGCTTTCAGAATTTAATAGCACTTTTTTAGACTTTTTAATTTAGGAGAACACTAATGAGCTTAATCGCAAAAGAAACTCAGTTGAAGATGATAGTACCCCGTCTGATTCGTTATAAAGATGCCCCTCGCTATTGCGGTATGGATAAATCTTTTTTTGATTCACGTATCAGACCTAACCTACCTGTCGAATTAAGAGATGGAAGTAAATTTGTTGCATTCGATAGAATCGATCTGGATTTTGCAATTGAAGGTTACAAGGATCGAGTCGGACAGATTTGGGGAAGAAATTAGGAGAAATATATGTCGAAAAATATATCAGGTCTGCAACAAGATAGTAAAACAAAACAATGGAGCATTGATAAGCGAATTAAGGGATATGGGAGGGTTCGTCAGCGTTTACAAGCGAGAACTGCGGAGGAAGCAAAAAGAGAATTTTATAATATTACTGCAAGAATCATTAGTGCAATGAAACGGAAGCAGGAGGGTGTGATGACTGTTAGAGATGGCTTTGAGCGATATTTTGGTGAAAGGAAAAAAAGAAGTATTGATCGCGATATGGTGACGGCTAAAAAAATGGCTCCCTTTATTGGAGATATTCCGTTAGATCAAATAGATAATAGAACAATGAAAGCTTATGTAAAGTCGAGAACAGAGCAGGGGATAAAAAAAGCAACACTTGTAAGAGACTTTGCCGTCTTGTCTAGCATGCTTGATTATTTACATAGGTCGTGCCGAACTGAATTTGGTAGGCCTTGTTTAGAGCACGCTATTAAGCTGGTTTATGAGAGTAAGGATAATGATGCTTCAATTCCATATCCATTAACTCAGAATGAGCAAAAGGACTTATTTAAGAATTTACCGGAATATTTGGAAAAAATGTGTATTTTTGGTGTAAATACAGGGGTTCGTGTGCAGGGGATTTGCAATTTGAAGTGGGACTGGGAAATTGATGTACCCAGTTTAAATGCAAGTGTGTTCATTATTCCAGATTCAAAGGAAGAATTTAGTGGTAGCGATCGATATGGATCAAAAAATCATCAGGATCAGTTAGTAGTATTGAATAAAGAAGCAAGGGCGGTTATTGATGCTCAGCGGGGTATGCATGATGAGTATGTTTTTCCCTACAAAGGGAGGCGACTAGGGAATATGAATAATTCAGCATGGAGAACAGCTTGGAGAAAGACGGGTTTGCCTATCGAGCCTATTTATAAGCGTGGACCGCATAACTTGAGACACACTTTTGGAGGAAGACTAAGTGAAGATGTGCCGTTAGAGACGCGAAAAAAGCTTTTAAGCCATAAAAATGGTGGAGTTACTCTGACATATTCTCCCGTTGCGGTGAAGGAATTGTTAAACGCTGTGGAAAATATAAGTGGTAAAGGAGGTGAAATAGTGCGAAAGAAACTTAATAAAAAGGGTTAATCCAGGCATGAATTAACCCATTTCGTATACTTTTTTACGCTTCTTAGGCATTCCGGCAAGTTTACACTAAGAGGCATTTATTAAATTTGTGTTACTTAACACTAAACAGAAAGATCAAAATTTTCTAGATAAAACGATCCAGTTAGATCTTTATTATCATATTTCATATCTTACATAAAAATGTGAATGCTGGCAAGATTAGACAGTGAATTTTGGCATAGGAATTTTTATGTTGGAAAATACGTTAAATAAAACCACCCCTGTAGATGTTAAGGTGATTTCTAAATTTGGGTTGACAAGAGTTCAATCAATTTTAGATCAGAATCAATCGCGGGTATCTTTAGTGCATGATTTTGACCAAGCTCAACGTCATTTGTCAAAAATTGATTGCAATGCGGATAAGTTCTGTTTTCAAACTTTTACTGACTCAAAACAAAAACAGTTCCCTGATCCATTAGCGCGTATGTTATACGGTTCTTTTGCCGAACATAAAGGTACTTTGGCTAATTATAATAATCAAGGGGCTGGTGTGTTCGTCACTGTCAATGAAACCGAAGGCAAAGGACGAAAGAAAGCTGATATAAAAAGTATCAGAGCTGTTTGGGTAGAGGATGATAACGGTGATGCACCAGAGCTTCCTATGCTACCTCACTTGAAAATTCAATCATCACCTGGAAAATACCATTCCTACATTTTTACCGATACAGATAAATTGGATGAGTTTGAAGGGGTAGAGCAGCGACTAGTTGATGATTATGGGTCTGATCCTAATGCAAAGGATCGGTCAAGAGTGCTCAGATTGGCTGGCTTTTATCATCAAAAAAATCCTGAAAAACCATTCTTAGTGAGGATTGTTTTTGAAGGGGATGAAAAGCCGTTAGATTGGGAAGCGCTTAAACTATTATTCCCACCAGTAGTTGTGCCTATAAAAAACAACGTTGTAGCAATACAGAAAAGTAAGGTTGAGAAATGTGAATTTAATATAGAGGATTGCCGTAGCGCGCTTAAAGCAATTGATCCTGATATCGACTATAAAGACTGGCTAAAAATTGGTATGGCTCTATATAGTTCAGGTGAGAGTGAAGTTGCGTTCAAGTTATGGGATGACTGGAGTCAAAAAGGAGTCAAATACAGACTAGAGGATTGTGAGTTAAAATGGAAGTCATTTGGCAATGACAATACGATCAGCTTAAAATCGTTGTTTTTTCTCGCACAACAAGCGGGGTGGAAGAAACAAAAGTCAAAAAATCAGAGAAATAGCATCTGTGATGCTGAAATTTTAGAAAAATATGTATTCATAAGTTCACAAGACCGCTTTTTAAACGTACAAACGGGGAAAGTAATCTCAAAAGAAGCATTTACAGCGACGTGGTTACATATTTATCAAAACCCCAAGGCAGCGCAATGGTTATTAAGTAATGAAAGCTGTGTAAAAGTTGACGATTTGATCTATTTACCAGGTGAAGTAACGAATCCTGTCAGTAGAGATAATAATTTGTTTTGGAATATATGGAGTCCTCCCAATATTATTTTACCGTTGCTAGCGACGAATGTGGATGTCAAGCCGTGGCTTGATCATTTAAATTATTTGTATCCCGATAAAATTGAGCAGCAACATCTCTTGGATTGGTTTGCTTTTATGCTTCAATTTCCCCAGATAAAAATAAATCATGGGGTTCTGTTAGCTGGCAAAAGTAGGGTGGGAAAGGATATGTTCTTGAATCCAATTCGTTACGGACTAGGTACACGAAATGTCTGTGAACCGTTAGCAAGCGAGTTAGCTGAAACATATACGGAGTATTTACATCACGCAAAATTAGTTATTTTTCAAGAAATTATGAATTTTGAGGGGATGAAGCTTGAAAATAAATTAAAACCAATTTTAGCCGCACCACCCGATATGCTTCGTGTGCGCCGGTTTAATTTGGGATTTTATGAAACACCCAACATTGTTCAGGCGATTTTCATGAGTAACCATAAAGATGCTATTCATGTTTCAGAGGGCGATGGTCGATATTTTGCACTTTGGTCTGATGTTAATCCATTAGGAAAAGAATATTATGCTGAACTTGCTAGCTGGATTGAAAAAGAAGGTAATGGACTTGTAGTGCGTTGGTTATTAGATAGAGATTTAAGATTATTTAATGCTAAAGCACCTGCTCCCATGACCGCGTTTAAAAAAACTATAGTCAATGGAAGCCGGTCACCGCTGAAATTTCAGATCGAAGAAATGATAAGTGCATTAGATGCTCCTTTTGACGCAGATATTGTAAGGTCGGCAGATATTGTAGATGCTTTAAATGGTAAATATTCAACAAAGGCAATAGGTGGTGTATTAGCGGAAATTGGATGTATCAATAAAGAGTGTAAGCGATCAACAGGGAAACGTGAAAAACTAAGTTTATTTGCTGTTCGTGACTACGATAATTGGGACAAAAAAAATGCGTCATATTGGTTTGATGACTACGATTTACATCGTAAAAAGCATCGTCGTTAAGTGGGGTCTTTAGGCTAAATAGAGAGACAAGGGGACGTAAAATGTTCCCTTGTTCACTTATTGTCTCTTCATGTGTAGACAGTTGGGGTGTTGGTTGGGCTCAATGAAAATGCTATCTGTAAACGATATGTGTCGACAGGACCTATCAAAAACGAAAATAAAATAGGTCGATTTTAAATTACTTACTTTATGGAATGACTAAAAATATTGCTTAATGTGAATTGTGCCCGATATTTACTTTTAGTGCTAACTGAATAAAATCACTATAATTAAATATTATGGTAATTTTTATGTATAACAAAAATTGAAAAATTTAATCTATTATAAAATTTTAAAACTCAATTCTTTCCAGCGTATTTATTATGAATGAAGAAGAAAAAAATATAGCAATATCTTATGTAAAAGAACATGAGTCTAAAGAAAAAATGTTATGTTTTCTTAATAAAAATAATCAGAAAAATGGTGATTTGAATAAGCTTATTAAAGAACTAGGGTGTGACATGAGCCTAGTTTCTGAGTGTGATAAAATTTTAAAACTGAAAGAAAAATGGTTTAAGATAAAAGATACGGTTATATATTTAAACTATCAGTCTAAAATAAATAAAGACGAGAAAAAACCTTATGATAATTTAAAAGCTATTGCAGATAAGGTGCTTAGGTCCTCCCATACTGTAAAGAATATTATATCAAATTATAACAAAGATAATAAATTTAATGAAGCTAATGAAGCTAATGAAGCTAATGAAGCTAATGAAGCTAATGAAGCTAATGAAGCTGTTATTAAAATTAAGAATAATCGGGCCTTAAGCATGGATAAAGAGCTTGATATGATTGAGCATTTTTTAGGAAAAACATCACATTTAATTTGGACTAAAACCGATGTAGATAAATCATTTAATTTAAATGTGACATCTAAAACAATTGGTAACTACATTAAACGTTGGGGAGTAAAATATAAAGGGTCAATTGATCAAGAGACTTTACTATTGAATAATGTTAATAAAATTAATTTAAGTAAATATTCTGAAATTGAGACAAATGCAAAAGATGCAGGGCATGAGATCTTATTATTTGATCATTTTGGAATTTCTATATGTAAGGAAACAATGAGCAATAAACAGACTAATAAAGACTTACACATGTTAAGTAGTGGGAGGCGTTTTTTAAATGGTGGTTTGATAATAAATAACGTACTGTCTGTTCATGCTGTATTCGGTAAACAAACATTTTATTTAACGACCAGTACAATAAACGATGAGCTGATAGGTAGATTACTTAAGCGAATTGTTCCACCAAAAAAACAAACTGTAATTATTATTAGAAGTGATACAAATAATTATCACTTTAAACAAATGTGTGACCTAAAAAAGGGCGAAGTTGAAAATATTTTTTTTGAAATCGATGTAATGATTCAGTCCCCCTTGACTAAAGGAAGTCTGGGCACAGAAAATTCGGCCCGCCGTTGACGAAATACCGCTGCCAAAAAAATCCACGGCGACTGTTGACGAACACGGCAGGTTTCAATAGCGCTGATCAGAATCGCGAAAATTCTCGTGCCATCTTCGGTTCGTATTCCATGACAAATACTTCTTAAAATCACCCAATGACGTAATGCTTGCTCAGCCTCGTTGTTGGTCAGCGGTAACTGTGGATGTGCCAATACCTGAAAAATAGCCTCCCAGTCGTTGAGTATTTCTCTGGCTAATGCACGTGCCTTGGTATGTGTCGCCGACGCAGCCATTACTTCACAGGTACTCCGGTAATTTGATAGAGCGCTTTGATAATTGATAGCTCCGATACTTACCATTGTGAAATTTTGGAAACAAGTAAATTATTCCTATTGATTTAAGCAGGGTCAAAGAAGTTAAGAATGGCATAACCTTGTCCTGATATATATTTAGCCGCGTAGCATGGATACTTTTTACGCTAATTGACTGCTATTTATTGAATGCTATATGCAACTACTAACCTCAGTGAATTTTAGTGTGCCGTTTTTCCGGAGTGGCCCTTGTTTTAACTATCTAAAAGATTTTTTGGCAAAGGTCATTGTTAGTGTTTCAAGGTTCTTTGATAAAAATTCTACTGTCAATTGCAATCGGAAGAACGAGTATTTGTTTAGAGGTTTCTAGTCGGTGTGTTCTTCGCGGTTGAGGCAGGCTTGAAAGGGTATGGCAGTCATCAGGAATGATTAATAATCCGTAACTCATCCTGACTGCTTGGAAATTATCAGGATATCGGACTCTTGCATTGTACTGATATCCACTGCTTTCGCGCACAGTTAGTTTTTTTGCAGTTGAATAGGCAACAAGGTCTTGAGATAGTATATTTAGAGTTTTACCAAATCCTTTGTTGTGTACTTCTGTTCTAATGCCAATAGCGTTTAAAAAATTGGTATCTTCAAGTGACATATCATCTGAATTATATCGTTTTATCTGAATAAATCCTTCTGTTTTCGAGTCGATAACGCGGCTACGAAAAGCTTCATGTTGTGACAGGTTGATCTGTAATGGCTGTTGCAGTAACTGTGGAAATCGCGAGGGGAGATTTTTGTCTGAAACAGTAAGAAATCGATTCTTAAGCTCTTTAATATCTGTCTCAATTTTTTGGATTAGCGACTTTTCTCCTCCCAACGATATTACACAGTGAATAAACTTAGGTGGGCGCTCAAGCTGCATATTTTTATAATCATGCACAGAGTATTTTAAATCTGATTTATCTCCCGCTAAAAAATTTTGTTGTGACAAAAATTCTAGTAGTATTTTTTCAAAGGAAAAAAACTGTTTCCAGTTTGCTTTTGTTGTTTTAGCCATTGTCTTGTTACTTATGAGTTAATAAGGGCAATGATACCTAATATAAAGCAAAGGTGGTGGGATAGCCTCAAAGTGACTAATAAATTTAACAATTCCGATCGAATCCGATGGAATAGATTCGCTACATATAGTTTTTCAGATAAATAATTTCCAAGCCGCTTAGCGAAATATATTAGCGGACTATGGCAAAATCGTTACACATTTTCTGCATAATGTAATGATCAAGTAAAATCGGACACTTTCTTAAGCAGTCTTCTTGTAAAATTTCCGTTCAAATTCGAGTGGGGATTGGTATCCTAATGTTGAATGCAGTCGTTTGCCATTATAAAACGCCAAATAATTAATAATACTCAGCTTTGCCGCCTCTTTAGCTTTAAATTGTTCGTAATTTAGTTGCTTATTGTTTTAAGCTTCGAAAAAATCGCTCGGTCGGCGCCTCATATTATCCCAACAATTACCTTTACGGCTCATGCTCTGCTGCATCTTCATTATTCCTAAATGACTTCGGTATTGATGGCTGGCATATTGCCTACCCAGATCCGAATGACCCACCAAGCCTGGTTCAGGTTTTCGACGCCAAAACGCCATTTGCGTATAGCCTTTTTTCATTAACTAACTTGGCCGCATGTTGTTACAAAAAACTTCAGATTTAACCTGTTACCCTATTAATAGGTGCGCATTCAGTGCTCTGAATTTTCTATGAAGTCGACTTATTTTAGTTTCCGGTCTAGAGCCTATAAATAACGATTTAAAAGTAAAAAGTGTGAAATTACATATTCATATCACATGATTAAAAATCTCATAACTTATTGATTTTGATTGATATTAATTTAATTGTTAAGATTTGTTGTCGCTTGAATAAACAAATGACACTAAATTAACTACACAGGAATTTTTAAATGAATGAATTAAATCAAAATATAACAATAGCATATATAGCCAAGCCAGTAGACTCGCGTTGCCAGTGGTGGAGCATAATCCTACCCACTGAACTGGAGCTAACAAGTAATAAATTATCACAACCATATTTGCGAAATGGCGCGGATCTTGAACTTATATACGGTCAAATGCTGATTAATAGTGAAGCTAATCATCACAACAAATCTCGCGGATATTGCACTAGTCTTCTTGTGTCATTTGGTGATGAATACAATTCATTAATACCAACAAGTAAACGTAAAAAATATATTAAAGAGCACGGCGGACAGGACTTGATGCATGAGAGCGGTGATGTAGCGGGGTGCGTAAGGATGGCCGTGTGGCTACGTCGTCAATCGGATTTAAAAATAGCTTTTGATATACTTGAGTCTGTAGAGGATAGATAAGATAACAATATAGTTGCACACGAGAGCAAAATGCTTTTGAAGTATTTAGTGAAGCTTTTGTGCTTTAAAGTTTTTTAAGAGCTTGATGTATTAACGTAATCGATAAAGATAAAAGACCAATGAAATTGGTCTTTTATGATTTAGAAGTAGTGTTCCAGGCAAGTTTCAATATAGAAAATTGAACAAAAATAAATAAAACTAGATAACCTAAAGGAATAGTTTGTCTGTTAGTGTTCTTGGTAATTAAATTAATCACATAAAGGCAAATAAATTGAAAAATAACTCTTACATTATTATTGATATAACAGCTAATCAACAGCTGGTAGGCAAACTTGTACCAACTAACTTTGTTGGTACAGTCCAAGCATATAAGCAAGAGACTATTTATTGGTGGATGTAAATAAGATGGTGATAACAGCTATCAACAGCACTATAGAAAAATATGTAACTATTAAGTCTTCCCCTCTGTCCCCCTCGTTTTGCCCCCTCCATTTTGTCAAAAAAAAGGGGGGGTGAGTACTCGCAAAGCTATTAGTCTCAATATATTTGATAAAAATTGTAATTTATAAAGATATTTCAATTCAGGGGTATATAAAAAATGAAAAAATTAATTTTAGATAAAATTCAAGAAATTAAAACTGATAAGTTATTAACAACTCGTCAAAAATGGGTTGAAATACTTGCAATTGAAACACACGGCAAACGCGGTGCTCTTGAAGCTCGAAAAATTCAAGATGAAATAAAAAGTAAATGGGAATCTATTAAAAATCGTGTTCATCGTAAATCAACGCCAGCCTGGAAATCTCCATTTATACGCTTAGAAAGATATAATGCTAACCTGGAAATTAAAAAACGCAACGATGAATTACTAGCAAATGATATTAAAAACGGTTATCCATCAACTTTATTGACTGGTAACATTAATGGTTTACTAACCCTTGTTAATATTGGCGATCTTGTTGGTGGTAACACTAAACAATATGCAGTGATGAATGATTTTATAGTATCCAGTTGTCAGTCAGAAGTTAAAGATTTTGACTATTATTCAAAATCATACAAATATCCGAAAGTTACAATTTCTGACCGTGAAGTATTAATTCGACGAATGAGCAATGGTATTGCAGAAAATTACGACGTACAAGTCGACTCATGGCGAGGAGCATGGGCACTAAAAGCTTTCAATACAGTACCTTTAATTATTGCGATGAATGAAAATAATAAGTTAAAGGATTTTTTAAAAACGCTCGAAACGCAACATGATGATGTCTGTCACGAAGAAGAGTGTTTCGCTCTTTAGGAGTTTACTTTTGCAAAAGGCGGCGCAACATAGGCATTTGTGCCTATTTGTAAGAAACTATAAAGCTCTTACAATACCTTCGCCAATTGGTATGAGTAATTTATAGATATCGGAGGAAGGAGGAGGAGAAAGGAGAAAGGAGAAAGGAGAAAGGTCAGAGAAGGTAGAATACCGCTTCTAACAGAGCATTCGCACCCAAACTGACCATGAACGAAATCATAGCAATACTAAATACCGTAAGTCCACATTTAAAAGCCCGCACGCTAAAGCAGA
>NZ_JAOEGU010000050.1 GCF_025583945.1 Methylobacter psychrophilus
TTTCGATATCCAGCGCCGAAAATCTTCAGATACCGTGTTTGTGAGTCGCCCAAAAAAATATTTTGAGACGAAATACCCGATCTTTTTTCGCCAGTGAATCTGGAAAGGGTTACAGCGCAAATGGCTCTAAAATCTTGTACCTTGACCCTGTATCCTGTAACTTGTACCGTGGAATCACCTTCAGCCTGATTAATTGGGCTGATTATTTTTTACTTAATTTAGGTTTAATAATGGCCAGAGTTACTATCGAAGATTGTTTGGAAAATGTAGAAAACCGTTTTAAACTGGTTTTATTGGCTAGCACAAGAGCACGCCAGTTAAGCCATGGTGCGACCGAGTTCCTTCCTCGTGATAAAGATAAAGATACCGTTCTTGCCTTGCGTGAAATTGCTGCAGGTCACGTCACTACCGAGAACATTAATCTGTTGCATCGTGTTGGCGAAACTCACGACCATAACCCCATTTTCTAATTATCTGCATTAATGTCGAAAATAGCTGACACTATCGGATCAGCACTGCTTCAGGACGAACTGATTCAGCGTTTATGTACCACTTTGTCCGGCTATTTAGATCAACCTCAAATTGATGATTGTGTCCGTGCTTATGAATTTAGCGCGGATGCACATTCAGGTCAGTTTCGTAAAAGTGGCGAAGCTTATATTTGTCACCCGGTTTCCGTCGCTATCACGCTTGCCGAGATGCGCATGGACGCCAGCGGCATTATGGCGGCTATTCTGCATGATGTCATTGAAGATACCCCAATCAGCAAAAAAGAACTGGCCAGCCAGTTTAGTGAAGAAGTTGCAGAACTGGTTGATGGCGTTACCAAGCTAACAAAAATTGACGGTAAGTCCCAGACTCGCGCTGAAGCGCAAGCTGAGAATGTCCGTAAAATGTTTCTGGCGATGGGTAAAGACTTGCGAGTAATCCTGGTCAAGCTGGCAGATCGATTGCATAACATGCAAACGTTGGGTGTGATGCCCTCAGAAAAAAAACGTCGCATTGCACGAGAAACTCTGGATATTTACGCCCCGATTGCCAATCGTCTGGGTATGAATAAAATCCGCCACAAACTCGAAGCGCTGAGCTTTGAAGCTATGTACCCACGGCGTTATGTTATTTTAACCAATGCCATAAAAAAAGCCCGTGGTAATCGCAGTAAAATTGTCTCTACCATTGAAAGCACGATAAAAAATCGTCTCGAACAGGCAGGCCTCGCTTGTGAAGTCTCAGGGCGGGAAAAAAATATTTACAGTATTTATCAAAAAATGCTCCAGAAAAAAGTGTCTTTGGCATCAATTTTTGATCTGTATGCTTTTAGAATTTTTTGTGATGATGTGGATGCTTGTTACCGCTCATTAGGTGTTATCCATAACTTGTATAAACCAATTCCAGGTCGATTTAAAGATTATATCGCCCTGCCCAAAGCCAATGGTTATCAGTCTTTACATACCATTGTTATCGGTCCTTATGGCGTTCCTATCGAGATCCAGATCAGGACTCACGATATGCATCGCATGGCAGAATCCGGTATTGCGGCGCACTGGCTCTATAAATCCGATGATGATAAATCTGAAAAATTTCAGGTACGAGCCAATGAATGGCTAAGAGATTTATTGGAAATTCAGAAGACCGTCGGTGATTCTCTCGAATTTATTGATAATTTAAAAGTTGATCTGTTTCCACAGGAAGTTTTTGTATTTACTCCGAAAGGAGGGATTATTAAAATTCCCAGAGGCGCGACTATCATCGATTTTGCTTACGCCGTACATACGGATATCGGTAATGCCTGCGTATCTGCCAGAATAGATAAACAACTGGTGCCGCTACAAACCAAACTGGAAAACGGCATGACCGTAGAAATTATTACGGCAACCTGGGCAAGGCCTAATGCGCTGTGGCTTAATTATGTGACTACGGTAAAAGCGCGTTCCAGTATCCGCAACCATCTGAAGAATTTTAAACAGCAAGAAGCGATTAGTTTGGGTCGACGATTACTGGAAAAAGAATTGCAAGCCATGCATCTGAATCTGGAAAATATCGACGAGACCCGGATACAAGGGTTACTTAATGTTATGGCAATACCCTCCATGAACGAGTTAATGGAAGATATTGGCTTGGGCAATAAAATGCCTTTTCTCATTGCCAAACAGTTAACCCAGGATGATATTAACGCTAATATTAAACTCGATGATACCGGCAAAATACAGCAAACACCTTTGATTATAAAAGGCACCGAAGGCATGGTGATCACTATGGCAAAATGCTGTAGACCCATTCCCGGTGATTCAATCATAGGTTATTTTAATCCGGGAAAAGGTATTGTGGTTCATCATCATGAATGTCGCAATCGCTCTATTGTCAGAAAAAAGCACACTAATTGGTTGGATGTTGAGTGGTTTAATGAGGTCGTAGGAGATTTTCCCACTGAACTTCGTATTGAAATTCTTAATCAGCGCGGGACGTTGGCAACGATTGCCTCAACTATTTCCGAGGAAGGATCGAATATTGAAAACGTCACCGTTGTCGATCAGGATGATCGTGTTTGCGTTGATTTAATTACCCTGACAGTTAAAGACCGCGTACATTTGGCCAGAATTATGCGTCGCTTGAAAGAATTATCCATCGTTTTAAAAATTACCCGGGTTAAGGGCTAGGAGACTGTCCGAGAATAGAAAATCTACTGCGAAAAAGCCATTTCTGCCAGATTTCCCGCTCATTTTCGTTTAATAGAACAACTATTCGCCCCAAATGACCAAAAAATCTGACCAAAAATGGCTTTCCCTCGCTACGGTGTTCCTATTCTCGGACGGCCTCCTAATCAATTAAGGTCCGAAAAAAAGGCCGAAGACAAATTATCGCGTTACTCGCATTAAGCTGGTTTTATAGGAGCAGGCCATTCACTAGGTGTAATCGATTATGCCTGCCCTCGGTACACAACTACAAGGGCTTTTGCCCTTACAGCTATTGGCTCGCACTATGAACAGCTTAATCTTTACTGCCTATTCTTTTAGGTAGGCGTATTTTTTTAAGCAGGTTTTTTATACGTTGCGCATTAATAATGATAAAAAAAGGTATGGCGCCGCCTATTAATGTACTCAGCAGCAATACCGCCATCGTTAATCGAGTCCAGTTAACCGGGTAAACATCGGCCCTGACGGGTTTGCTGATGCCGGGAATGCTGGGCAAATCACCATCCCCGCCATCAACCTTTAATTGCGCTTTCATGCCTTTTTCCATATGTTGCGGCAATTCGCAATGGACCAGATAGGTTTTTTTCTGGCTGGGCATAATCAGGGATGCCTGCAACTGACCCGCGCCGTAAAGCTCTAAATGGAACATGCCTTCAGGATATATATAACCGGGTAAACCATGAATCATCAGTTGGTGGCGTATCTGGTCATCGTTGATAAAGGTAATGTTTATTTTGGCGCAGGGTTTGACATCCCATTCTTGCTGGTCAAAAGCAAACATTTTGCCGGTAAATTTCAGCGCATGTTTTTGACCGGCATGAATCGTTATATCAACATTTTCAGAGATTTTTGTGCAGTCACGCGGAAGGTTGTCACTATTGGCATTCATAATCATGCCCTTTTCATCCATCAACATACCACCATGGTTCATTGCAGCAACCGACTGCATAACGCCCAGCATGATTAAACCCAGCATTAATGCTTTCATTGATTTTGTTTCCGTTTATAAATCAGCACACTAAACACCAGCAGGCCGATGATTAAACCCACAATCAGGCCAAAAATAATAATCTGCAAATAATTCGGTGCGAGTAGACCTGCATCACCCAGTAACGGAGCAAAATCACCAACACCCCATATCGCCATTTTTTTAGCATAATAGTCTTTATTAAATACCTGATCGAATAATTCATTGTGCATGGTTGGCATGCCTTGCTCGTCCAGGTAAGACTTGTAAGCCAGTATTGCCATATTACCACCGGGTTCCATACCATCCGTCGTGGTGCCCGTTGGCACATGATCATGAAACATCCACAAGCCGGGGCCATAACTGTGTAAACCATCGTTTTGGGTTTGCAAGTGTAAATCAGTTCGTTGCGCCGGGGCGATATCAAAAACATCGCGCGTTATTTGCATTGCAACAGGTTGATCAACACCATCTAACGCCGTGATGGTGGCTTTATGGCCGTGGATATGCAGTGCCACTGAAGAGCGCTGTAAATTGGCAACATGTAATTTAATATTTTCATTTTCAGAGGCAATAATCATTCCGTCACGTAGTGTATAAGGGAAAGAATGGCCATTGAGCATGAAGTAGTTTTCAAACGATTCTGTCATGTTATAGTCACGGCCCATGCGTTGCGCAATTAATCTGGGATCATTGGCCGTCTGGATGATTTTTGCCAGTTTTTTATCGACGGATTGATAATGCAAATCATATTCCTGACGGTAAGATTTTTTTACGGCAACCGAAGGGTGGCGTACTTGTCCGGCACCGATATTGAAGGTTTGCAGCCAGTTATCAGGCTGATTTTCTTCGACAATAAACATCCCGCTCAAGCCCATCATAAAATGCTGCGCCGTTTGCACATGGCAATGATAGAGCATGGTGCCTGCATGTCTGGGCTGGATTTCATAGGTATGGCTTTTCCCGGGAAAAACCGCATGTTCTTCCATGCCATCATTATCCTCACCTTTTGCCGTTAGCCAGGGATGATCGACACCATGCAGATGAATGGTGTGGGGTAAATAATGGGTATTTTCCAGGGTGATATAAACCTTGTCACCTTGTTCAACGCGAATAACCGGGGAGGGCGCACGCAACAAGGGATTAGCGACTACCGAGTTAAAATTTTTAAGCGCCATACCACGAGATTTAGGTGCATAAACCCAAAGCCCCGGCTGAATTCCAGGGGCAATGTTAAAGGTATTAATTAAAAATTCGCCATCAGGACTTGCGCCATTAAGCTCGACAACTTCCAGCTTAATGTGAATAACATCAGGATCGCCATCATTATCCAGATCGTCGGTCATGGTTAACGCGTCCTGAGCCAGATTGGTCTGCATCAGTGTTGCCATGGATACATTATTAGTGCCTTTAACCGACGCAGCCACATCATAAGGATTGTCAGGTTCACAAGCCGGTGACTCATCAATGTTTACACCCTCAATTACTTGCGCGGGACGCCATTCCGGATGCTCATTAGAGCAAGGCTTTTCAATACTGTTATTGTCTGAGCGACTATAAACAGTTTCAGGGGGGGCAACACCCGCTTGCTGTTGTAATCCGGGCACCACAAAAACAGCGATGGTAATTAATACAGGGACAAGAAACAGCAGCAGTATTAATAAAATTAGGTGTTTTTTGATCATATACCGATAAGATAATTTTAAAATTATCGCTATTGTAAAGGTCGGATTGAATTAAGCCTAGACGCGTTTTTAAGGTGCTATAACGGGAACGCTTTAACGGGGTAAATTTTTTGCGCTATAGCCATTATTTAATCGCTAACAAGTTTCAGGGCGGTAATTCTTATTATGAGCAAAT
This sequence comes from Methylobacter psychrophilus, assembly GCF_025583945.1. Classification (GTDB taxonomy): domain Bacteria; phylum Pseudomonadota; class Gammaproteobacteria; order Methylococcales; family Methylomonadaceae; genus Methylobacter_C; species Methylobacter_C psychrophilus. Next base: position 5,521 of record NZ_JAOEGU010000050.1, read on the forward strand.
CTTATCTAACTTCAAGCTTTTGGTGCTTGTTATATTGACGACCCAGTTAGCTAAACGGGTCGTCTTATCTTTCAGTTAGCTCACGGAGGTTAATTTTACAATTTTGTTATGTAAACATTTTAGAAGGATTTATAGTCAGTTTTGTGTATCGACTTCAAGAGTATTCGTTAAATCACCAGCGTTATCCCTTACACCCGGCAGGGGTTCAAGCCCAAAGCGACGGGTAATGAATTTGATGATGGAGGTGGTATCGTAAAGTGTATTGTCGATAGTGTGTTTTCTAGCGAATGGTGAAATAATGATGGCAGGAATTCTTGATCCCGGGCCCCAGCGATCACCTTTTGGCGGCGATACGTGATCCCAAAATCCACCATTTTCGTCGTAAGTGACGATAATAAACATGTTCGGCCATTGTGGGCTGGCTTGTAATTGTTTGACAAGCTCGGCGATATGAGCGTCCCCTGACATTACGTCGGTATAGCCCGGATGCTGATTCAAACTGCCCTGAGGCTTGTAGAAAGTGACGGCTGGCAGCGTACCTTTAGCAATATCTGTTTGTAAATCAGTATAATCTTTCAGATGTGCGATGCGTTGTTCGCGACCGTTTGCTGTTGTCGGATCAAAGCGGCTAAAGTAATTGAAGGGCTGGTGATGAGTTTGAAAGTTAGCGGCACTGGCACCAGTTTTATAAATAACGCTACGTGCTTTGTCAGGGCTTTGCATCCCGTCGGCCAGTGCGGCATGCCATGCTCCAGCATACCAGGCCCAATTAATTTGCTTTGCCGACAAAGTATCGCCAAGCGTTTTTTCAGTTTGAGGATCAAGGACAACTACCCCGCTTTTAATACCTGAATCGGCCAGTAGCGGGTTCCCTGTTTTTGCTGGTGGAGTGCCACTGGGCTGAAAGGGTGGTTGAGCCATATTAACAGCATAGCTACGTAGGTTGCTTTTATCGGCGGGTGTAAAGTTAAAATCACCTAAATAGTGAGGTGCCATCTGCAAAGCACTGGAGGGTTTAAATGCCAACATACCGGTTTTATCGTCAAGTATTGATACCTGGTCAGTCGATATATTTGCCATCGAAGGTGTACAGGCACAGACCAGCCAAAAATGATTAAGAAAGGATCCCCCAAAAGCACCCATAAAAAAATTGTCAGCCAGCGTGTATTCCTTAGCAAGCTGCCAAAGCGCCATGCTTGAGCCGTCATAATAACCCATCGTCAAGCCACCGGCATTGGAAAACGCTGCAAATTGGTTATTACTGCCACCATTAATTTGCATTTGGTTATGATAAAATTTATGCACTAAATCCGGTGAAACGTTTTTTATACCATTACTTGAAGGCGCGTCGCCAGGAGCGGCATCAATTTGAAACGGTTTATTGGGCAAGTCGGCAATAAACGACCAGTTTGGATTGTTTTTGTTCCAAATAGGTGGCAATGAAGGTAATACGGTTTTGCCATCACGATCCAGTTGCAAATAAGTTTCAGGATGCTCCAAGGCATTATGGATGCCATTGGCCCCCGGAAATAATCCGTAAAGGTTATCAAAACTGCGGTTTTCAGCATAGATCACTACAACGGTATTGATCTTGTCTAGTGTCGATTCAGCGACAGTTGAGTCTGAATTGATCTGGCCATTACTGGTGCAACCAGTGACTATTAGGACATAACTTATCAATAAGCCGATAGTATTGTGGTGATGTTTGATAGGCATGCTTACTTTCCTGTATGGATTAAAAAATAAAATTTGCTTAGCCTTCTATTATCCCTGTTCCAATGAACGAAACCAGCATCTGTTGAGTAGTGACCTAAGCTTTCGGATGAATCTTGTATTCCTCGCAATATGCTGGTTTACATTTTAAAAGAGACGTTTTTAAAAGGTACCTATTTAGTGCGTTCTGGCTCTTTAACACACTATTTTGGTTCATTTTTTTGGAGTCTCCAGAATAATTATTATTGGGTGGTTATTGTCAGAGCACGTATGTTATGAGCTGGTAACAATCAAAAAATAAAGTCCATTGTTGGTATAAATAGTGCTTGTTTTTTATTGTCAGGAATTAATGCCTGGCGCTACCTTGTTCATATACTTAAGGAGAAAATTATGATGGCTATAATACTTTCTTTTTTACTGCTGCTGTATATGTGCTTAATAGAATCACATTTTAAGGACAATGACCATAAATAGTACTAAATTCGAACTCCAGGAGGCTGTCCGACTACTGGTGAAGATCAATATTCAACCTAAACAGGACGAGGTATGTAGCCTCGTCCTACTTCAAAAATACCAATAATGACTTGTTCAGAATTAACGAACGGTTACATAAAAGTTGAATTATTGGCTGATGGTCCGTTCATTACTATCGAAATATGCATTATTTCAGATCATACTGGTCATCAAAAATCTTATTGTTTGAATTGACGAGGTGCTGAATGCTCGATAAAACCCTGACGATTATACTGGCTGGCGGTGTCGGTTCGCGATTACATCCATTGACTGCCGACCGAGCCAAGCCAGCCGTTCCCTTCGGTGGCAATTACCGGATAATCGACTTTACACTGTCGAACTGCCTGCACTCTGGTTTAAGACGTATATTAGTACTGACTCAATACAAGTCGCATTCATTACAAAAGCATTTGCGTGATGGTTGGTCTATCTTTAATCCGGAAATCTCTGAATATATCACACCCGTACCGCCACAGATGCGAACTGGTGAGTCCTGGTACTCCGGGACAGCCGATGCCATTCGTCAGAATCTATATCTGCTTCAACGCAGTAATGCCAGTTATGTAGTCATCTTGTCTGGAGACCATATTTATAGAATGGATTATGCTGCCATGCTTAAGTTTCATCGTGATCAGGGAGCAGGATTAACGATTGCCTGCATGCCTGTGCCACTCGCCAGTGCCAGCTCTTTTGGCATCATGTCGGTAGATGATGCACAGCGAATTCGTGCATTTAACGAGAAACCAAAACAGCCCAAGCCTCTGCCGAATGACCCGCACCATGCGCTGGCATCAATGGGCATCTATATTTTCAACATGGATTTGCTCAGTCGCGAATTACAAACTGACTCAGGTCTTAGCGCATCAAGTCATGATTTTGGCAAGGACATTATTCCACGACTCATCGATACACATTGTGTCTGTGCTTACCGGTTTGGCGGAGAAACCGGGCGTGTAACGCAGGATAAATACTGGCGTGATGTCGGTACAATTGATTCATATTACACGGCGAATATGGATTTACTTGCACTGGTTCCTCCGCTGAATCTCTATCAACCTGACTGGCCTATCCGCACCTACCAAGGACAAAATCCTCCTGCACGCATGGCTCCAGGACCTCTTGGAAAAGAAGGGCAACTGGTCAATTCTCAGCTCGGTAGCGGAACCGTTGTTTACGGTGGTACAGTCAGGCACTCAATCCTGTTCTCGCAAGTCCAGGTCGATGAAAATGCCGTTGTCGAAGATTCCATTTTGTTTGATGGGGTACAGGTCGGAGTCGGTGCGCATTTGAAACGGTGTATCATTGACAAAAACGTGCAGATTCCACCCGGTGAGCGGATTGGGTTTGATCATGTTGTCGATGCAACCCGTTTTACTGTCTCGGAATCCGGTATTACTGTTGTTCCCAAGGATTATGATTTTCTGGTTAATACCTTATAACATCAGTAATTAATATTCCCATCCCCCGGAAACCGTAAGAAATGATCCTGTCATCGTTTCAGGGCTGTCAAAAACCAACCATTTGACAGTTTTTCCTATTTCATCAGGATATACCGGGCGACCGAAGGGGATTTGTTCCGCCATATTTTGACGCTCTTCAATGGATATGTTGCCTTCCTCGACCAGGCCTGGACAGATTGCGTTGACTCTTACTTTAAAAGGCGCCAAAGCAGTAGCCAGGCTTTTTGTTAAGACAGCAACGCCTGTTTTTGCAGCGCAATAACATGCTGACATTGGTCGGGCTTTAATGCTTTCTACCCCGGAAAAAGCGAAGTTGACAATATGACCTTGGCTTTTTTTCAGTGTTTCCAGCGTGTAATGGCAGGTATTAAAACAAGTACTTAAGTTTGATTGAATATCTTGCTCCCATTCCTGAGGTGATACGGTCAATATATCTTTATAGACAAAAGGTCCAATGACATTAATGAGTACATCGATGTTGCCAAATTCTATCAAGGTATTTTGAATTAAACTTTCGGCTGATGATGCTTGAGTCAGATCGGCTTGAAACAGCTTGTTATTAATGTTTTTTTTATCCAGCCATTCTTTTAGCGATTCGGCTTTGGCCTGATTGGAATAATATTGTAATGCCAGGTTTACCGAGTGTCCGGAAAGTGCTTTTGCTACGGCAATGCCGATGTCAGAATTACTGCCGGTGATCAAAATAGTTTTCATTAAGTGCCTTAATTAACAGGTGTTTTTTTTGTTGTTAAAAACACGAACGTACAATTCCGCCGTCTACCCGTAAAGCGGCACCGGTGATAGCTGAGGCAAGGGGACTGCAAACAAATGTCACCAAACTAGCGACTTCATGAGGCGTTGCGAAGCGTTTGATCAGCGAACTGGGTCGGGCGCTCTCAACAAACTCCTTTTCAAAAGAAGCGAATTCAAGTCCGCCACTGAGTTGCGTCACAAAATCTTCAACGCCGGCCGTACGAGTTGGTCCGGGAAGAATGGCATTGACAGTAACACCGGTTCCTGCACAAGACTCGGCCAAACCACGTGAAAGGGCGAGCTGGGCTGTCTTTGTAGTACCGTAATGAATCATCTCCGCAGGAATTTGAATGGCGCTTTCACTACTGATAAAAATAATTCGCCCCCAATTTTGTTGCTTCATACCGGAAATATAAGCGCGGCTAAGACGTACGCCGCTGAGTACATTGACCTCAAAAAATCGCAGCCAGTCTTCATCAGAAATTTCCTCAAAAGGCTTGGGTTCAAAAATGCCGAGATTGTTGACGAGAATATCTACAGACGGGAAGTGCAAGAGCAGAGCTTCGATCGTTTCTGCCTTGGAAAAATCACCGACAAAGCCCTCTATTTTTGCTTCCGGTACAGTTTGCCTAATTTGTTTCAAGGCGTTGTCGACGGCTTCATTTGAACGTCCGTTAACAATGACATGGGCTCCTTCAGAGGCTAGTTGGCTGGCAATGGCAAAGCCGATGCCTTTGGTAGATCCAGAAATAAAAGCCGTTTTATCTGTTAGTTTTAGGTTCATGATTTATGGTAGGTGAGTAGCAGCTTGATAACGTCTGATGTGAAGTAGGCACATAGATAGGATTTTAATTTATCGACAAAAATGTAAGGCATAAATTACTTTATGTGTGTCAGCTTACTACAGAACAATTAATAAACAATGTTCTGTGCATAATAACTTCACTGACTATGTCAATTTACAAGGGGTTAGAACGATAAATTAACAGCTTCATCGCATCTCTTTGTTGAATCGGTGTTAGAAACGGGCAGATAAAAGATGCTTGCCCAACCTTGATTGTTTATCAGTCAATCACAATAACCGCATAAAAATTTGGTATTTGGCTATAATGCGAGGCAATAACTAAAACTGCTGACACAGGTAAGTAATAATGACGATAACAACAAGAACACTTTCAAAATTGCAAAGCTATTTTGAAATCAAGGTAGAGCAGATAAAAGATAGTGAAAATTATCAGAAGTTACACGCCTTACCTCTACTTAAACGTTGGGCAACTTTGGCAGGCCTGTTTTTATTATCACAGTTGGTATTTTTTGGCTTGTTATACCTGTTTTTTGGCAAGGTGGTTGTTATCGGTTTTCTGGCCAGTATTTTAGCCGGTCTGGCTACCGGCGTTGGTGCTTTACCTGCTTTGTTTTTTAAGGTCATTTCACGTAATTTATTTAATAGTATGTTGGGTGCAGCTGCCGGCGTTATGTTGGCCGCAACTGCCTTTTCGCTATTGATGCCGGGTATGACTTATGGCAATTTAATCTGGCCTGGTAAAGGTATCTATATTGTTTCTCTGGGAATGGTAGTGGGGGCAGCATTTTTGCATTACGCAGACCGCCAGTTGCCACATGTACATTTTGATTCAATTTCAGATGTTCAATTGTCTTCTTTAAAAAAAGTCTGGCTATTTATCATTGCCATCACCATCCATAATTTTCCTGAAGGCATGTCGGTAGGCGTCAGTTTTGGTACGGGAGATATGAAAAATGGTCTGGTTTTAGCGATAGCCATCGCTTTGCAAAATATTCCTGAAGGTTTAGCCGTTGCCTTGCCATTGGTTGGCTTGGGTTACAATAAATGGAAAGCTATAGGTATTGCTACTTTAACCGGCTTGGTTGAACCTGTTGGCGGCTTGCTTGGCATCACTATGGTGACTGTTTTTGAACCTGTTTTACCAATTGCAATGGGTTTTGCTGCCGGTGCCATGTTGTTTGTTATCAGTGAAGAAATTATCCCGGAAACTCATTCAAAGGGGCGCTCACGTTATGCAACCTTCGCATTGATGGGCGGTTTTATCATTATGATGATTCTGGACAACCTGCTTAGCTAATATTAAAAATATCCGAAACAGATTTTTTTTATCGTTATTCTTAATGTAAGGACTTCTTCTGTAGGGTTTGTGCTGTGCGAGACTAGGTAATTAAGCTCTACAGCACGCTTTAGATGACTTAAGTTTGGTCCAAAAACAGCAGGCTGTGGAATGAACAGGATATTTGCATCAAAACGACTGAGACAAGCATGGATAATCTTCAAAATATTTGGCAACAATTTTCAGTAGCGCGATTTTTATCGTTGTTGGCTACCGGTAATATTACCGAACTATCAGCCACCGCTGTGACCAGTTTTGCCCTGATTGCAGCCGCAGAAATTGGTGATAAAAGCCAGTTGGTTTGTATGACCTTGGCATCCAGACATAGAGCCATGCCGGTTTTATTGGGCGCTATCGCAGCTTTTGCTTTTTTAAATACCTTGGCCGTTGTTTTTGGTGTAGCCATTGCCAGTTGGTTACCAGAATATAGTGTTGCGGCAACCGTAGCTTTTCTGTTTGCTGTTTTTGGGGTTCACTCCTTACGAATGCACGAGGAGGAAAGTGATGAGGACGTTAAGGAAAAAAGTGGTCATAATATTTTCTTGACAACTTTCTTATTGATTACTGTCGCTGAATTTGGTGACAAAACACAATTAGCGGTTGTTGCCTTAAGCAGTACTGTCACACCACTGGCGGTATGGCTTGGATCAACAGCAGCGCTGGCCTCGACATCGGCTTTGGGTATTCTTGCAGGTCGCACTATTTTAAAAAAGATTCCTTTAGTCTTGTTACATAAAATTAGTGGAAGTATTTTTCTGATGCTTTCTGCTTTTGCTGCTTACCGTGCTTATACCAGTTACACAGGTTGACTGGCTTAAGAAGTCTGTTTATTAAAGTGCTCATACAGGGATGCGGTCTTATGAATTGACCTATGTCATCAGTAAAGTATAAAATCAGCGGCTGGTTTGAGTGCCTTTGAGTATTATTCGATAATACTTGATACAAACGGATCTGTTTGGTCGTTCGATTAACTGAAAATGTTGGATTTCATAGAACCACCTCAATGTGAAGTCTGGCTAAGGTGATATCCAGGAATTAATAACCCTAAGTGGTTCAGGATTTTTTTATTTACACGGCAAAAAAATAAGCTTGTAGCTCTGGCTACGTAACTATTTTGACAACGCCGTTAATAAATAAAAAGACCGGTAAGCCGGGTCTGTTATTCGCAGGAAATCACCTAAATACTAATTGTGAGGTGATCTTTTTTGGATATATATTATGGATAAACTAAAAGCACTCTCTTTTGATTCACTAACAGCGCTTTCTTTAAGTATTGGCGGTCTGGCTGGAGTTGCAACATTTTTGGCAGTAGGACCTTTGAGTGGTTTCTTTTTTATATGGGCAGCGACTATCGCATGGGCTGCTTACTTTTTTCTGGGCGCCAGTAAAGAAGCCTTGATAAACACTATCGTATGCGGAATTTTCGGTGTATTTATGGCCTGGATTACAGCTATTTTACTGACCCATATCCCGGCTACAGCCATTCTTGGTTTTCCATTTATGGCTGCTATTACTGTAGCTGTTGCCGTTGTCGTTATGTGTCTTGCTGCAAATATTCCACAACTTGCCACAATACCTGCCAGCGTACTGGGTTATTCATCAACGTTTGCCTATTTGTTGCAAACACCTGATAAATTAAATCAGGATGTTCTGCTGAGTATTTCTCTGAGCAACCCTTTACTGGTTATCTCTATCTCCATCGTTGTCGGTACTTATTTTGGTCAATGGTCAGCACAACTGAGTGCAAAACTAACCAAGTAAACTGATTGCACATTAATAATTTGCATGAGGTGGGTAACGCTGTTTTACCCACCCATACCTTATATTGCCGTATGCATAACGACAGTATAGGTTTTTTCAAGTTTGCCGAATAAGAATTTATCTCGCAAGTTCAGTTTTTCTCATACCTTGTTACTCTCTCTCTATAACCTTTTAGAATTTAACTTCCCTATTATCTCGATTTAACTTGATGCAGAATCATCAGGAAAGACTGATTCAATGATTGCATTTGCAATGACTTTGCCTACAATGACTGTCCCAGTAATAAATTGTCAGGAAATGTTATGCTAATTCTCGGTGTGGATATAGGTGGGTCAGGTATTAAAGGCGCTGTTGTTGATACGGTCACGGGTGAACTGGTCACCGAACGTTATCGTATTGATACACCGCAACCGGCAACGCCAGAAGCGATTGCAGCAATCCTGGCGCAACTGGTCATTCATTTTAATTGGAGTGGATTGGTGGGCTGTGGTTTTCCTGCCGCTATTCAACACGGTATACCGAGGACGGCGGCTAATATATCGACATCGTTTATCGGTATCAATATCGATAGGTTGTTTTCAGAAGCGACTAAATGTTCCTGTTATAGTGTTAATGATGCAGATGCGGCCGGCATGGCAGAAATGCATTTTGGTGAAGGAGTAGGTCAATCCGGGGTTGTTTTACTGATAACCGTTGGTACCGGCTTGGGTACGGTTTTTTTTAGTGATGGAAAGTTACTTCCCAATACCGAATTAGGCCATGTCTACCTAAAAAATGGCAAAAAAGCCGAACATCATGCCTCAGATGCCGTTCGGAAAAATAAAGACTTGAGTTGGAAAGTTTGGGGAAAGCGCTTTAACACTTATCTGATCCAGATGGAAGCGCTGTTCTGGCCTGATTTGATCATTCTTGGCGGCGGCGCCAGCAAAAAATTTAACAAATTTAATAAACAAATTACAGTAGATGCACCGGTAAAGCCAGCTGCCTTTTTAAATCAGGCCGGTATTGTTGGTGCGGCATTGTATGCACAATCGAAAAATACCTTGACCGATAATTAACCACCCTCTCTCTTAAACCTGCTTTAGGACTATCAAGTTATGTTGGTAACAGAAAATTTGATGAAAGAACATCAATTGATTTTAAAATACATTGGTTTAATGGAGCGCTATGCTGAGTCAGCTTTAAACGAGTTTAATAGCTTTATCTTGTTTGAAAAAGCCAATGATTTCATAGTATTTATTGATGATTTTGCTGATGATTTTCATCATGCCAAAGAAGAAGATATTTTATTTCGTTATCTTGATGTTCCGGGTGTCCTGACACATTGTAATCCAGTTCCTCAGATGTTGCTGGAACACAATAAAGCCAGGGAGTTTGTCAGTAATATGAAAAATTCACTACGAACAAAAACGTTAAATGAATTGGTGGTTAACATGAGTCAGTATGCGAGTCTTTTAAAAGAACATATCTATAAAGAAGATAATATTTTATATCCTATGGCGGAGCGTGGTTTGTCGGACGAGGCTAAATTATCTTTATTAAAAGGCTATGCGACAACAGATAATCGCCTGAATAGTCCGGACATGTGGTGTAAATTTGAAGCACTTTATACCGAGCTTGAGTCGTCATTAAACGTCTGAAAATAGACGGCTACTCAGTCGATTTTTTGCGAGTTGCACACTAAAAGGATTAATCGTTATGAATATAAAAACAAAAGTACGCTGGGGTATTATAGGTGCCGCTCGCATCAATGAACGTTTGTTACCGGCTATCGTTGAAGCGTCAAATGCCAAACTGGTTGCCATTGCCAGTCGTCGCCCCGGCGCCGCTGCGAAAATACTGGCTCAGTACGCTCCACAGCATAAGCTTGTGCAAACCTATGATAATCTCGAAGATTTATTGAATGATCCCGACGTTGATGCCGTGTATTTGCCGCTTGCCAATCATGAACATGCCGAATGGGTGCTGCGTGCCATAGCATGCGGCAAGCATGTGTTGTGCGAAAAACCGATGGCATTGACAGTTACTGATATCGAAGCCATTAAAGTTGCTGCTATCAAGCATAAAGTGACAGTCATGGAAGGCTTTATGTATCGATTTCACCCGCAATACGCACGGGTTCAGGAATTGATTCATTCCGGGCTAATTGGCGAGGTAAGGTTTGTGCGTGCCAGTTATTCTTTTATGATGAAACCTGCACGGCTATACCGTCTGGTAGAAAGTGTTGAGCATGGCGGTGGGGCCATGTGGGATATCGGTTGTTATGCAATTCATTCAGCACGGATGTTTTTTAAGGAAGATCCGGTCTCGGTAACCGCGATGGCCAAGTATGTGGAGAGCGGCGCGGATATTACTACCAGCGGTATTATAGATTTTGGTGACGGAAAACAGGCGCATTTTGATTTTAGCTTTGAGCGTGCAAGGCGCTCTGAATATGAGATTACGGGGTCAAAAGGCGGTATAAAATGCCACATTGTCTGGCAATCTCCGGGCGATGTTCCTATTATTTCATGGTGGACTGAAGATGGCCGTCATTGTGAAGAGCGTCTGCCCGTTGAGAATCATTTCCGTCTTGAAATTGAGCATTTTAGTGATTGCGTGTTAAACAACCGCCAACCTGCGCTATCGCTGGATGACGCGAAAGCCAATTGCCAGGTTATTGTAGCTGCTTTGCAATCTGCCGCTGAAGGTCGAGTGGTAAAATTGACCAAGCTTCAATAACTGATTATAAAAAATAAAAGTCAAATAACCGCATGAAATGTTATAAAATAACAGGTTTTGAATGTAAAGGCCGAGTTTTCGGTATATAAAAACAGTGGCTTAAGTTTTATGCGATGTCCCTTTTGTGCGGCACAAGATACGCGAGTCCTTGATTCCAGATTAATAAATGAAGGGGATCAGGTTCGTCGTCGACGTGAATGTAATATCTGTAAGGAACGCTTCACTACGTTTGAAATGGCTGAATTAACTATGCCACGTATTGTCAAGCGTGATGGCAATCGCCAGCCTTTTGAAGAGCGCAAACTGCGTTCGGGAATGCTTAAAGCATTGGAAAAAAGACCGGTTGACAGTGATGCTATTGAAGCGGCAATCAATCGTATAAAAAAAGAGTTAATGCAACGGGGTGAGCGTGAAATTGCTGTGGAGGAACTGGGTGAAAAAGTTATGAAAGAGTTAAGTTCACTGGATCATGTGGCTTTTGTAAGGTTTGCCTCGGTGTATCGCAGTTTTCAGGATGTCAGTGAATTTACTGAGATGATTGAAGATTTACAAAAAAAATGAGCTTACCCAGTGAAGATGCTTTTTATATGGCCAGAGCGATTCAATTGGCTAAAAAAGGTCGCTATACGACGGACCCAAATCCCCGTGTAGGCTGTGTTTTAGTCAGGAATGGCGAAGTTATTGGTGAAGGCTGGCATGCCAAAGCAGGTCTTGGGCACGCAGAAGTTGAAGCGTTAAAAAATGTTCAGGATGCTCACGGTGCAACGGCTTATGTCACCTTGGAGCCTTGTAGTCATTATGGCAAAACACCGCCTTGCTGTGATGCGCTGATAACCGCTGGCGTAAGTCGTGTTGTGGTCGCCATGCAAGATCCTAATCCGCTGGTGTCGGGTCGTGGTATGGAAAAACTCAAAGCCGCCGGAATTAAAGTAAGCTGTGGTGTATTGGAAAAAGATTCGCTGGTATTAAATCGTGGTTTTATTAACAGAATGATAGTAAAGCGTCCCTTTGTTCGTAGCAAGTTGGCGATGAGTCTGGATGGACGTACCGCGATGGCCTCTGGAGAAAGTAAATGGATAACTTCAGTTGAAGCCAGAGCAGACGTACATCGGTTAAGAGCGGAGAGCTCGGCTATTTTGACGGGTATCAATACGGTATTAGCTGATGATCCCTCGTTAAATGCCAGGGTTGCCTGGGATGTTGTACAACCGGTTAGAGTAGTACTTGATTCTGCCTTGAACATGCCTGTTACTGCCCAAATGGCAAAATTGGCTGGACGAAGTCTGATTTTGACGTGCTCACGGGATGAACAAAAGCGGCATGCTTTGGAGGCAGTTGGCTTTGAAGTTTATACACTGGCCGATAAAAATGGCCGGCTTGATCTGCATGCTGTGATGGTTTTTTTAGCGCAGCAGCAAATCAATGAGCTGTTGGTTGAAGCTGGCGCCATACTTAATGGCGCGTTACTGGCTGAAGGCTTGGTTGATGAATGGGTGGTTTATATGGCACCGTGTATCCTCGGTGATCAAGGACGGGGATTATTTACCGTCCCTGGATTGCAGCGCATGGCCGATAAAAAAACTTTACATTTAAGCGATGTCAGGCAGATTGGACCAGATGTAAAGTTAACACTGACTGCATCGTAGCGTGCTTTTTTCTATTATTAATCGGTGCATGGAGTGCGCCCTAAATGACACAGAGGCTTAATGTTTACAGGTATTATTTTAGCCGTAGGTAAAATAGCAGCAATCGGGCGTCGGGCAGGGGCTTGCCAGCTTAAGATAGACACCGGCAAGTTATCACTAACAGATGTCGCGCTGGGTGACAGCATCGCTGTTAACGGCGTTTGTTTAACGGCGGTGGAGTTGGGAGCGCATTATTTTTGTGCCGATGTCTCCAATGAAACCTTGTCCAGAAGCATTTTAAATACCGCAACGGTGGGTACGCCTGTTAATCTGGAGCTGGCTTTAACGCCGTCAACCAGAATGGGTGGGCATATTGTTAGCGGACATGTTGACGGTATCGGTAAAGTGACAGAAAAAAAAGCGGATGGAAATTCGTATCGCTTTACTGTTAAAGCCCCTGATAATCTGGCTAAATATATCGCTGAAAAAGGCTCTATCTGTATCAACGGTATTAGTTTGACAGTCAACGAGGTTAAGGGCGCTCAATTCAGTGTTAATATCGTACCGTACACACTGAAAGATACGACGCTGGGTTCAGCGACAGTTGGTACTGAGGTTAATCTTGAAGTGGATTTACTGGCGCGTTATATGGAGCGATTAATGCAAGGCAAGTCAGCAGCTTATGATCAGGGTGGCATTACAGAAGAATTATTGCAAAAGAGTGGGTTTTTTGGCTAATGAATACAATTGAAGAAATTATAGACGATTTACGGTTAGGAAAAATGGTCATCATTATGGATGATGAAGATCGTGAAAATGAGGGCGACCTGTTAATGGCTGCCGCTTTTACGCGACCGGAAGATATTAATTTTATGGCCCGTTATGGACGTGGCTTAATTTGTTTAACCTTAACCAGTGAGCGTTGTCAGCAGTTACGTTTACCGTTGATGGTTAATGAGAATAAAACCGCACATTCGACTAATTTTACCGTTTCTATCGAAGCAGCAGTGGGTGTGACCACCGGTATTTCTGCTGCTGATCGTGCCCGAACGGTTCAAAGTGCGGTGGCACCTAATGCCACCGCAGATGATTTGGTACAGCCCGGGCATATATTCCCGTTAATGGCTAATCCTGGTGGCGTACTGCGCCGCGCCGGACACACCGAAGCGGGTTGTGATTTGGCTAAATTGGCGGGTGTCGATCCTTCTGCTGTTATCGTAGAAATTCTTAATGAAGACGGTACCATGGCGAGACGACCGGATTTGGAGATATTTGCCAAGCAACATAATCTTAAGATGGGTACTATCGCCGATTTGATTCATTATCGTATTCAGCATGAAAACACGCTGGAACGCATTAGTGAATGTGTGTATCCCACGGAATTTGGTGATTTTCGTCTCTATGCTTATCAAGACCAGAACGACAATAATCTGCATCTGGCTTTAGTTATGGGCAAGGTATCGGGTGACGAGCCGGTTTTAGTTCGCGTTCATGCCCGTAATTTACTGGATGATATATTTTCATCAGAACGAAATGATTCCAGCGTTTCAATTCGAACTGCCATGCAAAAAATTTCTGAGGAAGGTCGCGGTGTTTTGGTGGTAATCAGGCAAAGTGAAGATAATAAAGCACTGGCAGAATTAATTCATCGCTATCAGCTGGAAGATAACGGTGTACTTAGCACGGTTAATGCGCCAGCGGCAGAGCATTGGCGACTGACCGGAACCGGCGCAAGAATATTGGCCGATTTGGGCGTACATAAATTAAAAGTACTGGGCGCGCAGAAAAAATATGTTGGATTATCCGGGTATGATTTGGAAGTGTCTGAACATGTTGCCTAAACTGTCAATCGGGAATGCCATTTTAGAAATTGACGCGATGTAATTTATCGGTCAACAGAGTGGTTTGGCCGGAATCAATAGTGAGTACAATAATGCTTGGCTTAGGCTAAGCCAAGCGATAACACCACTTTATGGTGTTGTTTTAGTTAACAGAATTTTGTAATTTAAGTAGAGAAAAAGCATGTCAGCAATAAAAACGTTTGAAGGAAATTTATTGGCACAGGGCGGTAAATTTTGTATCGTAGCGTCCCGTTTTAACAGTTTTATCGTTGAGCAATTAGAAGCCGGCGCGATAGATGCACTGGTACGCCATGGTGCCGATAAAGCGGACATTCACCTGGTTAAAGCGCCCGGCGCATTTGAGTTGCCGATGGTCGTGCAACGCATTGCCGCAACCAAAAAATACGATGCGATTATCGCCGTTGGCGCAGTGATTCGTGGTGGTACACCGCATTTTGAATATGTTGCCGGTGAGTGTGTAAAAGGCTTGGCGCAGGTTTCCCTGCAATATAATATCCCGGTCAGTTTTGGCGTCTTAACCGTTGACTCAATTGAGCAGGCGATAGAACGAGCAGGTACAAAAGCAGGTAATAAGGGCGCGGAAGCAGCAATGTCAGCCATTGAGATGGTAAATTTATTTAATAACCTGGAAGCCTGATGAGTTCAACGCGTACTAATGCCCGTAAAGCGGCTGTCCAGGCATTGTATCAATGGCAAATGACAGGGCAGAGTCTGGTTGAAATCGAGCGACAATTTATCGAAGAAGAGCGTCTGAAAGATGTTCAAAAAAGCTATTTTACCGAGCTGTTTCATGGTGTTCCTAAAAATTTGGCTGCCATAGATGAAGCCTTGGCTGAATTTGTCGATCGTCCGGTTGATATGATTGATCCTGTTGAAAGAGCTATTTTAAGAATTGGTGTCTATGAATTGATTAATCGATTGGATATGCCTTATCGCGTCGTTTTAAATGAAGGCATTAATCTGGCTAAGTACTTTGGTGCTGATGGCAGTCATCGCTATATTAATGGCATTTTGGATAAAGTGGCTCAGCAAAAAAGAACGATAGAAGTCAAGAATAAAGTAAAAGATGCAAAATCAATTTAGTCTTTAGTCTAAACTCATGCCCTTATCCGAATTTTCGCTCATTAGGCGCTTCTTTACCCGGCAAACAGTAAAAAACGCCTCAACACGCTTGGGTATCGGTGATGATTGTGCGTTATTGTCATTGCCGGAGGGGTATGAGTTGGCAGTGACTACCGATACCATGGTTGAAAATGTGCATTTTTTTGCGGGAACCGATCCTGAACAGTTGGGGCATAAATTACTGGCCGTTAATTTAAGCGATCTGGCCAGTATGGGCGCAAAGCCTGTTTCAGTGACACTGGCGCTGACGTTACCCCGTGTTGACGAAAACTGGTTAACGGCTTTTTCTAAAGGCTTTTTAAGCCTTGCCGAGCAGTATTCAGTGGATTTGATTGGTGGCGATACCACATCAGGCCCGTTAACGCTTACGGTTCAGGCGATGGGTTTGGTGCCAAAAGGTAAAGCGTTGCTGCGCTCAAGTGCAAAAACCGGTGATTTTGTATATCTCACCGGGTCATTAGGTGATGCCGGGTTAGGCTTGAAAATTAAACAAGGCTATCACTGCGATGATCCACAGGCGGCACACAAACGTTTTAATCAGCCTGATCCGCAAATAGAAGCAGGGCAGACATTACTCGATATTGCCAATGCCTGTATTGATGTATCAGATGGCCTCGCTGGTGATTTAGGTCATATTTTGGAGCAAAGTAAGGTCGGTGCTTGTCTTGATTGGGAGGCTTTGCCGCTGTCTGAGGCAGTCTTGGCTTATATAAATGCTACCGGAGACTGGACCATGCCGCTGACCGCTGGCGATGACTATGAATTGTGCTTCACGGTAAGCCCGGAAAAAGCGTCTCAATTAACCATTAATTGCACAAAGATTGGCGTTATTGAATCAACTCCCGGTTTGCGTTTGCGTAAGTCAGGTACTACTCAACCATTTAACAGTAAAGGTTATGAGCATTTTTCTTGATACTTGGTACGGTAAAAATAAACTGACGCCCCGGCAAATTCTGTCTGATCCCATCTTGTTTCTGGCTTTTGGTTTTGGCTCTGGATTGGCTAAAAAAGCGCCGGGGACGATGGGTACCTTGGCGGCAATTCCCGTCTATTGGTTGTTTGCCCAAGCCGATTGCCTAGTTTATAGCTTGCTGACTGTCGTCGTAACTGTAGTCGGTGTGTGGATCTGTGGAAATGCAGCAGAAAAGTTAGGCGAGCATGATTTTGGCGGCATCGTTTGGGATGAAATAGCCGGTTTTCTGATAACCATGTGGTTGGTTCCTCTTACCTGGCAAACCATCATCGCCGGCTTTATCCTGTTCAGATTTTTCGATATACTCAAACCTTGGCCGATTAAATGGTTGGACAGGCATGTCGAAGGCGGGTTTGGCATCATGATTGATGATGTTCTGGCAGGCGTATTTGCCGGCGCACTGTTGCTGTTAGCCGTTAACAAAGGCTGGATTAGTTAATTGCAGTCCTTGAGATATAACATGTTGGGCTATCTCAAAGGGCAATGGAGTGACTCGTTGGGATGATTATTTGCCCCAACAATTCTCGACAGAATCAGTGCCGGTTTTAGTTTTAACTCCAGCTTGATCAATACCAAGCACGCCACACTTTGTATCAGTGAAGGTGGGAGTAGCAGTAACGGTGTAAGTGGTTGCTGTTGGATTGCCTGATATGGCAATTGTGTAGTATCCATCTGGTGAGGTGTTGCTGGCGCCTGTCTCAACAAGTGTGCCGTAGGTAGTATGATTAGCCCGCCACTTCTCTTCGGCTAATTGCATCTGCAATAGCGCAGCTTTGGCATCAGCACGTTTTGAACGGATCACATACTCCGTATAAGAAGGTACTGCAATGGCCGTTAAAATCCCGATAATAGCCATGACAATCATCACTTCAACTAAAGTAAAGCCGCAGGGTCGTTTAAATAGGTTCATAAATCTGCATTTTTGAAGTTATGTCTAATATAGCATACCCTTACTCGCGAATGTAAATTGACAAAATTCGTCTTAAGCATAGAATGACAAAAAATTCTTTATATCTGGATATTTAGTTACTATTTCTTAGCTGATAGATTAAAAATAATTATCAATACTTAACCTATATAAAGATAAGTAATCATGTCCAGACGAAACAATACCGGCTTTTCCTTGGTTGAGATAATGATTGTTGTTGCCATTATTGGCATTCTCGCGGCAATTGCCGTGCCTTCTTATCAAGATATGCTTGAGCGCAATCGCTTAAAACAAGCAGTCGAAGCATTAAAATCAGATATGCAATTTGCCCGCACAGAAGCTATCAAGCGAAGTAACGATTTAAGATTAACGCTGATCGCTGCAACATGGTGCTACGGAATTGATGATGGCAATACGGCATGTAACTGTGGAACAGTTGGAGATTGCGCCATAAAAACAGTGGATGGCCGTCAGTTTCAAGGTATTACAGTAGATAACAATAATGATGTAACTTTTTCTTTTAGACGTGGAACAGCCGGTGCTATGGGGGCAACGTTCAGTTCAACCAATTATCAGGCAAGGGTTGTTGTTAGCAATATAGGCCGGGTAAGGATATGTAATCCTAATGGTCTGAAAAGACTGCCAGGATATCCAGATTGTTAAATCAATACGGAGAATCAGTATGAAAAAACAAGATGGTTATAGCCTTATCGAAATAATGATTGCCTTATTGTTGGGGTTAATCATTCTGGCGGCAACCCTTACTATCTATATCACCACGATTAGAGGCAGTTCTGACCTGGTAAAGTCTGCTCGCTTGAATCATGATTTAGATTCCTCCTTGGCATTAATGATTAATGATATTCGCCGTGCGGGATATTGGGGAGGGGCAATAGTGGGATCTGATAGTCGTGCCAATCCATTTACACAAGCGGCAACTGATTTGCAATTCCCTCTTACAGACTGTGTTTTATACACCTACGATGCGGATGCTGATGGTACTGTTGATACAGATGAATACTACGGCTTCAGACTCAGTGGCGGCAATATACAAATGCGTTCTTCAAACATCGATTGCGCTGCAAACGGATGGAATACCCTTAATATTAGCGAAGGCACCGAGCAAATCGAAGTTACCCTGTTAACTTTTACCAAAGCGTTTAAATGCCTAAGGAAACGTATAGCCGTTGCCGATCTCAGTTATGACAGTACCTGCAACGTCGTAGCAACAGACAGTAATCTGGTAACCAATGATCGCGCAATCGAAACTCGTACACTTTTCATTAATCTGGAAGGGCGGGTCAAGATTGATCCTGTGGTAATCAGGAAGGCTGTAGATCAAGTAAAAATAAGAAACGACCGTATTTTTACCCAACCTTAGTGATGTAGTAATAAGAGCTCCCATTATGAAAAGCCAAAATGTCCACAAAAGCCAACATGGCGCAGCCACATTATTAACAGCGTTAGTTTTGTTGATAGGTATTACTTTGGTGACATTTTTATCTTCAAAAACCGTACTGGTACAAACTCAAATTGCCGCTGATAACTATCGTATGACCCAAGCAGTTGCTGCTGCGAATGCTGCGTTGGATTTTGGCGTAGGCTATTTTGATGGTGTTGTTAATGCCAGTGGTGTCGTTGTCGCCGGTTTTGATCATGATAATAACAAGTGTCCTGATTATCTGTCTGATCCTTTAAGTTATTTTGACGCCTCTACCAATACGACTATCAATTGTGCAGCAACTTCACCATATGCCTTAACTTATACCTCTACTGATGGAAATTTAGTGACAACAGCTACAGTCACTTTCGATAATGATGATGGTACCCGTTGTGTGACAGCGGGTGAAATACCGAGCATGAAAAGCGGCCTGATTACAGCAGTTGGTTTTAGTGACGATGGTTTGGCGCAGCGAACTATGAGCCAATGTGTCGGTACCATTAACATATTTGGCGGTAATAGCCCTAAACAATCCATGGTATCAAGAAGCGGTGTTGGCTTAACCGGCAATTATAAAATGATTAACAGGTATTATAATACCACTGCATGGTCTGGCAGCGCTGTGAATATTGGTGCTTCAGCCAGTGCTGCAACCTATCTGAGGCCGGTTGGCACCCGGGAAAGTGACTATACCCGAGCCCAACTTGAAGACAGCGGCACTGGCAATGCTTGGACCTCACAACCTATTTCAGATCGCGATAAAGGTAATGGCGTAGATACCATTGCCAATGATCCAGGCTTGGCTTCTTTAATCAGTGATGCTTTTTTTAACAACTTTTTCTATGGTGACAGAACGACAATGAAAAACCTGGCGCAAAGCTTGGATCAGGTTTACCCTGCTGCCAACGTTGGTAATGCCGACGGTAAATCCGGCGTAGTCTGGATTGAAGGAGATGCCGGTATTAATGGCGGTACTTATGGCTCGGCAGACAGTCCTGTCATTATTATTATCAACGGCAATTTGCAAGCAAGCGGTAACCCCAATATCATTGGCTTACTCTATATCAGAGGTCAACTGAATGCTGCCGGCACTGTTGGTGTCCTGGGTTCTGTTGTTGTTGAAGGCGACCTCGCTCTGGTGCCGGCAGGTGAAGATCCTGTGGTAGGCCATGGCGGCGTTGATTTGGTTTACTCGCCTTACGCCCTTGACAGGTCGGCAAATCCAATCGTCGGTACCACAACCGCTATTAGTGGTTCATGGCGTGATTGGTAACGCTTTTGTAACAAGCAGGTAATTCTTATGGCTTTTTATATAAACAAAACAAAAGCACAGCGCGGTATTTTTTTAATAGAGGTTCTTATTGCTACCGTCGTGGTTGCCATTGGCTTGCTATCACTGGCATCGTTACAAGGTGGTTTGATGTCTGGCAGCGGATCAAGCAAAGCCCGTACCGAAGCTGTCATGCTGGCTGAAGCGAAGCAGGAAGGATTACGCAACAATATCATCAAGACCAGTACCGACCCTGCCAAGAGTAGTTTCGACATTGATCTTGCTGTTGTTAACGCCAGTGATAGTGTCATCGGTACTAATGCAACCTTTGGCAGACGCTGGATTATTACGGATGTGACAGCCCCAAGCAGGAAAAACATCAGCGTAAAAGTGACTTGGGGAGCTGGCGGGGCCAATGAAACAGTCAATATCGTTAGTCAAGTGGTTTGGGCTGATCCAGGTAAAGCTACTGATTATTCCACCGACGGCAATGGTTTGTCAGCCAAAGCGCAGAGTCCCAATAATAATTCCTCTAATGCGGATGCTACCCAGTTTGATCTTGGTCAAATTACCGGAGAAATGCCGTTAAATGACGGTAGTAATCTTATTAAATATGACGATGACAAGGGCCATATTTATTTGCTGGACTCAACGGGAAAAGCCTTGATCAGATTTAATGGTGGTGTTGGTCACACTATTAAAGGTAAGGTTTATAACGGCACCGTCTCTCATGGTACGGCCTCTTTGTCTCCTCTAACAGATTACCCGGTAACGTTTTCTGATTTGGCTTATTGTGTCTTTCCGGTCACTAGCGGCCAATCCGATTATATTTGTTACTTTGGTGGTGATTGCAACAACGGTGGCAGTGGTTGTTCAACAACTACACCTGACCCAGCTCTTTATACGGCAGTATCTGGCGGTTGGTATGGCAAAGTGGGTTTACTGGAAACCAGTAGCACCGGCTTTCACAATAAAAAAGTCTGTTTTGCCGAAGATATTGCCAGCAATGTTGCTTTAACGGCAGTGACTACAGCACGTTTTTATTCAACCCAGCGCTTAAATGCCAGTAACGTCGTGGTTGGCTTGGAAGGTATAAACCAGTCATTTGCCTGTCAAGATTTTTTGGTTGTTGGCGCAACAGGGAATAGTAACGACTGCCACTATTTCAGTAATTTTAGTGGCCTTAGTGTCCCAAGTTCGTCTGTGCAACGGTCATTAGAACCTAACGATAGTAATGTCTCTCTGGCCGAAAATGTATCCAGTTGTGGTACAACGGTTACTTATACCATTACTGGCGGCATTTCTGGTGATCAGGCTAATTTGGTTAGTGTATTTGTTAATGGCAACAGTTGTACCAACACGGTTGTCGGCAATGCTTATAGTTATAGCTGTACTATTACAACCGTTGACACCACAACATCACTAATTATTACAGCCACTGGTGGCAACGTGACACCTGCTTCGACTGCACTTACTGTGTCAACTGCACAGTTATCCATTACGGGGCCAACACTTGTTGCCAATACCGTAACTCCTGTAACCACGGCTTATTATATTACCGGCGTTATATCCGGGAACTCGGCAAGTCAGGTTAATTTAACGCTTATCGACGGTACCTGTACGAAAGTGTTAAACGGTGATGGCGTTACTTATAATTATATTTGCGCGATAACGTCAACACCAGCAACGGTTACCATTACAGCTACCGGTGGTAATGTAACATTGGCAACAGGTAGTGTTGCACAGGTATCTCTGTCTGATGTTGCTACTGTGGCGGGGCCAAATTTTGTCGCTACAACAGTCACTTCAATGACCTATACCATCACGGGTACTATTACTGGTAGTTACGCAAATTCAGTAATATTCACCATTAGTAATGGCGGTAGTTGCGGCAATAACAATAATGGCACCTATACTTGTACGGTTACTTCCTCACCTGGCACAGTAACTATTAACGCTACTGGCGGTAATGTCAGTCCTTCCAGCGCTATTGCTGCTCTTGCTGGCATTACACCGGCTACAGGCCCCATTTTTAATGCCGATAACTTGGCCAGTTGCACAGTGACGGTGACAGGTAATATCAATAAAGGTACAGGAAATAATGTAAAAGATCCGGGCGATAATAATGTTAATGTTAATTTCTCAAAATTATCGCCAAGTGGAACGGGTAATTGTACAAAGAATAATGCCAGCGGTATTTATACTTATAGCTGTACTGTCGGGAGCGTAAATAACTTAGGCCAAGTGACTTTGAGTGGCACAAAAGTTACGGTGGGTACAACCAATCCCGTGCCGGTTTCTTGTATCAGCACTCCACTAATACTTACCGGGCCAAATTTAACAACAACGAATTAGTTAACCAAATGGGGGGGGTATATACCATATAAAAATATGAATTGATTAATCCTGTGGATAGAAAAGTATTGCATTTCCTTTCCTTTTTCGGAAAACGGTTATTAATCCTGTCCATTGCAGCCATTAACGGGCTATTTTCTGTGGGTAGACCGCTATTTTGAAAAGCAAATAATTCAAGTTGACCGGGTGCTGATTTTGATTGGATATAACTGAGCTGCACACCGCATTTTTGGTAGTTATAACCCTTTTTAAATATCTCTGTCAGTAAACGGTTGGCAGTAGTGATCAAAATGCGGGTATCTTGGGTCGCTGTACTCAGTTTGATACTGGCTGAGCGTTGATATTGCGGCTCATGGGGATTGAACGGACTGGTTCTGATAAACACGGTTACACAGCCGGTCAAGGAGTGTTGTCGTCTGAGCTTTTCAGCGGCACGGCTACAAAATTCGGATAAGGCGTGAGAGAGTTCTTGATACTGCGTTAATCGACGACTAAAACTGCGTGAACACACGATCTGTTGTTTATTTGGACTTATCTCTTCCAGTGCCAAACAGGGGGTGCCGTTTAGTTCCATTACCGTTCTGGCAATCACAACAGTAAACGCTTTTTGTATTTTCTGTGGTGATTGATTTGCCAAATCCCATGCGCTGTGAATGCCGAGTTTAGTTAATTTTGCGGTTGTCTTTGAACCAATCCCCCAGACTTCAGCTACCGGCACAATCTTCATTAATTTTTCCCGGCGGACAAGATCGGATAGATCCAGAACACCCTC
>NZ_JAOEGU010000051.1 GCF_025583945.1 Methylobacter psychrophilus
TTCTTTATCAGATGATCGGGATAACGGTGCTGTGTTTGGGCGAATTATTCGCCACTCAACGGCTTGAAACGGTACCTACCAAGTTTGAACTTGATGCCTTCATTATTCTGTTGCGTCTTGAAGGCCTGGTTTCCATTGCCCGCATCAGTGAAATGCTGCGCATGATGGGTTATGCCAATGATTCAACCGGCATGGTCAGCCAACGGCTTAAGTTCTTGGGCAGTTGTTTATCAAACACACTTGATGTCGACAAGCCCTACCTGATTTTTTATTTGAGCGATGAAATTTTTGCTTTAGGTTGCCCGATCTTGGTCACCATTGACCCCGTTAGTACGGCTATCTTACGGATTGAGCTGGCACCTGATCGCACCGGAAGTACTTGGAAGCAGCACTTCTCCGAACTGAAAAATCATCAATTTATAGCAACAGGTTTAGGCAGTGATCGGGGCGCAGGGATTATCAATGGTTTCCATGATCTATACCCAGACGTAACGTGGTGTTCTGATCATTTTCATGAGTTCACGGATTTGACCACGCTACGGGGGACACTTGAAAAACAAGCGTATGCCGCGATTGCTGAAGAAGAGGAGCGCTTACGCATTTTCAATAATGCGAAATCCAAAGAGAACCGTCAAAAACGCCGGCAACAATATATCAGCGCAAAGGCCGACTGCAATCAACAGATCGCACAGTATCAGCAGGTCAGCGACGTACTTGACCTGTTATTTCCCGGCTTATATTTTTTCGATCCAAGCACCGGCCAACACCGGCAGGAATGTCAGGTTAAAAGCGATGTACTGACCCTGATGGATTTGTTGGATGAATGTGAGCACCCCAAATTGCAACAACAAACCCAAGTTATTCGACACCACATTGATGATATAGGCGTTTGCTACCAACAAGTTGAAGAAATTTGTCTTGAGCTGGCCAAGACCTTGTCAGCAGAAACACTCAACTTCGTGGGACTTGCCTGGCAGCATGATCATCAATCGCATCAGCATAAAGGCGAACAGAAAAAATATCACTTGGCCGAGTGCAAATTTTGGCTGGAAGTGGCGATGCCGTTATTAGGTAAGCATGCGCAACAGCAGATAGATCAAGCCTTTGAATTATTCAACGGCATGGTCAGGACATCGTCACTTGTTGAAATGGTTAATTCGCAAATACGCCCGTATTTAAACAGTTGCAAAGGCCAAGTTACCCAAGAGCATCTCAATTTGATTATGTTTTATCACAATCATCACCTCTACAAGAGCGGAAAACGCAAAGGAAAAGCTCCCCTTGAGCTGCTGACCGGCATTCCGCTTGAAGGTGATTGGTTGGACCGGCTCTTACAGATACAATTCAAAGCCAACAATAAGAATTTTTTAGACTGACTTTTTAAAAAACATATCAGGGAAACCTGAGGGACAGTTGTGCCTTATGTTTCAACTGTTCACTACTTTTGCTTCAAAATGAAGGGTGCCATTTTTTGGCGGCGAAATTCGCCAACTTGGCAAGGGTTTTGGTCGGTCCCATACCCACGCAAACCGGAATGCCGGTGGCTCTGACTACTGCTTTTCTGATGCGTTGGCCATAAGCGACAGCATCTTGCTGACAAACACCGGTTAAATCCAAAAAGGCTTCATCAATGGAATAAACTTCCATAGACGGTGCAAACGCTTCCAGCGTCGCCATGACGCGGGCTGACATGTCGGCATAAAGCGTGTAGTTTGATGAAAAAAGTTGTATCTGATGTTGATTAATCAACTGCTGTACCTGAAAAACCGGTACGCCCATTTTTATCCCAAGATCTTTTACCTCCTTACTGCGGGCCACGACACAACCGTCATTATTGCTCAGTACCATCACCGGCTTACCGATCAAATCCGGGCGAAAGACTCGTTCACACGATACGTAAAAATTGTTGCAATCAACGAGTGCGAGCAACGGCGGCATTACAGCGGATGAATCACGTTGGTCACTACGCCCCAAATCACCATGTCCAAGTCATCATGAATGACAATATCGGCATAGGCAGGGTTTTCCGCTTTCAGTTGCCATTGCCCATTAGTTCGTTCCAAGCGTTTCACGGTTAGTTCACCGTCCAGCGCACAAATGACGATCTTACCCGGCAATGCTTCGATAGACCGATCGACAATCAGAATATCGTTGGGATGGATACCGGCACCGAGCATGGATTCGCCTTGTGCACGGACAAAGAAGGTCGCGGCCGGTTTTTGTACCAACAGTTCGTTTAAATCCAGATTTTTCTCAACGTAATCGTCGGCCGGGGAGGGGAAGCCGGCCGCGACTTTACCGCTGAATAACGGCAGCGGCAGTCTGGGCGGGCAGGGGGTTGGCAAGAAAACACTATAGGCAGGTAGGGACATAATAGCTCGGCAGGAATAGGGTGGATAACCAAACAGAAACACATAACTGCTATGTTTTCTTTTTGTTCTCTTTTTTGTTGCATTCTAGGGTATTTTTGCTAAGATGGCAAACAACGTAAAGCTCACTGAGAGGCAACGCGACATGAAAGTAATCACCCGGCGACAACAGCAAGTTTTTAATTATCTGCGCGATAACACCGACAGTTTTTCTTGTCCACCCAGCTTGGCCGAGCTCTGTGTACGGCTGGGCATGACCTCGCGCGGATCTTTGTATAAACACATCATGGCCTTGATTGAGGCGGGTCTGATCGAGCCTTTTACCGGTAATAAACAAGGCGGGATTCGCCTCACTTCGCAAGCCGGGCAAGAACAGTCGAAACCGGAACAAGGCTTGCCGTTTATTGGTGTTATTGCCGCCGGCAAACCGATTGAAGCCTTGGCAACGGTTGACTATATGACGGTACCGGATGCTCTGAAAACCGACAAACCTTGCTATGTGTTACAGGTAAAGGGCGATTCCATGATTGAAGCGGGTATTTTTGACGGCGATTGGGTGGTCATTGAGCAGCGTGATTGTGCCAACAACGGTGAGATTGTCGTGGCTTTAATAGATAACGCCGAAGCCACGCTGAAATATCTGGAGCAGGGGGCGGAGCAGGTCTTGCTACTGCCTGCCAATGCCAACATGACTGCGCTGTCTTACCGTCCTGAACAAGTTGTCATTCAGGGCGTATTAGTCGGGCAAATGCGCAGTTATCGAGTTCACTGATACTTTTATAGTTATAACGAGGAACGACCATGCAACATAAAATTCACATGCACGATCAAGTCTTTAACAAAGTTGACGACATCATGAAGCATTACAAAAGAAAGCCGGCAGCGCAATTTCTGCAGCAAATAAAGCAGTTTATGGCAAGCATGCAAAACCGAAGAAGGTAAGTTGATGTGTTAAAAATAGTTGGCAAATACATGGACCAAGACACACGCTTTGAATATGACAGTGGATACTGAAAAATCATTACATTGAGAAGTCTGGTCGTTAAGGGCAATTTCATTCACTTTATCTTATCTATTTTTTAGTACGCGACCTGATATGTCGCTTGCCTAAGTATACTGATCACTGTCATCAAAAACAATTGTTTCGGAGTCAGTCATGATCAATCAAAAAATGCCCGATTTTATGCCCGCCGTCACTACTGCGCGGCCAACCAGAGCGAAGCGCAATCACTATACCGCCTATCAACGCTTGGCGGCAATCTATCTGTTGCGGCTTGCCCTGGGTTTACAAAAAAGCATGCGACGGAGACAATTCTGCGATTTTTTTGAAGATGATTTGGGTCGTATTACAGGACTGGATGACTTTCACCGTACTGGCAATGGCGAAGATTTTGGCGATGATGACTTGTCATTTTTACACAGCGCCAGTAAAGCGGCATTGGTAAAATGTATGCGTCAACAACTAAGTAAGTTACTGGAAGAAGGTGTCGGATCGAATGAATCCCTGTTTGATAATATACGCTTGCTGGGCAATACCTTAAAACTCAATTTAGTCGAACAGGAAATATTGGTATTGCGTTTGCTAATGCCTTTGTTGCAAGTGTTTAAGGAAACGGTAACCGATCAGTGTGGCATTTGTAGCATGCAGTTTACGGTAGATTATTTACGCCTGATGACGACCCGTCCAGCCAGGGAAATTTTAAAAGCCCTGCAACCCAACAGCCAATTACAACAAATGGGCTGGATAAAAATCCATTCCGGTTTGGTTGATCTGGAAGATAAGTTAATACTGGCAGATGGTCTTGTGGATATTATGCTACGCCAGCATGACAGCGCAGAAGCGTTGTTGGCCAATTTTTTCCGTCCCTCCAGCCCTACAAAATTGATACTTGATGACTATGGCCATCTGCAAAACGATTTGAATGTCCTGCAACCTTATTTGCGGGCAGCTTTGGATGAAAAACAGCGAGGTGTCAATATTTTAATCTACGGACCTCCTGGGGTTGGTAAAACCCAATTTGCAAAGTTGTTGGCGCAAACAGTGAATGCATCGTTATTTGAAGTGTTGTGCGCCAATCAGGACGGTAACGTTTTAAGGGGCAGTGCCCGTTTTGCTGCCTGTAATCTCAGCCAAAAACTGTTAAATAAAAGTCACGACAGTTTGCTGTTGTTTGATGAGGCAGAGGATGTGTTTCCCTCCCGACACAGCTTCTTTTTCGACGATGATGACGAGGGGCAATCCGGCGGACAAGGCGATAAAGCCTGGATCAATCAGCAACTGGAAAATAATCCGGTGCCGGTGCTCTGGATCAGTAATCGCACCCAAGGTATGGATAAAGCCTATTTACGACGGTTTAGTTATTCCGTTGAAATTGACAAGATGCCTGCCTCCATCCGTCGGCGTATTGTCAACAAGTACAGTAAAGGTTTAAAGGTCAGTGAAGACTGGCGAGACAATATGGTTAGCCAAACCCACTTAACGCCAGCGCAAATCGAGCAGGCTTGTTCAATTGCCAAAACGACACAAAAACAGCTTCCAGCGCAAACCGAGCAAATTGCCGAACGGGTACTGGCAGCCAGTACGCGTTTACTTAAACAAACCAGTAGCCTGCAAAAAACACCGGCCTGGACACAATATGACCGATCATTTACTAATACGGATATTGATTTGGAGGCCTTATTAACAGGGCTTAAACATCATCAGCGCGGTAACTTTTGTTTTTATGGCGCTCCAGGTACAGGTAAAACCGCATTAGCAAAACATATTGCCGAGACGTTGGGTTTGCAACTGCACATTAAACGCGCGTCTGATCTGCTGGATAAATATGTCGGAGACAGTGAAAAAAACATTGCGGCAATGTTTACTGAGGCACAAAAACAGGGTGCTATTTTATTACTCGATGAGGCTGATAGCCTGTTGAGTGACCGCAGTCATGCCTTACAACAATGGGAAATTACTCAGATCAATGAGATGCTGACTCAGATGGAAACCTACTCAGGTATTTTCATTTGCACCACCAACTTGATGGACAAATTGGATGCCGCGTCATTAAGGCGTTTTGACTTTAAAGTAAAATTTGACTACCTCAGTCCAGCGCAGCGTTGGGCCTTGTTTCAGCAAGAAAGCCAACGCTTGGGCGGGATTCTGCCCGATGATATCGTAGCCTTGGCGATACTCAAACAACAGGTTCATCGTCTAACCAAACTGACCCCAGGTGATTTTGCCGTGGTTAGTCGTCAAGTAGCTGTATTGGGTAAGACTCCGACTCCAGAAAGGATCATTGCCGTGCTGGCCCAGGAATGCAAAGCCAAGGGTGAAACCTTTTCACAAATTGGCTTTGTGCATTAACACCCAATCTCACAGGATCTCATTATGAAATCAAAAATCCCAACCCCAAAATTTGAAATAAGTAATCGCCTGGTTTCGCCGCTAGAAATTGATATGTGGAACATCAAAGGCAACTATGCGGACGGAGCATGGCATAAGCTGATTCATGTCTGTGCCAAAGATTGGGCGGCAAAAAAACGCTTCGCAGGCACAGCCACTATCTGGAGCAGCGTGATGCCCAGCGCAAACTTTGAGACTTACACCAACGCCTGTTATGTGGCCGCGTTCGGAATGGCGGGTTTTATGAATCAACTGGAAACGACGTTAAGCGGGCACATTTCAAGCCATGTACGGCGCTCC
This sequence comes from Methylobacter psychrophilus, assembly GCF_025583945.1. Classification (GTDB taxonomy): domain Bacteria; phylum Pseudomonadota; class Gammaproteobacteria; order Methylococcales; family Methylomonadaceae; genus Methylobacter_C; species Methylobacter_C psychrophilus. The sequence continues at coordinate 6,058 of NZ_JAOEGU010000051.1, forward strand.
GGTGAAATGCAGGTAGAACGCGGAAGCTGGCGGCCGTATTTACATTTGGAACAGGGCAAAATCTGGATCATCAGTGATGATGTGGAATGGGTGGAGTCGGAGTAGGTCAAAATGTAAAAATAACGTAGTACTTTCTATGATTTTCACTTTAAAGAAATGAAAGTAATGCTATGTTCAAAAGTTTGTTATTATTTGACTTTATATGATTTCAGTGTTTATTTGGCAAAAGATAAATTATGGCAACTAAAGCAATATTAATTTTAGAAAATATTTGGTGGGATTTAGACTCTGAGAAGAACGGGAACCAAGCATCCGTACTACCCTTCTTTGAGGGTCTGTCACGTTTGAATGAAGACGTTAAAATTTACTATATGACCTTTACCAATGCAAATGGTTTTAAAGAATCTTTAGATCATTTGCTGACCGCTCGGCAAGACCGATTGTTTATCTACGTTGCATCTCATGGTGATGGAACACATTTAGGCAATTCAAATTTCTCAAATATAAGCAATATTATAAATGTTGCCGTACAAGTGGAAAAAAGTAAAAGGGTCGAGGGAATAATTTTTGGCGCGTGTGAGATTGGCGGTGCTAAATCTAGCTCCTCTCTTGAGATGCTTCATTGGAAGACTGGTATAACTTGGGTATTAGCTTACCAAAATATAATGGACTGGATGTCTAGTACACTGATAGATCTTAATTTTATGAGTAGTATGATACAAATTGATTTGGAAAGCTTATCCAAACGCGCTGAGATTATTGAATGTGCAGCCTCCGCTTTAAAACTGTTTAATCCCATTGAAAAAATAGGCTGGAGCAGAACTGCGAATAAAAACAACAATGTTGCTGACATAGATATTAAGGACGCAGTTCGTTTTTTGGTACAACCCAATGGTAGTGGGAATGTTTTTCAGGATAATACCAACCTATTAATTAAAAAGGCATATTCATCAATGTAATTGGAAGAACAAGTAGGGTCGAACTCGTAAGGGTGCTCCATATTAGCGAATCATTATTTTGTGTAATCAAAAACTATCCATAACTATCCATTATTAGTCGCCGTAAGCTATAAACTCACTAATAATGAATCAAGACATTCGCTGGAAATAAGGCTTTGCCAATTACTCGTCCAGTTAACAAAATTCATTGATAAAGGCGAACTTAACGAACTCGAAGAGTTTGCCCGGCATCCTGAGATTAGGTAGGCCGTTCTATATGGTTCAGGGGCAAAAGGCACACAACGGCCCCGGTTCTGATATTAATCTGACGCTGTTCTATTAGGCATTAACCTACACCCAGCTTGACCGGATTGAAACGGAAATCGACGATTTGCTGTTGCCTTATACCGTGGATTTATCGCTGTACACGCAGATTGAAAATACCGATTTGCTCGATCATATTCAGCGCATTGGAGAGGTATTTTATCAACGTGATGACTTCACAATAACATAAGTAATTATCACCTTGCTATGGACACAATCCTTCGCTACTTTGAAATGCTGCGCTTTATCCCGAAAGGAGAACCAGGTATTTCCACGCCAGATTTACTAATAAAGCTGCAAGATAAAGGCTATAAAATTGACATTAGAACGGTGCAGCGGGATTTGAATAAACTATCTGCATCTGGAAGTTTGTTTCCCTTTACTAGTTCGGAAGACACCAAGCCGTTAAGCTGGTTCTGGCCAAAAGATGCACCGCGATTACAATTGCCGTTAATGACTGCGGACGAGGCTTTGACCTTCAAGTTGGTTGAGACATTTTTAGAGTCCTTATTGCCGCCTTCCATTAAATTACATATGGCAGACTATTTTCAACTTGCTGATAATACCTTAAAGGCATCACCTTTGGCTTGCTGGATAGACAAGGTTCGTATCATTCCTAATGGACTTTCGCTATTACCTGCTGAAATTAATTCGGTTGTTTTGCCAGTGATTTATCAGGCATTATTAAAAAACTGCCGGTTTGATGCCACCTATCAAGGACGGAACAGTACAGAAAAAACCTATGAAATGAATCCATTGGGGTTGGTCTTTCGTAATAATGTAGTCTATTTGGTTGCAACTATTGGCGCTTATCAGGACATTAAGCAATTTGCGTTACATCGTTTCAAACACGCTAAAATGGGTCAAAAAGAAATCACGGTACCTGTTGGTTTCACGTTGGATGACTACATTGCACAAGGCGAATTTGATTATCCAATTATTACTAGCCATGAAGACATTGCACTAAAAATCAAAATTACCCGCTTTATGAATACGCATCTTTTTGAAACGCCACTCAGCAAAAATCAGCACATTACCGAATTGGAAAATGACACGTATTTGTTGGTAGCAAATGTAAAAGATACAGATCAATTACGATGGTGGATCCGGAGCTTTTCAATCCATATTGAAGTGCTGGAACCATTGGACTTACGGGCTCAATTTACACAGGAAGCGCAAGCTTTAAATAAAATGTATCGGTGATTTTGGCTACCAAATTTTATGACTGACAACCAGTTTGTTTGAATGCCCCGGATTTGATGCTAATGGTCAGATGTCACTATATTGCCGATAGCAGAATGAAGGCTACCGAATAATATTCATTGCCCAACTGTGATCAGTCTCGACAATCAACTTTAGGCCGCCAGGCGATTAAGATTTAGTAAAAGATAGATGTATCAAACAAACCTGTCTTTTTGACAAAATTATCGAATTTTTCCGTCAAAGTAGAAGATATATACTCCGAAAAGTTAAATTTTTAGTTTTTTATATACATATAAATCCGTATTTTATGATTTTTGACGGCTTCAAAAACCGAAAAATTGTCCGCTTAAAATATAAGCGGCAATAATTTATTACTATCCACGATACCGAATGCTTTTTTAGTAACGGTAAGGATGACATTTCTTTTCTTGATCAAACCAGAGGGTCAACCGTAATCGGATTGACAGTATCAGACCAAATCACATTGGTTCGTGACATATTGTCATTGACTACCATTTCGGTTACAAACAACCAGACTTTTTCAGGTGTAGCATTTAAGTTTCTTCGTTATCTGTCGATTGTTTAAATGTACGCGATACCATATTTACTATGGGTTCAAGGTGCAATGTGGGAAACTGGTCATTTAAATCAGTATTCCATGGAATTTACTGAGCTTATGGATCAATGTTATTTCCATCATATCAATGAAGCAGTATTTCATGCTCGCGCAGCTTCTTACCTAAACCGTCAACAACATGATTACTTATGACTGCTTCTTTACCTTCCGATGACACTACAATTAGAGATATTATCCTGATCGTAACTGCGGGACGATCAGATTTGAAAATGCTATTCGAGGGAATGATTTATGAGCCAGTTGGGCGGGATATACACCAGCTTCTCTATGATAATTTGGACAATATTGAATTTTTTAGTGCTAAAGACAACGAAAAAAACGAGCGTCGGCCTCAACTATTTGCAGATACTGAAAGGCTGAAAACCTTACTTGACTTGCAATCAGACAGCATAAAAATTAGCTTGCCAAAACTGGAGATGCCCTTAGAGCGTATTAGCCTCGATAAACAGCGAGTTGCCTTAGCCATCATATTACAGACTTGCCGCGACCCTTTAAAGGCACCGTCATCTCTTATTGATATGGTTAAAAAAGAGCCTATCGCGGCTGGTCCGTTAATGGCACACTGGCTCGCTGAACAATGTAATTTAACACTTGATCATAAACAACAAGTTGCTGTTCAAACCTCGCTGTGGATGGATTTTTTGCGCGATGGAGAGGATCAATGTGAACCAGGGACGGGAGATCAAATTAACCTGCGAGCTATACAACGTATAGATGACGTATTAAATAAGGCCAAATCGTTACTTATTCAAACAGGCATCAAACAACCATCGGTAGTGTTGATTGATTCTGGTGGTTTGCCTCGTTTCAAAGATCCCTTAGTCGCTATAACTCGCTATCACTTTCCCGGTAAAACACTGGTCATTCATGAGTCGGAAACACAACAACCCGATACCATGGATGCCGCCCAAATTTCCGTGCAGGTTTCCTGTCAGTCTCGGTTTATTGCTCGCCAAATGCTGCTCAAAGGGGATATTGTTGGCGCAGCTACTGCGGTTCAACACCTGGCTTCCGACCCGCGTGAGCTTGACTGGTTAAATCCGCTTCGTCAAGCTTCACAGTTTATACGTGGTGAACCTGTGCAGGGCAACCCCTTTCCTGAACTAGCCGCCTTACGTGATTTAAATTATCTGTCTATTCTCCCTGCTTTACGCACCGAAAGTTCCATTGCCAGTGGTCGTGTTACCGAAGCCATTACTCATGTATTTACTTTTTTTGAAGCATTACTTAAGGATGGTATCGAGAAATGGTTGATTGATGGCAGCATTGATGACGAACCTCCTGGCGAAATAAAAATCGATTTGCCACGATCAATTATCTCTATTTTAGAAACTCAACCTTTAGGCAGAGGTAAGCCTGCCTATAACAAGCAAGAAGTATATGGACGGTTTAGGTTCAATCTTGAAGCGGCTTCAGAAACTTGGTGTCAGGCAATTGACACGATAGTTGGTGGCGGCGGGTGGGTACACATTAATCGTATTCTGTTTCCAAGCGGAAATTTCAGCGAACAGCGGCGTTTGCGCAATCTTCATACCCACAGTTGTCTCAGCGAAGACGATGTCGTTAAAGCACGCCAGCTCTTTCATGACCGTAATGTCTGGCGAGATCCGGATTTGACCCATCAATCACTTAGAACCGGGCAATGCTTTCTGGCAACACCACATGTTGCGGGAGCATTAACTAAACTGACAGGCCAAAAAGTGCAGTTTCTTTATCAGGATTTGATAGGGGCGCTCATTAGATATATGAATGATCATCGTTACGCTACCCTTTCATATTCCGAAGAAACCACAATACAGGAGGACATTTCATGATACAGGTGGACGTAGAGCTTAAACGTATCCAGACTTTTTTATTTCAAGTGCCACAATTAAAAGCCATGCTTGGCGCCAATGCACTGGTAGGCGAGGTTATGCGAGTAAAACTGGCTGAGCTCGCACGCCCTTTGTCTCTTGGGCAGCAAGGCGATTTTGGCTTCGAAGCTTATCCAGATGATCCACTAAATGATTTAAGCCGCCAACCTATTGAAAATAGAAAAGACCTTAAGGATGATCCGGCGTATGCCTACAGCCAAGGTATTTTGGCACGCGATGGCGGTCATTTTTCTGCATTATTCGGGACAGATGAAAAAGCCGATGAATTTATGAAAAGCGCCGAAGCTTTAATATCTAACGAATTGCCTGGCGTATTGTTCGAATTACGTAAAAGAAAGTTCGGAGAGAAAGCAGAGGACGATAAGCAGGTATCTAACATACTGACTATTGAAGCTATCCTCGATATTCCGGTATTGCAAATCTGCACAGCGACTGGTCAAGGGCCTGCGACAGCAAATAACAACAAGCATAAGGATAAAAAATACCTGAGTAAAAGTGCACAATTACGTGAGCAAAACGGCGACAAATTTTATCAAGGAAAAACACGAGACATCATCGGGTTATTAAACAATCAGTTGGGTCTTAATCAGAAAAACAATCCTGATGACCTCAACGACCTTGTCGATGGCGGCTATCTGGCGCTGATTCATGCCGATGGCAACAGCATAGGCAATCGGTATAAGGAATGGAAAAATCAGTTTCAGGGTAAGGATGAGCTACTCAAGGAAGCGCATGGCGAGAAATTCTTCCATAGTATGCGTGTAGTGGTTCGAAAAGCGGTTGTAGAGGCTATAAAGATCACGTTCAATGATTCAGGAAGTACCCAAAAACGGCTTTATCAACCATTAATGCTGGGCGGAGACGATCTGGTTATGGTATGTCGAGCTGATCTGGCGCTGGACTTTTGCCGACAGCTTTGTCTAAGCATTAAAAAATACCACTTGGTAGATGGTCAGAAATTGACGCTTGGACTGGGAGTTGCTATCGCCAAGGCCGGTTATCCCTTCTACCGATTAAACGAATTGGCAGAAGAACTTGCCAGTTCCGCCAAGCGCTTGGCACATGGACAAATTAAGGGTGAAGAGGTCTCTGTTATCGACTGGCAGGTAGTGTCTCAATCTAACTTCAGCGCTTTGGCAGCAACGCGCGGTAAAGCCGATTTTATTACTTATAGGATAAATGATTCCGTCGAGACCTTAATACTCAATCAGCGACCTTACCAGGTTTTGCCGAAAGACACAGCTGACTTAACCAGTCTGGCAGGGCTACTTGATGCCGTTGAACCGCTATCGAAGCTGGAAGGTGCCGCCCGTTCAGCCTTGCGCGGTTTGCGTGGCGAATACGAAAAAGGGCGATTGCATGGCGAGCTGGCATTTGACAATCTCATTCAAGACAATCGGAACGCTTTGTTAAAAGCGGGTATTGAAGTTGCGTGGGACGAACATGACGGTTATTACAGCACTCCCTTGTTCGATCTGATCGAACTCACCGAACTGCAACATCTCGGCAACAGGAAATCCCAATGAAAAAGCGTTACCGATTGACCGTTACTTTAATAGAAGATGCACACTTTGGTTCCGGTACCGGCGCCGGTAATACCGATGCCTACATCGATCGCGATGCACAAGGATATCCGGTAATCAGGGCCAGTCATCTTAAAGGTGTCTTACGTGAAACTGCCGAGCTGTATTGTGAATTAAAAGGCTGCGACAATGAACAAATTAACGCACTGTTTGGTGTAAGCGGTAGTGAGCGTGGTAGCATGACGTTGACTTCCCTGTATGCCAAAGATACTCAACAAATAGCCGACTGCCCGATATGGACATCAACCGCTCGCCAACCTGGGTCGCGCTTACCGCAGGAAGATACGTTACGTGTCATCGAACACTGTCCTGCAGGCCTTATTTTCGTCGGCGAAATAGAACTGGCCGATGTAATTTACGATGCTTTATTAAAGCGCCTGATACAACGCACCGATCGTTTCGGCGGTCATCGCAACCGAGGCAATGGTTTGGTGCAGTGTGCTCTTGAACCTTTTGAAAACACATCACGCCGCCTGCAAGGCCAACCCTCCCAAACTCAGCCAAGACTGCGCTTGGTGTTAGCTGCTATTGAGCCTTTGTTACTGCCCAATAGCGGCCACCCCGGCAATCTGCTGGCAACAGAAGGCTTCATTCGTGGACAAATCCTGAAAGGTGCTTTGGTGCAATATGCGTTGCAATGTAATCAAATGCAAATCGCCAATCAGTGGCTGTCCGGTGCCATTTCCGTTGGTGATGCATTACCTCTACCCATGTCAGCCAACAACAACCTGAAAACCGCCGAAGTCATCCCCATTCCCCTGTCGATGGAAACGCCAAAGCCTGGTGAACAAAAAACTCAACGTCCGTGGTGGGCTAAGACTGAACATACGGTAGATTTTGTTATTTCAAATAACGATAAAACCTACGACGGTTTAAATAAATCCCAAGACGCGCCAAAGCTCAAACGCCCTGGTGCTCGCCAATTTCTTTATCGCCCCGATGCAAAAACCTCGTGGCAACGCTATACGCCAAGCATTGAAGTACGCATGCGCGTCAATTTGGAAAATTTGAAAATGCGTGACAGCGATAGCAAGCCTGGTCTTTTCTCCCATGAAGAAATTGCCGAAAAGACCCGGTTCATCAGTGTTCTACAGTTTAATGATGTGGCAAGCGCACAAGCTTTCGCTGAAGTTTGCGACGGTCTTCTTTGCCAGGATGCCTGGCTACGTATCGGGCGGGAAGGGCGTCCTGTCCGAGTGATGCAAGCGCTCTGGCTTGACCCGGATCAACAGGCAATTACCACTGATCACTGGCGACTGACTTTAATGAGCGACACAATACTGCGTGATGAAATGCTGGCTTTTGTCGTGCATCCGGATATTACTACGCTGATAACCGCTGCAGGAAAAAATCCAAGCGATTATCCGGGGTGCGACCAATGGACATTAAACGCCAAGTATTGCGAAAGCACTCAGGTTCACGGTTTCAATGCGCTGACCGGTTTGCGAAGGGTGCCAGCTATTGCCTTGCGGCGAGGCTCTGATTTTAAAATAGACGGAACAGGAAGCGCCAGACTTGCTGCCGATCTTACCGCCAAACAAGCGTTGGGTGAGCGCACAGCAGAAGGTTATGGTCGGTTTATGATTAATTTCGAGCCTTTTGCCGGAACTCTTCCCCCGCCAGATGAAGCACCACCGGCCATCATCACCAACGACGAAGAAATACTGTTATCACTCTCTCGCGAGTTAGCTAATAACTTGAACGTTAATAACAGGCCCAGCCACAGCCAGTTAGGTTGGCTACGAGGCATGGCCGAAGGCGGTAAAGCGCCGTTAGAAATATTGGAGAGCATTAAAACAGCAACATCAAAACAGGGTGGTAAAGCCTGGAAAAATTTCCCTATTAAAGAGATTGAGGAAGCGTTTAATCAGGGCTTTCTAAAAGACAATAAAGACCGCCAGTTGCAATGCTTAATAGCTCTAGTGCGCTGGCTGAAGCCCCGTACCAAAGAGTCCACCGAACAGGAGCCAACAATATGACCACTACCGCCTACCGTACCCTGTTTACCGGTATCTTACGACAAACGACAGCCTTGTCCGTGGGTGGACGCGACTTGCCATCAGTAACCGATGCACCGTTGTGTCGCGATGGACAACAACGTTTTACCCTGCGAGGGCAGACTCTCGCAGGTGCCTTGATTGCTACCGCCCGTCGCTTGGAAGACGTGCCCGAATTCATTTCAGGCGAAGTTGACCAGCAAAATAAAAAACCAATACCGCCACCGTCGCGCTGGCGCAGCTTTACCAGTCACCCCGAAGGTAAGCCGAGCCCTGAAATTCGCCAGCATGTCTGTATTGATCCCAAAACAGGCGCAGCCATGGAAACAGGTCTGTTCAATCTGGAAGTATTACCAGCGGGTATCTGCTGGCCTTTTCTGCTGGAAGTGAATAGTTCAGGTGCAGATGGTGAACAGGCAGAAGCCATTGCCTGGCGAGCCTTGCACGAATGGCAGGCCGGGCGTTGTTATATCGGGCGCGAAGTTGCACGAGGTATGGGCTGGATGCAACTGGACGATCTCCAGACAGTGCGGCTGTCTGCCAACATATTAGAGCATATTGATGCCTGGCCGAATGCCGAGCGCAGCAACAATTATCCGACTTACGTGGCTGAGTTGGCGAAACGGTTCGGTACAGTTGAGACGATAGACTATACCTTCATTGACAAACCTAAGGTAGTTACTCTGGAAATCCCTTTTTCAATTACGGTGGGGTCTCGAGATAACGGCTACGGGTTGGATTCACTGTCCATCGGTGGTCATGCGGAAAGCGAAGTCATGGCGAGTTGGCAGGATCAACATTATCTTGCGCCAAGCAGTTTAAAACCGGAACAACGTGCCGAATTGTTCGATCCCGATTTTGCCTTGGTTATGACTCATATAGAAGGTAAACGCCGACCATTTATTCCCGGTTCGGCGTTGCGAGGTCCCTTACGTCACGCACTGGAACGTTATTACCGTGCAAACGGACATTGGGAACAGGAGGGTGAGACATTACGCCGATTTTTCGGCGCCCTTGAAGAAAAATCACACGACAAGGATAAAAATAAAACCACCTACGCGTCAGCCCTACTGATTAGTGATGCCGAGCTAGTCGATGATAACTGGCAGGCGGCCTGGTTTCAGCTTCATGCCGAAGATGAATTTACCGCTGGTGCTTACAGCTCATCAAAATTTGATCGATTAGCATTGATAGACGCCAAATTTACCGGATGCCTGGTGCTGGAAACCTCGGCAGCCGATGAACTCCAATTTCAACCGCTACTTGATAAGCTTAAGGAACTTGCCGAACGCGGTGACATCGCCATCGGTGGCGGCCAATGGCGCGGCCACGGCTGGGTAAGCTGGCATTTTGAAGAACCCCGTCGCAGTGGAGTCGCTATATGAGTAATTTACCAAACATCTATATTGAGCAAAAGCGTCAAACCTACGCCTGCAACCTAAACCAGCGAATACGCCAGTTATGCATCGAAATGCCGCCGCAACTGGCCTGGGCTGAGCCCGGCATTTGCTTTTATCAACACGAAGGACAATTACGCGCAGGACGACATCCCGGCTTTACCCCTCTGGCAGAAGGAATGCCTGTCTGGCCGGACGATCTGGTGCTTTGTGAAGCGCGGCTGTTCTGGGCGGATCATGCCGTGCATTTATTGGCGATTGATTCGGCAAACTGTGCCGAGGTTACGCTCAGTGAAGTTTCTGGAGAGGATACGTCAACTGGCAAACAGGTCATCAGGCAAGCACAAACCTTGTTGACCTTACGCGATAAGGAACGCTTTGGTTTGAAGAATATCGACTTGCCAGACAATCCCAACGTCACCGCTATCGAATACCGTCATCAAGGCCGGGTATTGGCCTGGCGTCTTACTCTTGCAGCCACCAAAGGAGCAAACAGCCATGTCTGAATGGAAAAAAGCACGTATCGCCAGAATCGAAAAAGTTCAAGGACAAGACTTCGCTTACTGTGATGTTGATGGCGAGAGTACAGAACTTAGAAAGACAGTCAATGAGTTAAAGCGTGCAGGTATTACGGCGATTAAAGATGTCGAGTTAGAGGTCACCATCAAAAAAGAAAAAGGAGTATCGAAAATAGACAGGTATAAGCCTTTCACAATTTCTCAGGTGAATATACCTAAACCGATACCTAACAAACTACATACTCAGTTAAATCCAGTTGGTATTCCGAAAAAAAATCCCTACACTTTCTTGCCCATTGATTTAGCCAGCACTGTCAAGGATACGCCGGTCTGGCACGATGGCAGTAGTGAGGAAAAAACCTACAGCGGCGAACTGTGCTGCACACTGACGGCACTGACGCCCTTGCTGGTGGGCAATCAAAGCTTTAAAGTCAAGGATGCCAAGTCTGACGAACTACCGGCACCCAAGGACAATCTTGATTTGGAGAAAGCCATTATGGAGCCGCTACGTCTACCGGATGACAGGGTGGTTCTGCCAGGCAGCAGCCTGAAAGGAATGTTGCGCAATCATCTGGCGGCTTTGCTTGATGCACCAATGGATAGAGTGAAAGAACACCACTATACTTACCGGCCAAATCTGGATTTCAATAAACAGGATGTGAAAGAGAAATATGCAGCGCGTCCAGCGATCGTTACTGATATTAACGGAGACCAAATAAAGGTAAAGGTACTGCCGAATGCACAAAGTGCAATTTTTTGCAGAAATGATGTAGAAAGATTGTTAACACCAGGAACTAGCATTAGACAAATTAATAATGCCGACTGGAAGATAGACAGAAACAACAATGTAGATAAATCTCATATTGTTGGAAAAAACAAAGTAATTTTAGACCTTGAACAAGATCATACCATTTTCAAATACTCTGGTGGAATTGACGGGGAGGGTAAATTTGCCCTTGCATTTAACAGTAGCGGGACGACACATTATATGGCGTTGGTTTCTGAAACAAATATTTGTGACGCCACCCAGCTAACTATACCCATCCCTATTTATCACGCCTACCAGAAAACCCAAAAGGTACTAGCCGACGATAAAGAGGGGCATCTGGCCTCCCCATTGCATAAACACTTTAATGGCAATGTTGCAAAAGCTATCGAAGCCTCGACTGCTTTGCAAATCAACCAACTCATCTATGTCGAAGTTGAACTTAATAATGGTCAGCCGGAAAAAATAGTGTCTATGGGGCATCACTTCCGTTATCGCTGGGCTTATCGTGACAGCATTCGTTACGTCAATGCCATTGATCCAAGCCAAAGAGCCTTACGTCCGGAACTGGATGCGGCAGCTAAGGAGCAGGAAGGCAAACTGACTGGCGCTCATCTGCTGTTTGGCTTCGTTGGCGATTCCAAAGAATACAACAAAGGTAAACGCTTGTTGGATGGAAATAAGGAGGCTATTGACAAACTGGCCGGACGTATCGCTATCAACCATGCAATAGAAGTAATACCCGAAGACAAACCCCGTTTTCTTAATGAGGATAACAAAAACTGGGTATTTCTCAAAATCCTCGGCCAACCCAAGGCTAGCGCAGTTGAGCATTATCTAAAGCAGCCAAAAATCGGTCTGATGAAAACTTACGGTGATTTAACCGATCAACCAGTTGGTGAGCTAGCCGGTCGCAAATGGTATCGTCACCAACCCAAAGCTGCATCAGATGCAAGCTGTTATGAAGAGTCTGATGACGTAATACGTAACGGTAACCTGTCAACCTTAGCCCGCTATGTCAGTGCACCCGACAGTACATTTCGTTTCACCCTGCGCTTTGCTCGGCTACGTGACTGGGAACTAGGCGCTTTGATTGTTGCACTCAATCCGCATCGATTAAAAGACAATCTCAAAACCGATGATTACGCCCTTAAACTGGGTTATGGCCGACCTCTCGGATTGGGTAGTGTAAGTATCACTATTGACGCAGTGCAACTTGAGGGCCAGCCGGTAATCGATCCAGAAGCCGATTTGGCGCTATGGCTCAAAGCGGCTCGTTCGAAATTGTCAGGCAATACTATCAAGACATGGCTGGAAGTATTGCGTTATCAAGGTGAAAAGCTTGCTTACCCAACTGCTCCTGATAATAAAAAAGAACTCACCATTTTCAATTACCATACCGATATTCGTAAGCAATACAGCAAAGATCGCAGAAAAGCCTGATAATCCTTCCTGAAACAGCGATATTATGACTGACAAAATCAAACCCTTGGCTGTAAAACTTTGTTCGCCGCTGGTCACCGTAGCCATCGGCGACCCTGCATTAGTCCATGCCTGGGAGCATGTCCAGAAAAACAACGGGCGCCCCGGTGTGGATGGCATCAGTGTCGCCCACTTTGCCAAAAAACTCTTTTACCATTTAGGGCAACTGCGTTTGCAGGTGCAGACCGGCAGTTATGTACCCGGAGCGCGGCGAGAAGGCATTATATCGAGTGACGATGGCAAGCCACCTCGCCGGTATAGTGTAATCAATATGCGTGATCGGATCTTGCAAACCGCCGTGGCTGATGTTTTGCGTCCGCTTATTGAACCCACTTTTCATGAGGGCAGTTTTGCCTACCGTCCGGGGCGATCCACCCGCATGGCGATAGCGGCCATTGCAGACCTGCACAGCGATGGCTACCGTTGGGTGATTCATGCCGACATTGAGGACTTTTTCGGGGCCATTGACTGGCCGTTAATGCTCGGCAAGCTTAAAGAAGCCTGTCGTGATGAAGGCATCGTGGCGTTGGTATCTGCCTGGCTACAAGCGCCCGTTCAGCAAGCCGACAAAACCCTAACCCCAAATGAGCGTGGCTTGCCGCAAGGCTCGCCGCTTTCTCCGTTGTTATCCAACCTTTACCTCAATGAACTGGATCGGCGATTGGAGGGACAAGGACGGCGAATTATCCGCTACGCTGACGATTTTCTCGTGCTGTGTCGTGATCAAGAAGGCTTGGAAGACGCACATGCCCTGACCGAAAACGAACTGGCTCAGCTCAAATTACGGCTTAATCCGGATAAGACCCGACTAACCAGTTTCGATGAGGGCTTTGTTTTTTTGGGTATGCACTTCGACGGCGACAGCATGACCCCACACAAACCGGATACCGGCACCTGTCTTATACCTGCACCGGTGGCAGCATTTAAAGTCGATGCCGGTCGTGTAGCGCCAACACCGCATGCCAGTGCCATTGTCTCACATCGGCAGGCGCCAGCCTTGCCGGAAGCACCTCAACATCCGCCGGAAACGTTAGTGCCAGACGGACACGAAGCTGAAGTTGTTACCGATACACCGCATTTACGCACTTTGTACCTGCTTACACCGGGTTTATTGCTGGGGCGCAGCAACGACAGGTTAACTGTATCGTCAAAAGGCATCGCCTTACAGGACATTCCTGTTCAAACCATTGACCAGGTAATGGCGCTCGGTTCCTGCACGCTTACCAGTCCTTCGCTTACGCTTTGCGCCGAGCAGGGTGTGGGTTTGCATATCGTCGACGTTCGCAACAAAGTTGTTGCCAGCCTGGCAAATGCCGCTGCCGATGCAGTCAGCTTACGCCGTTGCCAGTACCAGGCCAGTTTCGATGCGGCGATTTGTCTGCAACTGGCAAAAAGCATTATCAACGCCAAGATAAACAACAGTCGCCATGTTATTGCCCGTTACCTGCGTCACCATCTGGCGACCAACGGCGAAGAAGGACTTTTGCAATTAAATGCCTTGCAAAAATCTGCCCGGCATGCCGCTACACTCGATGAATTAAGGGGTTACGAAGGTGCCAGTGCTCGCGTTTATTTTAGCTTGATGCGTAAGATCTTGCCAGTCGAATGGACATTTGGCGCGCGAATCTCCCACCCGCCTGTTGATCCGGTCAATGCGCTGCTGTCTTATGGCTATGCGGTACTGTACGGAAACGGTGCGACCCTTATTCAACGGCGCGGACTCGATCCGGCTTTTGCCTTTTTGCATGCGCTCAAGGAAGGTCATTTGGCCTTGGCATCCGATTTTATCGAGCCTTATCGGGCGCCGATTGTTGATGCCGTGGTGCTTAGCCTGATTTTTAGGCACAGGATTAGACCCGATGACTTTGTCTCCGATGAAGATGAGGCATTGCCCTGTTTGATGAGCACCGGCACCAAGCGCATTCTTATTCACGCACTGGAAGAAAAATTTAACAGTATGCCGGCCAATCTTCATCAGGATTATCGCCGTCTGATGGCTCAAGATGTCGCCCAACTGGCAAGGTTTCTCGAAGGTCAGGTAACTGTTTGGGAGCCCTTGTCCCTATGAGCAGCCGGTTATGGGTAATTGCGTTTGATGTTTCCAGCCAACGACGGCGTTATAGGGTGGTAAAACGTTTGCGGCAAGACGCCGTGCCGGTGGCGCGCAGCGTGTTCGAGGGCATACTGACGCCAGGACGTCTGGTCAACCTTAAAGCCGATCTGGCGCAGCATATTGATCCCCTGACTGATAGTATCCGTTTTTACCCGGCATGCGCCTGGTGTGAAGAAAATATTCTGCGAATCGGTGTGGGTGTTGATCGTGCCCAAGCTGCTGATTATTATCTTTTTTAACCGTTGTCCCTTATGTCCAGTAATTGATGCGCACTTTAAGGTTGATTTGTTATGACATCGTCGATAACCGCCGTCGTTCCGAGATTGCGCATTTATTGGAAGGGTACGGCAAGCGTGTGCAGGAAAGTCTGTTTGAAGTGTATACCGACATACCGGGTATGAGACGCTTATCGCATAAAATGGAAACAATTATGAATCCACTAACCGACACCGTTCGTGTATACTCGCTGTGCGGCAAGGATGCCGGTGATCGGTATTTTTTAGGGCAAACCGTCTCTGTACAGGAGTTTTCGTACATTATAATCTGACTATTTTAATAAATAGTCGGCAACATAATGATTTGATTGGTTTTTTATGGTAAAGGAGGTGTTTTGAGGAGCAATGGCTACCTGCCGCGGTTGTCTCGGCAAAAAATAGGCTGTGTAAACCAGATGTGCCGCCAGTTGCAGAAGGCAGAGATATACGAGACCTGATATAGAAAAGGGCTAGAAACTTTGTGATTATCAATTCTCATTTCAATATCTGATATACGAGACCTGATATAGAAAAGGGCTAGAAACAAAAGGTAATTGTACTAAAAATTTAGAAGCGATATACGAGACCTGATATAGAAAAGGGCTAGAAACTCTGTTTTTTGCAAATTCTCTTTTTTCTATTTTTGATATACGAGACCTGATATAGAAAAGGGCTAGAAACTCTCGCGTTCTGATTATTTCTATGTTGCAATGATATACGAGACCTGATATAGAAAAGGGCTAGAAACTATTAATTTAGGAAAGAAAATTTTAGTTGTTAGATATACGAGACCTGATATAGAAAAGGGCTAGAAACGCTTCTGGTATTGTCACCTTGGGCTTTAATGAAGGATATACGAGACCTGATATAGAAAAGGGCTAGAAACACGCCGTACTCATAATTTAACCCTTTTAGATATACGAGACCTGATATAGAAAAGGGCTAGAAACTCTTCCTCTATCTCCCTTAACATTTCATTTGATATACGAGACCTGATATAGAAAAGGGCTAGAAACATAATGGAAATAAAGAATGTGCTATTACATTTGATATACGAGACCTGATATAGAAAAGGGCTAGAAACAATAATAGGCCGTGCTGTGCCTGGATTAATGGATATACGAGACCTGATATAGAAAAGGGCTAGAAACGTCATTAAACCGGTCTTCAATGGCGTCCTGCGATATACGAGACCTGATATAGAAAAGGGCTAGAAACTCTACCCTAGGAGCATTTTCGTAGAAGTAACAGATATACGAGACCTGATATAGAAAAGGGCTAGAAACTATTGCGTATTGCCGATAAAATTCTGTTGCCGGATATACGAGACCTGATATAGAAAAGGGCTAGAAACTTCCCGCGGATAATTAAAATTTGATTTTGATATACGAGACCTGATATAGAAAAGGGCTAGAAACGTTACACTCTTGGTCATACAGGTTAGCTCTGAATGATATACGAGACCTGATATAGAAAAGGGCTAGAAACCCCAGCATTTGATCAATGCTGCCAGCTGTCGATATACGAGACCTGATATAGAAAAGGGCTAGAAACTTTGATTCTGTTATCTCTTTCAAATAATAAAAGGATATACGAGACCTGATATAGAAAAGGGCTAGAAACTATTCTCTTTTTTCTACCTTCAACATAGTAGATATACGAGACCTGATATAGAAAAGGGCTAGAAACAATTAAGGCTAGCAGAAGTGCAATTGACACGATATACGAGACCTGATATAGAAAAGGGCTAGAAACATTATTGGTTCGTTACTGGTTTTGAGTGATTGATATACGAGACCTGATATAGAAAAGGGCTAGAAACGCTACGTTTTTAATTATGAAACATGCCATGTCTGATATACGAGACCTGATATAGAAAAGGGCTAGAAACGGTATGGCTGCCATATAATGCTTCTCCAGTTTTAGATATACGAGACCTGATATAGAAAAGGGCTAGAAACTTACGTTCTCCAGAGGGTACATTGACGATAATACGATATACGAGACCTGATATAGAAAAGGGCTAGAAACCTTTTAGGGATAATGTCTACGGTAGCTGTGATATACGAGACCTGATATAGAAAAGGGCCAGAAACACTACGTAAGTGATAAATCCTTATCCACTTCCGATATACGAGACCTGATATTGGTCAATCCTACAAATAAATTGCCGTAGACAATCACCCTGCAAATGACTGGACGAATTATTAAGCTCAAGCACAAGAGGGGGTAAATAATTTTCTAAGTCATTTCAGTGAGGGTGTAAAACCGAAAGGCCATCCATCTGCAATAAGGCAGCCAATTATGTTTTCCAACTTTCCCGTTACCCGCTGGCGTATCGAATTTTTCCCTGAAAAAACCTTGCATTTATCAGCCTACACCGGTTCAATGTGGCGCGGTATCTTTAGCAAGGCATTTTGGGAGCTGGTTTGTGTGACTCGCGCCGATGCCTGCAGTGCTTGTCCTGAAATATCACGTTGCGCATATCCCTCGCTGTTTGAAACGCCTGGTTCTTTGTTGGCATGGGAAAAAGGCGGGCGTGCACCTGGTGCCTGGCTGGCAGAACCCGATCTTGACATGCCATCCATTGTGCCTGCTGATACGCCTTTATGGGTGGATTTTGTGGTGTTGGGTCAAGCGCAAAAGCATTTGCCATTAATTGTACAAGCCTGGCGAAACGGTTTGGCAAAAGGCATAGGCCCTGATCGGGTAACCTGCCGACTGACAGCAGTCTGGTCGCTGGAAGGGGTAGATTGCCTTCCGGCGACCTGTGTTTATAGTGATAAGCAGGGCTGGTACTTAACCGGCAATGGTCTGCTTACGATTCCATCAGTGCCGGATGCACTGGATACACTCACCATTGAGTTGCTGACACCGTTAAGGCTTAAACGCTATAACGATCTGGTCGGGCCGAGAGAATTTGATATTGAAATTTTTTTGAATGCGCTGGTGCGTCGTGTCATTTTACTGGCAAAAGCGCATGGAGGAATGGGTTTGGAGGCTGATTCCGGGAAATGGCGACGAGCCGGGGAGGTGACACTTGTGGAGAAGGATTTGCACTGGCAGGACTGGACGCGTTTTTCATCGCGCCAAAAAACAACCATGCAAATGGGAGGCTTGCTGGGAAAGGTGGTGATATCGGGCTCTTTGGTTGAATTGTGGCCTTTGCTTTATGTGGCGCAGTGGACACATGTTGGCAAGGGTACAGGTTTTGGCTTGGGTCGTATTCATTTGCAAAATAACGAGAAAAGCCCCGCCATAGGCGAGGCTTGAATGCGGTAAGCTGATAAGTATGGATAGTATCCATAGCGCTGAAAAATATCTGATAAGCGCCTCAGCGGTGACGGCAGAAGATAGAATGATGACTTTTACACAAACCGTTGACAGCGTAATCATGAATTGTCTGGTAAACAATAAATAATGGCGACAGTCTTTAGCTATTTTGGCTGTCGTCCAGCAACTGTTGCCGGCGCTCATCATTGATACCACCGCTGTGCGACAGTCTGAAAACAGCGAGTCCCACGCTTCTCCCAAGGATAATGCCGCCAACGATCCAGCCTGCCGGCGTAGTCAATACCAGAAGCCCGCCCAGCACATTAGCCAGCGAGGCAGACCCCAACAGCGTGGTTGCACCCGCCAAATTTGCAGCAACAGGTGCTACCAAATAACCGGTTCCAACGCCGGTACCCATTGCCATTACTTTACCAAGCATTCCCGTTTTATCATTGTGTTTCAGGTTTTGGGTATAAGAGGAATGTTTAGCCGTATTCATGGAAATCTCCAAAAAATTACTTTATTTACTGTCGCCTTTTTTTGTGGCAATAAAGCCTTTGCCGGTGGCAATCAGCTTTTGTAATTGCGAGCGCAGATTCTTGCAGGCTCGGTGATCGGACGGCGTACCGGGAATGGTTACATAATCGCGTGTTACGGGATGGCGCGCCTTGAAATGTTTGCCGCCATATTCCAGTTCGAGAGCAGGCAGAAAGTTATTCAGCAATTGGCGTATATCACGGTTAGGGATGGCGGCTAGGGCTAGGCTCATGAAGTATGTCTCCGAAGTAAATGGCTTTAGTTGTGTTTGGTAAGTAACAAAAACAGGATGTTTTATGTTTATCGACTCAACGGAAAAAGCGCCGCGCTGGCGGAACTGGAGAGACTGGAAAAGCGCGACGAAATAAGTACGATGGTTTGCTGACTTGTAATTTGGGTTAATGAAATCCGTAATCTAAAACAATTATGCAATGATGAGACGGCAAGGAAATGTCTGGCAGATTGGTTGTGCCGACTCGGGTTGCCATGTAAGCGGTTGAGACATCAGCGCCTTGGCCTATGCCATTGGCCTGCTTTTGCAGGCTTTCACTGTACGATGAATGATGGTATGTTTTCATGAGTATCTCCTAAAGATGGGTTGTAAGATCAAGCTGATATATGCAGACAGCGAATAATATCCGCCAGCAGGCTAAAAACGCGTTGCGCAGCCGCCAGCAAGTTTTGAAATGTATCGTGAGTTGCCGGTTCTCCGGTGTTAAGACGATCCAGGTGATGGCCCCGAGCGGCTCCAACTAATGCTCCCAGGCTAATAGTCCAAGGAGAGAGCCAGGCACCCAGTAGTGGAACCAAATTAACCAGTGCACCTATCGCCGCACCCAACACGATGCCCAGTGCCAGACCAGGGTTAGCAAGGATAAAATCCCAAATTTTCAGGACTATCAGTTTACCCAAAGGAATAATACGGCCGCCAACAAGCAGTATCTGGCGCCATACTTCGTTTAGGCGGGTAATAATCTCTAACGGCAAGTCTCGTTCCCATAAATTCTCTGCCACCTCGGCAAAACGTGCACCGACGGTCTGGACATTGATAGATTCAAATTCTTGAATTGCTTGTGAAATGTTCATGGTTATAATTTCCTAAAAATAATGCCGGTGATGTAAAGAAATATGCCGGGCGGCTTCTCCCGGCGAGGTGAGGCAGGGGAATTGTCCTGCGAGAAAGATTAGCGGATAAGGCGCTTGCCAAGTGCAAGGCTTACGCCAGCTGCTGCACCTGTAGCTAAAGTTTCGGCAATGATGGTGATAAATGGAATTAATAGAAGCATGGTTTTTTCCTCGTGAAGTAGTGTGGTATCGATTTATACAAGCAATTAACAAAAATAGGTCGAACAAACGGCTTGGCTGCTGATAATGTATTCTGTAATGTGGACGACAACGGTTGAGCCAACTCTCCAATAAATAGTTTAAGTAAAGGGGCGGGCGTTAAGCATTACATGACTTTCTCCTGTTCAAAGTGATTAATCAATATTTAATAATAATACGTAGCAATCTGGCTAAAGTGTCGTCAGCGGGGGACTCTGGTGCGATGAAGGTTTTCATGGTCAGTTCCTGTGGTTTGGTCTGTAAATGGTTTAATTTTTGTCGTTCAACAGGTCGTCGAGGACGTTATAAGCGATGGTGGTGCCGATGATTTCGACAAGTGGTAATAAAAATAAAAACATGGTGTTCTCCTGGATGTATGATTTTGATCGGAAGGTATAAGTTACGAGTGATTATTCGGGAGGCGGCAAACAGCGGGTAATGACCGGGAACTAACCCTTGATAACAATAGGGCTGATTCAGGCTGTCAATTTATATAAGCAATTAACAAAAACAGGTCGAACAAACGGCTTGGCTGGCGTTAAGATTTACATGACTTTCTCCTGTTCAGAGTGATTAATCAATATTTAATAATAATACGTAGCAATCTGGCTAAAGTGTCGTCAGCGGGGTACTGTGGTGCGATGATGGTTTTCATGGTCAGTTCCTGTGGCTTGGTCTGTAAATGGTTTAATCTTTATCGTTCAGCAGGTCGTCGATGACGGTATAAGCGATGACGGTGCCGATTATTTCGACAAGTGGTAATAAAAATAAAAACATGGTGTTCTCCTGGTTGTATGGTTTTGATCGGAAGGTACAAGTTATGAGTGATTATTCGGAAAGGGCAAATAGCGGGTAATGACTGGCAACTAAGCCTTGATAACAATAGGGCTGATTCAGGTTGTCAATTTATATAAGCAATTAACAAACAATACCTTCGCCAATTGGCATGAGTAATTTATAGATATCGAAGGAAAGAGAAAGGTCAGAGAAGGTAGAATACCGCTTCTAACAGAGCATTCGCACCCAAACTGACCATGAACGAAATCATAGC
>NZ_JAOEGU010000052.1 GCF_025583945.1 Methylobacter psychrophilus
TTCCGGCAAGCATATGGTTGGTAGAGATTTAGGCCGACTGGAACCGACTGCTTCGCTACAGTACCGTGCTGCTGGATGATTTGCCAAAAATAAGAATGTAAAGAGTTTAAAAACTTGAACATCGAGTACACACAATAATATTTACGAAACCTGATTTCACCGGCATACTTTTTTACATTTAACCCAACATGGCTCCTGTAGAGATTTTTTATGAATAACCCTAAACATTGTCGTCTTTTAATTCTGGGCTCCGGCCCTGCAGGTTACACCGCTGCTATTTATGCCGCACGTGCCAACCTAAAGCCTGTAATCATCACCGGCATGCAACAAGGTGGTCAATTAACTACCACCACAGAAGTTGATAACTGGCCAGGTGACGTTGAAGGCTTGCAAGGCCCTGATCTCATGGAAAGAATGCGTCTGCATGCAGAACGCTTTGAAACAGAGATTATTTTTGATCATATCCATACTGCTGATTTATCGGCCAGGCCCTTTACATTAACCGGTGATTCAGGCACTTATACCTGTGATGCGCTCATTATTGCGACCGGTGCATCAGCTCGCTATTTAGGCCTGGAGTCTGAAGAAGCATTTAAAGGCCGAGGCGTTTCTGCTTGTGCAACTTGTGATGGATTTTTCTACCGCAATAAACCGGTAGCTGTTATTGGTGGTGGCAATACAGCCGTCGAAGAGGCGCTTTACTTGGCTAATATTGCTTCAACAGTCACCGTTGTTCATCGCCGCGACAAGTTTCGTTCTGAAAAAATTCTGTCTGATAAATTGATTGAAAAATCAAAAAACGGAAATGTCGTTATTGAATGGAATTCCTCTCTGGATGAAGTACTTGGCGATGACATGGGCGTTACCGGTATCAGAATCAAAAACACCCTTGATAACTCAACCAAAGATCTGGATGTACATGGTGTTTTTATTGCCATTGGACATACGCCTAATACCGGGATTTTTGAAGGTCAACTGGACATGGATCACGGCTACATCAAAGTTAAAAGCGGCATTACCGGAAATGCTACGGCAACCAGCGTGGAAGGCGTTTTTGCAGCAGGTGATGTGATGGATTCTGTTTACAAACAAGCAATTACTTCAGCTGGCGCAGGCTGTATGGCAGCACTGGATGCAGAAAAATTTCTTGATGAATTAGTTTAGGCAGATTCAAGGTAAAAGGCGCAAGGTGCAAGTGTTTGCACTTTGAACTTAATCCTTGCGCCTTCTTACTTTAAACTTCTAAAAATATGCAACTAACTGTTCTTGACCCTGATAAACCAGAGCAGGATTTTCCTGCCTTAAATAAAGCTCTGCGCGAACCGGACGGGTTACTTGCGATTGGCGGTTGCTTGTCAGAAAAACGTTTGTTAAATGCTTATCGGCACGGAATTTTCCCTTGGTATAACCTGGACGAACCTATTCTGTGGTGGTCACCTGACCCCAGATTGGTTTTATTTCCGGATAAATTAATTGTTTCTCGAAGCCTGCGAAAAACGCTACGTAAAAATATTTTTTCAGTAACCTTTGACCAGGCTTTTAGCGAAGTTATTGCTGCCTGTGCACAACCTAGACAGGAAAGTGCAGGCACCTGGATAACAGAGGATATAGAACAAGCTTATATTGAGCTTCATAGAAGCGGTTTTGCCCATTCTGCAGAAGCCTGGCTGGACGGTGAATTAGTTGGTGGTTTGTACGGTGTTGCCATAGGACGTGTTTTTTTTGGCGAATCCATGTTTCATACCAAAACAGATGCCTCAAAAGTAGTTTTTGCCAGCCTGGTTGAACAGCTCAAAGCCTGGGATTATCAATTAATTGATTGCCAGGTACACACAACACATTTAGCAAGTTTTGGTGCAATAAATTGTGACCGTAGTAATTTTATAAAGTTACTCAATAAATATTGTGATAGTCCTGCCGACCCATCAGCCTGGCACTTAAAATGACATCCATTCCGTTATTTCTTAGCCAGCAACATCCGTGTAGTTATCTTGATGGCGAACAGGCTCAATCAGTTTTTGTCCATCCATCCTACCCGTTAACGCCATCAATTTATGCTCAGCTAATAGCACAAGGTTTTCGTCGCAGTGGCGATGAAGTTTATGCACCGCATTGTTCTCATTGCTCTGCCTGCATTCCGGTAAGGCTACCGGTCAAAAAATTTAAACCCGGCAGAAGTCAAAAACGCTGCCTGCACAAGAACATTGCTACTCAAGTCACCGTCAAGCCCGCTATTTTTGAACAAGCACATTATGACATGTACTTGCGCTATCAGACTGCCAGGCATAACGAAGGATCGATGGCTAATGTCAGCCCTGATGAATACATTAATTTTCTTGGTAGTTCGTGGTGCGATACGCGATTTATCGAGTTTTCTATCAATAATGAACTGGCAGGTATTGCTGTTGTTGATCAGTTTGACCAAGCATGGTCAGCAGTTTATACTTTTTTTGAGCCCAAATTTTCTGACCACAGTCTCGGTGTTTTTGCCGTTTTATGGCAAATTGAGCAAGTAATCCTGCAACAAAAAGAATTTTTATATCTGGGATTTTGGATAAAAGCCTGTAAAAAAATGGCTTATAAAAGTGATTATCAACCGATGCAGCTGTTAATTGACAATCAATGGCATGAAATGACTGTTTAAAAAAACAAATATCCACACTCTTATGTTGTTAGAAATCAGCTTATGTTATAATGCGTTATTTTAATTGCTGGGACTAAATACAAATGGCTAAAGAAGATCAAATTGAAATGGAAGGCAAGGTAATCGATACCCTTCCCAATACCATGTTTCGCGTCGAACTGGAAAACGGTCACGTTGTGACTGCCCATATTTCCGGAAAAATGCGCAAACATTATATTCGCATTCTCACCGGTGATAGCGTTAAAGTTGAAATGACACCTTACGATTTAAGTAAAGGTCGCATCACTTTCCGTATGCGCTAACCCCATTAATACCATGGGGCAGCGCGCAAGCTTTCTTATTTCACTGAACCGCTCTATTAAAAATCAGTTTCAGAAACAACCAATTCATTGCTTTCTATAGCAAAAGCCATTTCATCATTTTCCACATAAATTCTGACATGACCACCGTGCGCGAGCTTGCCAAACAGCAAGTCATTAGCCAGAGGTTTCTTGATTTTCTCCTGAATTAATCGCGCCATTGGTCTTGCCCCCATTTTTGGATCACAACCATGTTCGGCCAACCACAGACGGGCTTCAGCATCTAACGTTATCGTTACATGCTTATCGGCAAGTAAGGCCTCTAATTCAAAGATAAACTTATCAACGACATGCCCGACAATTGAAATATCCAACGGTTTAAATTGGATAATGGCATCAAGGCGATTTCGAAATTCAGGCGAAAAGCCTTTTTCTATCACTTTCAAACTGTCGGTTGCATGATCCTGCTGAGTAAAACCTATAGAAGCACGACTGCCCTCCTCCGCTCCGGCATTGGTGGTCATTACCAATATAATGTTACGAAAATCAGCTTTACGCCCGTTATTGTCAGTCAATGATCCATGATCCATAACTTGTAATAACAGATTAAAAACATCAGGATGTGCTTTTTCCAATTCATCAAGCAATAACACGGCATGAGGATGCTTGGCAACCTGTTCGGTTAGTAACCCGCCTTGATCAAACCCCACATAACCTGGGGGCGCCCCTATCAACCTGGAAACAGTATGACGCTCCATATATTCAGACATATCAAAACGAATCAGCTCAACGCCTAGTACTTTAGCAAGCTGACGAGTCACTTCTGTTTTACCAACTCCGGTAGGCCCTGCAAAAATAAATGAGCCAATGGTCTTTTGAGTATCCCGAAGACCTGCACGCGATAATTTTATCGCAGAAGCCAATGCTGAAATTGCTTCATCTTGACCAAAAACCAGCATTTTCAGATTTTTTTCCAGATTGGCCAGCTTGTCTATGTCATTGGAAGACACTGATCGCGCCGGTATTCTGGCAATTTTTGAAACAATGTCTTCTATTTCGGCAACACCAATTTCCTGCTTGCGATTAGCTTCTTCTGTCATCCGCTGTTTTGCACCCGCCTCATCAATAACATCAATGGCTTTATCCGGCAAATGTCGATCGGTAATATACCGATCCGACAATTCTGCCGCTACACGCAAAGCTTCAGCCGTATACTTAACGTTATGATGCTCTTCAAAACGCGACTTAAGACCTTTTAATATCAGAATAGTATCTTCAACTGAAGGTTCCAGTACATCAACTTTCTGGAATCGACGAGCCAAGGCATGATCTTTCTCAAAAACCCCGCGATATTCCTGATAAGTTGTCGAGCCAATACAACGCAATTGACCGGAAGCAAGTACGGGCTTAATCAAATTGGAAGCATCCATAACCCCACCGGAAGCGGAACCTGCCCCTATAATGGTATGAATTTCATCAATAAACAAAATGGAATCCGGTTCTTTTTTGAGCTGATTCATTAAAGACTTAAGCCGCTTCTCAAAATCACCCCGATATTTCGTACCGGCAACCAGTGCCCCCAAATCAAGCGAATAGATCACACTATTTTGCAAAATCTCAGGTACATTTTCTTCAACTATTCTTTTTGCCAAGCCTTCAGCAATCGCTGTTTTACCAACACCTGCCTCGCCAACCAATAAAGGATTGTTTTTACGCCTTCGGCAAAGCGTTTGAATCGTTCTTTCAATCTCAAGCTCTCGGCCAATTAATGGATCAATACGACCCTGCCGGGCCTCTTCATTAAGATTGGTAGTATATTTATCTAAAGGACTGCCGGCATCAGTATCACTTGCTTCAGATGCTGAGTCACTTGGAGACTCGTTATCCTGATCGGTTTTTGAAATGCCGTGCGCCAAATAATTAACAACATCCAGACGTGATATATCCTGTTTATTTAATAAATAAACCGCATGAGAATCCTGCTCGCTAAATAAAGCGACAAATAAATTCCCACCGGTCACTTCCTTTTTATCAGAAGCCTGAACATGAAAAACAGCCCGCTGTAATACCCTTTGAAATCCTAAAGTAGGCTGAGTCTCGCGCTGAACTCCCAAAGGAATCAATGACATGGT
This sequence comes from Methylobacter psychrophilus, assembly GCF_025583945.1. Taxonomy (GTDB): domain Bacteria; phylum Pseudomonadota; class Gammaproteobacteria; order Methylococcales; family Methylomonadaceae; genus Methylobacter_C; species Methylobacter_C psychrophilus. The sequence goes on from NZ_JAOEGU010000052.1 coordinate 5,076, forward strand.
CTCATCAATAAATTGGCTCAATTGCACGCGTAGCGTGTTAATATCGCATCCACAAGCCTTCATGATGGCTTCAGCAGAACTGTTATCGAGCAATGCCAGTAATAAATGCTCAACTGTGATAAATTCGTGACGTTTATCATGCGCGTTTTTAAAGGCGGTATTTAACGTAACTTCAAGTTCTTTGCTTAACATAAACGCTCCAAATTTACACTTCTTCCATCGAACACATCAACGGATGCTGATGTTCCCGTGAATAATCGTTGACTATATATACTTTAGTTTCAGCAACATCTTTAGAATAAGTTCCACATACACCTACCCCCTGAGTATGTATTTGCAGCATAACCTGTGTTGCTTTTTGTTCGGTCATGGCAAAAAATCCCATCAAAACATCAATGACAAAATCCATGGGCGTAAAATCATCATTTAACAAAATAACTTTGTATAGCGGCGGTCTTTTTAACTTGGGCTTGGCTTCCTGAACAACCAAGTCGTCCTCATTATATTTTAACGGATCAAAATCGGGCATAATAACCAAATCATCAAATAATATATTACTTTAAGGGTTCAATATGGTGTCAATATTAATATATACAAGCTTTTGCACATAACAAATTAAATCATACAAATTATAAAACACCAGACCCATACTTACATCCACGCTTTAACTTTACCCTGTAAAACCTTTTTTACCAACATAAGTTCCTAATATCTAGTAACATGTTAATTTTTATCAAAGTCGGAAATTATCAATGGTTTGGAAACCACGCGTTACCGTTGCAGCCGTTATCGAACGAGATAATCGATTTTTACTCGTTGAAGAAGAAACGCCTCGCGGACTACAGTTTAATCAACCTGCCGGACATTTTGAAAAGAACGAAGACCTGATTGCCGCTGTCAAGCGCGAAGTCAACGAGGAAACAGCCTGGCATTTCGAGCCGGAACATCTTATTTCCGTCCAACTTTGGCGTAAAAATCCTGAGTTACCCACCTTTATCAGGGTTTGTTTTTCGGGTCGCTGCCATAGCCACAACCCGGATCAACAACTGGATGAAGGCATAGTCGCAACACACTGGCTCACGCGTGACGAAATTGCCGCCCAACAACATCGCTTACGCAGTCCTTTGGTCCTTATTAGTGTAGACGAATACCTGAATGGACACCTTTATCCTTTATCACTAATACAATCATTTCTCGATCTTGATCATGAGTAAAAATATAATCGTTGGTATGTCTGGTGGTGTTGACTCTTCGGTAACTGCCTTGCTATTACAAGAACAGGGGCATCAAGTCACCGGTTTATTCATGAAAAACTGGGAAGAAGATGACGGCACAGAATATTGTACCGCCATGGAAGACCTTGCCGATGCACAACAAGTCTGCGATAAACTGGGTATAGAGCTTAAAACCGTCAATTTTGCCGCCGAATACTGGGATGAAGTCTTTGAAGTGTTCTTGTCTGAATTTAAGGCCGGACGGACACCAAATCCGGATATTCTGTGTAACAAACACGTAAAATTTAAAGCCTTTCTTAATTATGCCATTGAAGATCTGGGCGCAGAATACATCGCTACAGGCCATTATGCCCGTGTTGCAAGCTCACCAAGCCGAAGTAATGACCACAAGGATGAGTTTTTCTTGTTAAAAGGGCTGGATCCTAATAAAGAGCAAAGCTATTTTCTTTATACGCTGGGACAAAAGGCCTTGTCAAAAACCCTGTTTCCCATCGGTCACCTGCACAAGCCCGAAATTCGGTTATTGGCAGACAAGGCAGGTTTTGCCAATAGCCGTAAAAAAGACAGTACCGGCATCTGTTTTATCGGTGAACGTAAATTTACCGAGTTTCTTCAGCGTTATCTACCGACCCAACCAGGTGAAATGCGCACGCCTGAAGGCCAGTACATTGGCAAACATTCCGGCTTAATGTATTACACCTTTGGACAACGCCAAGGCATGGGCATAGGCGGTGTTAAAAATGCCCCTGATGAACCGTGGTATGTACTCGATAAGGATCTGGAAAATAATATATTAATCGTCGGCCAGGGCCATGATCATCCACTCATGTTGCATAACACGCTGGAAGCCGGTCAACTGGATTGGTGTAGTAATAAACCCTTAACAGAACCGCTACGCTGTACCGCCAAAACCCGTTACCGACAGGCAGATCAGGCTTGCCAAGTCGAACCACTGGCAAACGATCGCGTCAAAGTAAGTTTTGATCAACCTCAAAGAGCCATTACACCCGGACAATCTGTCGTTTTTTATGACGGCGAAGTTTGCTGGGGCGGCGGGATTATTGAATCCAAATACAATACAAATTAAGGCGATATCCGGAAATAGATAGACCCGAATTATGCAGAATATCACCTAAAATACCTCATAACAGCATCAGGATAATTACCCATGACTAACTTTGCCTTAACCGCAATATCTCCTATCGACGGTCGCTATGCCGACAAAGTTGAGAAACTACGCCCTGTATTCAGCGAATACGGCCTGATTCGTTTTCGGGTATTAGTCGAAGTGCGCTGGCTGCAAGCTTTGGCAAAACATCCGCTGATTACTGAAGTCAGTCCATTCAGCGATTCTGCAACAGAATTGTTAAACAGTATCGTCAGTGATTTTTCTCAAATTGATGCGCAGCGCGTTAAAGATATAGAAAAAACTACCAATCACGATGTTAAAGCCGTTGAATATTTGTTAAAAGAAAAAATTACCGGCTGCGCTGAACTGGAACAGGTCAGTGAGTTTATTCATTTTGCCTGCACGTCAGAAGATATCAATAATCTGTCTTACGCATTAATGCTGAAAGAAGGCCGTGAAATTATCATGTCACAAATCAGTGACTGCATAAATGCCCTTAAGAAACTGGCCTTGGAAACTGCCGATCAACCCATGCTGTCACGTACCCACGGACAATCTGCAACCCCAACTACCGTCGGTAAAGAATTTGCCAACGTTGCCGCCCGTATGTCACGCCAAAAAGATCAACTGGCTGCCGTTGCTTTATTAGGCAAAGTAAATGGCGCAGTGGGCAATTATAATGCGCATTGTGTAGCTTATCCTGATGTTGACTGGGCTGAATTTGCCCAACACTTTGTCGAATCCTTAGGATTACAATTAAATCCGTACACCATCCAGATTGAACCGCATGATTATATTGCCGAATTTTTCCATGCCCTGTCACGCTTCAATACCATTCTGCTGGATTTTGACCGGGACATCTGGGGGTATATTTCCTTGGGCTATTTCAAACAAAATACCATTGCCGGTGAAGTTGGCTCATCCACTATGCCACATAAAGTCAATCCGATTGATTTTGAAAATTCGGAAGGTAACTTAGGCATTGCTAATGCCCTGTTTACTTTTTTGGCAGAAAAATTGCCAGTATCACGGTGGCAACGTGACTTAACCGATTCTACAGTACTAAGAAATATCGGTGTCGGCATCGCTCACACGAGCATCGCCATACAAGCCAGTTTAAAGGGTATTTCAAAATTACAAATTAATGTCGATGCGATTGAAGCGGATCTTGATGCTAACTGGGAAGTACTGGCAGAACCGATACAAACCGTGATGCGTCGTTATGGTATCGAAAAACCCTACGAAAAACTTAAAGAACTAACTCGTGGCCAGCGCATTACACCAGAACAACTACAGGCGTTTATTGAAAAACTGGAAATACCGGCTGACGCCAAAGCTGATTTGCTGAAATTAACGCCGCGTAATTACACGGGTTATGCTGAAAAATTGGCTAAGGATATTTAAGGCGGGTTGCGCCTTATTGAATAAAATGAGTAGAGACGCGAGTGTCGCGTCTCTACCGTATTATTAATTGAACGACTTACCGGGTGTAGGTGGCAAAACCGGCATTGTTTGCTTGGGAAACTCACCTGTCAAACCATTAAGAAACGCGACAATGTCGGCAATTTCTTCTTTGGACAAGTCTTTATCCAACTGCGTTTTGCCCATAACGGTTACGGCTTCATCAAGAGTTTTAGCCGCACCATTGTGAAAATAAGGTGCAGTCAAGGCGATGTTGCGCAAAGTAGGCACCTTCCACAAATGTTCATCGTCTGCTTTTTTGGTCACTTCCGCCAAACCTTTATCATCTTTGAAATGGTACTTTGCTGCATAAAAGCTATTGCTATGTACAGGAAATGGCTGGAACATTCCAGGGCCATTAAACGCCGGGCCACTATGACAACTGGTACAACCCAGTTCAGCAACCTTGTTCATTCCTCGCACTTGTTGCTCCGTTAATGCTGATTTATCACCGGAAACGTATTTATCATAAGGACTATTAGGCGTAATCAAGGTTCTTTCATAAGCGGCAATGGCTTTGGTTGCATTGTCTTGAGAAATGGCGTCTTTACCAAAAGCTTGCTCAAAGGCAACCTGATAACCTTCAATGGATTTTAAGCGAACAACCACGTCATCCCAGTTTTTCATACCCATTTCAATAGGATTGGTCACCGGACCTGCAGCTTGAGCTTCAAGAGTGGCCGCTCGTCCGTCCCAAAACTGTACGGCATTAAACGCAGAGTTCCATACCGTTGGTGAACTACGACCACCAGTCTGGCCATTAACTCCCATCGAATTGGGTCTGTTATCTTCACCACCCAACATGGTGTTATGGCAGGAAGCACAAGAAACCGTGCCGGTAGAAGACAAACGCGGGTCATGGTATAACATTTTGCCCAGCTCAACCTTTTCTTCGGTTGTGGGGTTATCAGACGGTGCCGGTGCTACTTTAGGCAATGCTTCCCAAGCCGAAGCCACTGAAATCGAACCTGTTAACGCCAGTGCAATCACCAGCGAACGAATTTTAAACATACTATCCTCCAAATATTATTATAGTTATCATCAATCTCGACAAATCTAGCACTCCACAGCTTATAAGTCGACCAATTACCGTTATATATTTTCTGATTTTTAAAATATAACGCCAGCAAGATACAATTAAATCCCTATAAAAATACCTAAATAACGCTATCACATTGTTATTTAGGTTTTATGTAAAGAGCAATTCTACAAAGATGTTTTACTTTGGCAACTCCCTAAAACAGTCAGAGCCACCCCGGTAACCAACTGGATGCGTCTTTCAATAGTTGCCAGTCCAGTTCAATTTCACGATGATTAATAACAGCTTCCAGCACACAAGCAACGACTATCTCCTGCTCATCCCTGTCAAGCCGTGTTACTAAAAAATGCTTCTCTTTATTGGCCGGTTGCACGGCAGTCCACTTGCTTAACAGCAACTTTTCGGGATTTATTTGTCGGCTTTTCTGTTTATTCATGACTGACTAAGTACCTCTGTTAAAGCACTGGAAAGATCGTTGTATTGAAACTTGAAGCCTTCAGCTAACAAGCGTTCCGGCAATACCCGCTGACTACCTAATACCAGTGCTGACATTTCACCCAACAAAGGCTTTAACAAACACGCCGGAACGGGAAGTAATGCAGGACGCTTTAAGCCATGCGCCAAGGCTTGGGTAAACTCACTATTAGTCACCGGATTAGGCGCTGTTGCGTTATACGCACCTTGCATGGATGTATTCGTTATCATGGCATTGGCAATAGCGATCCAGTCGTCCCGATGAATCCAGGACATCCATTGCTGTCCATTGCCCAAGCGTCCACCCAAGCCCAGACGAAAAGGTAATAACATGCGTTGCAGTAGTCCGCCGCCATCACCAAGCACCAAGCCGGTTCTTATTATGCAAACTCTGACACCTAATAGTTCGGCTTTTTTCGCTTCAGCTTCCCAATCCGCACAAAGCTGCCCGGAAAAATCGGTATGAGTTACTGATTGTTCGGTTAACACCGTATCACCGTGCTCGCCATAATAACCGATAGCAGAGCCACTGATTAAAAGCGTTGGCTTAACAGTCATAATGGCCATACACGCAACCAGTTGTTTAGTCAGATTGATTCGACTATCACGAATAACTTGTTTACGGGCATCGCTCCAGCGAACATCAAAAATAGGCGCTCCGGCAAGATTGATAATAACCGGATACGTATCTTCAGGCTTAAGTTTATCGAGACTATCCAGTGCCTTAATACCGAAGCCACAGATTTTTTCTACTGTGTCAGGGTTACGACTTAAAACGGTCACCTCATAACCTTGGTTAGCCAGATTTTGCGTCAATGCACGACCAATAAAGCCGGTACCGCCGGTAATCAATATTTTCATCATACTGTCCTTATACACATTAAACATACAACAATAGGGAAGCTTTAACTCAATCTTCAAGTTTTCTTACTTTGACTTTATAGATCCTGGATAACCTACAACAACACAACGACTAATTAGATGTATAGACTTTCAGAAATTAAACTTCCAATTCATATCGCTGTAAGCTCATACAGATACCATCCCTTGAAGGGATGGTATCGGTTAGCATCGAAATTATTTATCTGAAAATCTGTAGGCCGGAATAAGGCTTTTCAAGCGTAAGCGGAACAAGCGTTTCCGGCTAGCTGTACGAGTGCGCTGGAAACGCCACCACACGCTACGCCCTTCGACAAGCTCAGGACAGGCTTGGGTGGTCTTATTCCAGCCTGCGCCTAATGCTTGTTATCGCTGAATTCTCCGAAATCAAGAATTAAAAACTTGAAGATTGAGTTTAAACATTTTTTAATATTGACACTAAAGTCACCAATAAACCAGTGAATAATTTCCAACAGTCAGCAGGCTGTCGATAGCCTGGTTGCATAGCAACCTACCGATTTTGCACAATATTAACACTGTACATGTATTGTACAACTATAGTTTGACAAAGTAGCTTTTGGCAGGTAAGTTAGACATAAGTTTTTTGCTCTTTTAACAACACTTGAAGCCTGGCAAGATACCCTGAATTTGTATAAGGAACAGTCACAAACAACTTGAATAGCAACCCGTCCCCGGTATTATCCGGGCACAAGAGAAATAAAACAGTCATGTTGTTTGATGCACATCCCTAAGTTGTTTAATCCGCTTAATGAATTAAACAGCGTACTCACCGTCCTCCTCTATAACCCTCTCGCTCTGTCTAAGAGAGGGTCTTTTTTTGTGTTTAATCATCGGTAAAGTAGATGAATAATATGGCATATAAAGGTATACAAGGGATTAAATTTCTCATCGAAATCAATTTCTATATTTCAGTTATCTTGTTGATAGCAGGTGGTATTTTTTCAGTACCGGGAAGCAACTCTATTTTTGAATTTAATGAGGATCTTTATGGTGCACTGGATAATAATTTACGCATGATAATGATCTATTTGGCAATCACTGAGATGGTTATTTTAGTGTATTGTTTTTGTAGGAAAAATTTTCAGATAATGACTATTATAGGATTCTTCCTGATTTTGATGATTGGGTCCATGGAATTTTATGGTGAAATCAATACGGTAGAAATTGATGAAAACTTTCCTTTATTTTTTCTTTATACCGGACTATCGCATATCCTGTTTGGCGCAATGGCGAGTATAAAAAAAAACAGTATTCATACATCACCTGACCAATAGTCAGAATAACGATACAGTTTCAACCGGCAAGATTTTAGCCAGATTAAGGTTAAGTTGATTACTCATTTCGGCATTATAATTTCCTCTTTATCATTAATTTCCAATCAACTTTAAAATCATGAAAAAACTGTTTGTTTTATTTACCTTAATAAGCGCTTTATCATCAGGCTGTACCGGAATTCCGGAAGGCATAACAGTGGTCGATGGCTTTGAAGCTAACCGTTATATGGGCCCTTGGTACGAGATAGCCAGACTCGATCACCGTTTTGAAAGAGGCTTGAATAACATTTCGGCAACTTACTCACCAAGGGCAGATGGCGGTGTTAAGGTGATTAACAAAGGCTGGAACGAAGCTGAAGGTAAGTGGGAGCAGGTCGAAGGCAAGGCTTATTTTGTCGAACAACCTGACAAAGGCCGCCTAAAAGTCTCTTTCTTCGGTCCATTCTATGGTGGCTATAATATTATTGACCTGGATAAAAAAGACTATGCCTATTCAATGATTACCGGCCCTGATAGATCCTATTTTTGGATATTATCACGCACCAAGCACCTGCACAAAGCGACCTTGGACAGGTTGATTGAAAAAGCCAAACAATTGGGTTTTGCAACAAACCAATTGATCTTTGTCAATCAGGACAAGCCTGCACAACTGACTGAATAAAATTTTTTGATAATTTTCCGGAACGCACATTAAAAATGTGCGTTACCCGGGAAAGACAATGTCAAAACGTTTCATTAATCCGGCAATATCTTTTCTATAAAGCGTCTGAACAGGCAAACACAAATCGCTACACGTTAAACCACGTTCCTGTAAAGATTCGACTTCGGTGTAAATATCGTTAACATCATAAATTTCCAGAGCGTTAAAAATTGCAGAAGTATCTTTCATGCCGATTTTCTCAGGATACTGGCCTTTTTTTATTTGAAACACGCCATCATCCAGCAATAAAATACTGACCTTTTGATCAAAAGCCGCTGTGATCAAAATAATGTCCAGCATTTCTTGAACATAAGCGCCACTATGTGCAGGTTTGCGTAAAACAAATAAATAGCTTTTCATCAATACTTACCCAAAAACAATAAATCGATCAGCTTCAAGTGTGGCTTCCACCAACTGCCCCAAACCGGAAATCCGAAAACCATCGGCCAAATCATTATCCTGCTTGCCCTGTCGCCTGGCTTCATCCATCCCCAATAACCCGCGCCTTTGAGCAGCCGAAATACAAATCACTAAATCAACCGGATAGCGCCGCGCCAACTCACTCCATTGTGCAGTAAATTGAAGCTCATCATCAGGCGGCGTTGTATGTTTAAAAGCCTGATAAACCCCATCATGATAAAAAAACACCCTGAACACTTCATGGCCCTGTAACAAAGCAGCTTCAATGAACTGATAGGCACTATGCCCGCTATTTGATTGATACGGACTGGTATTAACTTGAACGGCAAATTTCATTTTAAATGGCTATTTTCTTGGGTTATATTTATTTGAGATGTTTTATAATGAATAGCTGATATTCTATTGCAGCTAACTAATCCCATGCTGATTTAGTGACTCTATTATCGTAACCCTGAGACCCCATGTTTAAACCTTCTGCTATTACCCTGGCACTAAGCCTTACCCTCTTCCCACCGCCACAGCAGGCTGTTGAGCAACAGGTCATAGTAACCCCCAATGGCTTCCCTGCTCCACGGCAAACTACCGGGCAACCTATCATCATAAATCCCGATAACTTCACTGTGCCGCAACAAGCCGTTGAGACTGATAAGATCAACTTACCGGATATGGGTGATTCCTCTGGCACACTGATTTCGCCTGCCGAAGAAAAAGAATTTGGCGAAGCATTTTTCAGAAGCTTGCACTCGCAGATCACCATCAATCAGGATGCCGAGATTCAGGAATATATTCAGTCAATTGGTCAAAAACTGGTTGCCAATAGCGATGCACCTGGACACCCGTTCCATTTCTTTGTTGTTATGGAAAATGATATCAACGCTTTTGCAGGCCCGGGCGGCTATATTGGCGTTAATTCAGGACTCATTCTAATGACCGAATCAGAAGGTGAATTAGCCTCGGTAATGGCGCACGAAATTTCTCACGTAACCCAACGACATTTATTCCGTGCAGCAGAAGCGGCTGGTCGCTTATCCATTCCTACAGCCGCAGCAACATTGGCGGCTATTCTATTAGGGACACAATCACCGGCCATGGGACAAGCCGCTATCATGGCCATTATGGCAGGTAACGTACAGTTTCAAATTAATTTCACCCGCGAAAATGAAGCAGAAGCCGACCGTGTCGGTATGCAAACCCTCGCAGGATCTCGTTTTGATCCTCGTAGTATGCCAATATTTTTTGAACGCTTACAACAAGCAACCCGTTATTACGGACAGGCAACTCCCGAATTTTTACGGACTCATCCCGTGACTGCATCGCGTATTTCCGACACTCGTGGACGCGCCGAAAATTACCCTTATAAACAATATCCTGATTCTCTGGGCTATCAATTAACCAAAGCAAAAATTCGGGTTTTAACAACGACTGATACCGCTGCCGTAAAAAAATATTTTCAATCAAAATTACTGCAAGGAACAAAAGAGCAGCAAACTGTTACTCAATATGGCATGGGCTTAGTTGCACTTAAAGAAGAAAAATATAAAGAAGCTGAAAGTATTTTTCAAGCTTTAACCAAGCAATATCCCGAGCAACCTCAATATCCTACCGCTCTTGCACGCACTGCTCTGGATGCTCACAATTACACAACAGCGGCTAATCGCTATCAAAAGCTGACTGAACAATTTCCGAATAATACAGCCATTAAACTTGAATACATAAATGCGTTATTAAAAACCGATAAAACAGAACTGGCCCGACAAAATTTATTATCATTAAGTCCTGTAATGCAAAAAACACCTGTTTATTGGGAATTATTGGCACAAGTCTATAGTAACTTGAATCAACCTGCTGAATCTCATCGCTATCTTGCCGAATACTACTATGCAATGGGGGGAACCCAAGATGCGATTCTGCAGATAAGACTGGCGCAAGAATCAAAAGGACTCAATTTTCAGCTATCTTCAATACTGAGTGAACGCCTCCACTTTTTCTTAAGACAAGAACAAGAATCAAGACTTAACCGGTAAGCGATAGAATATATGTAGCGTCAGTAGAAAGCACTCGTTGCCTGTAATTTTATTTATTAGAAACCACTAAAATACCATAACACACTGTATTTGTTAACCATTTTAAAAAATACTATTTTTTTCCGGAAAAACCTGGTTTTTTTGTAGACGCTGGTAATTTATTGGATATAAAATACGCCAGCTTTACGGGGCTAAGCTGGTTTAACTACCAGTTAAAAGAGGGGGGAAAGAAGCCTTTCGGGGCGCATCAATAATAATAAAAGAGTAACACTACTGGGTTGAGTTGCGCTGAAACAGCGACAATTAAATAATAAAAATAATAAAACTCAATGTGCCCGCTTAATGCGGGCTTTTTATTGCCTGTTATTTAGCTTTTTACTGCCTTCATAACCATTTATTCGTAAATTGAAGCGCTATTGAGCCAAACAGAATGCTCTCAGTAATTAAAGAAGCATATTCCACAAAGTTGCAAAACAGCCTCCTAAAACCAAAAACGGGCTCCGGCGACAAATCGTGTGCCTTGCGGAACATCTCCGGTAGTCCGCATATAATCAGCCGCTGACCCGAACTTGCCAGCCCATTCAACACCGATGTAAGGAGCAATCTCACGCCGAATCTCGTAACGCAGACGCACTCCTCCGTTAAAATCAGATAAGCCACTACTGACAGCTCGTGTATAATCTCTTTGGCTGTAAAAATTCATCTCCATACGTGGCTGCATAATGAGTTTTTGCGTTAGCAATAAATCGTATTCTGTTTCAAGCCGGAATGCAACTCTCCCCCGCTCATTAACATAACCCGTTGCTTCCACATATAACCAGTAAGGTGCTAATCCCTGAACACCAAAAGCAAGCCAACCCCGGTCAGTGCCTTTGCCGCTATCATAACGCACGCCCAGTTGCGTATCCCAATAAGCCGTAACTGCATGAGCCCAAAGCAGCTCATTGCGCGAATCCTTAAACGTGCCAGCCTCAATGTCACCTTCGGCTCTGATAAGCGCTCGGTTATAGGTTTGACCAAACCAGGCCTGCCAATCATAAGTCATTGAGGTGCTGCCTTGAGTCGTTACACTTTCAAGCCGATCAACCAGAAGCGAAGCAAGCATATCTTCATCGCCCATCTGTGGATGTGACATTGATCCAAAATCATAACCCTCTGAATAGACGTGTGGATCACGAGCATCCGATGGTGCAAAGCCTCCCTGCATGGACAGGGATTTAGCATCACCATGATTCATACTGCTCATGTCGACTGCTTGTACAGAACTTGTAGCACCGTGGTTCATGTCATGCCCGGTATTGGCAGGATCATTTTGATCCATACCAGGCATGGAACCATGATCCATTTTGCTGTGATCCATTTTACTATGATCCATTCCTGGCATGTTTTCCATGCCCCCGGCTTTGACTACCGGAGCCGTCATGGATTTTTTATTAGATTTTTCACTGTTGGTAACGACAGAATGATGACTGTGATCAACGATAACCGGATTTTCTTGCGCCCAACATGAAGATACGTTGAGAACCATCAAGCTGACAATCAAATTGATTCTATAGCTCATTGGTCATTCCCTGGTTTCACTTTCCGATTACGCGGGTTTGATTGCATCCTGCTCAAGCTACAACCACTTCACGCATCATGCCGGCATGCATGTGATAAAACAGATGACAGTGCATTGCCCAGCGCCCCAAAGCGTCTGCCGTAACAAGAAAAGACACCCGTTGCGCCGGCTGCACGATAATAGTGTGCTTACGAACCTGAAAACTACCATCCGGGCTTTCCAGATCAAGCCACATCCCGTGTAAATGCATGGGATGTGACATCATCGTGTCATTAACAAAAATCACGCGCAGTCGTTCACCATAACGAAAATGTACCGGCGTAGATTTGCCAAACTCAAGTCCATCCAATGACCAACTATAGCGCTTCATATTACCGGTGAGATGAAGCTCAATTTCACGCGCGGGTTTCCTCGGATCTCGCGACCCTCCAACACTGTGCAAATCGGCATAAGTCAATACCCGGCGACCATTGTTTCTTAAGCCGATACCAGGATCATCAAGGTTACTGCGTGGCGTATCCACACGCATGTCAACACTGGGGCCATATTCAGAGCTGGCATGGTGTACACGGACATTCTTGCCTTCCATTGCCATATTGGTATGACCGCTGTGATCCATCGCATCCATACCCATGTCACCCATCATGTCCGTCATAGAAAGAGCAACTGCCTTGTCCAGCGCAGGTACTACCGCCGTCATGCCTGCACCTGTCGCCAGAGTACCGCGAGCATAGCCGGTACGATCCATAGTCTGGGCAAAGATTGTATAAGCCCCTTCTTTTGGCATCAAAATAACATCATAGGTTTCGGCAAGACCGATGCGAAATTCATCCACCGAAACAGGCTCAACGTTCTGCCCGTCAGCCTGAACCACCAGCATTTTAAGTCCGGGAATGCGAATATCAAAAAGTGTCTGCGCAGCCGAGTTAATAAAGCGTAGTCGCACTCTCTCGCCCGGACGAAATAGCCCCGTCCAGTTACTAGCAGAGGTGTTGCCATTCATCAGGTAAGTATAGGTATAGGCAGAAATGTCCGCCAAGTCGGTCATATTCATGCGCATCATATTCCACATATGGCGCTTTTGGATAGCGTCAAGCAGACCCTCGCCGACTGCATCATTAAAAAAATCAACCGCCGTGTGCTGGTTAAAATTGTAGTAATCACTTTGCTTTTTGAGCTTGGCAAAAACCGTTAGCGGATCTTCGTCAGTCCAATCGGATAACTGCACCACATAGTCACAATCAGCCTGAATCGGTTCGATACCAGCCGGATCAATGATAATTGTGCCATATAACCCTGTCTGTTCCTGCATACCGGAATGTGAGTGATACCAGTAAGTACCTGATTGCTGAACTTTGAAGTGATAGCTAAAGGTTTCTCCGGGAGCGATACCTTTAAAGCTGATACCCGGCACACCGTCCATTTGATAAGGCAAAATGATACCGTGCCAATGAATTGAGGTTTCCTCGGCAAGATGATTCGTAACATGAATCGTTACCGTATCACCTTCCCGCCAGCGTAGTGTCGGCGCAGGAACCGAGCCATTAACGGTGGTTGCCATCCGTGGCGCTCCGGTAAAGTTAACCGCTGTTTCTGCTATGGTAAGGTTAAATTCAGTACCTGCAAGCACTTGTGTCTGGGTTGTCAGCTTTGCTTGAGCCAAGTTGAAACACGGCAAGACCCCTAAAGCAGCCAGGCCCTGAATAAACCGTCTACGGGAAAGATTAGGTGCAATAAAAGAGGGTTTGCTAATAGACGGCATCGTAAGGTGTCCTTGAGTACAAAAGGATATTCGACTTGGATCGTCTATCAGACGTAATCATTTAAGCCGATTATTAACCCCATATTACTTGTTATCCTAAGAAATAAGCAAAAGAGTCTTGATTAACTTCTTAAACCAGATAATTTTTACGGATTGTTAATATCATCAATCCAGTCGCGCCAAATCGACATCAACACAGCCATCAGGGTAGGCCCTAAAAACAAACCCAGTAAACCAAAGGTCTCCATACCGCCAAAAATCCCCAACAGCGTCCAGATAAAAGGCAATTTGACCGCTCCACCAATTAATGCAGGGCGAATATAATGGTCGGCTACCAAAGTCAGAATCATGCCGTATGCAAACAGCGCACCACCTTCAGCCATCTGCCCTTGAGCCACCAGTACCAACGCACAGGTACCAAAGATCAATTTGGCTGCGTAGGGAATCATGGCAAAAATCCCCGTTAATGCACCCAATATCGCCGGATTACTTAAACCGACCAACGCATAACCAACTCCCATCAACAAGCCCTTACCCAGACCGATCAACATCATGCCATTAACTGTTGCACGCACGGCAATTGTGGCATGCAACGTATAACGAAAACCTTTTTCTCCAAACAGCTTGCGGCTACTGGCTAAAACCTGACGTCCCAGACTATCGCCATGTTGATAAACAAAAAGCAGCACCAGAAGAATGGTCAAAAATCCAAAAAATCGATGTACCAACTGGCTGGCAAAGTCTTTGGTATAAGTGACGGCCTTGCCTGTACTTAACCAGTGCAATGATTCATTGGCAGCTTCGGCACTACCCAACACATTCATCCAATACTCTTTTGCCCAATGGCCCATTATTGGCATGGTTTCCAGCCACACAGGCGGGGAAATGCCCTGGTTTTTCGCATCAGTCAACAGTTGACCGAGTATTTGCGCTTCCTGTAGCAACCGGCTCAAGCCATAACCTAATGGTGCCAAAATAACCGCACCCATGAGCAAGGTAAGTGCGACAGCAACCCACGTCATTTTTCCATGTCGATCATTAGAAGCCACTAGCCGTTGGTAAACTGGCCAACTGGCAATTGCCAGCACCACTGCCCAAACCAGCAACGTAAGAAAACTGTGTAAAACCCAGGCTCCCAGCAACAGTAAAATCAGGCCGCCGATAAAACGAGCGCGTACTTGCAGGTTATTTCGCATAATCTATCGATGATGACTTAAAAATAAAACTCCACATTTTAATTCACAACAGAGTCAATAGTATGACAACCGTTAACGTTTAACCATAACTACCAACTGCCGGCGCTCAAAAAGCAGGGTCATCAGAAGATAAATCGCCATCAATTCAATGGACAACAACCAGGGTTGTTGCCAGCCAGCGCCTACCGGCAACTGCACCCGTGCAAAATATAAACCAACACCCAACGCTATATAACCAAGCACCCGCTTAACATCATAAGCCACCGGATAATAGCGCCTCCCCAGTAAATAAGACACCATCGCCATACTGGCATAACATGCCAATGTCGCCCATGCTGAACCCACATAACCGAGCAAGGGTATCCACCAAATATTAAGCACAATCGTTAACGCGGCACCGGATAAAGAAACAAAAGCTCCCATCAAGGTACGGTCAGTCAGTTTGTACCAAATCGATAAATTAACATAGATACCCAAAAATAAATTAGCCAGTAATAAAATTGGTACAACCTCAAGACCCGCACGGAACTCATCGCCAAGAAAATACTTAAAGAAATCGATAAACAGCGTCACCAATAAAAAGATGAACACACAAAAGATCACAAAAAACTTAAGTACTTTTGCGTAAACGATACGCGCATCGCTGTTTCCTGAATAAGCAAAGAAAAACGGCTCGGCGGCATACCGGAACGCCTGAATAAACAAAGACATCAAAATAGACAGCTTGTAACAGGCGCTATAAATACCGAGCATTTTCATATTGGTCAGCGCGTCATAAGGCAGCAAGTACTTTAGCAAGGCACGATCAAGCATTTCATTGATAATCCCGGCAAAACCAATCACCACCATCGGTAACGAATAGCGAACCATTCTACCGAACAACTCTCGATCAAAACCCCAGGCCAAACCTTTTAATTGAGGTGCAAGCAACACAAACTTGAAGACACTGGCTATCAGGTTGGCAATAAAAATATAGCCGATACCAATAGCAGGATTGTAAACACTGACTACCCATGATTGTGGATTTTCTGCGTAAACCTTCGGGCAATAAATAATAAAAAACAAACTAAGCAATACGGTGATGATTATCTCTGTTACCTTGATCCCGGCAAAGCGAAAAGCCCGGTCTTCTGCCCGTAATCTGGCAAATGGAATAGAGGCAATCGCATCCAGAGTTAATATTAAGGTAAAACACAACACATACTCGGGATGATTGGCGTAATTCAGGGCTGATGAAAGCTTTGAATTAATGAGCAGAATGGTCAGGAAAAAACCCACATTAACCAGAACAACAAAAATTAGCGCTGTTGAATAAGCAACATCTTTGCCTGAATGCGCCTTATCGCGAAAACGAAAATAGCCGGTCTCAAAACCAAATAAAAGTAAAACGGAAAAGAATCCGGCATAAGCATAAAACTCTGATACCACGCCGTATTCTGCGGCAGAGAAGTAATAGGTATACAGAGGAACCAACAGGTAATTAAGGAATCGGCCAAAGATACTGCTAATACCGTAGATGGCCGTTTGAGAGGCAAGTTTTCTTATAATACCCATATTGTGTAAGTCTGAGGTGTCATCGGATAATTCCGGCTATGGCACGAAATTATACAGGATGAACCGAATTTGAATCGGGTGGAATAACGTTGACTATAGAGATATCTATAGAATTTCAGAAATTAAACTTCCAATTTATATTGCGATAAGTTCACACAGATAACATCCCTTCAAGGGATGGTATCTGTCAACATGGAAATTATTTATCTAAAAATCCATATCAGTGGTTGCTGCATTAACCTTAATGCCGCAAACTTTGGGCAGAGAAAATCAACCTGATAATTCTTCTATAGTCTTTCAGAAATTAAATTTCCATTACATTAAATTTTGAGCCCGTATGGATAACATCCCTTGAAGGGATGGTATCCGTTAGCATCGAAATTATTTATCTGAAAGTCTATAACTAAAATAAAGGGTATTTTTAGCGAAAATGCTGGCCAACGATAAGTCTAACCGAGTAATTCCCATACCGGCTTGATGTTCTGTGGTAAAGGCGCAAGCCTGCCTAATTCCACCCATTGATTACTTACATTATGAAAGTCGGAGCCCATTGATCCGGCCAGCTCAAAACGTGTTGCATAAGCCGCTGCCATGCGGATTTCATCAGCATTAATACGGCTGGTGATAACTTCTATGCCCTGACCGCCAGCATCCTTAAAAACAGTCAGCAAGCGTTTCATCCAATTAGCGGTCAGCTTATAACGTAAAGGATGTGCCAGTACGGCAACACCACCGGCTCCGGTAATCCAACTAATTGCCAACTCCAACTCAGCCCAGGAAGTTGAGACATAAGCCGCTTTACCTTTTCCCAAATAACGATCAAAGGCTTCTTGCTGTGTTGATACATGGTTTTGTGACAGCAGAAAATCGGCAAAATGGGTGCGGGTAATCATACCTTCACCAGCAGCTTTTTTGACGGCCTCAAATGCACCCGGAATGCGTTTTTTCTCCAATTTTAAAGCAATTTTTTCAGCTCGCTCAAGACGGGTACTCTGTAAATTATGGGTAGCTTCAGACAAAGGCAGATAAGCCGGATCAATACCCAACCCGACTATATGGAAACATTTATCTTGCCAATTGGTAGAAAGTTCAATCCCGGGAATTAACTTGATGCCGGTTGCCTCGGCACACAACTGCGCTTCAGGAAGCCCGGCAGTGGTATCGTGATCGGTTAAGGCCAGTGAGGTAACGCCCTGCTGATGTGCACGTAGCACTAATTCTGTTGGTGACAAGGTGCCGTCAGAGGCATTTGAGTGGCAATGTAAATCGTAAAGTTCGGTCATAAGTTCGGTTCCGCGTAAAAGGTGAAAGGCTCAAGGAAATTATTTCTCACCTTTTACCCGATATCTGCTTTATTGGTATTCGCCATAAAGTTTGGCATAAAGACCCTTATTATTAATTAATGTTTCATGACGTCCTTGTTCACAAATTATCCCCTGTTCAAAAACGTAAACATGATCAGCCTGTTTAACAGCACTTAAACGATGAGCAATAATAAGAGTGGTTCGGCCCTTTAAAAAAGTAGCCAACGCTTGATGTAATTTATGCTCGGTTTCGCTATCCAGTGCAGAAGTTGCTTCATCCAATATCACGACTTTAGGATTGGCAACAATCATACGGGCAATGGCCATTCTTTGCCGTTGACCACCAGAAAGCCGCATACCAAGCCTGCCAACGATAGTATCCAAACCGCTTGCCAGATCTTTAACCGCATCTTCTAATTGTGCAATAGCCAGTGCATTCCATAATACAGCGTCACTGGCGGGTTTACCCAAAGTCAGATTGGCGCGAATAGTATCATTAAATAAAACCGGGTGTTGTAGGACGGTAACCACATTCTCTCTGACAATCTCTAAACCTATGCGCTCAATAGGAACGCCGTCAAAGCAAATTTGGCCTTCACTGGGTAAATAGAGACCAATTAGCGTTTGTATCAAAGTAGATTTGCCGCCGCCGCTGGCACCAACCAGAGCAACCTTTTCTCCAGCTTTAATTTTTAAATGTATACCGTTAAGTATTTTTTCTTCTCCATAACTAAAATGTAGATTATTGACACTGATAGCGACGGTTTTTTTATTTAAAAACGGATTTTCAAGATGAGGATAATGCGGCTCCTGTTCCAATGCATTCAGTCTGTTGATACGCGACAACGCCGCTTTCGCAGCATAAAAAGCATATTGAATACCCAAAATTTCCTGTACAGGTGCCATCATAAACCAGAGATAGCCAAATACCGCGAGCATTTGACCAATACTGAGATCAGAATAAAAAACCATCAGCATGGCGCAGGCACGGAAAATATCAAAGCCAAACAAAAACACCAGAAAACTTAAACGCGATGCAGCATCACTTTTCCAGGCAAAAGCGGTTGAATACTCCTTAACCGAGCGGGCCGACTCTATCAATTGACCACAATAATAGTGCTCACGGTTACTGGCACGAATTTGATGAATAGCTTCCAGTGTTTCCGTTAACGATTGTTGAAAAACTTCGTAAGCAGAATTTTCCCTGGATTTAAGATCTTTAACGCGAGAACCAACCACACGCGTGAAATAAATCACTACGGGATTTAACAGCATAATAAACAAGCCCAATTGCCAGTGCATCCACAGTAAAATAACCGCCGTTCCGAGAATCGTTAAACTGGCCACCAGTAATTTACTAACAGTGGTACCAATAAACGTATCAATCGTATCAAGGTCTTTAACCAGATGAGTAACCACCGTACCGGTTCCAAGGCTCTCATATTCAGACATGGATATGGTTTGTAAATGCCCGATCATGCTTTTACGAATACGAAAAATAATGTCTTTGGAAATACAAGAAAAGTGTCGGGCCTGAATGATGTTAAAAATACTGGCTATAATTCTTAGTATTAAACTGACAATCAAAATAACCGAAATATAAAGAATGGGAAGCTGCCATTCAGTAGGAAATAATCGATTGATAAAGCCAATTGCCACGCCTGGTTTATTCAATAATACTTCATCAACCAACAACGGCATCAGTAACGGTACAGGAACACTGGCAATAGTTGCCAAAATAGCGATGAAATGAGAGTAAATCAGGGCTTTTTTATGTTCCAACGCAATTTGATAGATAGAGTTCCACGTATAAGCGTGTTTAGTCTGTTTTGATTGCACGACAATAAATTAGATAGTTTTTTATAAGCGGATGATTGTAGTATCTCACTATTATCATCCTCAATTTAAGGATTAATGCGACACCGTCATTATAATCAGTATGACTCAAATCCCGGTATCTGAAGGTATTTCTACATTTGTTAATTAGCATAACTATTTCAACTGCTGTTTTTATTATGACATATCTTATAAATCAATGTGATATAAAAACATATCTTGACTGTACGGATAAGAATCAATACCTCTGTCCGTTCTACTGAAAAGCCTGAATCCTTACCTACTGTCTATTTGTCTGAGCGCACTGGGGTGACGAATTAATACTGAAAATTGTTTTTTGTTTTTACTCAGCCAACCACGGACTTCAACAGCTTTACCAACATACTCATTAACATCAGGAAATAAAAACAGCCATTGGCGTTCGATCCGCGCTTCAAAATGGTTGGGGAAAATCAGGTAAACAGACTTTGAAGTATTGCGAATACTGACAACCTTGCCTACCAGTCGCGTCCAACCATGATATCCTGCCTCGGTAAGACTGCCAACCGGTATTGCGGCATACTCCAGTCGCTGCCAAAGACCCGCTTTATCCTGCTCCGCGGTATTTCCGGCGGCAACCAACTCATTAACATAACGCAAATTAGGCGGGTAAATACTAACCGTTGCAAGACCTGCTTTAACCAAAGACAAATTAATATGCTCTTTTTTTTCGGTAAACAAATACGCTAAAGTTCTTCCGTATTTATCGGTTTTCTCAACATCAAATTCCAGTCGAACTTTAGTATTTTTAAGCTTGTCAAGCAGCCAGGCTTTGGCTTCTTCTCCACCTGCCTCAGCCGGATTATTCCTATGTTGAATTTCCGGCGTATTGATTCCCAAAAAACGAATTTTCCTCCCATCCTCCAGCTCAACGGTATCGCCATCATAAACTGTTTTAACACTGTAAAATTCATAACCCGATTTTATATTAACAACTGTTGCATCAGGATTAAATCGATCAGAAAAATGCTCACTGCCTTTTGCATCCTGCCATTGATAGACTTTTGAGTCTGCACAGGCAGCCATACATAGCATTAAGATCAATAAGCCTGGTATCGACTTGCCTATACTCCGTAAACATGACCGCTCAGAGTATACATAACTACTAAATTGATCGACAAAAGCGGGATTATCTTGCATTTTATTAAGCCTTAATTTACCAAAAATAATAGCATTTAATGTAACTTAGCCTGATTTATACTCAAAATATTTAGAATCGATGTTATTCGAATCATTAGGGAAAGTTGCAAAAACTGCAATGTAGCACCTGTATTAATGTATAAAATATTTTTCTATAATTGCAATATAATAATTGCATTGAGTTTTAGGCTTATGCAATAATCAGCAAAAAAAAGCATAGGTGTTTGCCATAGAAGTCCAAAAATAGTTGGCACTTTTTATCACAAAAAATGCTAATAATTTTTATAGATCGGATTAGGCGCTAGCCGTAACCCGACACAGACACTTATATCAAATAGGCTGAATTAAAAAATCCTCTTAAACATAATCAACGGCTTCTCCTAGTGTGCCACACTCAAAACCGAACATGACGGTGAGATTGATCACACTCATTAATCACTTATAGAAATAAGCCGAGAAGCGCTTAACAATACCTTCGCCAATTGGTATGAGTAATTTATAGATATCGGAGGAAGGAGGAGGAGAAAGGAGAAAGGAGAAAGGTCAGAGAAGGTAGAATACCGCTTCTAACAGAGCATTCGCACCCAAACTGACCATGAACGAAATCATAGCAATACTAAATACCGTAAGTCCACATTTAAAAGCC
>NZ_JAOEGU010000053.1 GCF_025583945.1 Methylobacter psychrophilus
AAAACTTTTTATAAAGTGCGCAGGTTCGTGCATCAACATGCTGTTGAAATACGTCCAATTCTAACACTGATTGGCTTACTCGTTTTCCTGCTGTTTTTCTAAGCTTAAAAACTTGAACATCGAGTAATAACAAAATCATTGGCAGTTGTCAGGCAGGTTGTCGGTTTTAGTGTAGGGGTTTGTGTATTATCGGCAAAGCGCGTTAGTTAAGGAAAAGCGGTTGCAGTCCTTGAATACAATTCAGGTTCAGATAATTATCGTAGCGGTGTTATGATCCGGGCTTAAGTATAAAAAACAATGTTAAAATAGCTAATTAAAAGGTCGGCACACGAGGAAATAGTGCGTCGATGGCTGTTTTAGAAAAATGATCATGCCAAGGATGGTGTTGTATTAAGTTATCAAGCGCTGTGATTTAAGTTTCGCCAAACGAATTCCGGCAGAGTGCGCCAACAGAATTTTATTAACCAAATAATTAACTATTATCATTATGACTATAACAACACGTTTTGCCCCCAGTCCAACCGGTTATTTGCATGTCGGTGGTGCGCGTACGGCTTTATTTTCATGGCTTTATGCACGTAAACACGGAGGTAAATTTATTCTACGGATTGAAGATACCGATCTGGAACGATCAACACAGGAATCGGTTAATGCCATTCTGGAAGGCATGTCGTGGTTGGGGCTCGATTATGATGCTGGGCCTTTTTATCAAACCCATCACTTTGATCGCTATAAAGAAATTATCCAGCAGTTATTAGTGCAGGGCGATGCTTACTATTGTTACTGCAGCAAAGAGGAACTGGAACAATTGCGCACCGAGCAAATGGCCAATAAAGAAAAGCCTCGCTACAATGGTAAATGTAGAGATTCAGACGAGTCGCAACTAGATCGGGAGCCAGTTATACGCTTTAAAAATCCGGTTGATGGCGTTGTTACTATTTCCGATCTAGTTAAAGGTGATATTGTCGTTGCCAATAAAGAACTCGATGATTTGATTATCGCCAGAGCTGATGGTACGCCAACTTACAATTTAACAGTTGTTGTCGATGATATGGATATGAACGTCACTCATGTTATTCGAGGTGACGATCATATAAATAACACACCCAGGCAGATGAATATTCTTAAGGCACTGGGTGCCGAGTTACCAAAGTATGCGCATTTACCCATGATTTTGGGTGCTGACGGTGCGCGCTTATCCAAACGTCATGGCGCAGTCAGTGTCATGCAGTTTCGTGATGATGGTTATCTGCCGGAAGCCTTGCTAAATTATCTGGTGCGATTGGGCTGGTCTCATGGCGATCAGGAAATATTTTCCATTGATGAGATGGTTGAGTATTTTGAATTGAATGACGTTAATGTGTCAGCATCGACCTTTAATATGGAAAAGTTGTTGTGGTTAAACCATCAATATATTATGAATAGCGATCCTGCTCATGTTGCACGCCATTTAAGCTGGCACATGGGGCAGTTGGGTATTGATCCTGCTGATGGCCCGGAATTGGTTGGTATCGTAAAAGCGCAAAGGGAACGTAGTAAAACTCTGGTTGATATGGCCGCTGCCAGTGTTTATTTTTATAAGGATTTTGATTCCTATGATGAAAAAGCCGTTAAAAAGAATTTTACTGTCGGATCAGACCATGTTTTAGCCCGTTTACATGATGAACTGGTAGCAGTGACTGACTGGACTGGTGAGGGTGTACATGAAATTATTGTTAATCTTGCCGAAACCTTGGGGCTTAATATGGGTAAAGTCGCTCAGCCTTTACGTGTAGCTATCTGTGGGTCGGCAGTTTCGCCAGCAATTGATGTTACTTTGTCATTGCTGGGGCAAGAAAAAACCTTGGCCAGAATAGAAAAAGCCATTATTTACATAAGAAGTTTAAATTAATGTTGGACTTAACCAATATATCCTATATAATCCTCGTTCTTTAGTTGGGGCCATAGCTCAATTGGTAGAGCGCAACACTGGCAGTGTTGAGGTCAGCGGTTCGATTCCGCTTGGCTCCACCAAAAAAAGAAAAGTTTGTTAAAATTGCTAGTCCCCATCGTCTAGTGGCCTAGGACACTGCCCTTTCACGGCGGTAACAGGGGTTCGAACCCCCTTGGGGACGCCATTTTTAATAGCTAATGATTGACCGGTTTTTATGTGTTAAAAACCAACAATTTTAAAGTTTATGTTTTTATCCTTTACGGATAGCCTTATCAGGCCAGACTAAACCAGTTTTAGTCCCCATCGTCTAGTGGCCTAGGACACTGCCCTTTCACGGCGGTAACAGGGGTTCGAACCCCCTTGGGGACGCCATAAAATAAAAGGCTTATCATTTGATAAGCCTTTTTTTTTGCCTGTAATCCTGTAACGTGTATATTATCCTTTCACATATCAGCCGACCAAGTACCTACAAGCATCTTGCCTAAAACCAGCAACTTAAGATACTGCAGTACAAGTTAAATCTCGTTTATTATTCCTTTAAGGCGGAAGCCGAAAATAGCTTATTAAGCAACTAGCCGGCGTTATTCATTTTATTCAAAAGGAATTCATGCATGTTCAATCATGGTAAAGAGTCTGAGCTGTTAGTCGCTATTTTAGTTAACAAAACCGGGTGTGTGTTATGAAGGTATCAAAAACTTTGTTATTGATAGTTATTGGCATTTTATTACTGGCTTTTTTCATTTTCGATCTTCAGCAATATCTGACGTTAGAGGCCTTAAAATCGCAACAGGCCGCTATCGAATCCTTCCGCATGATCAATCCTCGCTTAGCTATTATCATTTATGGCTTGGTGTATATTGCTGTTACCGGCTTGTCGCTGCCTGGCGCTACCGTACTGACTCTCGCGGGTGGAGCGGTGTTCGGATTATTTTGGGGTACGGTGATTGTTTCTTTTGCTTCCAGTATTGGTGCAACGCTGGCATTTTTGGCGGCGCGGTTTTTATTTCGGGATACCGTTAAATCGCGATTTGGGGTACGCTGGCAAGAAATTGACGAAGGCGTTAGCCGTGAGGGTGCCTTTTATTTATTTACGCTGCGTCTGATACCTCTTTTTCCATTTTTCATCATTAATCTGGCGATGGGCTTAACGGTCCTGAAAACGCGGACGTTTTACTGGGTTAGTCAGGTTGGAATGTTGGCGGGTACTATTGTTTATGTTAATGCCGGTACCCAGTTGGCTAAAATAGACTCACTAACCGGAATATTGTCACCAGCATTACTGGGCTCGTTCATATTATTAGGGTTATTTCCTTTGCTGGCTCAAAAAATAGTGCAAGTCTTAAAAAATCGTAAAATTTACGATCAGTGGTTAAAGCCTCAGCGTTTCGATAATAATGTCATTGTGATCGGTGCCGGTTCCGGTGGTTTGGTTGCGGCTTATATCGCAGCTACCGTAAAGGCCAAAGTCACCTTGATTGAAAAAAATAAAATGGGTGGCGATTGCCTTAATACCGGCTGTGTACCGTCCAAAGCGCTGATTCGTTCAGCCAGATGGCTGGCACAGCTTAAACGCTCGCAAGAATTTGGCATCAAACAGGCGCAGGCAGAATTTGATTTTGCCGAGGTAATGAATCGGGTGCAAGCGGTGATCAAAACCATTGAGCCGCATGATTCAATTGAGCGTTATACTCAACTCGGCGTCGATATCGTAATTGGCGAAGCCAAAATAATTTCCCCGTGGGAAGTTCAGGTTAATACTGATGCCGGTATAAAAACCTTAACGACGCGCTCAATCGTTATCGCTGCCGGAGCAACCCCGTTTCTGCCATCAATACCGCGCATTGACAGCATTGATCCTCTTACTTCGGATACTATCTGGAGCCTGCGTAAATTACCCGAGCGTCTGCTGGTGCTTGGCGGCGGCCCAATTGGCTGCGAACTGGCACAATGTTTTGCCCGTCTGGGTAGTAAGGTGACTATTGTCGAGCAGGCTACGCAGTTATTAGGTCGTGAAGACCCGGAAGTATCGAAAGCAGTTATGGTTGGTTTTGAGCAGGAAGGCATTGATTTACGCCTTGGTCATACTGCCAAGGAATTTATACTGGAAAACGCTGAAAAACACCTGATTACCGATTACCAAGGGTCGTTGGTCACCATTGCCTTTGATCAGGTGCTGGTCGCTGTAGGTCGTACTGCCAATGTTAACGGTTATGGTGTGGAAGCGTTGGATATTATTTTATCACCAAAAAAAACCATAGCGATCAATGCCTTTCAGGAAACCAATTATCCCAATATTTATGCGTGCGGCGATGTTGCGGGGCCTTATCAATTTACGCATGTCGCTGCCCACCAAGCCTGGTATGCGTCTGTTAACGCTTTGTTCGGCCAGTTTAAGCGGTTTCGCACCGATTATTCGGTGATACCTTGGGCTACTTTTACCGATCCTGAAGTGGCGCGGGTTGGCTTAAATGAAGTTCAGGCGAAAGAGCAGGGCATTGCCTATGAAGTATCGACTTACCATATTGGTGAGCTGGATCGCGCTATCGCCGATGGTGAGGCGCACGGTTTTGTTAAAGTGTTAACGCTACCTGGCAAAGATAAAATTCTCGGTGTTACCATCGTTGGTGAGGATGCCGGAAATTTGATTGCCGAGTTTGTACTGGCAATGAAATACGGCATCGGTTTAAATAAAATTTTGGGCACGATCCATATCTATCCAACCCTCGCCGAGGCCAATAAATATGTTGCCGGGGTCTGGAAGCGAGAGCACGCGCCGCAAGCTTTATTACGTTGTCTGGAGCGCTTTCATGCGTGGCGGCGGGGCTAATCTCTGGTTTTTAATGCTGATTAATCATCGTTAATAGTCATGAATATTAATCAGGATGGTTTGTTATCGTTTAGCTTGTTCAAATTGATGAGTGAGGTATTTTTCTTTAGAAATCAGTTAGGTAGCCGGCATGTAGTGGAAATAGTACCGTAACCCCCGGCAGTCTTTCATGGTGTCGGTCTTCGCGCCTCGCGAAACCAAAGCCGGTAATGCTCCATTTTTGCGTGCTGCTGCGCTGGTGCGTGACGGCGGCAGGTGGAATACTCCTCCGTACCTGGTTTTGCGCCCCATCGGATTTCGCTACAGTCATTCGGATTGTAAGTCATTTCATAGGCTGGTTTTCGTGCCAGCACATCGGCTACAGAAAGCTCCCACAAGCTGCCGTCGGTACGCGTATAGTGGATGCTGAGTTCCTTGATACGCCTTGCGTGATACTGCTCAATTTTGGCCTGTGTCTCTGCAGGATTCCTGTCATTCATCAAGAACAACTCGGGATGGCGCATGATTTTTTCTGGGAATCCTTTCAGTACTTTGATAGCGATGATAAGGCGCATATCTCGCGACGGCGTGGAATAGTCCTCCCAAGGGCCGATGCTCTGAAAAATCGCTGCACCATCAGGCATGGGAATAATGCTACCGGGATTTTTGCGAAAATATGCCTCGCTGTTATCTATGGAGGTTACGCGCGTCTCGATTTGTTCTACTAAGGCATTCAGGGTGGTTTCGTAGGCTTGTATTATTTCAAGACCTTTGGGGTTGATGAGCTTGGCGAGCTTGGTGTAGAAATCATCAGAGGAGAGTTGGTCCTGTTCAAGGGAAAAGGGCGTAAAGCCCGGATTGTCAACCAGTTCATCATTGGAGAGCGTCCTAAATTGATTCGAGGTTCTGCGAACCAAGGGCCGGAAAGTCTTAAACCCAGGTCCGGCATTGGTAACGTTGGTAAATAGAAACGTGCCTTCCCAAAAGCGTTTGCGGGTAATAGAGTTGTCTGGCTGGGCATCAACGGCCAGCAAGATGCCAGGGTTAACCGCTGTCTGCGGCACCCATTTAACCAGTACCAGCACATGGCCGTAGGGGTCGGCATAGACGGTCCCCGGCCAGAGTATCTCCCGGCTGAGAGCGATGGGATATAGGTCTGTGGATTCGTCCTCAAGTCCGGTTCGGAGCGAGCCTGAATGGATGGTATTCGCCAATTGTTCGTTGACAAGCCTGAAGCTGACCGGTGAGTTGATGCCGTGGGTAAATTCGGTCTTGATGTTGGCTGCTCCACAATGCGGTGGGGTATTAGCCGTGCCACGTCCGCATGCACGGAAGGCGATTGGCAGGCCGACCTTCCAGGCAAAATAAGCTCGCAAAGTATAGGGCAGGTCTGCACAATCGGGAGTCAGTGCCAAGCGGTTGTCTTCGTTAAGGCCGAGATAGTTGTACAGAAAATTGCGCTCGTTGTTACGTAATACTGGCTCAAGGGAAGTGAAGTTCAGGTTTTCTTTGGGTGGAGCACCAAACAACGCTTCGACCCAGGCAGAATAAAAGGCTTCAGTGGCAAGTCCCCACGTGTTGGCGTTTTTCTGTGTGTTTGCGCCGCCTATGGTGAGCGTGTGACAGGCGGTAAGCTGGTTGTCCCGCTCGGCTAAGATCTGATAAGTTCCCTCGTTGAGTCTTTCCAAGGTGCCGGTTAGGCTCCAAGGCGGACCACCTCGATGGCTATATTTTAAGGATATACGCTGGTCTTGGCTGTCTATCAGGGTCAGATCCGACAAGGGGGCGTCTGTAGATACGGCCATGATTTTGATCGGCTCATCGGTTTTAGGGTTAAGAGGCGAGATCCAGATATGCGTATCGCCGGTTTCTTTGCATGAATAATTCTCGGCCAGTGCCACCGAAATACTGGCTCCAGTCAGTAAGCAAGCGAAAAAATAGTGAAAAATTTTGACTTGGATTGTCATATCTGTACATCTGTTTTAATAATAGACAGGTTCTGTCTTTACGGGCCATTACTTTTTTGGTTAATACGTTACACTATCCTATGATAGCGAGATATTTACGCTAATCATAGCTGAGATAAGACGGATCGATATCGGAATTATGAAGCAATTTGCATTGGTTAATTACTTGCAGAACAAAGACATAATGTCCAAAAAAATACTGGCGAGTTGGCTATGTTCTTTGTAGGAAGTCGTCTGTTATCAGTTTTTTAATAAAATACCTTAAAAGCCGGTCCGAATCGAATGCGTTGAAAAGAAAATTCATGTAAAAGTAAATTTATTGACTTTTTCTGAAAAATTGGAGTAAAAATACGCATTTATTAACGCGTTAGCTTTTGGCTGTTCAAGTTCGCCCGGAATTTATATTAAAATTAATCGGAATATGCAAAACACACTCTTTAAACTGATCAATATTATATTGGATTAATGTACTAACAAATGAATCAACTAATTATGCGTATTTGGTTATTGTTGGCTATTGTCGTTGTGTTAAATTCTTGTAGTAGCACTGCGCCTACGGTCAATTATGATAACACCATGGCAGACCAAGCTATCATTCAACCTCGGATGACGACTCCGCAAAACGTCTATGGACTATCGACTCGCTCCGGCATATTTCAAAAGCCTGGCGAACTGGAACCTGCAGTAGAGTTCTGGCGAAAAACCTATACGCTTTGGCATCGCTCGCAAGTAGCGTTTCATGATGATCGTTATTTGGATGTAATTTACGAGGTGATTGATTTACCCGGCTATGTCGACGAAAGTCTGACCAGCGAGCAAAAAGAAATAGTTAATCAGCACCGTGATTTTTGGAAAGTCCAATTAGCGATTTTGGAGAGTAAGTTGAGTTACAACGCGCAGTTGAATGCTACTGACAAGCAAATAATTGCCAAACTGCAAAGTACCGGCAAGCAACTTAACAGTGTATTAAGCGGTGCCGCCGAGCGGGTGCGATCGCAACGTGGAATTAGGGAGCGCTTTAAACGCGGACTCGATATCAGTCGCCGTTACGACATGCAATTTAGAAAAATATTTCGCGATGCAGGTTTACCTGAAGATTTGGCTTATTTGCCACATGTCGAATCTTCGTTTCAACCGGCGGCAAAATCCTCTGCCGGTGCCGTGGGTATGTGGCAATTTACCAAAGGTGCAGCAAAAACTTTTATGCCTGCCGGTAACAGGGTTGATCGACGTCTGGATCCTTTTGCTTCGGCCGTTGGCGCGGCCCGTTATCTTAGCTATGCTTACAGTAAACTACATGACTGGCCCACGGCGATTACCTCTTATAATCATGGCATCGGAGGTATGAAACGGGCACAAAATCAAGTTGGCCACGACTTTACTCATATCGTAAAGGCTTATACAGGTCCAGCGTTCGGTTTTGCCTCCCGTAATTATTATGCCCAGTTTTTGGCTGCACGCGACATTGCCAGTAACCCGATGCAGTATTTCCCGTAAACGTATTTCGCGTTATTTTTGAGAAATTTTCAGTATCTTATCAAAGTCATATCTATATGCTTTTTTCTACCTGTTTTAAATTTGGGTTCAAATCAATGGGTGATATTCCTGATTGGTCTGGCAAGCGCGGTGTCGTTTGATTGGTATTTAAAATAAGTGATAAGAAGGGCTCAGAGATAGTTACCGGATTAGTCTCTTTAACGGGTGATATATCAGTAAGCCGGGATAATACGGTTTTTTGCCCCTCAAGCATTAATGGCTCTCTTCTTTTTAAAGGGGCATTAATTGCTGCCATTGTGGGTGGTTTATTCATAAATTGAGCAATACTGGCTAATTGTTGATGCAATTGGCTCGCGTTAGCTGCCGGCATGAGCAAGGTAAATGGTCCGTTGACTGCCAGTTTGGAATGAAGATAGCCGGGGTTAAGGCGACTAAACTGTTCGTAACTGAGATTGGCAAGTTGTGCAACCTCCCTAAAATCTTTTTCAGCCAGATAGTCAATGTCGTGTTTGCGATCTATTTTTACTTTAACAAAATAGGGTTCATTTCTAACCTGAGCAAGTTTTAATCCGTGCGCATCGGGATTGGCAAATATGCTGGATAAGGCCAGTAAACGGGGTACATACTCCTGCGTTTCTTCGGGTAAGCGTAAAGACCAGTAATCCGTATCAAGACCGTCGGCGATATTGCGATTAATCGCATTGTCGACAGCACCCAGCCCGCAATTGTAGGCAGCCAAAGCCAGCAACCAGTCACCCTTGAAATGCTGATTTAAAAATGACATATAACGCATTGCGGCCTGTGTAGAGGCGGTAATATCAAGTCTGCCATCATATTGTTCATTTTGATGCAGGTCGAAATCATGCCCTGTGCTTGGAATGAACTGCCATAATCCGGCGGCGCTTTTTGGCGATAATGCAGTGGCTTGATAGGCGCTTTCTACAATAGGTAATAAAGCCAGTTCATAAGGTAATTTATGTTCACTAAGGCTCTCAACAATGTGATAAAGATAGGGGCGTGCACGTTCACTGACTTGAAGTAGATAATCGCGGTGTTGCGTGTACCAAACTACATGCTTGTTAACCCGATCATACTTAATTGCTTCTTTGGCGTGGTTAGGTGTTAGGGGCATTGAGTTTTGTACAGAAGCTAAAGCAGTTATGACTGCTTTAGCTGGCTGATCCGTTTTGGTATTTTTTAGTAGTGGTAAAGTGTTTTTGATAAGGGGATCGGTGGGGTTTTTAAAGTCAAGCCGGTGTAGTCTTGGATGAAACTCAATTCCCGAATGGAGTTGTGTTTGATAGGCAGTATTTTCATGCAAGGTATTGTTTGTTGATGAAATTGATTGCTCTGGCGATTCTGCCTTATCACGAATTCTTGAAGAAAGAGTGGCGTTAAGTTTAAGGCGACCATAAGGCGTGTACTTATCAACAGGCGCAGATGTTGTTACTGGCAGTCTGAGTTTTTGTAGGGCAAGCATTCGTTGTGAGCGAGTTATTACGGCGAAGTGTGGTGCCGGGTTGATGCGGTCATCTGGCGCTGAGGCAATTTGGGTATTTAAAGTCGTAATTGTTTCACGATTAATAGCAATGCGGTTATGAAGACGCGTCCTGGTAACTGGTAGCGTGGGTAACTTATTGTTATTTGTAAAGAGTTGATTTGGAAGCGACTCAACTTTGCCTGGCCTGGGGATTTTCATGCCGGAACGAATGCGCTCCCAAACGTTGCCAGGATTTATTAAGTTTTTTTGCTTAACAGGAGATGATTGATTTTTTTTATTTTTTACTCGTAAGTGGGAGGTATGTCCACGCTGGCTATTATTTTTATCGGCTTCAATTTCCATAGAAGCTGCCAAAAGCTGAGTGGATTGTGTCAACAATATCGAACCAACCACTATATTTAATACCAAGACTAATAGTCGCATTATATAACTTCTCTTTATCCAGATTACTTTTGGTAAAAATCTGGAATGTAATGGATGCACATGCTCGTGATACAAAAAAGCAGAAGCAATAAAAAAATTTGTTATTAGTCCTTTAAGAACTTGGTGAACTTATATACCAGTATAGTTTACCGCCGATAATGTACCTGTTTTAGTTAGAGTCTGGTATTAAAAAATTCATTCTTGTCATGGCTGATCAGTTAACTCGGATATTTTGGTGATTATAAGTCAGTCAGTTCCTGCCAGTAACTGCTGTTTTTCTGTTTGATTTTACAGGTTTTCAATTTAAAAGTTTGTTTTATCGATTAATTTCAGCGCATTGGCGGTAATCCTGTGGCGCGTAAATCGATGGCTATATTACACAGGAATACCGTGAATAAAGGGTTTTCAGCACTAAATATCGGTCCTTACAGTCTTTGGAGATGAACAAAAATTCTGTGTAATTTTGGTATATTCATGCTTGGATATTGCCTAAAGTGATAGAATACCGGTTTTAGTACATCAATAAAAAGCAAATTCAATCGCTAGTCAGTTATCGCCAATACCTAAACAGCATGATGACAACTTTTGCGTCTGATTATCAAAAAAACATCACCTTACTTCCATACTTTATACATATTTATGACAAAGATCCCCACTGTTGGCTTTATTAGTTTAGGCTGCCCGAAAGCGCTAGTTGATAGCGAAAGAATTTTAACCCAGCTTCGTTCCGAAGGTTATGACATTTCACCGACTTACCAGAACGCTGATTTGGTGATTGTTAATACCTGCGGATTTATTGATGCAGCGGTAGAAGAATCACTAGATAGTATTGGTGAAGCTTTAGCAAAAAACGGTAAAGTGATCGTTACCGGATGTTTGGGTTCCCGTGAAGATGAAATCAGAGCGCGTCATCCTCAGGTTTTAAAAGTCACTGGTGCACATGCTTTAGAGGAAGTCGTGGCTTCGGTACATGAATATTTACCACCCAGACATGATCCTTTTACCAGTCTGTTGCCGCCCCAGGGGATAAAGTTAACACCGGCTCATTACGCCTATTTAAAAATATCCGAGGGCTGTAATCACCGTTGTACGTTTTGCATAATCCCGTCAATGCGTGGAGATCTGGTCAGCAGGCCCATTGATGATGTTTTGTTGGAAGCGGAGCGTTTGGCGAATGCAGGCGTAAAAGAATTATTGGTGGTTTCACAAGATACCAGTGCTTATGGGCTGGATTTGAAATATCAAAGCCAGGACTGGAAAGGGCGTTCTGTTAAAACGCGTTTTTATGATTTAGCCGAGGCTTTGGGTGATTTGGGGATCTGGGTGCGTATGCACTATGTTTATCCGTATCCTCATGTTGACGAAGTGATTCCATTGATGGCAGAAGGAAAAATTTTGCCTTATCTGGATATTCCTTTTCAACATGCCAATAGCCGTATTCTTAAATTAATGAAGCGTCCAGCGGCCAGCCAAAATAATTTGGAACGTATTAAGGCATGGCGGGAAATTTGTCCTGATATTACTTTACGCAGTACATTTATTGTCGGGTTTCCTGGGGAGACTGATCAGGAGTTTGAACAATTATTGCAATTTATGACGGAAGCACAACTGGATAGAGTAGGTTGTTTTGCTTATTCTCCGGTAAAAGGAGCTGTTGCCAATGATTTACCTGATTTGGTCCCTGAAGAAGTGAAGCAAGAGCGGTTGGCGCGTTTTATGGCGCATCAGGCCGATATTAGTGCTGATCGTTTACAGCAACGCATAGGCAGAATTGAAACAGTGCTTGTTGATGAGGTCGTAGAAGAAGGTGCGGTTGCCAGAAGTAAATCGGATGCGCCTGAAATAGATGGGCAGGTATTTATTGATGGTGCCACGCATCTTAAAGTCGGCGACTTTGTTGATGTTGAGCTTGAAGAAGCGGATGACTATGATTTATGGGGACGTTTGGTATAGCGTTTATTAAGTGTTTTACTTAAGCGTGACCGTTAAAGCTTTAAGAAATGTAAACAGAAAACCCGGAGGTAGGACCGGGCTTTCTGTGATTACAAAAGTTTTTTGTTTATAGTGCAATAGAACTAGAAACTTTTTGCTTTGAATCATCCGGGTTATCTATGCAGCCAGACAAACCAACAATCATTAATGCCATTGCTAAAAGAGCTAAGATTTTTTTCATGAATATATCCTCCAAACGGTTTTAAATTATTTTATTTATTATGCGCTAGTTCGTAAAAAAGCACGGACAATTTATAACATGACTGGAATGATGATGCAATAATAAAAACCAGATTAGTTGCTCCATGAGGCTGTCCGAGAATAGAAAATCGACTGCGGAAAAGCTATTTTGGCCCTGTTTTCCGCCCATTTTCGTTTAATTGAACAACTATTTGTCTCAAATGACCAAAATAGCCCTCCCTTGCTACCGCTCCTATTCTCGTACAGCCTCTTGGACAATTATAACGAATTGATATTGTCAGGTAAGTCGAAGGAAATTAAATGATTAGTCCATTTTACTGTGCCTATGGTTGTCCATGGCGCTGAAAAGTTTTGATGTAATTGATCATGAACCCAGTAAGTTGGCGCATTAATTTTTTTCATCTTAATATGAAAGACTGTTTTGTCAAGATCTAAGCCCGTTTTTTGTCCCCAGAAAGCTGTCACTTTCATGATAAATTTTTGTAAACGGGTCTTGTTGATAGTCGGTGTGACGGCAATATTAGCCCACATGGAATGAACGCGTCCCCAGTTTGGCGCTAGCAGACGTCCTTCCTCATTAACAAAAGGTAACCAGCGTTCAATGCCGTTTTGATCAGTATAAGTGATCGCTAAAATATGATCATAGCCTGCAAAATGATCATGTAGATAAAGGGCGTGCGGGGTAATACCAAAAAAGGTCAGTGATACCATAATAAGCGCGTTACTGGCTTCAGCAACAGGTGCGCTTATAGGGTTGTTTTTCACCTCTAAATTCAATCGATAAATAAGTGCATAATGAATGGTACTGTTTAATTGTAAAACAATTAAAGCAATGAGTATTTTTGCCAGCTTTCTGGAAAATGCTTTGGGTTTTTGGTTGGCAAAAGATTCAAAAATTCGATGATACCAATTGTTGTCGTGCAGTTTTGGCGATATAAGGCAGTCAGTTGTGCAAGTGACACGATCACGTGAGTCCGCAATAGCCCGGTACTTTGTTATCGCCAGAGTATGGATTCCAGGTAAGCTTAAAACAAGTCCTACAGGATATAAATAACGCATCTTTTTCAGTATTTGAATATACGTGTTGACGCCTGAATAAATGCGATTTTCATTGTCCAAAGCATATAAGTCCAGCAACAGCGTTTCAGCGGGTATTGCCGTCATTGCCGGATAGTGGGCGGCATTAGCCTGAGCACTTTTAAAGTCTATACAGTTAAATATATCGAAATGATTAAGAATAAGTACCGTACGGTTACACAAAGGGCATTGTTGATCAAAGAAGACGATTAGTGACGGTTGTTTCGCCGTTAGCTGTTTACCGATTGCACGCCACCAGCTAAAAGGTACCAGTAGTGTATAAAATATCAACATTCCCATGCCAAAAGGATAGATATTTAATGACAGGGTAATACCCAGATGTATGCCAAGACCCACGAATAAATAAACGCTACGTAATCGGCGATTTGAAAAAAAGAATAAAAAGGTAAATTGAAAAACCAGTATCGTATAGCCTATGGTTTTTTGTAGTAGCTCGTTATTCAGCAACAACGACATGTCGATAGCCGAAACATAATAGGGCTGTGTTGATGGTAGCCACGAGCCAAGGCCGTTTCGCCAGTGTTCGGCAAACAGCTTATGGACAGCCGAATCAAAATAGAGAAAGCCAAGGCAAATCAGAATCGGTAAGTAGTAAACGAGACCGGAAACTGTTGGTTTTGAATAGGTATTGTAATGGGTAAACGGTGTGCTGAGTTTACGTCTTAGGTTATCTATCGAAAATGCGCGGTCTCCCGGCATAAACAGCAGAAAAAAACCGGCACCGGTCATAAATGAATCAAAGCCGCCATCAAAATCACGCTGCATAGTGGTGAAATTTACGAAGACAATCCAGAAGATGTAATTACTGATAACGGCAAATTGATAGCGATAACCAACGATAATAAACCCGGCAATAATACCCCATAGGCACAAGAAAAACGGAATCATGGGGAATTCAACGTCTATATAGGGGGTAGGATCAAAGATTAAATGGTTGAAATACAGCAGGAAAAAAATTTCCTGTAAAGCGACCAGTCCGTAAAAAAGCCGGAACAAGCCAACACCCGTTGCCGGGACTTGTTTGGAGTGAAGCGCGAGGATTTTAGTGATTATGAATTTATACATTTCATTAATAAAAATGTGTAAATTATAATACAGTCACGATCTTGTAGTGGTTAAATATTCAGGCAAAAAAATACCGCTATCTATTCACTGGGGAAAGATAGCGGTCTATAAACAACCGAAACTGTTTAGTTACGCTTATTTTTCGTCGTCTGGATGTTCTGCGAATACCCATTTCAAAAGGGCGTATACAGCCGCCACAACTACAACAGCGCCAACCATGCCAGCTGGTGTTTTCAATGATTCAGTTAGATCTAAAATAAAACCCATGTATGTGTCTCCTACCTAATAATTCTTATATTTGAAAATTGCTAGTTTCATAGCAAGCGGAAGTTGCATCATACTTTAGGTAAAGTTAAAGTCAAGGCTTATCGTTTGTGGAAATTAAAAATAGCCGGGTAAAGAAATATTCCTGACTATTGTTGTTAAAGCTCGATAACCGATGTGGTATAGTTTGAATTCTGTTTTTGAAGCTGATAGATCGGGGAGAACAATAATAATGAAAAAATACGTTAAAATATTACCATTGGCAGGACTTTTGTTTGCATTTTCGGCGAACGCTGACGTCGCATTAAAAGATAGCTCTGAAATCTTGGGAAAATGGGATTTATATGCCGAAGCAACCAAATTAAATGGCGAGCAAAAGGCTGTTACGGTTGAGTGGGATTTTAAAGCCGATGGTGTTCTGCAAACAACGGCAACAGATTCTGTTGGTCGAACCAAAGAGATGAAAATAGCCATCAAATATACTGTTGAAAATGGCGAAATTAAAAAACAGACAACGCCTGGACGTGAGAAATATGAATCATGCAAAGTTGTTGAAAAAGAAGGCTCTAAAATGATTTTAAAATGTACATATCTTTACTTTTTTCTAACAAAAATATAACTATAATTATTAAAGGGGTATAAATTATGATAAGCGGCATGGTAATGGTTTTTGTAGCAATCTGGATTTATCAGTCGGCTATGAAAGCAAAAGTAGACAATGTAATGATGTGGGTTGCTGGCGGTGCAGTTTTGTTTTTCACCCTGGTATTTTTATTACAGTACATTAATATCAATATTTTGGAATCATTAAGAGCTAGTGAAGGCGGCGCTGTCTATGAAGCAACCCAAGGTGCTGATAGAAAAAATGAAGGCGATTTTACCGGTTTTTCCGGTATATTGAAGTCACTTTATGAAGAGCTGTCACCCTCTATCATCAGCTTTATTGCTATTGCTTTTTTGCGTCTTAAATTGATTACTAAAGAAAGTTTTTCAGTGGCAAATTTATTTAGTGGTTTCAAAGAGATGTTTAAAAATATAAAGCAAAGTTTCAAAACATCAGAATAATAAAAACAAACATAATAGTAAAAAAGCTCAAGTTCTGCTTGGGCTTTTTTATAGTGTTTTATCCTTTGTGCAACTTGTAATACTGAGTTATCTATACGATAACAGAGACAAGAGAAACAACTGCGATAACAAACAGAATAGTACAAATCAATCCTGCAATAATGTAAGTTGAAAGCGACCCTTGTTCGAAAGCTTTTTTTCTGCTGTCTTCACTTTGTACACCGATAAAAGCAGATAAAACGCTTTTAAATACTTGAGTAATCGTTGGTTTTGACATCCTCATCTCCTAAATTATAGTGATAAAAATAATAGTGCTTGATAGTCTTTTAAGCAATGATTATCTTCACGTGACATAACTACCCTTGGCACAATCAATGAGCAAAACAGAATTATTAAAACAATGTATGTCCCAAAGAATCTTGTTTCTGGATGGCGCAATGGGTACGATGATCCAAAGCTACAAACTGGAAGAAAAAGATTATCGTGGCGAGCGTTTTGCTCAATGGGATGTTGATTTAAAAGGGAACAATGATTTATTGTCATTAACTCAGCCTGATATCATCAAGGCTATTCATATGGCTTATTTTGAAGTGGGTTCCGATATTGTCGAAACCAACACTTTCAATTCAACCTGTATTGCCATGGCTGATTACCGAATGGAATCGTTAGCCTATGAAATTAACGTTGAATCGGCCCGTTTAGCCAAACAAGCTGCCGACGAATACACCCAAAAAACACCGGAAAAACCACGTTTTGTTGCCGGTGTCTTAGGCCCTACCAATCGCACGGCTTCAATGTCACCTGATGTCAATGACCCCGGCTTTAGAAATATTTCCTTTGATCAACTGGTTGATGCCTACACGGAAGCAACACGCGGTCTTATTGACGGCGGTGCCGATATTATTCTGATTGAAACTATTTTCGACACGCTAAATGCCAAGGCGGCAATTTTTGCCGTTGAACAATATTTTGAACAACTCGGCTATAAATTACCGGTGATGATTTCCGGCACGATTACCGATGCGTCCGGTAGAACACTGTCTGGACAAACCGTCGCCGCTTTTTGGAATTCATTAAAACATGTTGAGCCGATATCTTTCGGTTTTAACTGTGCCTTGGGCGCGAAAGAACTACGCCAATATATAGATGAATTATCAACAATTGCCGATACGCATGTCTCTGCTCATCCCAATGCCGGGTTGCCGAATGAGTTTGGTGAATACGATGAGTCACCGGAAGCAATGGCCGAAGAGCTCGCCGATTGGGCGCGTAGCGGTTATTTGAATATTATTGGCGGTTGTTGCGGAACTTCACCTGCACACATTAAAGCCATCGTCGAAGCTGTTAAGGCTTGCCCTCCGAGAATAATTCCGGAAATCGAGAAAAGATGTCGTTTGGCTGGTCTTGAGCCTATGTCTATTGGCCCTGACACACTCTTTGTTAATGTTGGCGAGCGCACCAATGTAACCGGTTCCGCTGCGTTTAAGCGCCTGGTTATCGCCGGTGATTTTGAAACGGCTTTGGAAGTTGCCAAGCAGCAGGTTGAGAGTGGTGCGCAGATTATCGATATCAACATGGATGAAGGCATGTTGGAGTCTAAAGAAGCGATGGTGCGCTTTTTGATGTTGATTGCCTCTGAGCCGGATATCGCCAAAGTACCCATTATGGTAGATTCCTCTAAATGGGAGATTTTGGAAGCGGGTCTTAAATGTATTCAGGGCAAGGGTGTGGTGAACTCAATTTCACTAAAAGAAGGCGAAGCCACTTTTATTAAACATGCGAAACTTGTGCGTCGTTACGGCGCGGCAGTTATCGTTATGGCCTTTGATGAAGAAGGGCAGGCGGATACAAAAACCAGAAAAATCGAAATATGTCAGCGGGCTTATAAAATCCTGACCGAACAGGTTGGGTTTCCGCCTGAAGATATTATTTTTGATCCCAATGTGTTTGCCATTGCCACAGGAATTGACGAGCACAATAATTACGGACTGGATTTTATTGAAGCAACTCATGAGATTAAGCGAACGCTACCTTATGCACTGATTTCCGGCGGAGTTTCCAATGTGTCTTTTTCGTTTCGCGGTAATAACCCGGTGCGTGAAGCGATTCATGCGGTGTTTTTATACCACGCCATTCAAGCGGGTATGTCTATGGGGATTGTTAATGCCGGTCAGCTGACGATTTATGCCGATATACCTGACGATTTACGTAATGCGGTAGAAGATGTCGTATTAAACCGCCATGACGGCAGCGGAACTGACAAGTTACTGGAATTGGCAGAAAAATATCGGGGTGATGGCAGTAGCAGTGAAGTCAGACAGGAAAATCTGGAATGGCGGGAGTGGCCGGTTAGTAAGCGCCTTGAGCATGCCTTGGTTAAAGGGATCACTGATTACATTGATGAAGATACCGAACAAGCACGACTGGAAGCGCAAAGACCCTTGCATGTCATAGAGGGTGCCTTAATGGATGGTATGAATGTTGTCGGTGACTTATTTGGCGCAGGTAAAATGTTCCTGCCACAAGTCGTTAAATCAGCGCGTGTGATGAAAAAAGCGGTAGCTTATTTAATGCCGTTTATGGAAGCGGATAAAGCGGGTAGCGAGAGAAAAACCAACGGTAAAATTCTCATGGCAACGGTAAAAGGCGACGTGCATGATATTGGCAAAAATATCGTTGGCGTGGTGTTGCAGTGTAATAATTATGAAGTGATTGATCTTGGCGTTATGGTTCCGGCAGAAAAGATTTTGCAAACTGCACGTCTGGAAAAAGTTGATATTATCGGTTTAAGTGGTTTGATTACGCCATCTCTCGATGAAATGGTGCATGTGGCCAAAGAAATGCAACGTCAAGGTTTTACTATTCCTCTAATGATTGGCGGTGCGACGACTTCCAGAGCGCATACGGCAGTAAAAATCGAGCCGCATTACAACAAGGGCCCAACGATTTATGTCACAGATGCTTCTCGTGGCGTCGGCGTGGCCAGTAATTTGTTAAGCACCGAGTTAAAGGATGACTTTGTCAAAAATGTACGCATAGAGTATGAAGAAGTCAGGGATCGGCACAAAGGTCGTGAAGCTAAAACCAAGCAGCATTCTCTGGAAGCTGCAAGAGATAACAAGTTTAACTGGGGAAGTTACGAGCCGGTTAAACCGTCATTTTTAGGCATTAAAGTGTTGGATAATTTTCCGCTTGATACTCTCGTGCCATACATTGACTGGACGCCATTTTTTCAAACCTGGGAAATGGCCGGCAGTTATCCAAAAATATTGGACGATCATGTGGTCGGGATTGAAGCCAGAAAGTTGTTTGAAGAAGCCCAAGCAATGCTGCAAAAAATCACCAGCGAAAAGTGGCTGACTGCCAGAGCGGTAATTGGCTTTTTTCCGGCAAACAGTGATGGTGATGATGTTATCGTCTACACCGATGATACTCGCGAGCAATCGCTTGAAACTTTACATCATTTACGTCAGCAAAATATTAAAGCACCAGGACGGCCCAATTATTGTCTGTCTGATTTTATTGCGCCGCTTGATAGTGGTAAAGCCGATTATATCGGTGCTTTTGCCGTCACCACAGGTATTGGTATAGAAGAAAAATTACAGCAATTTGAGCAAGATCTTGATGATTACAGTGCCATTATGCTTAAAGCATTAGCAGACAGATTGGCCGAAGCGTTTGCAGAGTATCTGCATCAAGCCGTCAGAAAAGACTATTGGGGTTATGCCGAAGAGGAAACTTATGATCCCGGCCAGTTAATTAACGAGGCTTATCAAGGCATACGTCCTGCACCCGGTTATCCTGCGTGCCCTGATCATACCGAAAAATCGAAGTTGTTTGAACTGCTTAATGTCACCGCAAATACCAGTATAGAGCTTACTGAAAGTTATGCCATGTATCCTGCATCAGCAGTCAGCGGCTGGTATTTTTCGCATCCTCAGTCACAGTATTTTAATGTCGGAAAAATAGATAAAGATCAGTTGCAGGATTACGCCAAGCGTAAAAATATTGCCGAAGAAATTGCCGAGCGTTGGTTATCGGCACATTTACACCATTAAGGAAAAGCCATGTCATTACCACAAAAAGCAAGCCATACAATCGAGCGATTAATGTATGCTAGTCGCTGGTTATTGGCACCGGTTTATTTGGGCTTAAGTCTTACCTTGGTGGCGCTGTTTATAAAATTTTTTCAGGAGCTCTATCATTTTATTCCATTTATCCTGGAGCTTGACGAGTCCCAGCTGGTCTTAAAGCTGCTGTCCTTAATCGATCTTACCCTGGTCGGCAATTTGATAATTATTGTCATGTTTAGTGGTTATGAAAATTTTGTCTCGCGTCTGAATATTAGCGAGACAACCGAGAAGTTGGATTGGCTGGGTACCCATGATTATGGGTCTCTAAAAATGAAAGTAGCGGCCTCCATAGTCGCAATATCATCCATTCATTTACTAAAAATCTTCATGAATATTGAGACGGTTAATAATGACAAAATCATGTGGTTTGCTCTTGTCCATATGACCTTTGTCATGTCAGCCTTATTGATGGGTTATCTTGATAAAGTGACGAAGCACTAATGACCCAATTATTGCTTTTGGGGACATCCGGTTGTCATTTATGTGAGCAAGCGGAAGAGATTATCAATGCTTGCTTGCCTGATAACCTTGGCGTCAGGATTGAAATCATAGATATTGCCGAGCAGGATCAGTGGCAAGAAAAATATGCTATTCGTATTCCTGTTTTATATCATCCGGAAACCCAAAAAGAGCTGGGTTGGCCATTTGAGAAAACACAGGTTATTCAATTTATTAATGCGTTAAGTCATGGCGAAGTAACTTCTTATTAGTCCAAGTAGCTTTATAATTTCCAATATGACAGCATGATATATAAATTGCGAGTTAAAGATACTTTGGCGTCTAGGTAAAGTATCTTTAACAGTTATGCAAGGTGTATTTATCGCCGATTAACTTTCGTTATTAACAGCGAATGGATGCAACGCAGTTGATTTTTCAGTAACGACTTCTGCAGCGCTTGGTGATCCGGCGATAGCTCGTTTCAGGGCTTCTTTAGTAGCTTGATAGTTAAATTTTTCTATTAACGCATCATCTTCTGCTTGCCAGTGAATGAATACACCCACACAAATGAATAAATCATCTGCTTCATCCGCCGGGATTGTGCCGTCCTCAACACAGTCAGCAACAGCCATGGCAACGCCACGTTGAGCGGGACCAAACATCTGTACGGCTTGTTTAGCACCTTTGATCGTTACTTTATTAAATAAAATAGTTGCAGGTTTAACCATTAAATTAGGTGCGACAACTGCTAATAAGGTTGTAAAACCTTTTTTGTTATTTGTTAATGCATTTGCAAATGCATACTCAGCCACTGAGCCTCTTGGGCCAATGATCAAGTCAATATGTGCAACTTCATTACCTTCGCCTACTAAAGACTCACCAATACACAATTTATTAATTATTGCCCGGTTTGTATATTCTCCTGTGCCGAAGAAATTTGAAATATAGTCCAATATTGACACTTTTTTGCCCCTTATTTTTTATTTTAAAAACATAAATTTTACCATTTTATTGATGACAAAATGTACTATCTTACTTAGGTATTTGATAATATTTCCTGTTGTATACCTAATACTTGATATTCAAGTTTTTTAAATTTTTTGCAGACAGATACATCATTGCCACTAAGTTAAGAAAAGCATCATTATCTCGGTAGGAATTGCCGAGATTCAAGAGCTATGGATGGTAACTCATGAGCGCATCCCTGTGATCTGGTTTCTGGTAAGTCCTGCCGGAGTAGCTGTAATGATCATAAATCCTAGGTTCTGTTGACGTTTCACCAATCCGGTAGAATAAGTCGTTTTGAATGAAATGAAGCGGATAACATTAAGTGATGAAGAGTGGACTCGTATTTTGGCAAGCTTAAAAAAATTGCCTGGAGTTCATATCGGTTTACCCGATATTTGCAGGCAGTTTGTTAATGCCATTTTGTGGATATTACGTACGGGAGCACAGTGGCGTGTATTACCGTCAACGTATGGTAAATGGAATAGCATCTTCAAGCGTTTTTCACGTTGGTGTATCAATGGCATATGGGGTGAAATTCTCTGTCATCTTGCTGAAGACGCTGATTTACAAGATGTTTCCATGGATGGTTCAGTTATTAGAGCACATGCCTGCGCAGCTGGAGCGGCATATAGT
The DNA here is from genome assembly GCF_025583945.1 of Methylobacter psychrophilus. Taxonomy (GTDB): domain Bacteria; phylum Pseudomonadota; class Gammaproteobacteria; order Methylococcales; family Methylomonadaceae; genus Methylobacter_C; species Methylobacter_C psychrophilus. Next base: position 22,025 of record NZ_JAOEGU010000053.1, read on the forward strand.
TCTGCTGAGAATGAAGCACTTGGGCGCTCCAAAGGTGGATTTGGTTGTAAGATTCACGCGCTTTGTGATGGCTTGGGCATGCCCATCAAATTTATCCTGACAGGCGGGAAGGAGGCTGAATGCAAGCAAGCCATATCTTTATTGGAAAATGTTAATGCTTCAGCCGTTTTAGCAGACAAAGCCTACGATACGAACGAGTTGCGGGAGTGGTTAGCCAGTCGTGAAATAAAAGCGGTTATCCCACCTAAATCGAACCGAAAAGAAGATATTGAGTGCGATTATTGGCATTATAAGGAGCGGCATGCCATTGAATGTATGTTCGGTAAGCTCAAGCACTATCGCAGAATTGCTACACGATATGAGAAAAAAGCTATTAATTACATGGGGATGCTATCATTTTCCTCGGTGCTTTTATGGCTGAGGTGAAACGTCAACAGAACCTAGGGAAAAATTAATTTGACATTGTTAAAATAATACTTATAATTCCCGTAGGCTTGAAAATATGATTTACCCTCTGTTTACCGTTTCGATGTTCCTCCTAGTAGTAGCTCGTCCTTGTTTCATTAAGTAATTTCAAAATTTCTCAGCTCTATCCGCCTTAATGGCTTTATTACCTAATATCTACAGGACTTCATTATGTCTACAATCACTACTGGTACCGTTAAATGGTTTAACTCTGATAAAGGCTTCGGTTTTATCGAACAAGCATCAGGCCCTGACGTTTTCGTGCATTTCCAACAAATCAACAACTCAGGCGGCTACAAGTCTCTTGATGAAGGCCAAAAAGTACAGTTTACTGTCACTCAAGGTCAAAAAGGCCCGCAAGCAGAAAACGTAACTGTTATCTAAATGCCAAGCGTCTGTTGCTGCACACCCTGTGCGCAGCAACAGAGTCTAAAAATCAAAGATAGTTTACAAAAATAGTCAGCTTATTTCTTATGTTAGCTATAAAATGGAGCTTCTTGATAAAGGCTAAGTATTAAGGTCGAGTACTTGCTGACTGGTGCAATTTCCTCGCCCCGACCAAACTAATAACATAACCAAGTGCAATCTCTGCTGTCCAATCGACTCGATCAAACAGGCTTCGTTCTCATCATCAATAGTACGGCTTTTAACGCGAATTTACTTCCGTTTAAATCTGATTCCAATCCTTCTTGAGCCAGTCGTTCCGGGACTAGTTCGACGGTACGCATTGAAATACCAAAAGCTTGGTTTTTTGGCTAGTCTGGCCATTTCTCTCCTAACTCGCTAATATCAGCTTTGAGTAGTATTTCAGGATATAGCCTTTTATGAGCGGCCACTTTGTCTGTATGAATCAAACATCGCAAATACGTGCGTTAATCTTCTGTTAGCTGTCTATGTATTTCTTTTTCAGTGATGTTTATTAATGTCAACGTAAAGGCATTATATGTGGATTATCATTTGACATATCAACGCTGACTTATTACTAGATACTGAATCCTTGCATTTGTTGTTAATAAAAAAAATTCTGCGCCGCTTGGGTATATTAATTCTTGAATATCGCCTACGGAATCAATCGCTCTGCGCGTAGCTGAGCAAATAACGCGAAAAAGGAATCCTCGGTTACTTGGTAGCCGGTAAAGCCAAGCTTGCGACTGCGTGCCATGTCAGCCATTACTTCGATTGGTCGACCCAAATCAAGGTCGCTATGCCATGGCGATGCCAATTTGTTTAAGTCGGGCTCAATCAAATCATGCCGCTCTGCCATCTCGGACCACAGCGCATGATCGTTTGCCATTTCTATCTCAAGCGGATGAATTATACCGTCAAAGCCGGCCGACTCAACTTCAAACCAGTTTGCGAGTCTGCCCCATAGCCATTGCCAGCGAAATAAATCACCGTTGACGATATTGAAGGCGGTATTGTGAGCCGCTTCGGTATCAGCCGCCCACACCAGTTGCTTGGCCATTTGATGGGCGTCGGTTACATCAGACAGACCTTGCCATTGGGCTTGTGAGCCGGGCCATTGAAACGGGCGGCCGATTTCCTTGCAAATCGACGCATACACGGCCAGCGTAGTGCCCATGTTCATTGCATTACCGATTGCCTTGCCGATAATAGTATGTGGCCTATGTATCGTCCAACTAAAATCGTCACGCGCTGCCGCAGTGAACAATTCGTCCTCTTGCTCGTAATAAAAATTCTCTAGGGGAAGTCTTGGTTGTTCTTCGCGTAACGGAGTCTCTGGCAGCATACCTGCACTTGCGTATGCCTCGAATGGCCCCAAATAATGTTTTAGCCCCGTTACCAGAGCTACATGGCGTACGGATTTTTTTAGTGCCAATGCTGCTAGCACATTACGGACCATTGCTCCATTGACACGAATGTTATCGGCTTCGGTATCCTGGCGCATCCAGGCGGTAATAAATACGTGGGTTGGTGCGACGTTGGCTAAAGCAATTTTCAAGCTGGTCGGATCAAGAAGGTCGGCTGCTATCGGGAGTAGGCCTGATATTCCTTGATGCGGATTGCGTGCCAGACCATAGACGATCCAGTCATTGGAAATAAGTTCAGTTGCCAAATTACTGCCGCCGATTCCGCTTGCACCGACTATTAACGCTGTTTTTTGCATGCTTTATTCTCCAGTGTCTATATAAGTAATTTACTGTACTGTAAATTACTCTATCAGTCTAACCATTTACTCTGATACAGGAAAAATAGTTATTTCTGTCAATATCATAGCTATCTAGACAATTCTTGGTTTTTCAGTATAAAAGTCTAATAAAGAAGATTTTAGTTATTTCCGACTCCCATCTTAAAAATTATCAATAAGTTGCCAACCTTATGGTTTGAAAATACAGCAGTCTTTATAATGGATAATGTTCTGTGTGCGTTACCGTACTGAATGATCCCAAGTTTGAAGCTATAGTTGTGCTAACTTTAATACTTTCAAATAAATCGAACGGCTACCCATTAGTTGATGTAACAGGCCAGACGTTGGTAAATGGTAACTAATCATACAAGCTACATGATCGGTTGCGAGAACAGTATTTAATCGATCGTAAAATTATAATCTGTCTGATTTTTTTATTTAGAATCTGGTTTTGTAAAGCTTTTATCTCTAGGCATATCTTAATTTTTTGTGAAGGTTTTTTTAGTCTCAAAATACGGAATCTGTATTTTTATTAAAGCTGTGAACAACATAATCTCATTATTTTTTGTTCAATCACAACTCATACATATTTTATAAGGAAACGATAATGGCTACTCTCCAAAACAACTCAAAACAAGCGCTTTTTTCACCCATACAGTTTGGTAAAAGCCGGCTTTCAAATCGTATTGTGATGGCGCCAATGACCAGAAACAAATCTCCGAACGGGATACCTACTGATAAAGTAGTGACTTACTACCAAAGACGCGCTGAAGGCGGTGTTGGTCTGATTATTACAGAAGGCACTTATATTGGTCATCCTGCGGCTAATGGATATGCCGGGGTGCCGGCATTCCACGGGGAAGCGGCTCTTAATGGCTGGAAAAAAGTTGTTGATGCCGTACACGAAGTGGGTGGCAAGATTATCCCTCAACTATGGCATGTAGGAGCAGCAAGACAACCGGGTGTAGAACCAGACATCACTGTTCCGGGTTATGGGCCAATGGCAGTAGAAAAAGAAGGCCGGCAAGTGGTAAAGGCAATGAGTCAGCAAGACATTGATGATGTCGTTACCGCTTATGCCCAAGCAGCTGCAGATGCAGAAAAACTGGGCTTTGATGGTGTAGAAGTTCATGGTGCTCATGGCTATCTAATTGACCAATTCCTATGGGAAAAGACTAATCAACGTCATGACAGCTATGGTGGAAGTCTGGAAAATCGCTTGCAATTTGCTGTGGAGGTTATCATGGCTGTCCGTTCTAAAGTGAGCGCGGATTTTCCGGTAACATTTAGGTTTTCACAGTGGAAACTGGGAGACTACGATGCAAAAATCGCCGAAAACCCGGAAGATTTAGGTACAATTCTGACTGCTTTGGTCAATGCAGGAGTAGATTATTTCCACCCGAGTACCAGAAAGTTATTCAAGCCGGCATTTGAGGGCTCAACTGACTCACTTGCAGCCTGGACCAGGAAATTGTCGGGAAAACCTGTGATTGCTGTGGGCAGTGTTGGTTTGGAGAAAGAATTTCGTACCGGCCATTTTACTCGTGAAGAATCACCCGATTCGAATACGTCGGTTGATGTGGATGCACTGAGTAAAGGAATCGATGAAGGAAGCTTTGATCTGGTAGCTGTTGGTCGAGCGCTTCTTGCTGACCCAAAATGGCCAAACAAAGTAAAAAAAGGCAGTTTTGACGAACTTGTTAGTTTTAATGCCAAGGCTTTGGATCAGTTGGTTATTTAATTTCAAGCAATACCTTCGCCAATTGGCATGAGTAATTTATAGATATCGAAGGAAAGAGAAAGGTCAGAGAAGGTAGAATACCGCTTCTAACAGAGCATTCGCACCCAAACTGACCATGAACGAAATCATAGCAA
>NZ_JAOEGU010000054.1 GCF_025583945.1 Methylobacter psychrophilus
CTCAGCACATACTGATGCCGGTATTAAATATCGGTTTGCCCGACAGCTTTGTTGAGCAAGGTACCAGAGAGGAGTTGCTGGCCATTTGTGGGTTGGATGTTCAGGGAATTACTACCCGAATTGAGACCTTCTGCGCTTAGTAGTGGCTATATTAGGTGATATCCGGGAATGATAAACAGGAGGTAAGTTGCCTTAAGTTTTGCTTCGACTCGATCCAGTCCGTTTGATCGCAGTCGAAGATTACTAAAGTCTATCGTGATGTTATACGACCATTTTCGTCAGACAGGATAATTTCTACGCGTCTGTTCAATTGCTGACCGCCGGAATTGCTATTACTGGCAACCGGGAAACCTTCACCATACCCGCTCTTGTTGATACGGTCGCTGGCAATTGACATATTCATCAAAGCCATTTGTACGGCATCTGCGCGTCGATAAGAGAGTTCCTGATTATACTCATCGCTACCACGACTGTCGGTGTGGCCTTCAACTGATACTTTATATTGTGGATACTGGTTAAGAAAATCAGCCAGCTTTTGTACATTTCGTATACCACCTGATTTCAATTGCGCCTTATTTGTGCTGAATAATACATCACCCAGTGTAATCATCATACCGCGCTCGGTTTGTTGGGCGTTTAGTGCTTTAAGCTGGGCTATTTTGGCATTAGCTGCATCGACTTCAGCCGTTCTGGCATCAAGACGAACTGTTGCACGATTGGAACCGGCCTCGGCTACGGCTAATTCAGCAGTTTTTAACTCGGTGGTTTCTTGTGCGATGTTTATCTTCTGCATGGCTACGTAGGCGAGATGATTAACGGTTTCAGTATTTTCATCTTCACTAAAGGCGTATTCTGCCTTATTTAAAGTGTCATTCGCATCTTTCAATTCAAGCGGGGCCAGATTGGTAATTTGTGGGTTAACTCGTGCAATGTTGTAATTGCTGCGTGCTTCCAGAAGGGATTGGTTAGGCACCGTACTACAACCGGAAATAATTGCGACAGCGATTAGGGTCAAAGGAAAATAGCGATTTTTTTGCATGATGAACTCCATTTATAATTGTTGGGCTTTACGATCCAGTTCTTGGCGCAGTATGCCATTGCCTTTTTGCAATGCACTGGCGGCTTCCTGTGCTTTAACCGAGCGTGCCGTTGTTGCGGCTAATTGCGCATCAACTTGTGCCTGTTCTGCCAGTTGCCGGGCGAGTGCATAGTCTTCCTCTGTCATGGCTCGTTCGGCAGCATCCATTTTATCCATTGCTGACTTCATGGGTAATGGTGCAAACTGATTTCCTCCAGAACTGGTCGCATTATTTACAGCAACTTTGGAAACGGCCATCTGTTCTGTTGGTGGAAGGCTTGCGCAACCTGCTATAAAAACTGCACCTACTGTCATTGCGCGGATGCCGCACATCATTTGATGTGAGCTAAGGTAGTTTAATTTTTTCATTATTTTTCCTTTGAGTTAAACGTCAAACACAATCGTTGTAATAGTTCTGTTAAGCGGAATAAAAATAACCGGTTTTAAAAACCATTGGGGACAATTAGACACTTTTTCAGACATGTACACCGTTCGTTAGCGCACATATTGATTTTTAGACGTTAAATTTATTAAGTAATGAAAATTAATTAATTTGGATAAAGGCACTATTAAGAACGTGCATGGGATAAGATGTTCAACTTGAAATACAAGCTCCGATTATCTATCAATAGATAATCACCTGTGGTGAAGCTTGTCAACGAATGGGCTTGCTTAAGTTAACTAGTGGGGTTTTTAAGTATGTTTGCCAAAATACATCTGGCATTTGGATAATCATAATGCATCAGAAAATCCGATAGTTTTTGATATTCTTGTAATTGATTTCTATCTATTGCGGCATGTATTTTGTTAAGTAAAGCAATATCGATATAAGTATTTTCGATTAACTGCGTATCGAGCTCTTGCAATAACAGGGTAATGTCATCTTGTAAAACAACGCTTTTATGCTGACTATCAACATGGTGGATGCACGAAAATTTATTGATGCTTTGCATGGTGCCTGTAAAAAGGGTCTTCCAGCTATCCCAGGTTTCCTTCTCAATACATCTGTTTTCAAGTTGAGTCTCAAATTCTTTGGATAAGTCAGAAAGCTTGATTGCTCCAATATCAGCGGCAACAATTTTTATTTTTTGTAACTGTACCTTTACCTCATCAAGTTCATTTCTATGTATATTTGCAGATAATTCATCAATAATAGATAAATAATCCTCTTTGAATACAGTAAGCATGTAACATAACTGCGATGACTCGTCATTGAGTAATAATAATGGTTTATGTAGATCAAAATCGGTTAATTGATTCTTTACCGGAGCCTGAATTGGCAATAACGATGAGCTGCAATGAAGCTCCCTATTTAAAGCAGCTTTGACACAGGATTCGCCGCGTAGCCATAAGGTAAACTCAGCAACGCTACCTTCTCCTATCTGGCTGGACACATCGATGGTTCCGCCCATCAGGCCAACCAATTGTTGACAAATTGCAAGTCCCATTCCCGTTCCGCCAAACTTACGGGAAAGTGAAGTATCAGCCTGCGTAAAAGCCTGAAAGAGTAACTCAAGGCTTTCTATAGGAATTCCTATACCGGTATCTCGTACCAAAAAGCGGATGGCAAACTGGTTCTGCTCTTGTTTGATGACATCAATGGTTACCTGAACTTTACCACGTTCGGTAAATTTAATGGCATTGCCTATGAGCTTGGTCAAAATTTGTCGAATGCGCTGCTCATCGCCCCAAATAATATCGGGGACTTTATGATCAATCATTACAAATAATTCCAATTGTTTATATTCAATTGAAGCAGCAAAAAGATCAGTAAGGACTTGCAATAGTGTTTTAATTGAGAAAGCTTGGTCTTTAATTTCAATTTTTCCTGATTCATTTTTGGAAAAATCAAGAATGTCATTGATGATAACTAACAAGGATTGTGATGACAGCTTAATTTGAGTCAGGTAACGTTTTTGTTTGGGATCAATGGCACCGTCTTGAGCCAATTCTGCGAGGCCGCTAATTGCGTTAAGGGGGGTGCATAGCTCATGGTTCATGTTTGCTAAAAATGCCCCTTTGGCATAGTTAGCCTGTTCCGCTTGTTCTTTAGCGGCAACAGCGCTGCCCAGGCTGGATTGTGCCAAGCGTAATTCTTGTAATGTCATTTCCAATGCTTGGCTGTGGCGCTTTGATTCCTTGTACAACAGGCGTACTTCCAGCATATTGTAGATGCGCGTTAGCACTTCAGTCTGATCAAACGGCTTGGCGATAAAATCTTTTGCTCCGAGTTGCAGTGCAGCTATTTTATGACTCGGTTGGGCAGTGATCACTAAAACGGGAAGATATTCATTCTGTTCAATTTTTTTCAGTGCTTTTATTACCTCGAAGCCATCCATTTCAGGCATCTGCAGATCAAGCAGAATCAGGTCATAACGGTTGTTTCTATAGAGTTCACAAACCTCGCGGCTATCCAACGTAGAGGTGATTGTTGTATAGTTGGCACGGCGCAGTATAAGTTCAAGAAGAAGCACGTTGGACTTTTTATCATCAACGATCAGTATATTGGCGTTAAAAATATCGGTTTTATGATCACGCAGTTTTATTTGCAAAGGTTGATCTCCTTATTTGCAAATTCCAGTGCCTCGTCTAGTGTACTGAAAAATTCATTCACTTTAACCGGTTTGGTCAGATAACGAAAAAAACCGGCCTCCAGGCCGATTTCAATGTCGCGTGGTATCGCATTGGCACTGATAGCCACCACCGGGATGTGTGCAGTTGTTGGATCTTCGCGCAATATTTTTAGTACTTCGATACCGCTGATACCTGGCAAATTGATGTCCATCAAGATTACCTTGGGCTGAAATTTCCGGGCAATTTCAATACCCATCAGGCCATCTCCTGCACTCAACAGTTTCATATCGGGGCGACGGGCAATTAATTGCTCGACAAGTTTCAAGTTGGCCGAGTTATCTTCTACATAAAGTAGTGTATGTAATATCGTATTGTTTTGAAATGGGATTTGAACAACTGTCAGCGCAGATTCAATGATCATGTTGCTTAAATATTGTGATGAGGTCGATGCAATAAGTTCAATCCAGAATACGCTACCAACTCCGATGGTGCTTTCTACGCCGATGACACCTCCCATTAGTTCGACCAGTCGTTTTGTCACTACCAAGCCGATGCCGGTACCTTCTGTGGCACCGTTTTCCTGTCCGAGACGATTAAATGGCTGGAACAGTTGTTCCATTTTTTCTGGAGATAATCCTGCACCGGTATCAGTGACGCTAATACGGATGCGTTCTGGTGAACTTAGCGCAACGACAACGGCGACCGTTCCGTTTTTCTGGTTGTACTTGATCGAATTGGACAACAGATTAATCATAACTTGCTTGACTCTCGTTCGATCGGCTTGAACAAAACAAGAAATATCGAACTGAGGGAAAGTCATATGAATTCCTCGTTTTTGTGCCTGTGGTTCAATCATGGTTTGGCATTCAAGCATAACTTCAGCCAGTGACACTGATTCCAGTAACAAAGACACTTTACCTGATTCGATTACTGCGAGATCCAGGATTTCGTTAATCAGATCTAACAGATACCATCCTCCATTGAGAATTTGTTCAATACTCTCCATTTGCGAGGATGTAGGCGGAGGCAAATCCGATTCCATTAATTGAGCGAAACCCAGGATAGCATTGAGCGGACTACGTAATTCGTGACTCATACTGGATAGAAAATCTGATTTTGCCTGGTTGGCTTTTTCTGCTGCGGACTTGGCATTGGTTAGGGTGATCTCAACTTGTCGACGTTCGGTGAGATCACGGGTTAATTTGGCAAAGCCGCGAAGATTACCGAGATTATCTCGAATGGCAGTGTAAACTACGTTAGCCCAGAAACTTGATTTATCTTTGCGAACCCGCCAACCTTCATCCTCAAAGCGACCGTTAGCTATCACTGCGTCCAAGTCACGTTGAGGTTTGCAATGAATGAGGTCTTCTTCAAGATAAAACTGTGAGAAGTGTTGTCCGACGATATCTTCCGCAGTATACCCCTTGATCCGCTCAGCACCGGCATTCCAACTCATAACGCATCCCGCTGTGTCAAGCATTACAATAGCGTAATCGGTCACGCTCTCCACCATCAAGCGGAAGCTTTCCTCAGTCCAGCGCAACTTTTCTTCTACATGTTTGCGTGCGGTGTTGTCGGTACTAATCAACAAATAGCCGATGATGGCGTCCTGCGCATCGCGTAGTGCCGTGACCGAGACCACCGCCGGAAACCGACTGCCATCCTTGCGGATATAAGTCAGTTCGTAGATGTCCTCAATGCCACGAGAGGCCTTAAATACCAATGCTTCAAAGCCTGGCATAATCGGGGTTCCGAGTTCAAGGCTTAAGGATTCGGCGCGCGCTATTACTTCCTGCGGATCGGAAATATCGGCTGGTGTGATCTTGTTCATCACTTCGGCGGCCGTATAACCCAGCATCTGCTCGGCCCCGACATTAAAAATCTGAATGACGCCATTGGCATCGGTGGCGATACTCGAGAAGTTGGCGCTGTTAAAAATGGCGCTTTGCAAGGCTCCGGCCTTGAGTAGTTCTTCTTCGGCGTGCTTGCGAGCAGTGATGTCGCGTGCTGCGGCGAACACGCCCAGTACATTACCATTGGCATCCCGATACAGACTGGCATTATAGAGTACGTAGGTGATTTTTCCCGAGACATGACGAATCGCTAAAGGATAATCTGTTACAAAGCCTTGTAAAAACGCTTGCTCATAACCTTCTCGGGCTTTCTCTGGATCGCTAAAATATTCAGCAAAGTCGCTGTTGATAAGATCATTTCGAGATACTCCCGTCACTTGTTCCGTAGCGGCATTAACATCGGTTATCTTGCCCTGCGCACTAATCATAACTAACGGATCCTGACTTGCTTCAATCAAGCTGCGAGCGTATTGTGAGGCAGCCTGAATGGATTCTTCTGCATGTTTACGCGCAGTGTTGTCGGTACCAATCAATAAATAGCCGATAATGGTATCTTGTGCATCGCGTAGCGCTGTGACTGATACCACTGCCGGAAACCGACTTCCATCCTTACGGATATAGGTTAACTCGTAGATGTCTTCGATGCCGCGTGATGCCTTAAATATCAACGCTTCAAATCCAGGCATAATAAGGGTTCCGAGTTCAACGCTTAAGGATTCGGCGCGAGTGATCACTTCCTGTGGATCAGAAATGTCGGCCGGCGTAATATTGTTTATTACTTCGGCGGCGGTGTAACCCAGCATCTGTTCGGCCCCGACATTAAAAATTTGTATGACGCCATTTGCGTCGGTGGCGATACTCGAGAAATTGGCGCTATTGAAAATTGCGCTTTGCAATGCACCTGCTTTAAGTAGTGCCTCTTGGTGGTAACGCTCGATAATGCCATTCATTGGGGCGGCATGGTCATCGTGTGTGAGTATATCAAGTGTTCTTTCAGACATGGGCGTATCTACTGGTTCTGATTGTGGTAATGTGATGGTTGAGCGTAACTTCTCCATCAGGATTATGGTTGTCTACAATGTTGGCGCAAAAAACAGTCTGGACTTAGTATTGTTATATGCACTTATAATTAGTCTTTTGAAATTGATATAATAAATACAATATCTGCTCTAAAAATTAGATGGTATAGTTTGCATGGATCAATGCATCATCATTAATATTTTGTCGCCACGTATCTTCTTGTAGCCACGTATAAAATTCATTTGATGCCATCGGTTTGGCAATTAAATAGCCCTGCGCAATGTCGCAGCCCATCTCTGCAAGGGCAGTATACTGCCGGACTGTTTCGACTCCCTCAGCGACAATTTCACGGGAAAATGTTTTTGCCAAAGCAATAATGCCAATAATCATTGCATAGGAAACTTCATCGTTAAACATATCCCGCACAAAAGATTGATCAATTTTGATAGTGTCGGCAGGTAATTTACATAAGTACGTCAATGAGGAATAACCCGTACCAAAATCATCCAGTGCAAAGCTCACGCCCAATTTTTGTCCAGCTTGTATTATTTTTATTGCAGAATCAAGATGATCCAAAGCCGCTGTTTCTAAAATTTCTATTTGTATTGCGCCTCGAGAAAGTTCAGGATATTGGCTAAGTTGTTGTTGGAAGTTAATTATAAAATCGGGGGCTTGCAAATGATTGGCACAAATATTGATTGATATTTCAAGTTTCAGTCCTTGTTGATACCATTCGTGCTGTTGGTTTATGGCTGTTGTAATAACCCATTCACCCACAGTGATCTCCAGATCAGTTTGATAAATTTGGGGCAGAAAATGAGCTGGTGAAAGAATCCCTCGCTTAGGATGTCGCCAGCGGATTAAGGCTTCTGCCCCCATGACGGCATTATTATGAATATTAATTTTGGGTTGATAGAATAACTCAAATTCGCCATTTTCCAGAGCCTGACGAATGCCTTGCAATTCATCGTTTAAATGACATATACGCTGATTTTCAGCGACATCAAAGAAATGATAACCGTTTTTACCTGATATTTTCGCGGTACACATGGCTTGGTGCGCGTGCCGTAACAGCATATCCTGATCATCGTTATCATGCGGATAAATCGTCACGCCAACGCTGGCGGTAACCCGGTAAATAGCATTGATATCTTTTGCAATTGATGTCAGTACTTGTTCTACCAGCACTGTGCATTCCCGAACATTGTGAATACCTTGGAACAAGATGACAAACTCATCGCCGCCGACCCGTGCAACCGTATCCATTTCTCCCAGTATCTGACTGATGCGCTGTGCGCATTCAATTAACACCATATCCCCTGTTGTCGATCCCAAGTTATCATTAATCAATTTAAAACCATCAAGATCCAAATAACAGATTGCCAGCGAACCTTGTCCGCTATCGCTTTCTGCAATCGCCCGCTTGAGCTGCTCGTCTAGTGACAGGCGATTAGGCAGACCGGTTAAACTATCGTAATGGGCAACTTTTTTTAGATCATTTTGGTGTTTTTTAAGCATCGTCATGCCACTAAACACGCCCAAATAATGTTCAGGATTATCTTGTTCATCATTTATCAAGGTTACCGAAAGCCATTCCGGTAATAAATCGCCATTTTTTTTATGGTTAACGATTTCACCCTGCCATTGACCGTTGCCGATAAGACACTGCCACATACTGTTGTCAGATCCTTCATCCGGGGTTTCAAAATTCTGCAAGCTCATTTTGTTATCCAAAATATCCACTTTTGAATAACCGGTCACTTTTTTAAAGCTTGGATTAACATCCACTATCTTGCCTTGTAAGTCTGCGATTACAATGCCTTCAAGAGAATTCTCAAAGACTTTTGACAGTAATCGCAACCGGGTTTGTGCCTGCTTACTTTCGGTGATGTCGACACCCAGACTTAACACGGCAATAATTTTGCCATTGACATCATAAAATGGTGATAATTTTAATTTCAACAAGCGCCGCGTACCTTTGATGCCAACAATATGTACTTGCAATTCTTGATTTTTACCTGTTAGCGCTACTTGATTAGCAAGGCTATAGTTATTGCGGTCAAGTTCATCGATAAATTCCAGGGGAGGTTGTTGATTGGCCTGATACAGGCTTTGACATTCTTGCAAAGCCAAACTGACATTATTAAGCAACAGCCATTGATGATCTGGCGACAATACCGAAATAGCCAATGATGCGTTCTCAATTATGCTGGATAGAAAGCCGAGATTTTGGGTAATGCGTTTCCGGGATTGCCCAAGCTCAATATGAGCTTTTATACGTAATTGGGTGATTAATCGATTTATAGGCTTGGTTATATAATCGACCGCACCTGACTCAAAGCCTTCATTTTCTGATTGAGGGCCGGCTGCTGTAACAAAAATCACCGGTATATCCTTGGTCGCCGGATTGGCTTTTAGTTGCTTGCACACATCAAAACCATTCAGGGTAGGCATCATAATGTCCAGTAATATCAGGTCAGGTTGCGGATCTCGCATGGCGATATCAATAGCTGTTTTACCGTTAGTAGACACTTTTACCTGGTAGTCTTTATTTAATAAACCGGCAAGCACATCAATATTAGTCGGTTCGTCATCAACCACGAGCACTATGGGTTTACCTGGAACTGAAAAAATCACGTTACTTCTCCTTGCACGGAACTAATAATATTTGTCAAAATGCGCCTGGCTTCTGGATAATCGAAATGCTTTAGACAGTTTAATAATTTTTGATGTAGCCGGTTTTGGTTTTTGCTTAGCGCAGAGTCTATTTTTTCTAGTAATTCACTGTTTATATAAGCATTTTCAATCAATAGCGTATTGAGTTCTTGTAATAATTGGTTGATATCTTCGGATACAGCAACGCTGACATGTTGCCTGTCAGTTTGAATGCCAACAGGGGATTTCTCGGCTAGCTGTGTTGGTAGTTCAGTACATCTAAAGTTTTCTTGTGTAGTTGTCTGAATCGCACTGAGTAGCCGTGAGGGAAATACAGGTTTGTTGATCAGGGCTTTGGGCTTGATGCTTAAATTCGCCGAATATAAAGAGTCATGATAATGGCTGTTTGTTAACAGAATTATTTCCGGTAGGGATTGTAGTTCAGCGCTTTCTATGGCCTGAACGATAGACCAGCCATTTACTTGCCATATCTGACCATCCAGTAACAGTAAATCGAAAGGTCGCGAGTATTCCCAAGCTTGCTGCATTTCAATTATCGCCTGTGAAATCGATAAGACCCGAGTAACCTTGCATTGCCATTCTTCCAGATAATACTGCAACACCATACAGGACGTAGGGTTATCATCAATTAACAATATCTGTAATTCGGACTGAAACGTTGTATTAAATGCGTTATGTGCACTTTGTTGAGTGCGTAGCTCGAGGGTGAATTCAAAGGTACTGCCTGCCCCTAACTGACTGGATACATTGATAGTGCCATCCATCATATTAACCAACTGTTGACACACTGCCAGTCCTAATCCCACTCCTTCAAATTTACGGGAGATTGATATATCTGCCTGAGTAAAAGTCTGGAACATTGAATCAATGTCGTCTGTGCAAATGCCGATGCCGGTATCTCTCACTGAAAACCGCACTGCACGCTGATTGTGTTCTACTGCAACATCGACTGTTATCTGAATTTCGCCATGCTCGGTAAATTTGATCGCATTACCGATTAGTTTGATCAAAATTTGTCGAATGCGCCGCACGTCGCCAAAAATTATAGGAGGAACCGTATGATCAATTTTTATAAACAGCTCCATCTGTTTGTTTTCAATAGAATGTATAAAAATATCAGCAAGACCTTGCAACAGCTCTTCGATTGAAAACGCCTTATCTTCAATTTCAATTTTGCCAGCATCGTTATTGGAAAAATCAAGAATATCATCGACCATAAGCAACAAGGATTGTGAAGATTTTTGAATTTGAGTCAAGTAACGTTTTTGTTTATTATCAACAGTACCGTCTTGGACCAACTCGGTCAGTCCGGTAATTGCATTCAGGGGAGTGCGTAGCTCATGGCTCATGTTGGCCAAAAAAGAGCTTTTTGCATAGTTAGCCAGTTCTGCTTCCTCTTTTGCACCAACCAACTGTTGTTCGGCATTTTGTAATTGATCTGCCGTCAGCAACATTTGCTCGACCGTTGATCTAAACTCATTAACGTTGTAGTCTGGTGTCTCCGGCTTAAAATTACCCTCGCCAATTTGAATTGCCATCTTTTTTATACCTTGCAGCGGGTCTGATATTTCATGGCTTAAGCGCTTGGCTCGTTGATACAAAAAAATAAAAAACAATAGGTAGAAAAAAAACAGGCTGCCAATTAAATACCAACCAATCATGGTCAATCGTTTTGATAATTCTGTTGCAGGTTTGAAAACTTCTTTTTGCGGAGCAAATGTCACTAAACGCCAACCTGTGCTAGGTAATGTTTTACTGGCGACCAGATAAGGTTCATTGAAGTCAACAACAGCGACGCTGGACTGGTTATTCGTTAAGGCTTTTACCAGTTGCCGCATATCAGTACGATGATAGATATTAAAATCATCGGGCTTAAATGTTTGCTGCCGGATGGCTTGGTCATAATGATGGACTGTTAGCTCGTGTAGATTAAACAGTTTTTCAGCCTGTTCCGGAACCGCCAATAACATGCCGTCTTTGCTAATCAGTACTGCAAATCCCTGCCATGGAATAGACAAAGCCAGTACCTGTTTGATAATCGTGTCGAGCGTAATATCCAGACCGACAACCCCTTCAAGAAAATTGCCGTTATAAACAGGTGAAATAGCCGAGACCATCCAGCCTTGCCCTGCGGGATCCAAATAGGCATCTATCCAGCGTGTTTTACGTTCCGGATTATGTGTGGCATCTGCTTCGTAATAAAAACCATAAGATGGAATATTCATCTTTGGGGGATATTGGCTCAACACATCAAAATACGGCCAAATTCTATTCAGAGAGTCGTAACTATTAAAGTAAGCTTGAACCGTCAGGATATTGATATCGACAATACGGCGCAACATTGGATCAAGGCGAGCGGTTCGGGCAATTTTTTGTTTTTTTTCCTGATTAATTTTAACAAAACCGCTAAAAAACACAGCGGCTCCGCCATCGTTAGCTCGGGTATAAAGTACACCATCATCGGTGGTTGCATAACGGCTAGATGATTCGATTTTTTGATTTGCCGGTTGATTAAGAACATCTTGGGTTTCTTGTCTGAGTAATTCTGTCAATTCCGTGACCCCGGCTAATTGGTACTCAATCGCCTCAGCTTGATTCTCGACCAACCTTGATAATTCGTTGTTTGCCACATTTTGCATAGCAGCAATATTTTCAGTTCGAGACCACCCGTGAGACACCATATAGATAGCGAGTAGCGATAACTCAATTAATAACAGTGGCGTCAGTGCAGCACGGATAAAAGCGCTTAATACCCACTGATGCAAAAATATACTTTGCGCTGACTTTATAGAAGAAAGACGATTTCCAAACATGGCATAACTAAAATTTTAGCGAAAAAAAAAGCAGGATGATCTTAAAAACTGCAAACTTAAGCCGGTGCAGATAACATCATTCAAATTGATGTTATTTGTGAAATCATCCAGCTTTAAAATTGGAAGCCATCTATAAAAGATACTAAAAAATAGTTCTTTGGCTTTAAGCATTTTGGCTGGCGAGCAATGGCTTTGAAGTATTATTGAATTTTTTCGAGCCAAGTATCGATAATTCTTTTGATGGATTCATTGTTGAAAAGTACCTTAATACTTTGTTGTATTTTCGATATTTTAACTAATTTTTTTTGTTTGTTCCATTATATTCAATTTAAATTTCTATATTTGCAATTAATATAGTGCTAATTTATTATTGTGCCAGTAATTTTAATTAATGCAGCATGTTATATATATCATGCAGCTTCGTCTTGGTTTTTTTATGAAACACTTGGTCTTTTTGCTTCTCGGGTTAATACTACAACCCTCTCTATCCAGCGCTACTGAAGCAGGTGGTAGTAATTATTTACCAGGATTTTATGGCGATTTTGGGATGGCAGTTCTTCCAGATCAGGGAACCTATTTTAATAACTTTTTTGCGGCTTATCAAGATACAAAGTCAGAAACTGGAACACTATTGGAAATGCCCGGTATTATTCATGTGACCGATCAAAAAGTACTGGGCGGTCAATTTTTGGCCGGACTTTATCCCGGATTACTGGTAAGCAAGGATCACAGTGGCTCTAATAATTTTGATCGCGTCGGACTCGGTGATTTTTACCTTGTACCTGGCGGATTAAACTGGAAATGGGATAATGTTACGGCTTTGTTGTTTGAAGGGATTGTCGCGCCGACCGGTCGGTATCAGAAAAATGATTTTAATACCGGCCGTAATTATTGGACATTCGACCACAATCTGATGCTCACTTGGGGACTTCCTGGAAATAATGAGATTTCAGTCGATATAGGTTATATGAATAACCTTATAAATCCGGCTACGGATTATAAAAGTGGCGACGAATTTCATTTTGATTATACGGTAGGACATTATCCTGTGAGTGCTTTAGGACTCGGTATAACGGGCTCCTATTATAAACAAGTCACTAAAGATACAAGTTCGCAATCGCTTAGCGTTGCTGAGTCAGGGGAAGCATCCAGTATAGGTCCGGTTGTTATGTACACACCGCACATTAATGGTCAGGATGTTACCCTGTCATTAAAATGGTTGCGCGAATTTAATGTGACAGGTCGCGCCCAGCAAGAATATATTGTTTGCCGAATTTTTACGTCCTTTTGAAAAAAGGATAACCGTAACAAACAGGGTTTACGAAAGAAAAAACGCCAGGATTCTGTCCGAGAAGCATAGGTATCTACACAAGTCCTACGGCTCCTTCTCCAAAGGGAGAGCGAAGCGAGGGTTCCAGGTTGATGAGGAATGTAACTGCTTGATTTTACTCGCCTCGGCAATTGCTCCTGCATTGCTCTACCTCCTGCATCCGTGCAGTCGTCACCCCAGCCCTCTCCAACAAGAGAGGGAGCTTGGCGCTTCTGCAACTCATTGTTTTTATTATGAGGAAAAGTTGTGTAGATAGCTATGCCTAGAAGCGGACTTGTAGCAACGGAAAGCTATTTTGAGTCAGATTTTTTGGTCATTTGAGAAGTCTAGGCAACTCAATTGCTACTGCTCGTTTCTTTACTTGGTTCAAGCAGTTTATCCAAACCCACGACTATTATTAAGGTGCAAGGTTATATTTCTATATTTGCAGTTTATAACCATTTATTTTAGAATTATATAATAATTTTTATGCAAAATTTTATTTGCGGACAGCTTAATCACAATTTACTTATGAAACAGTCTTTATTGGACTAACGTTGTCACCAGACCTACCCAGCGCTACTAAAACTGGCAAAAATTACATTTTTATTGCACTATAGTACATTAATAGCAAGTATATTTATGTGTTCGTGTACCAGGTTCATATTACCAAATTCATATGTCTAAAAATAACGATAAATCTGGTTTTTTATTGTCACCAGCAGTAACATCGGGACTATCTTTGTCTTGGTTGTTACAAATTATGGGCTTGGCAGCCGCTTACTTTATAACTGGAAAACTCGGCAGTTATCTGGCTATCCCACCAGGCTATGCAACAGCTATCTGGCCACCTTCCGGCATTGCCTTGGCAAGTATTTTGATTTATGGAAACCGTATCTGGCCGGGTATATTTATTGGTTCGTTTCTTATTAATCTTTCAACCTCATTGATTGCGGATATCCCCGCAGAAAATTTTTATTCAGTTGTTATTACTCTCGCCATTGCTGGTGGATCAAGTTTGCAAGCACTTGTTGGTGCTTATTTACTTAAACGTTTTGCCGGTTTTCCAAATTCGCTTAGCAGAGAGAAACAAGTGTTTTTGTTCTTGCTTTTTGGCGGGCTTTTCAGTGCCCTGATTAATTCAACTATCGCAGTCTCGACCTTGGTCGCCATTGGACGAATTCATGTAGAAAATTTCCTGATCAATTGGGGAACCTGGTGGATGGGCGATGTGTTAGGAATATTTATTTTTACCCCGCTGATTTTTGTCTGGCTGCAGCAACCAGGAGAAAGCTTGCGTAATAGGGGCTATGCAATAACCCTACCCATTATCGCGATGTTTGTACTGACAACGATCGCTGTTTTTTATGAGTCACAAAATGACAGCAAGCGATTAAAACTTGAGTTTGATCAACATGCCTTGGAGTTGGCGCTGGCATTTAAAAACTCGGTTGCTAGCCATGTGAATGTACTACATTCTCTCGGAGGTTTTTATGCGGCTTCAGCAACGGTTAATCGACAAGCATTTAAAGTCTTCGTAAATCAGTCATTAGAAGGTTTCCAAGGCATACAGGCGCTGGAATGGAGTCCTGTTATTTTGCCCGCTGAACGGGACGCGTTTGAAAAAAGTGTCAAGCAGGATGGCTACGAAAACTTTCAGATTACGGAACGGGATGTTAATGAAAAAATGGTGCGTGCAGGCAATCGATCCCGATATATCCCCATTACGTTCCTTGAACCTTACCAAGGCAATGAAAGTGCCTTGGGTTACGACTTCAATTCCAGCCAAGAACGACGAGAGGCACTTGATAGGGCAAGGGACACCGGAGATTTGGCGATTACCGCCAGGGTTAACTTGGTTCAGGAGAAAAATAAACAACATGGACTGGTTGCGTATAGACCCCTTTACCGTAAAGGCCTGCCACACCAAACTCTGGAAGATCGACGTAACAATATTGAAGGTTATGTCGTTGGCATATTCAGGGTCGTGGACATCATCACCGCTGCATTCAAAAATCTAAATACAAATGAACTCACCTTTCGGCTTATTGATGAGAGTGCCCCGGTAGCCGAGCAGTTGTTGTTTCCGCGTAACCAGAACGAACAGCCTACACTTGTTCAGCAAGAAGCAGGCGTGATTGGAAGAAAATTTTTGTTGGTGAACAGTTTAGTTCTTCCTGTCGGGGGACGCTCATGGCGGATTGAGGTTATTCCCACCCAAGATTATTTTGCTCATCATCGCTCAAGTAATCAAGGGCTTATTTTATTGGCGGGACTGATACTAACCAGTTTGGTCGGTGCATTTGCTATGGTCTCCTCCGGTCGTGGTTATCTGCTTCGGAAGTTGGTGGAAGAGCGCACATTGGAGCTCTCGCAAAGTGAGCAGCGTTTTCGTCTCGTTGCCGATGCGGCCCCCGTACTGATTTGGTTGGCGGGTACTGACAAGCTCTTTTTCTGGTTCAATCAAATCTGGCTGGACTTTACCGGCCGATCTATGGAACAGGAAGCTGGCAACGGTTGGGCAGAAGGAGTTCATCCTGATGACTTACAGCATTGTCTGGCTATTTATAGTAGCCATTTTGAACGTCGTGAACCGTTCCATATGGAATACCGACTGAAGCGTAACGATGGCGAATACCGATGGTTAGATGATCACGGGGTACCCCGCTTTGATGCTAATGGCGTTTTTACAGGTTACATTGGTTCTTGTGTCGATATTACTAAAATACGCCAGATACAAAGCGAGTTACAGGCAAGTCATGACCAGTTTATTGCGTTATCCCGACAAGTTCCCGGGATGGTTTATCAATTCAGGCTTTTCCCTGATGGCCACTGTAGTTTTCCGTTTGCCAGTGACAGTATCAAGGATATTTATGAACTTACCCCTGAACAGGTTAGTGCAGATGGCTCATCAGTATTTGCGATTTTGCATCCGGATGACTACGATCTAATTGTCACCAGTTTTAAGACGTCTGCTGACACCCTGCAAACTTGGCAGATGGAATACCGGGTTAATTTACCGATAAAAGGTCTGCGTTGGCTGTCCGGTCTGGGTCAGCCAGAAGTACTGGACGACGGTAGCACCCTCTGGCACGGGTTCATCTCTGATATCACCGAGCAAATTGTTATCCGAAATGAGGCTAACAAAACCAAAGAAGCGCTGGAGAGTTTGCTTTCTGCGGCAACCAATATCAGCATTATCTCGACGGATACGCAGGGTGTATTCACAACCTTTAATCGTGGTGCCGAGCTTATGCTGGGCTATAGCTCCGAAGAAATGGTTGGCAAGCAGACCCCCGCTATCATCCATGATCAGCAAGAAGTTTCACAGCGTGGGCAGGAGTTGGCGCTTGAGTTGGGGAGGCCCGTTTCCGGATTTGAGGTTTTTGTTAAAAAGACCGGTCAAGCAGGGTATGAAAAACGGGAATGGACTTATGTTCGTAAAGATCAATCAACCTTAACCGTTTCACTTGCGGTGACTACTATTCAGGATCAGAACGGCGAGATTACCGGTTATCTGGGTATTGCCGAAGATATTACCGAACGTAAGCAAAATGAAGTCTTGGTCTTATTGGCTAAAGAACGGGCGGAAGCATTAGCCCAGTCCAAGTCGGAATTTCTCGCCAACATGTCACATGAGATCAGGACCCCGATGAATTCAATCATCGGATTATCTTATCTGGCATTGGACAAAGACATACCGGACGATACACGGGATTATCTGAAAAAGATTAACAATTCCGCCAATAGTTTGTTGAGCATACTTAATGACATCCTTGATTTTTCCAAACTGGAAGCTGAACGTTTAACTATTAATCAAAAGATCTTCACTCTTGATGAGGTGATGGATAATCTCAGTAATCTATTTACAGTTAGTGCAGAGGAAAAGCATCTTCAATTTATTATAGTTATTGCGGCCAACGTCCCGCGTAACTTGATCGGCGACACACTCAGGCTGCAACAGATTTTAATCAATTTGCTGAGTAACGCGATCAAGTTTACCAATCATGGCAGCGTTACACTGACTATTGCGCTACAGCAACTTGATCAGTTGCAAGCCCGGTTGTCATTTTCTGTCACGGATACCGGTATCGGTATATCAAACAATGACTATGACAAACTATTTAAACCATTCAGTCAGGTGGATAGCACGATCACCCGGCGTTTTGGTGGCACCGGTCTCGGACTGGCCATTAGTGATAAATTGTTGCGGTTGATGGGGGGCGAGTTTTTGGTAACCAGCACGCCTGGACAAGGTTCTGTCTTCAGTTTTGAACTTGTTCTAGGACTGTCGGCTATCTCCGATGAGCACAGCTCACAAACAGATGGCTGGGACATGGCCCATTTAAACCGATTACTTGCCGGTACCCGAATTCTGGTGGCGGAAGATAATATTGTTAATCAGCAGGTTATACAGGGCTTTCTGGCGCTGTCAGATATTACCGTAGAGATAGCCAATAATGGTAAAGAGGCGCTGGCATTATT
Source organism: Methylobacter psychrophilus (assembly GCF_025583945.1). GTDB lineage: Bacteria > Pseudomonadota > Gammaproteobacteria > Methylococcales > Methylomonadaceae > Methylobacter_C > Methylobacter_C psychrophilus. The sequence continues at coordinate 17,809 of NZ_JAOEGU010000054.1, forward strand.
GGAAATTGGAGAATTTAATGCTGTCTTGATGGATATTCATATGCCGGTAATGGATGGTTTTGAGACAACGAAACTGATCCGTAGCCAAACACGCTTTGCAAAGCTACCGGTTATCGCGTTGACAGCTGGCGTCACGAAAAAGGAACAGCAAAGCTGTTTGGCTGTAGGTATGAACGCTTTTATTGGCAAACCTATTAATCCCGAAAAATTGATGTCGACACTGGTGCAATGTCTAAAACTTGACGGGCGAATTACCGTAGATACAGAAATTGTAGAAGCAAGCGAACAAAAGATGTCAAATATTGATGATCTACCGGTTTTTGACTGGCACAATTTATTATTGATGCTGGATAACGATCAAGAACATTTAACGCGATTGTTGCTTGCCTTCATGGAAAATATGAAAGATATACCTGACAAAATTGTAGCTATGGTCTCTGTGGGAGATTTTATCTCGGCTGAGCAATTGCTACACAATATTAAAGGGACATCCAGCAACATCGGTGCCATGCGACTGCATAAGGCTTCTGAAGCACTGGAAACTGAACTAAACGGAGCGTTGTCAGTAGTGACGTTCAACACTTTTAAGGAAGTGTTTAACCAGACAATGTCCGTCATCGCAACACGGGATTTGCCTGAAGAGATACTCCCGACTACTGGCGGTAATATTGAAATGCTAAAGCATGCCGCTGTCGAACTTGACGAATTACTTAAAGAAAGTAATTTTATTTCTGACACATTGCTGAATTCACTCAAGCCCTATCTGGCCATTGATCAACTTGGCTTGTTTAGCCAATTAGCAAAACTGATCAATGCATTTTTATATGATGAAGCACGTGAGATTCTGCGACAGCTGGTAGAGTCACCTGATAATAAATAAATCTGGTAGTGTTGCTTGAAGTAGTTTTTTTTGGAGAGTGTCCATAATAGGGAGAAATGGTCAAGCGGTTGAATAGTAGTTTTCTTCTGAAATTTTAGTCATTACGCTGGTTGTGCAGCTATATGTTACTGGAATAGTCGATTAAAAATTGCACATTATTTGCACATTTTTTTCAAACTGTTTGCATTTTTCATGGTTAAAGTAGTAACCAAGAACAGGAAGTCACTGTTCTGTAAATTTAGCCGATCCCAATTATTTTAGGAACCAACCATGAAACATACAATGAGAATTACTCTACTTGCATTTGCTATATCAGGTCTGTTGGCAGGTACGAACGTACTGGCTGAAACAGTAAATGCCGCCAGTATTGATACCTTAAAACCGGCGAATGAAGAATCCAAAAAGTGTGATCATATGGGCAGGCGAGACAGACAGCAGGCAGCACTTAAATCAGATCTAAAGCTCAGTGCAGATCAAGAATCTGCCTGGAATGAATGGGTTGGCAAGATCAATGAGGATCGTATGAACCGGGATGAGAAGCGCAAGCGTGACGAATTGTTAACTGGTTTATCTGCGCCTGAGCGAATGGAAAAGAAACTGGCTTTTGCCAAAGAACATATTGCCAGGGAGGAAGTGCATCTGGCAGCCACCAAGATTTTTTATATCACACTGTCACCCGAGCAGCGCCTGACCTTTGATAAAGGTTTTGATGTCAAGAAGCACCACGGTCATTTGGGCAAGCCCGGAAAGCACGGCGATAAATAGGCGCTTGGTGAGATATAGATTTTCAGATAAATAATTTCCATGTTGACAGATACCATCCCTTCAAGGGATGTTATCTGTATGAGCTTACAGCGATATGAATTGGAAGTTTAATTTCTGAAAGTCTATAGATGATTTAAGTGAAGCGCTGACTTTGTTCAGCTTGAAACCAGAATCCGTGTTCAAATCAAATCAGGATAGGTGTTCAGCTTGGATCAGAATATGCAGACCCAGGGGCTGATCAATATGAACAAAAATATCGTGAACGTGTTATCAAACAATTACACAGGCGAGCTGCCGAATTTGGTTTCGTATTAAAAGATATTGAGATGTTTCTTAGGAAGGAATAATAATGGATTTAAATGATGCCATCCTAAGCCACACAGAGTGGAAAATACAATTTCTTAAGGCTATTTTAAAACAAGAACAATTGGATGATTTTAGGTGTAGAGCCCCTTAATTCAGATCAATTTATTTTTCAAAAATTAATCTCAACAAATTAATTTTAACTTTGAAAAACTGCATTAATCAGCACTTTCTTAGTGAACGCCTTTAGATTTGAGGTAAGCTGCAAATTTTTTGTCTGTCTCAAGAATATGGTGTTGTAACCAGTCTTGTAAGAAATGCATGGTTTCCATAGTAATATGAGTATTTCCAGTTTTCAGTTTCTCCTGCAAACTGACAGCGGTATTTACAAGGTCGATATGCTGGCGTTTATGAGTTGTGGAATACGGGTAATCATACTCCTGCATCAGTTGTTCTTCAGTTTCGAAATGAAAACCCGTATATTCGATAACCCTATCGAGTACCTTACACATTATTTCAGGGGCATCGCCTGCCACCATATGGGCATGTAGTCCATTAATGAGCTGAACAAGTTTTTGGTGTTGTTGATCGATTATCTCTACCCCAACTGCAAGTTTGTCGCTCCAAGTAATTAAAGACATAATAGTATTCCTTGATAGTTATCGGTTTTTTGATTGTATTCTATATTGAGCTGATACAACAACATTTTTGTCCGAAACCGTTCGGTTCCGTACAGGTTGTTTCTATGAATTTCCCACCTTAAAATCCTAAATTGAACGGTGTATTTGATGATCACGATAACACCAAAAACAGATTTTCACGCTTATAAGTAAAAATGGCATAAATGTAGGCATGATAGGTGTTACGGATCACTACTATCAATTGGCGGGTAAGGTGCAGTCGCACCCAAAAACCAAAGGTTTTTTTGCTTGCAAAACAGGAGGTGTCCATATACGGACGATTATGAATGACTCTTAATGGCTGTTACTTGATGCTCACTATTTCGAGTTTGACTCAATGGTTTAGCTTTCCGGTGTTACTGCAATATCAACTTTTTGAATATCAGGATTTTCGAGAGTAACTTGTTTGACCAATGCGCCTAAATTTACGTCTAATAACTAACGTAAAATATCATCACCCTATATTCATCAATACTTCCAACCAATTAAGCTCAATGCTTTTTTAGTCATATCTTGCAAGAATAAGCATAAGTATCAGGATTGCACTTCGGAGATGAATTCACCTATAGATTTTCATATACATAATTTCCATGCTGACAGATACCATCCCTTTAAGCATAGGTATCTACACAAGTCCTACAGCTCCTTCTCCAAAGGGAGAGCGAAGCGAGGGTTTCAGGCTGGGATGAGGGGAATGTAACTGTTTGATTTTACTCGCCTCGGCAATTGCTCCTGAATTGCTCTACCTCCTGCATCCGTGCAGTCGTCACCCCAGCCCTCTCCAACAAGAGAGGGAGCTTGGCGCTTCTGCAACTCATTGTTTTTATTATGAGGAAAAGTTGTGTAGATACCTATGCCCTTTAAGGGATGTTATCTGTGTGTACTTACCGCGATTAAATTGGAAGTTTAATTTCTGAAAGTCTACATACCTTTTCGCTCAACTAGCAAGTTGCTTTTATAGAAAATCCTTGTATACCTTTATTACCATAAATGGTGTGGGTATTAAATTTTGTTAGGAGGAATTTATCATGAGAATATTAACCACGTTAGGCGTTTTTATTTTTTTGTTTTTATTGATGTTAATTAACTGTAGTCGTGGTTGTTCACCGGCAGAGTTTTCGGTAACTTTATTTCCAATAATCTTGATTTCACTTTTTATTTGGTACCGATTATCTGCCAAAAAGTCTGATTAACTATGGCTGACTTTTTTGATGTTCAAGTCATAACACTAATTGATTTAAGGTCAGATCAATACGGTCTTTTGGTATCAGATCTGGCAGAGATTATTTGTGAAGTATTCAGTGAGTCACCCTGGAACGAGAGCTTTTCAGCGGCAAGAATCATCTTTGGATTGGGTGTTGAAATGATGAGAAAGAATTCCATACTGATCATCGCAAGGCATAAACAAGAAGGTCATTTAATAGGTTATATGCTTGGTCAGGAGTTGGTTGTGGCGTCTGATGATCTTCGTAATCAGACTTTTTTTAAGATTTCCGGTGGCTATGCTTTGGATTTTCTTGCTAATAATAACCAGCGAACTTTTTATGTGGGTGGGCTGGGTGTAAGATCAAAATATCGTAGATTGGGTGTTGCAGAGCAGTTGTCTGCCACATTGATTTCGGAGTTATGCCGACATAAATTTGATTATCGGATAGGTCGAACAGACCTGCAAGCCCATGGAATGCGTAATCTGTATATTAAACAAGGATTCAAAGAGTTGCCCGTTCATGATATTAATTACCCAGAGCGCAGTTACTGGTTATTGTCGTTAAATTAATGCTTAAGAATGATGCTTTTGGTTGTATTTTTCAACTCAACTCAAACTTTCGCTACCGATCATCATGGAATTCGGCGATGCCGTTCATGAAATCAAAAGAGATATTGGCTTCCCAATTCTCATCAACCCTCGATAGTTGACATTCAAATTATCACGACTTCGACGAAAGTAAAGTCGCTGACCGACCCACAGTTGTGATTCGCCTTTAATTTTCAGATGACAGCTTACTCACATAAAGCTGTCAGTAACATTCCCCCGCTAGAATTTGAAAGCCGGAATTCTATAAGGAGACTGCTTAATAAATTATCCCATTTTACTTGACCATTACATGTAATTATGGCGCTATCGCCGCGTAAACTATTCGAAATATTGAAATATACTATTTGACTGGTAATATGTTTAGTGTAGAATATTTCACTTTTAAATTAAATTTTCTGCACATTATATCGATGTTTTTTTCTGAAAATGTAATGTATTATTTTTAATTAAATTAATTTTTCGGATAGTTATAGTAATTGGCACTTCACGAATAATAAGGCTTGTGGTGTTAATAGCCAATTAAACTTATGAAAAACGTAGAGTCGGATGTCGAATTAAATATTAACCAATTGAAATTAAAAAGTTAATTATTGGTGTTTTTCTTTTTCCATCAATGCGTCTCTAAGTAACTAACAACTATTACGTGTACTGACGACCAATCAAGAATTGGCAGCATTGAAGATGAAAATTTAAAAAAACAGATAACGTCCCTTAAAGGGGTTAAGGATTATTCTCTGTGTGAACTTACAGTGAGGTACATTGAATATTTAATTTGTAAAGGTTATATCTTAAAAAACCAAGTCATATTTTGCAAAAAACAATTAATCCTATTGCCGTATATCCATATTTACAAACGCTGAAATTAGAACAATATTTTGATTGCCAACATAATGAAAACAATACTAGTCGTTGATGATGATGTTTTTCAGCACCAAATAATCAATAATGCCCTTAGAGATGAAAGCTATAAAATAATTTCCAGGTTCAATGGCGAATCTGCCCTGACTTTATTATTTAGGGAACGTCCTGATCTCATTTTAATGGATATTAATATGCCTGATTATAATGGCATGGAGATACTGCAAAAGATAAAAAGTTATAAGCACCTTACTGGTGTACCTATTGTCATGATAACGAATATCCAGGCTAAAGATATGGTTATGGAAAGTTTACAAAAAGGTGCTGTTAATTATATCGTCAAGCCTTTTACGCGTTATTTGCTGATAGAAAAGGTAAGGGCTGCGTTAGCCATTGATGCCTCAGATCTGGAAAATACCAACAAATAAGCCGATAGATTTGATCTGTCAATACTTCGGACATTTTATGCCGTGATAGCGGTATAGGTTCGCTGCCTATCGATTTCCCCTGCCAGTTCAAAGCGCGAAAGTCTTTGACGTATTAAGCTATTGTCGTCGATGACTGCATATTTACATGCTGGAGGCTTCCTAACTATTTTTAATCGAACTGTCCGAAAATATTGTAGTTAAATTGAAGTCAAATAACTCTTTTAATTGCCAATTAAAAATACTATTTTCTTGATAATATGTGCAGTATATTTAATTTTTAAATTAAAAATTTAATTTAATCTTTTCTTTGGCGCTGATATTCATTGAGAAACTCAATCAACTTAAATTCTTATTGATTGACAGTCAAAATCAGCGACAAACAACACTCATTTGAAAAAAGAAGCGCTAACTTAAACATAATGAGCTTAACTTTAAAACCTACCGTTCTCATCATAGATGACAGTCCTGATGTTATTAATTTGCTATCGGGACTACTTAAAACTAGTTATAAGGTAAAAGCGGCTACTTCTGGCGAAAAGGGACTTACTATTGTTCAAAACGATAACGCTATCGATCTCATATTATTAGACGTCATAATGCCTGGTCTTTCCGGCTCCGAGGTTTGTAAGCAATTAAAAACCGACGCCAACACTGCGGATATCCCTGTCATATTTATCACGGCGATGAGCGATCTTGATGATGAGCTACAGGGTTTAAAACTCGGTGCGGTTGACTATATTACCAAGTCCGTCAGCCCTGCTATATTGTTGGCACGGGTAGAGAACTATTTAAAAATCAAAGCGGCTAATGACTTTTTAAAAGATAACAGTGGGTTTATCAAAGCACAGATCAGCAACAAATCCGACCAATTAACTGCCATCCACGATATAACCATCCTGCTATTAATCATGCTTGCCAAAACAGGTGACCATGAAACCGACAAGCCTATGCCGCTAAATACGTTTTATGTAAAGGCGTTAGCCGAGCATCTGCAAAACCATCCTCAGTTTAAATATTTTCTCACCGAAAAAGCCATACAAATGACAGCTGAGAGTCGAGGTACGCATTTTGATCCTGTTATAACGGATACCTTTATGGCATTAGCTAAAAGCTTTAGAGAAATTGCTAAATGCTACCCGGATAATAATGACTTGGTATTCAACCAACACTTTTAAATAAACTTAAACCGTATCATTCTCATAGCCTGCATCAACCGCACAATATCTAACAGGAAAATCTTATAATGCATGAAGACATAGAACAACTTAAAGATAAATTTTGTATCACTGCCACCGACACTGAACTCGTGCGTCAAGCCGGTACATTGCTGGCAGATTTTATGCCGGAATTTATTGAAAAGTGGTATGCATGGCTAAAGCAACAAGAAGAATTTTCACTGTTTTTTGGATCAAACAGCAGCAACTTAAAGCGGGTTCAAGAGCAGCAATCCATCCACTGGCAAAGTTTTTTTGTAGCACATATCAACGATAATTATATCAAAGAACGACGCCATATCGGCGAGGTCCATGCCCGCATTGGCTTACCCAATGATATTTATTTTGCAGGTATGTCTATTGCTTCTCAATTGTTATCTGATGAACTCTGGAATATCAAACCAATGCCCGCTAATATCGGTGCTATAGCCAATGCGCTAACAAAACATCTTTTTCTTGATTCTTACCTGGTCATAGACGAAATTGCCCGCATTCAAAATCTTCGTTTGTCCGAAAGCCATAAAGCCATGATGGAGATGTCAACACCGGTAACACCTATCTGGGAAGGCATATTGTTATTACCTCTGCTTGGCATCCTGGATTCAAGCCGTACCCAAGAGATCATGAATAAGTCGCTGTCCAAAATATCTGAAGAGCGCACCAAAGTATTTATTTTGGATATTAGTGGGGTAGCTTCGGTAGATACGGCGGTCGCCAATCAATTAATAAAAATTACCAAAGCCACTCAATTAATGGGGTGTAGCGCTATTATTTCCGGAATATCTCCAGCGATTGCCCGAACTATTGTTGAGCTTGGAGTAAACATTGGCGAAATAAAAACGACATCTACGCTACGTGATGCCTTCGAAATCGCCTTAAAACTGATCAACGTTACTGTTTCTTAAGTAAAACGTGATCGGTAATCAGTAGCTTAGCCATGAGTATCAATATGTCCGGACATAGCGGCGTTTCCATGAGTCGAATGAATGATCGATTGTCCGTCATTTTACAAGGCGATGTTGCACCGGAGATGCTGTCGGTATTGAGTACTGATATGCTTGAGTACATACAAATTAACAGGATTACTTTAGTTATTTTTGATATATCCGCAATCGCCATATTGGATCTCACTGAATTTAATGCCTTACATCGCATTGTGCTCATGGCAAAACTAATGGGCGCCCAAACCATTTTTACTGGTTTTAATTCGGGCATGGTAGCTTTTTTAATCTCGGCGGGTGCTGATATTTCAGGTATCAATACAGCCTCCGGACTTGATGATATAGACAGAGTCCTGAGCTCTTTGAAAGGCGATTAATGACTATGCTGAAAGAAAATATTTCTTCTACAAACAATCGCTTTATTATCGCTAATCATCTAGGTTCTGTTGACGTTTCACCAATCCGGTAGAATAAGTCGTTTTGAATGAAATGAAGCGGATAACATTAAGTGATGAAGAGTGGACTCGTATTTTGGCAAGCTTAAAAAAATTGCCTGGAGTTCA
>NZ_JAOEGU010000055.1 GCF_025583945.1 Methylobacter psychrophilus
TTGTTCATGGTCACTTTTTCACAGCTTTTATCGGCAAAAATAGAGGGAACCAACAAGGGCAGTATGCTGGATTTGAAAACCATCTTCAGAGCCCGAAAATACACGCAGCGGATTATTAATTCGCTGGGCAAAAATGATGACACATTTTTAATCGACGACCGTATCTTCCAAGCCGCAGAAATTGGCAGGATTCATGCGAGAGCTGCTTAAATTTTGGCGAAGGTATTGAACAAAAGTTGGCCGAAAAAACGGCTTGGTTGCTGATAATGTATTCTGTAATGTGGACGACAACGGTTGAGGCAACTCCTCAAGAAATAGCTTCGAGAAGGTGGGCTAGCGTTAAGATTTACATGAAGTTCTCCTGTTCAGAGTGATTAATTAATAAGCAACAATAAGGCGTAGCAACCAGTCGAAAGTATCGTCAGCGGGGTACGGTGGTGCGATGATGGTTTTCATGGTCAATTCCGGTGGCTTGGTCTGTAAATGGTTTAATCTTTATCGGTTAACAGGTCGTCGATGACTTTATAACCGATGACGATGCAGATGATTCCAACAAGTGGTAATAAAAATAAAAACATGGTGTTCTCCTGGTTGTATGGTTTTGATCGGAAAGTATAAGTTACGAGTGAATACGTGGAAGGGTACAAACAGCGGGTAATGATCGGGAACTAACCATTGATAACAATAGGGCTGATTCAGACTGCCAATTTATATAAGCAATTAACAAAACTTTTCCTCATGGCAAACAGCGTAGCCATTATTGGAAATGACCACTCTGGCCTTATAGGTGCCAATACAGGTTTGTTTCTGGTGTATTACTATGGCGGTGAAGAGTTATTCAATAAAAGCTGCTATTAAGGTGAATATGAGACTACCTCCTTTGGGTCAAGTTATTGGTGGTTCTATTTATAAAAGCAACTAACAATTTATTTGTCATGGTGGTTCTCGGTAAATCTTTAATAGTCGAAAAATTACCGGGACAGCATAAAGCGCCCCAGTTTGTAGTCGGTAAGGCGGGTTAGTCAAACCATTCGCCAACCTTTTGCTTGGCTTTCACTTTGACCTCGGCATCGATATAGAGACTAACCATTACAACAGCGCTTGCCAGTATCCCAATATCATCGATAAAGCCGACTACCGGAATAACATCGGGAATTACATCAAGTGGCATGATGAGATATCCCAGTGCCCCGTAAATGACAGCTTTGGCGCGGGCAGGAATCTGGGGGTTTTGCAGGGCGTAGTAAAGCATCAGCGCTTTTTCCAGTGCCTCTGTACCCAAGCGCTGAATATTGTTGCTTAAGACTTTCCAGAAGCCGGTTTCACTGTATTGGTTTGAGTGTTCGTAGTTATTCATAAGAAATTTTCCTAAATGGTGGTTAATGTTGCCTTTCAATTTATTAAGCAACTAACAATTATTTTTGAGTTAAAAACAGAATTATCACTTTTAACGAGCATACCTAAAAGAGTAATAAACCGTCATCACCATCCTTCAACTTATAAAGCAACTAACAAAATTAAGCATTTCAATTGGTAAAACACAGTACAATCCGGCATAAATAAAAATTTAAAGGGATTGTATTGTGAATATAGAGATAACTTTGGATGTGGTGTTACTGCATCATCTATCCAGCACTGTGCGGCGCAATACCAAAGAAAATTGGGAGGCCATTGATAATTTATCAATACCGGCGCGACTGCTGTCTGATGCCCTCAATTCGGTCGAAAAAAGCTATGGCGGTAAAAGTGCCCGTATTCATTTGCCGATAATTACTTTTCCAAAGACCTATAAAGAGTTATCGCTGGCCGAGTGTTTTGAAGCGCTACCGCTTGATACGATTTATGCCTTATTTGAAGGACATAATGCTTATCTGGCCGTTGAAAATGGCTTGTTTGAACATACAGATAAAGGTAAATCAATGGGTGATGCCTTGATGCAGGCTTTTAAGCAGGCACGTACCATTCGCTTCGACGAAAATGGGAGCAATGAAGAATACTGGAGGAGTTATAAATCTAAACTCCAGCGCTCTCTTCCTGATTTTGATGACAAGCGGGATACGATTGCTCCTATTTTTAAACAACGCTGTGTTAATCTGCTAAAAAAGGAGCCAGAACTGCTGGAGGCGCTGCGTAATTTAGGATTTTCAGAAGATACTGCCTCCGAAGTGCTTGCTGAATGCCTGTTTCGGCAATTCCCTGAAGGCAAGCTTCTCATCTTGGTATGGATGCCCAAGTCCGGGCTGTCCAGTGCGATTACCATTATTATTGAATCCGGGCACCGGGCACCAGTTTTCATCAAAATGGATCAATGGCGACTCATCCAGCAAGAGGAATCTAAATCGTCTTTTTTGATACGCCCGCGTTTACCGAATTTTGTTTCGGCATCCCTCAGCACACCGGCACGCTATACTTCGGCTGAAGTCCGTCCTCTGGGTATTATTGCGCTTACCGTGGTGGGTTCTGCCAGTGGTAGAAACACTGACTTACAGCCCTTAGAAACACTTTTACGAGAAAAATATACGGATGAAAATAAGAAGAAAGCGCTCAATACATTCGAGACCTTGGCGACTTCTTTCTGGCCGCAACAGGAAAGTGATAAAATCCGCAAGCAACGGATGGAAGAATATAAGAACTCGGGCCTGATGCCCGCTTGGCCGGAGGGCGATAAGCGTCGAAAAGATCGCCCTTTATGGCAATGGCTCGGAGTGTGCTTGCCTGTGTTGTTCGAAGGCAAGCTGTGCCTAGACGAAGATGACATCAGTTTTCCTACGCTAACCGGTCATGATAATTTCCCGGAAAAAACGCGCTGGATTCTTGCCGAAGCTGATCTGGTCAAGTTACGTCAAGAATTAAATGGCCAGAAAAAGGTGTGCCGCGAATTGAAGGACTTTATATTACTTGAAGTGGATGACAAAGAAACCCCTATCCGTATTACGTTGGCTCATCCCGCCTTGGGTGTGCGCTTTCGGATACAAGACGAGAACGATAAGATAGCCCAAAGCCTTAGTAAGGAAGTCAGGCTGGGAACAAAAATCAGCCTGACTGTTGGTTTCGACTCGGCCAGTAGCGATGAAAAGCGTTTTAAAAAACTGGTTGCTGAGTCCGTTGCTGGGGTCATAACCGACACAATTCTTCCCGAAGATTTGTTTCTGGGGCGTTGCCTGCCTTTCAGTATGACCTTCGATGCCGTGGCTGGACCTATTCATGGCGATTTGAATCTGCAAAACATTTTGTTTTCGGAAAACGCCGCGCATGGCTGGTTAATCGACCATGCTGCTGCCGAAGTTTCCGGCATGGTGGCCTTTGATTTTGCCAAACTTGAAGTCGAGTTGTTTAACCATCTGTTGTTGCCTGCGGTTTGGTGTATGGCAGGTAAATTGCCCGACAAGGCTCTGGTGATAGTCGATGCCGTACTTGATGGACTCTTAAATTGCCGGACCTCGGATGAGATTTTTAAGCAACAGAAATGGCAAGAAGATCATAATTTGCAGCATTTCATTGACTTTGTCCTTAAGTTACGGGGGATAGCTTGTGAAAAAGTCGCGTTGACCCGCTTCGAATGTGCCTTGGCTCGTGCCGCGTATGGCTTTGTATCGCTCAAGTTTTTGGACAAGAAAGACGAATCCAGTCATCGCCATCTGTTACCGCTTATTTATCGGACATCCCAGTTCGCGCTGGTACATGAATGTCATTTTAATCTCAAGGGACAAACAGGGACACTACTTGAGCGGGACAGCCAAAAGCTGGATGCTGAGCTGATTCGAAATGTTAACAAGGAGACCAGAGCAAAACCAAACTTCGCCAGCTTTGTGCGCAAACTTGCCGAACCAGCGTCAAATTGGCCGATACCCTCCGCTACTGCCGATGAAATACGCGGTGATGTAGCTTCTACAGGTGGTGCGGGTAACATCTCGCCTATCATAAATTACTTATGGTTAATGGCGCGGCACCGCATAGAGCCAGCTTTCGTTGCGCCAAAAATATCCTCGAAAGGAAACAGCGGGGGTACTGTGGATATTCTTCAGTCAGGTGGCTATCCATTTACCAGCGATAAAAAAGAAATTGCCGAGCTATTGCAGCGTGAAGGGGGTTTATTCTGCGAACAAAATGATGACTGGACACGTCAAGACAAGGCAATGATGGTCTGGCGGAAGCGTCGCAATCTAATGAAACACGGTGGTCTCGTGCTTGCCTCTATTCTGGCCAAAAAAATTCCGCTCGGTGTGACCGATGTGGGTATCGATATCAAACTGGGTGACGACAACAAAATGCTACGCTCCACCGCCTGGTATTTTGGTGGTAATGCCGATGACGTTACGCTGGCTAATATTCCTCTCGACTCCAGTACTCCGTTGGTAACCAATACGTTAGCCGCTGAATTACTGTGCAAGATTTTGCTTGATCTGGGTATTTCTAATGCACAGATTCGTTCTGTGCAAGGCGTTCCCTTGGTGGAAGCAGATGTGTCCGAGTTTGATTGGAACGGTATGCGTAGCTTGCGTTTATTACCCACTAATGGAAATTATCCGCAATGTCGGGTTATCGGGCGTCAGTTAATGCTTATCCATCTGGAATGTCTGCTGGGTGAGCACGGTCACTTTGATTATCCACCAGAACTGTCTCGCCTTTACCTGCGTGTCTGGCCTACTGTTTGTGGATTACCTGAGGACGAGACATGTGGCGAAGAATATGCCATTGCCCGGTTGCGCGCAGAATGGGCAATATTGCGTCAAAAATTATCCCGCTTGGATCAATTTCCCTTGTGGCAGGCTGGTGGTTTTCATAGAGGTGCTAAATTTGCCGGAAATCGTGACTTTGACCATGCAACCCCACTATATGATGATTTGTTGATGCAATCGTATACTTTGGCATCGGCTCAAGGCTGGGATGCCGGGCGAACGCTTAAGATTAATACCCTCAAAATGGCAACACTTGATGATTTGTTTCAAAATTTATCGAAGCAGTGTAAAGATGATGAAGAAATCGGCTTCTGGTTACATGCTTTGCCTGGTGAGACACTCGCGGCTAAAGAGCCTTTTATCACTGTTTTTTATCGCTTGGATACCGAGTCAGGTTGGGAAGCCAAGCTCAAGGATTTTTTACGCGAACAAACTGTAGAGCTAACATCATGAGCCGCGCACTAACCCGTTTGGCTTTTATTCTGCTGCATGATAGGCGCAGTCCAAACAGTTACTGGCTGCTGGATAACGGCAAGCTGAAAGGATACAACTGGATTGGCGGTAAAATTGACCCGGATGACAAATCTCCTCGCGCTGCGGTGATACGAGAATTTAATGAGGAAATAGTCACGGAATTATCGGAATGGGCCAAGACTGCGGGATATCCATTACCCGATTCTGGCTTTGATCGGGATGACTCCCTACCAACCCTTAAAGCGCTGGCTAATGATGCCGCCATCGAACTCCCTTTTTTTTCAGCTTACGCCAAGGAGGAAGGATTGCCATCGGAAAAATTGGCACAGGTACATTATTTCACCCTGGAAGTAATGGATGTTAATGGCCTTGCTGAACGACTTGATGCCGCAACCCTTTTTTATTCGCCTTTTGGTTCCCCCGCCTGCATTCGGGTTAATCTTGCCGGATTGGTCAATATGGCGTCAGCTAATCCAGCCAATCCTTTCCTCGGCCTGGCATTACGAACATTTAATAAGCTATTGCCCATTCCGTCTACACCTGTTTATAGTCCCAATCCACTGCAACTGGCTTGGGCGATTGAAAAAGAACTTTCTGCCCTCCTAGTTCCCAGATTGAACGAGGCTGTTTTTCTCAGCATTTGGCCTACCCGTATTGAGCAAGCTAATCAGACGCTTAAACTTGGCGGAACTGTTCGGGCAAATTTTGAACTGCGCATCATTTCCAGCGAACAGATACTTAAACTGGAGTTACTATTTCCTTGCGCCGGCGTTTTTCCAGAAGTTAATGCAAAAGGAGATGTGCAGGTATCGATATGGCATCCGGCCTTGGTTCATGCCTGCGGGGTATGGCTGTTGCAGAGGCATTTGGGCAAAGAATCCCGACGGTTTCTGCGTATAGCTGGCCTGGAAGGGCGTAGCATCGATGTGTTTCTTGATGAAAAAGGCGCTAAGACCTTTAATGAATTAGTAAAGAACGACAAGGCTTTAAAGAAACAGCAACAGCGACTCTCTATTTTCGCCAGCGATGGTTTGGAATGGGAAAGTAATCTTCCCGATTCACTTCTGCCATGGCTTGATAAATTGCAGTCTGCTTTGCTACAACAGAACGATCTGACGGTGTGTGAGGCGTTTTATGATCAAGTCTTCGAGCAGCAAGATCAGCTCGCCTTTGCCGATGAAATGAACCTTGAACACCGTCGACTACTGACTTATTCCCGAACTCTCATCATGAGATTTTCTTGTGTTGTTCGGAACACGTTGAAAGAAATTGATAAAAAAGGGAAAACGAACGATTTCTGGACAGAATTTTGTATAGCCATGATAACTAAATCCGATTGGATTACGCCTGTAAAACGCTGGCGTGCTCACGGCTATTTGCAACGCTTCGATCCTATCAATGCTCTGGATGGGCTTTCCCGCATGACGGGCTTATCAACCTTTGCTTATCCAGGCGAGACACTGGAGCGTTTACCGCCTGCACGTCGCCAACTGCACCCAAGTTATCTTGGCTGCATTTGCCCTTTCGAGTCGCCGGAGTCGTCACGCATCGGACTCAGTGTTAATCTGGCATGGGGAGCTAATGTGGATGTGCTTGGTGGGATTAGTCCCGCGCCAATAACCCTTGACTATCTCGAAACAGGTTATGCTGCTGCGCTGGTGCCGTTTGTGCGGCATAACGATGCCGCTCGAGCGATGATGGGTGCCAAAAACCTGAAACAGGCAGTCGCTATAAAAGGAGCGAAGCTCCCACGGGTTCGTACTGGACGCGAAAATAGTGCTCTCGATGCGCTGCAAGAATTAACTAAAACAGACTGGATGCCAGTACTTTCAGCCTCGCCGATGGCAGCACCAGGACGTGATTTGCTGGTCGCCTACTTGCCTTGGGATGGCTGGAATTTTGAAGATGGCCTTGTGGCTAGCGAACGACTCAAAAATGAAGGCTTGTTTGATTTTGACCGTGAACTCACTGGACATATATTGCTTCAGATAGGTGCTGAACATGGCCTGCCGATCGATGATAGCCATTTGCAATACGATGCACAGGGTTGTCTTAAATCAGGGCAATTGCTCATTCCTCATCAAGTAATGGCTTGGGTGCGTTACCAGGATCAGAATTACCCGGTGTTCTGGACGGAGTCTGAATCTGTAGAACTCATTGAGATGCAATGGCTCCCTGCACCGGATCCGTTGTTTGCACCGTGCCTGCTCTGGAAAGCTAAAAAACTTCGCCCCTTGGGCATCGGCGACAAGTTGATGGCTCGCCACGGCAACAAAGGCGTCATCGCCCGCTTTGAACCTGTTGGGAACATGCCCAGACTGCCGAATGATCCAGACTTACCCGCAAGCCTGCGGGGACGAGAAGTTGACCTGCTGCTTAATCCAAATGGCGTTATTTCACGTATGAATATAGGGCAGCTGATTGAAACTCAGTATGCCATGGCACTTGAATTAGCGGATAAGGAATTCGCTGTAGTAGGGCAACGCATCACGGACGAGGAAACAGTCTGGATGAAAAAAACATTCGCTGATCGTCTTCCTTTTGATGAATTCGGGCGAATTCATCTGCAACTGCCTGACGGGAATCAAACTGAAGCTCCAGTGACTGTGGGCTTCGAGTTTTTTAGCCGTCTTAAACAAATGCCCATCGACAAGGCCAACGCACGTAGCATCGATTTGCCTGTTCGTCGGTATGCGTTAGTTCATGGGCAGCCGGTGGCTGGACGTGATCAGGGCGGTGGTCAGCGCTTGGGCGAAATGGAAATTTGGGCGCTGGCCGCCCACCAGGCAGATAGTTTATTGCAAGATGTTTTAGAGAAGCGTTCCGGTCAGGAGAAAGAGCAACGTACTTTTGCCGCCATTAGTGATTATCTATGCGCGACAGGGTTTGTTGATACCGGCAAATCAAAAGGCAAACCTACTCAAAATAGCCAGCGTGATAACCCGAGGGCTTCAAGGTTTTCTCTGCAACACGATGGCAATAAACTGACAATTACGCGTGACAACGAGACCTTTGCAGGTTGGCTAAAAAAGTGTAAGCCGATAACCACGAGCGAGACGTTTATTTATGGTGAAACAACAGCTCAATGCCCTAAATGCTTTCAAACCTTTTCGGTTCCAGTCGGCGCTGCAAAACTTGCGGAACGCTCCAAAGGCGGTGGCTTTTATTATTGTGTCGAACTCGCGTCTATTCTTAAGGCTAAAGGCTGGAAAATCTCCGATGATTTTAATATGCCAGAATTTTTTTCTACAGAAGATTCTTTTATCGATCAGGCCTTGAATCTGCCGCTTGCGGATGGTCAAGGCGAACTGAGTCTAACGATGACGCTTAAAAAAAGGACACTTAAAGGTATTGCCACACTTGATGGGAGCAGTTTTTTAGTTTCTCGACAAGTAAATAAAACAACATCGAGCACGCTCACATTAAAAAATATTCTTGGCCTTAAGCGGGTTTGTCCTAAGCATCCGGGCGAACTGCTACAACTGCCATCGACAGGGAAAATGCTGCCTGCACCGGGCGGTATCTACGACCCTGCTATTTTTGGTGGGGAAACAGCAGCGCATTTTGCCCGTATTGACTACACCAGTATGCATGGGCAACGTAGTTTGCCAGTATTGCCATTACGCTATCGACTACGTGATACCGGCAAACCACCGCAGCGCGAGGATGAACTCTCAAAACTCTATCAGGCATTATTTAATAACAGAGAAAATGCCGAAAAAGCAGATGGTTTGGTCAAAAAAATCTACAACACGTTGAATAACGGGTTATTTGGCAAACTTGGCCTACTCCGCCGACATGGTCTAGGGCGGCGCGTCGACCGTTCTGCCCGATTGGTGATTGCGCCAGATCCACGTTTGGATTGGGATGCTTGTGGTTTACCGATAGCAGTGTTACTGAGCTTATTTGGCAAAGAACTAAATATCTGGTCAGATTGGGCAGGTTCGGTTCGCAGCCATATTCCACCTGGTTTACTTGGTCATGAACCGGCTTGGGTAGCTCGTCTGGCCGAATCGAATTTTGTTCTGAACTTTCGCTTCCATGAGCAATTTTCTCTGGAAATGGGTAATGTGCTGTCGAAAGTGCTCAAGGATTTTCTGCGCGATAACCCCAAGTTGCGTGTGCTGCTTAATAGAGCCCCCAGTCTCCAACGCCATAGTATTCAGGCCTTCCGGCCAACGGTTCTTGCTGACGAAGACGGCTGGGTGTTGCGCATCAGTCCATTAGTCTGTGCTGCATTTGCGGCTGATTTTGATGGTGACGAAATGTCTGTACATGCACCCATCAATGAAGAGGCTCATGAAGAGGCGGAAAAAAAACTTTCACCCATTTCTCCTCAAAATTTGCTATCTGTCGCTGACGGCAATCCGCTTGCTGGTTTCAGCCAGGATTTTATCCTTGGCTTTTATCTGGCTGGCAGACAACCAAATACACGCATGGAGCTTACCAGACTGTTCCCGGACTGTTGCCAGTCATTTTTAAGCGATGAAGTATGGAACAAAGCTGTCGGGGAAAAACTGCTGAAGCATTTGTGCATCCAACATCCTCTGCAAATCGGTGGGCATGTAAAAAGCTGGCTGTCTTACTGCCTGAAACTAACAGGGCCGTCAGGCGTATCTTTCGGTTGGCTTGACCTGCTTCCTCACTCTCAGTGGATTGAAGTTTGCGTGGATTTACCGGATAAATTAAATGACAAATTACAAGACCTGGCCGATCAGGTAACCAAAGGTTTAGTGAGTGGTGATAACCAGAAACCAGGTTGGGGATTGGCTGTCATTAAAGAAAGTGGTGCTCGTGGCAAGGCAGAACAGGTACGCCAATTACTGATCGCCCGTGGCGAGCTGGATCCTGGGGCTGTTTGTTTCGAAAAGGAGACAAACGATACTCGATTTATCCATGCCGACAACTTGGTGCAGGGTATGTCAGTCGAATCGGCTTTTTACGCTGCCATGAACGGGCGCAGTTCGATGGTTGACAAAAAGCTTTCCACTCCCCAAGCGGGAGCATTATCCCGAAGATTGGTGTTAAATTTGTGGGCATGGAAGGTACAACAAGGCAATTGCGGACAAGACACAAAATCATTGGAAAAATGTGATTGGATTCCCCATAGCAAGCTATGCCGTCATTGCTATGGATCATTGGCCGATGGAAAATCTGTTCCGGAGCATTATCCCGCAGGCCTGATCGCCGCACAATCTTTTGGTGAACGAGGCACTCAGCTTTCCATGCAGAGTTTCCATACCGGCGGAAAGGCTGTTTCGATGCAATATGTCACCCAACATCTCCGTGCTATCGAGCAAGGAACGTTGGATCTGACTGAATTTATCGATAAATTCGGCGCAGCGTCAGGAAGTGTTTATAAGGATCTTGATGAACGTCATTTGAAACTGATCTGGATTGCTCTGAGTGACGGCAATAAAAAAGAAAGAACGCTTGGTGAATTGATCGCCAGAGCCCGTGCGAATGAATGGGATATAGAAAAAAACAAGAAACTTGTTTTTCCTCTGGAAGACAGTGATTCGCCGTTTATTAAACTCATTTTAGGGGTATGGTCATGAGGTACAATCAAAGCCACCAGCAAAACCATACGCAGGCTAAAGCACGGCAACAGGGCAAAAACCATGGATTCGGAACAAAAATAGAAGGGAGTCGGCTCTTGGAAATGGATTTGTTTTCATTTCGTGGTTTGGTAGAAGCGGCTGAAGAACCAATGGCTGAAGATGATACCACTACCGATATGCTGGATGAAGCGGATGCCGACATCGGCAACGATGGTGCCGAAATAGACGATGAGGCAATGCAGTCATCTGAACTCAATAATGATCATAGTTTTGATGGCATTGGACATGAAGAGACACAGGTGCAACTGCACATTGATTCTTATTGGGTTCTGCATGCCATTGAGGTTAATGGCAAAGGCTATTGCCAGTTCTACCAACCGGAATGGACGAGAAATTGTGAAATAGGTCGTGAATTCGTCGTCAGTGATTTAATCAACCGCTTAAATAGTATAGCAATTTGGCTTGAAAAATATGCCGGGCATTTTTTACTTAATCCCAGTCGGGCGAGTTGGCATATGGATATGGATATTTATATGGCCGACATACTTGCTCCGGGAAAAATGAACCAAAAGGGATTCGTCGAAGCCATTAATAACCTTCCGGCTGATGATAATTTGATCAAAAATAAGAAAATGGGTGAAGATTATTTTTCGCGCATCGCCGATAAGTTGCTTATCGTCTGGCCGGGCAAGACGGCTGTAAAGATTAAGGATCTGATCGAAAGTATGAAGGATGATGATGGGAAAAAACTAATATCTGGCGATGTTGGCGTTTCAACATTCGAGCAACCAAATGATAATTCGGATGTATTACCTGATGAGACTGTTATTTCTCCCAAGCAAGAACCCATAAATAAAAATGAAGGAAGGGCTATTCAATATTTGTTGGATAGTAGATTTGATCAGGAAAAATGGCGCAATCTGCCTCTAAAGAAGTTTATAACTAATAGTTTAGGCATGGATGGTCGTAAACATAACAAGATTCTTAAGGAATTTGTAGAAAAATTGAGCGATAGTGATGACGATCTTTCACCTGTAGAGCTTTTTATAAAAACAGCAATAAAATTTGGGATTAATGCTTCGGAACTTGAGAAGTTACATGAAAATTTAGTCCAAAGCATTGAATAATTTTACGTAAAAACAGGAACGTCCATGGATTTTAGAGTTTATCCACAAACACAGGTTAATTGGAATACCCCGGCTTTATTTGATGTCATTTGTCAATTTTCAGAAAAACAACCCAACATCGCATTTTGGTATAGCAATGGGAGGACGTTTAAAGATTATAAGAAAGAGTTTCATGATCATGTTTTGGATCAGAAGGTACTTATAATTTTTTGGCCTCATGGCTTTAACCTTGATGATTTCTTTAAATGGCGCAGGACGGGGCTGGAAGAAAAAAAAATCATACGTCACATAATCCTGCCTGAAACTAATCCGGCTAACTGGAGAACCTGGTTGGATGAAGTGCTTGGGGATTTCAATCTGTCGACAAATGAGGAGGGTCAGGATATTCAAGTTGGCGACTTGATCAAAAAACCTGCAAACGAGGCTGAACAAACCTGTTCACTCTTCGTAGCCACTCGATCATCCAGTCAATTGAGTGTGCTTGCCCGTATTGACGAAGTAAAACGCCGTTACCGTGAGGCAATTGGATCCAAAGTTGACAAAAATCGTGAAGAACTTATCAAAAAGTTAGAGCCATTATTAGCGGATACCAACAGTTCTGGCCAAGTGTGGCAAGATACAGAACAGTGGAAAAGTCTTTCCCCACGTCGTTTGCCGAGGGTACTGGTCATCGGCCCTTCCGGTGCTGGAAAATCTGTTTTACTTCAATATCTTGCTTTACGTACATCGCCTAATAAAAACAATATGGATGAATATCGTCTCTATAAACGTATTCCGATTCCTGAGTATCTTGGTGATGAGCAACGCTTGGAGTTTGATTTATTTGGCTATATTACAGGCGCCTATACAGGGGCGAATCCAAAGGGCGATCCGGGTGCCTTGCTGAGTGCCGTTGGCGGCGTGGTTTTCTTCGATGAAATCGGTGATGCGTCACCACGTATACAAGCTAAATTATTGGCATTTTTGGATGACTATCGTGTTCGGCCACGCGGTTATCACGGCAGTAACGGTATCTTCTGCCCGTTGCTAATCGTTGCTGCAACTAATCGCCCTGTTGATGACTGGGCAGAAGCTGATAAAAATAATCAGAAACAATCCCAAAACATAGATTATGGAAATTTTCGTCATGATTTGTTCGAGCGCTTCGATGTGGTCATCAAATTACCTGGGTTGAATGAACGTATAGGGGATTTGCCATTATTGATTGATCTGTTGCTCCAGGATGAGGCTATCAATCCCGATGGCATCATTAAATTTATTACCGAAGCTGCTTTGGATCATCTTTGTCAGCAGGATTACAGTCAAGGCAATTTCCGTCAATTAGAACGTTACATCAAAATAGCCATTGAAAAAGCAAAATGCTATGGGCGGCAGAGGCTTATTTTAAGCGATGTAGATTTTAAACATTTTCACAATACCAGTGATGATGTGTAGTAATAAAGGTACATGGACTACCTGCCAGTATACGCATCGCTTGGCTCATACGGTTTCATGTTTCTTTGTAAATTGCGGTATTTTATTTATTTATAGTGGAACTAGATGACGGTTCAGTGCTAATTGTAAATCGACCCAGCAGAAAGTGGAGGCCGACCTTTCCGGAAGGCCAAAATAGTATTTGGGCGGACTTTGATGTTAATACTAGGCCACTTCAGTATGCCTATACAAAAGCACATATAATTAATCATAAGTAAACCCCCAGCTCTGCTGGGGGACTCATAAAGTTTGACAATTACGGGAATCATCTAGAGTCTCCCTATCTGTGAACCGCCTAAAGTTCAAAAGATAAGGAAACAAACGATGAGTTCACCACAGAGTTTAAGTCATACAAAATGGGAATGTAAATACCATATTATCTGGATTCCAAAGTATAGAAAAAAAGCCTTTATAAGGAGTTGAGGCAATATTTGGGATCAATACTAAAAGATTTAGCCTTGCAAAAGGAATGCAAGATTGAGGAAGGACATTTGATGTCAGATCATGTCCATATTCTAATCTCAATTCCACCCAAATATTCAGTGTCACAGGTTGTTGGCTTTATTAAGGGTAAAAGTGCTATATCCATTGCACGAACTTTTATGGGGCGAAGAAAGAATTTCACCGGACAAAGTTTCTGGGCAAGAGGATATTATGTTTCAACAGTGGGCAGCGATGAAGTCACTGTACGAAACTACATTCGGCATCAAGAGGAAGAGGATAAACGAATAGAACAATTCGATTTATTTTAAGGCATCGTCACCTTTAGGTGGCGCAATTATTAATCCGCTTTGAGCGGTTCACATTTACAAGCCTCCGGCTTTGCCGGAGGTTTTTGACTGAACGTAGCGATGATCTTTTGGTAATAAAAGGGGATAACTCAGATCGCACATCAGATGTCATGGCTTGGCTGGATAAGGCTTTAATTCCAGAAGATTATGCTAAACGGATGGAGTATTTCTTTAAGGATAATAAAATGCCTGTTTTGCATGTTATTGAGGCTATAACTCGATGTTCAAGTTTTTAATTCTTGATTCTTAAGAATGCTGTTAAATCAGGCCTTACAGCCAAGTATCAATGATATAGTACCTGAACGCATTGTCGAAAATTCCTTGATTTATCTGGGGTCGTCTCAGTCAAGCTAAAAAAACTTGAACAACGAGTATAAGTAAACTTCATTAAGAAAAGCTGAGCAAGGCAGTTACTCGATGCTGTTTAATGGCCGACTTTGAATGGATGCTTTTAAGGTCTAAGCAGTCAGTTACGATCGGCAGTTGATCAATCCGGCCTTCCGTGAAGGTATTATCTGGATTTTACTGAACTTTGTGACAGAAGTATATGATGCATTTCATGTAGATAAATAATGCGTGATATTCAATATGCCTTATAATTAGACCCTATAAAAGGTTAAATAGTGAGGCATTTATGGTTACTACTGGTTTTTTGCATCAAGTTATTTCCGAAGAAGGCTTTATTGCGGGCAATACTTTGGCTAAGGTATTGCATATTACTCAAAGCGATCTTGCTGAGGTCACCGGCTTGTCACGTGATTCAGTTTCCAAGATTTCCCGGTGTAAAAGCCGTTCCACGCAAGCACGGTTAAGGGATACGGTAGAAATCATCAATCGGGTATCGGAGTGGTCTGGAGGGGTAGGGCGCGCATTTGCCTGGTTTCGCTCGCAACCTTTGCCATCATTTGGTGATAAAACTGCAGAAGATCTGGTTAAAGAAGGTCGCGCTGAGGCTGTAAAAGCCTATCTGGCAGGGATTGCCGACGGTGGTTACGCTTGACGATAAGCATTAGCCGGTTTACCGGTTTGGTGTATCGTGCCCATCACCCTATGTGGTCTTACGATCCCTTGTCTGGTAATGGTGCCCAAAAACATGGCGGGAGATTTAATCCGCCCGGTTGTGCGGCACTTTATTTATCGCTTGATCCGACTACAGCTTGGATGGAAGCGCAGCAAGGATTTCCTTTTAAGCCGCAACCAATGACGTTAGTTGCTTATGAAATTGATTGCGCGAAAATAGCTGACCTTAATGATGAACAGCAGTTAGCCAATATGGGTAGCTCGTCACAAGAATTGGGCTGCTCTTGGGAAGATTTAGCGACTCAACAGCGTGAACCGCCGACATGGCGATTAGCCGAACGATTACGCACCTTTGAGATTGCAGGGATATTGGTGCGTAGTTTTGCACCCGGTTGCACAGCTAAAAACCAAAACCTGGTTTTAAGGCAATGGTCTGCTTCAGCACCGAATGCGGTTCGGGTAGTTGATGACTTTGGCCGGCTTTCTAAAACCACTGAATCATGGGACGGGCAATAAGCGATATTTGTAAACGTGACGCTTGGGGAGTTTTTAATGTTGGCGGGAATTTCTTTTATATCTGGGCGCTAAATTTGGGTGTTTGGATATCGCAGTCTTGAGTTCACGCTATCCTTGTGGAACCATAATTCTTGCATGGTTGATTCTTAAGGAACGTATATTGCTGTCTCAAGGGGGTGGCATTGCCGCGTTAATTGCCTCCATTCTTTTCACGGTGTGGCAATTAGATAAGAGGTGTTATTTTTAGAAGACAACAGCACATTATATGCATCAAAAAGGGGTGGGATACCACGCCATTTGTATTGTAATATCCTATACACTAATGTATGCTTGTTGTGTATACAAAGGAGTATTGCCATGTCCCATGCACAAATCAGGGAAACACTTTCTGTTTCCATTAATATCCGCGCAAAGGCCCGACAGAGAGATCTTATCGACCAGGCCGCTGAGCGTCTAGGTCGCAGTCGGTCTGATTTTATGCTTGAAGTCGCTTGTCGTGAAGCGGAAGATGTTTTACTTGATCAGGCGTTCTTTACGGTCGATGAAGGCACCTTTGCTAAATTTCAGGCACTGCTCGATCAACCATTACCACCAACTGACAAACTACGCCGGTTGCTCAAGACGAAAGCGCCTTGGGATAAATGATCGCACTCAATCTCACACCGCCCGCACCGATCACGGCTAACCAAGAGTTGGCATATTTCGACAGCGGCGAATTGTCCCTGAACGAATGGCTCAAAAAGCGCGCACTCAAGAACCATGCGACAGGGGCTTCGCGCTGTTTTGTGTTGTGTGCCGGTAAGGACGTCATTGGTTACTACAGCCTTTCGGCTGGTGCGATCAGCCATGAGGCTGCGCCCAAGTCGATGCGGCGCAACATGCCCAACCCGTTGCCAGTACTGCTGCTCGGTCGACTCGCCGTCGATAAGCGCTACCACAATCAGGGAATTGGGCAGGCACTGCTGCGCGATGCAATGATACGGGCGATCAACGTCTCCGGCGATGCGGGTGTGTTCGCCCTATTGGTTCATGCTCTTTCTGACCAAGCCAAGCAGTTCTATCTGTCACGCGGCTTTGTGGAATCGCCCTTGCAACCAATGACCCTGATCATGACAATAGAAACAGTTCGATCAATTTTTGACGAACCGGATTGACAGCAAATTATGGGCGGTAATCAATGGTTACAGTGTACCTCATATGACTGCGCCAGTTTAGTATGGCTTGATTTTTAAAACACCAACTCAATTAGTGAATTTTCCCACGTCAAAATGGCGTTTCGTTTCTCAATAAGGTAGTCGTAGCGGTCATAGTGGGTTGAACTAACATCATTTAGCGCATGATTTTGAATCCTATCTCTAATTGACTTCTCTATACCTATTTCCCCCATTCTAGTCTTTACAGTTCTGCGTAAATCTCTGGGAATGAATCTATCAATGCAAGTAATCTTCGAAATAGCATGACCTAATGACGTTTGATTAATCGGTTTATCGTCTCTGTAACGGGCAGGAAATAAAAAAGGTGAGTTACGGGTGTAAGGCCATAGCTCATCAAATAACTGTTTTGCCATTGGTGTTATAGGCAATAGCAACCACTTCTTGTTTTTTGTTCTGACTGGGGGCAATGCCCAGACCATAGAGTTAAAATCCAGCTCTTCTTTGGTTGCTTCGATAACCTCGCTTGAGCGTCCACCATATAATAAAAGTAGTTTAACAGCTATCAAAAATTGTGGGCTTAACGTGGTGTCATGCCACAATAGTTTTATCTCTGCAAATGACAGGGCCCTATCGCCTATTGACTCAGCCGCTTGGTTTTTTGGCACAGCATCAACCGGGTTAGTCGAAAGATTAAATGTGAATTTATTGCCCATCATCTTAGGGTCGTGGTCGTGATGGATGCCCAGTACAAACATCCGGTGAAGATATGCCCGGACACGGTTTGCTTCAACCTCAGAACCACGATTAATGATTGTATGCAATATATTCCTGATATGTATGGGGGTTATTGTGTTGGCTGGCAACTCAAACAGGTTTGCACAATCTTTGGTTACCCTGTACCTAACTTCTTCACTGGTTTTCTTGCCGGATGACTCCATGTTTTTAATGTAGTTATCCAGCAAGTCTTTTACTGAACCAAATGCTACTACTTTCACTACAGCTTGTGGATCAACACCCTTGTCGATCATTAAGCGCGTTTCCCTGCATCGTTCTCTTGCATCGGCTAAGCTGACAGACGGATATCTTCCAAGATTGTAAAAGCGCCTTTTACCATCAAAAGCGTATTGAATGAAAAAAGAAACTGCACCAGCAGTAGTTATTTTTATACCAAAGCCTTTGTCGGTGCCTTTCTCGAAAACTCTATAGTCTGTTAATTTAGGCTTTATGCCTTGAAGGTATTTATCGGTGAATCTCACGGTGCTTTTACGGTGCCTTTACGGTGCTTTTGGTTAGTAAACTTAAGAATATATCAGTAAACAACAGTAAACAAAAAAAAATAATTACATCAATAAAAACAACTGCATAAAGACAAAGGTAAACATAGATAAACGCTAATAATCATTGAGGAATCTGACTCTTAATCCATAGGTCCGGGGTTCGAACCCCCGACACCCCACCAATAAAATCAAAGGCTTAGGTGTTTTTCACCTAGGCCTTTTTTATTGCTTGTAGTAAATTTGTAACTTTTTTAGGGAGTAGTTGTTTTTTCTTTTAAAACAACTACTCTACCTTCTTTTTTTAGACTTGCATTGCCGGTATATTCTTTTAGATGGTCGCTGGATAAGTGCGCGTATCTCATAACCATTGTTAAATCAGCCCATCCACCGAGTTCTTTTAAAACATTCAGCGGTGTGCCGTTCTGAACATGCCAGCTTGCCCAGGTGTGGCGTAAGTCATGCCATCTAAACTCTTTGATGTCAGCACGAATTAACGCTTTACGCCAGGCGTGATTATTGGCACGGGTTACGGGTTTGCCTTCGTAAGTAAAAACAAAAGATTCATTTTTACCTAATTGCGCTCTAATAACTTCCAGTGCATCAGCACCCAAGGGCACGGCAATGGCTTTTTCTGCTTTGGCCTGGTCTGCATGTATCCAGGCACAGTGCCTTTTCATATCCAGTTGTGACCATTGCAAGCCGGTTACATTGGATTCCCGCAAGCCTGTTACCAAGGTGAATTTTGCCATTGCTTTTAAGTGCTCCGGTAATTCCTTTAGCAACCGATCTGCTTCATCATGCGAGAGCCACCGTAACCTTATTTTGGGTTCGGGTAATAATTTAACCGTAGGAATGGTATCAAGCCACTCCCATTCATCTTTTGCACAACTCAGCATCGACCTGAGTAATGCCAGAACCCTGTTAACCGTGCCGTTGCTTGCGCCGGTTTTTAACTTGTCCTGTTTGATTGCATCAATCAAAGACTTGTTTATTTCATCAATGTGTTTATTATTTAAGTGTGCGTTTAGCCATCGCAAATGCACTTTATCAGTGTGCAGGCTTTTTTTGTGGCTATGCTCGCTTAACCATCGTATGACTGCTTCTTGCCAAGTGTGGCGGGGTTTGGCTCCCAAGTTTTTCACCCGCCATGCTTCGGCTTTTATTTTGTCGTGTAGTTCTTGTGCTTCCTGTTTTACTTGAGTCCCAGAAGAGCGTTGTATTCGCTCGCCGTTTGCTGTGGTGATTTGAATCCACCACGTATCATTGCGTTTGTAGATTGACATGTTTCAATAACTCCATTTGTAGTTAAGCCACCATCAATCACGCGCAAGCCTTGCCCACGATCAGGATAACGACCACTTACCCAATCGGCAAGATGTTCTTTGATAAATACCCATCTTTTTCCGGTCTTGCGCCCCGGTACTTCGCCCGTGCTGGCTTTGCGCCGCAATACCTCGGCGTTCATTATTAAAAATTGTGCCGCCTGGTTGAGATTGAGAGTTTCCATAAGCTATTTAACCGCCATTATTTTTTGTTCCAATTCGTATAAAAAATCGTCATTCCAGCCTTTGCAAAAACGCACATGCAATATTTCGTGGAACAACCGAAAACCTTCTGCATCCAGTTTGATAAGCTCACCCAAGCTATAAACAAATTCGGCCCTCATCCGGTACATTGACAAAAAAGCTGCGGCTAAAAAATCACCCGAAAATCCGCCATCCTGGATGCGTTTTAACAGCAAGTCAGCTTCCAGCGTTAAAATTGGTACACCTCTATCAATCGCTACTTGTTGAAAGCTTGTCGGCAAGATTGATGGTTTGCCGATCTTTATTGCTGGTATTTTTTTCATAAAACCCCCTTAACGTGGATCAAAACCCAAATTTTTCAAGTCACATTTGATCGCAAATAACGCATAAGCCATGCGTTCTGCTTCCAGATCTGAGGCAGCCGCCTTAATACGGCTACTTTTTGGTGAGCTAACTGATATAAAAATAATGCTGATCTTGTTCAGAGTAATCATGCATCAATTCCCGTGCTGCCCAGTCCCAATCTATGCAGGTATAAGGCCACACGGATGACTCATTGAGTGCGCCGGTATTTTCTGCATATTGCTCGGCAAAACTGGTATTCGAGTCATAGAGGCCCTGATAAGCGTCTTCGATTTGCAATAAATCCAGCCCACACGCCAAACCCGCGTCAATGACTGCCGGCTCCAGGTTGGTAGTGGCCATAAATTCTGAGTAGGCAAAAAAATCTGAAGACAAATCGTATTCACCGACAAATTGCGCCGGCACCTCTTCGTAATCGCAGACGATCCACTCTTCATCGGTTTGTTTGACTTCCATGTAAAGATTGCCGCAACACGCACATTCTTTTTCTACCGAAGCGATCACCACCGTATCGCAACGCAAACAGCGCGACGACAACACATTGCCATCGCCTTTTTTATAAGTGGCGGCATAAAGCCCGGCGCTGACCGCCTGACTATAACCTGCCTGATCAAGTCCATCCAACTCGATGGTGAACGGCAGGCAATAACCGGACACGTAAGCGCCCAGGGGATATAATGTAATATTCATAATGTGTGGCCTTAAAAATGCACTTATGGAAACCGGCGGGGCGTGTCGAATACGCCTCGCCAACTTTTAAAAAATAACGTTACTACAAGATAATAATAGCACAGCTAGTATTGTTAATCAATAGCAATGCTAATAATTAAGTCTTTATTTTTACCTGGAATTGGCACGGAAGCCGAACCTGTCAAGGGTTTAGGTAAAAAAACAGCCTTATCGTTTATTTACCTGAAAGCATAGCGAGCCCTTGAACAGTGCATGTTTTAACAAGCTATGGGTAAGCCTTCCGTCCCTGAAAAGGGGCGGGAGGATTGCCCAGTGGCGAACGTGTTTTTGATTGCTTTAAAAAAATAGCAGGGATAGTTAAGCGGAAGGGCGAAATAATAATAAAGATACTTTTCTGCTGTTATTACAAGTGCAGCAATACTAAAGCAGAAGACTTATTTAGTTAGTTAGCTTATAGGTATTTATACGTATTGTGAATTTACATAGGAAGATGTATTTTTCTCGACCAATAGAAAATAAGCCTAAGGTATTTTTATCAATTAAGATTGAAAATAGAGTCTGTTATCCAGACTTAGATAATGACTTGTTAGGCATCTATGGATTGCCTTGTAAAGGCATAAAGTCGCCCTGAAAACGACACCAGCTATAGATTATAAATAATATTTTATACTAACGGTTGTCGTTGGTAAAAATCTATCCAGATAAAGATAAAGTAACTCTATAGCCTTTATTCTGCCTAACAAAAGGCTGTAAAAATTAAAGCTTACTTTAATTTCTCATTAAAAAACTCCGACTTTACGAATTTACTCGGAAATCCTTATAGCCTACTGATAGGAGTCAGATATCATGATTTTAAATACTTTAGCTTCCTTAGCAACGGCTATTGGAGTTTTTATCGCGGCATGGCAAATTAGTGAAAGTAGAAAACTTGCAGGGACTTCATTTGAAAACCAACTAAACCAAGAATATCGAGAACTTGTTAGACATATTCCGGTTGACGCATTAATTGGGAAGACTATCGATGATAGCAAGGATACGTTGCGTGAAAATATTTATAACTATCTCGACCTTTGTAACGAGCAAACCTATTTAAGGCAAAAGAAAAGAATTAGTAAAAATCGTTGGAAAGATTGGAATGATGGAATCAAAGAGAATCTTTCTAAACCTGCATTCAAAGAAGTTTGGGATGAAATAAAAGTCGCAGCACCATCTGCTTTTACTGCACTTGCACGACTTGAAAAGTCCGATTTTAACATTGATCCATCAACATGGAGCTAATGACACATAAGAAATAAGCTGTAGTTATTAGGCTGTTAATTACGCGGTTAATTCATTGGCCAGTAGTCTTTATACGGTAAAACGAAATCGAGGAATTATTTTCGATTGATGTGCCTCCTGTCGTTGGCAGCATCCTATGGTAAAGGTTATGGGTTATCCAACAAAACAAGTAATGTGACTATAATTCCGGCCAACATAAAGGCAGATTTTTCATTGGATATGAAGCTATTATCCAAATACGTGTGATGGGCAAAATAGTTTCTTGCTAAAACACAACATAAAAAAGCATGCACTAGATGTGTGTCTTCTTCACTCCACTTATCGTCTGTAATGACCATGATGTTAGCAATAGGGTCTTCTGGCGTATCTCTCAATTGTGTAAGTTTTTTTGATTCTGTCTTAAAATACTCAATGACATGGGCAGAAATATTTTTTTGTTTAGCAAGTTCAATAATGTATTTATCCAATCCATCTAGTTTATCTTTGTTTTTTAGCTTACCGCTATTTATTAAAGATGTATTTTTTTTCAAAGAGCCATCTTTTTCCAAAGCATAACGAAGACAAACTTCAGTGCGGATCGCTAATAATAAGAAATAATCAAGTGGACGTGAGACACGAAAATTTAAACCGCCTTTTTGTTGCGGCTTATGATTTAAGTTTTCATGAAGTTGGCGGAACGCGTATAAGAAACTATCAAAGGGATAATTTTTTGCTTGTAGACTGCTTACCAATTGATTTAGGTTTTCGTCAATTGGTATCATACCTTTATACTGCTTATTATTATAAATAGGCACATAACGTAAAAAATGCTGCTTATCTTCAAAAAATTCATAAGGCAGAACTTTATGTAATTCTGCCCATTCATGACGTTGAAAATCTTTCCATTTCCACTTGTCCAGATAATAACTAAATTTTTTATCACTAAGACAGACTAGCCATTCCATAGCCCACCTAATGTCTTTTTGAAGATAAGGCCAAGCCTTAATCGTCCATACACAGTAACGTTCATTTTCCCATAACCAACTACTTGCTAAATTTAACAGTTTTTCAATAACTTCTTCCAGTATTTCTGCATTAATATTCAAATATACAGCTAATTGCTTTGCACCTTTGTTGTGTAAAGTCGGATCACTTTTATAAGGTAACGCATCACGAAATGCACAATAATGCGAAAGCCAAGTCATTGATTCAGCAAGCCCTCCCCATCTATGGGTTTGTTTGATTACATCACTCGGTTTTGTTGTGTTTTCCTTGATTAGTGCAGCACTACACACAAGATTCTGCACCTGTTCCTCAACATCGGGTGTGTTAATAATGAGCCTAAATCGATCGGCTGAACGTATAACATCAATCAATGCATAAGCTTGCCAGTGAAAATAATAATCAGCATATGGAGTGATAGGTATAGAAAGGTAGGGATGAATAAATTCATCAGGAATGCGCGTTGGTGCTACATTATCATCACGTAATTTTTTTCCATAATCGTTATCTGGATGAAAAAACGGATGTAAAAACCAGAGAGGTTTTTGGTCATCATCAAGATGCCAAGTTGAATCCCATAACGAATTTTCAATATCAAAGCCTGGCTTTTCAGGACTTAAATGAGCAGGATATTCTGGGAAATTTTGCCAAGTTAAAAAATAATCATTAGGAAAAACAATTCGATATTGTGGTACAAGCCAACCCCACTCAACCAACTTTGGTAATGGATAACGAGAAATAAAATCTTTAAGACCAAGATCTTCCAACCAAGATAAAAAAGCACCTTCTTTGCCTTGCTGAGCAATGAGAAGCGGTGGTCGACTATTCATTATCCAACTTACTGATTAATGAGGTTATAGATATCGTTTTCATTAAGATATTGCTTGCTCAACCAGCACATCAGCCAGTTTTTTCTGTATCTGGTTGGCTGCGGTGAGGCGGGATTTTAGTTGGTCGCAGATTGCCATGAGCTCATCAACTTTGGCGACGATACGGTGTTGTTCGGAAATAGGAGGAAAAGGTAGCAATGTTTCTTTAATCTTGCTTAGATTTAGATTTGGCTGAGCTCCACCAGCAGCTAACTCTCTAAGTT
Source organism: Methylobacter psychrophilus (assembly GCF_025583945.1). Classification (GTDB taxonomy): domain Bacteria; phylum Pseudomonadota; class Gammaproteobacteria; order Methylococcales; family Methylomonadaceae; genus Methylobacter_C; species Methylobacter_C psychrophilus. The sequence continues at coordinate 24,004 of NZ_JAOEGU010000055.1, forward strand.
CATCGTATATCTTCTCGAAAAAATATTTAACATATTTTCGATGAATATTATCCACATTGAATAGTTTAATTGCAGCACAAGCTTGATTGGTACAAGCATCAACCATTAGCTCTGTAATTTGGCCTCGCGTTTTTCCTTGACCATACATTGCAACGATAAGAGTTCCTTTGGGATATACAGTTAAATTGGTTTCTTTAAGAGCTAGTGATGATACATATTGCTCGGTTTCAAATATATATGGACTTGACGTTTCTCCACTGGTTATCCAGCTAAACTCAGCTGGATTAAAGTATTCTGGTTTTGTGCGTAGAGGTGTTGCCCCGGTACCAACTTGAGAAATTTCATCAAGCCTTATCCATTTCCATGCCTGCGGCAAATCAAAAGGTTTTTCTATTTCAGTTATCGTCGATAATGATTTGTCTTTCTTAATCTTGCCTTCGGCAATCAACTTAGCTTTTTCTGCCTGTATTTGTTTTAGCAATTCGCTGGCGGGTTCGTCGTTCGGGTCTTGTGGGACGAGTTTACCCATAACGGCGAGTTGCAGTAGGGTTTGCTTGAGGGCGTCGATGCTGGTTTCGGTGGTGAACAGGATGCCGAAATGCGCGGCGATGCGTTGCCAGTTGGTGTTGAAGTCTTCAGCGCTTTGCGATTGTGTGAGTGTGCCGAGCAGGTGGCTGACTAGTTTTTCGTGGGCTTCGGCGGCGTTGCTGTGTTGGGTTTCCATTTGATCGCACAGCACCATCAGTTCATCGACCTTGGCGACTATGCGGTGTTGTTCTTCGGTCGAAGGGATAGCAACAATAGTTGCAATGATTTTTTCGCGTGAAATATTTGGCTGAGCACCACCCGCTCCCTGCCCAACAAAATTGGACTTCATACCTTTCAGCAAAACCAATAAATATCTATTAAAAATACCTGTATTGGGGGTGCAAGCACAAACAGCTTGATTAGTTGTTCCATGAACTTTTAGAATTGCTGTCTTGCCGATTGTTGCACCATACATGGCAATCAATACATCACCCGGCTGATTTAAGCGAAGCGAGCATTCTTTTAATGCAAGATCGGTTATTGTTTCTTCAGAAGTATCAATAAAGTCAGCCGTTAGTTCGCCTGACTTGAACCACGGAGTTTCACCACCGTAATAACTTGAAATGCTGCGTAGAGGTGTTGATCCAGCACCCCAATTTCCAACGCGGCCAAGCCTAACCCAATCCCATCCGTGCGGCAAATCAAACGGTTTTTCATAATCCGTTATCTCTGCCAGTGGTTTGGCTTTCTTAATCTTGCCCTCGGCAATCAACTTAACTTTTTCTACCTCTATCCTCTTAAGCAACTCACTGGCCGGTTCATCATTCGCATCTTGCGGCACCAACTTCCCGCGCACAGCCAATTCCAGTATCAACTCGCGCAATTTCTTGATGCCATAGACACTGGCGGCATTACCCGAACTACGACCACGGCCTGATTTCTTGGCGGTATCGGCGGCTGTCCAGATGTTAATGTGATCGGTGATTAAGGTTTGAATCGCATTCATCGTGCTATCTCGGTACAGTGCTTGTAAGAGGCTATTATTTTCATGCTTCACCTTCTGAAATGGCATTTTCCAGCACAGCACGGTCGCGTTGCAATTCGGCTTGTAATTCAGCTTCGGTGGGTAAAAAGGCGCGGTAGCGACTGGCAAACAACTGTTGGCTATCGGCTAACAGGGAATATTTGGCGACGGCTTCGTTGCGTTCCGAGCACAAGATCAAACCCAGTGTCGGGTTGTCGCCTTCGCCCCGGTATTGTTCTTCAAATACCCGTACATACATATCCATTTGGCCGACATCCTGGTGGGCAAGTTTGCCGACTTTTAAATCAACCAGTAAAAAGCATTTGAGCAGGTAGTTGTAAAATACCAGATCAACAAAAAACACATCGCCTTCGACACGTAATTGTTTTTGCCGTGCCACAAAAGCAAAGCCCTTGCCCAGTTCCAGCAGGAAGGTTTGCAATTGCTGGATTAAATTGGTTTCCAGTTCTTTTTCATACAGCGTGGCACTGGGTTGGGCAC
>NZ_JAOEGU010000056.1 GCF_025583945.1 Methylobacter psychrophilus
CACCAAATCTCTGACGTAATCACTCCAAAATAGTGAAGCTAAAAACGCAAAGTAGTATTAAAATCGAAACTGGGGCTGATGAGGTATGGGGTCTCCCAGTAGTTTGATTATTATGTGAGGCAATACGCCCCCGATAGAATGCTTCATACTCTGGGCATGCGAAATGAAAGGGGAATTGTTCCCGATGCTTATTTAAGCGCTGGGGCTCCTGTTTTTTGATGATGAAACGGACATAGTTGAGCTCGTTAACAATCCAGAAAGCGCTATTCTCGATCAACTGAAAATCGACGATAAAAAGGCTGAGACTTTCCTCCAAAAACCGCCGGAGGCGGATGATTTTCGACTGGCACTCTGGGTTGCGAGCAAAATATGGGAAGCACAACTCGATGCCACCAAGACAGCAAATAGTGTATGTCTTAAAGGCCGATAGCTGGCGGGCAGTGCCAAACAAACTAAACCGGGTAACACCCAATGTCATTAAGTTAAGCTCCAACATATTGAATATGATATGATTTATTTTATATAAAAAATATAAAAAGGAAGTTAGAATGTCAGAAAAAAAAGCTCTTTGCTAGAAAATATTTATAATCTACTTAACGAAACCCTCTCCAGCGAAACCTTCAAAATACAGCACCGCCTCACTGAAACCAGTTTCAGCAGAACTCGCAAACTCTCATTTCCAACACTCCTCACTTACTTTCTGAACTTAACGAAGGGTTCCTATCAGCAAGAATTGGATAACTTTTTTAACATAGCGAACCCCGACAATCCACGATTTCAAGTAGTTACTAAGTCCACGCTAAGCCAAGCACGCAAACAGCTTTCTTATACCGCTTTCATTGATCTTAACCAGCAAGCGGTTGAGGCTTATTATGCCACCCATACTGAATTCAAAACCTGGCATGGCTTCAGGCTTTGCGCCATTGACGGCTCGCAGTTCAGGGTTCCAAACGAACCTAATATAGTTAAGGCCTTTGGGGTAAATCCTGGTAAGGATAATCAGAAAGACTGTCCCTTGGCACTTGTGTCCGTTTACTATGATGTCCTTAACCACATCAGTATTGATTCCAGTATCAACCACACAACCGCATCTGAACGGGAGTGTGCTGCGGCCCATTTAAATTATGCTCATTCTAAGGACCTGTCTATCTTAGACAGGGGTTATAATGCTTTTTGGTTGTACGCCTTTTATGAGACAACAGATCGGTATTTTTGTATGCGTGCCAAAAGCAACCAAAGTCTACTCTACAAAGAGTTTGCCAAGAGTGGAAAAACACAAACTGTGATCACCCTCAAAGCCAACAAGCGCTCAGTCAATCAATGCATAGAAAAAGGCTTACCGACGAAACCCCTCAAGCTCCGTCTGGTAAGCGTTGAGCTGGAGGATGGCGAAGTTGAAGTACTGATTACTAACCTGATGGATGAGCAAGCCTTTCCAGTCTGTGAATTGAAGGAGCTATATCACCTAAGATGGGGTGCCGAAGAAAATTACAAACGCCTTAAGCAGTGGGTAGAAATCGAGAACTTTTCCGGCAAATCAGTTTTGTCCGTTAAACAGGATTTTTATGCCAAGGTCCTTTCGACCAATCTTACTGCTATGGTCGCCAATGCTGCTCAACAACAGGTTGATAAAGCAACGGCTCATCGCAAACACGAATACCAAGTTAATTTTGCACAGGCGCTTTCCAAAATGAAAAATACTCTGATTGAACTCCTTCTATTTTCAGTTCGTAAACTGCAGGGCAAACTTGAGGCACTGATTGATTATATAGCCTGTACCATAGAGCCTATACGCAGAGGAAGAAGTTATAGTAGATCGACTTCAAAATTGAAAAACAGAATTTTTTATTGCAGTTACAAGAGAGCTAAATAAATCAATGAGGTATGTCTTAACTTAATGACATTGGGGTAACACCGATTTTTTTATCTGAAATTAGGGGCAACCTTAATTACGGCATATTAGCTACATGCGAGGCTTTCAGCTACACTTCCGCTTGATACCGGCACAGCACAGCCAAAAAAAGCCCACTGGTGGCGCGATAATGATAAAGCAACACCACACAAACCACGCTACCCATAGCGCAAAAAAGGAAGCTTAATTGAGTTTGTAGCGTCTTTAAAATTACAGCGGCAACGCTTGAAGCCGGTAGCACTTGGACACAAAAACCAACGGTTAATAATTTAGGCTTATAAAGTTTTGCTGGGGTAACACCGGTTTTATTTTTCCTGAAATCCGGCAGCAATTGCCGACAAGAAAAAGGGTATTATTTATTTACAGTGTTGGCCATCGCCCGGACTATTTTATTATTTAGCCATAGGTGAAAATACCTAATGTTTTTGTATTCTTTGGAGCCAATGACGAAAGTCGAACTCGTGACCTACTCATTACGAATGAGTTGCTCTACCAACTGAGCTACATCGGCTTTAATGCTAATCTTACATTAATATTCACCGGCAAACCTAACTATCTACTGGTAGTATTCAGCGCAAATTGATTTAGCTTGCCGGAAATATAAAAATGGAGGACACCGATTTTTATTGGTCAAAATTTAGGCAAGTGATGGGGCGATTTTATTTATTTTCGGCAGAGGTTGCCGGATGTATAAAGCTGGTAATAATTGGCAAGTGTTAATATTTGTTGTACCGGATGTTGTACCGAAAACGTTACTTTCTCTTTTTAACAAAATCTATATTTTGTAAGTCATTGTTTCAATTGGTCGGGACGACAGGATTTGAACCTGTGACCCCTTGTCCCCCAGACAAGCAAAAACATTAAAAATTACTTAATATTCAATTAGTTACAGATCTCGCCAAGCTCTGATCTACTACATATTTACTACATTCTACTTCATACTAATTACAACGTAGTGACAAATTTACTACACATAGCAATTCATGGAGAGTTGAATACAGAAATGGAAAAATTCACTTTTAGCTTAGATAAGAATGACTACGAGTAGATATAATCGATAACAATATTACAATCGCGGGATAAATTTGCTTTATTCTCGATGTTCAAGTTTTTAATTCTTTATTTTAAATAAGACCTTACAGCTAAGCATCTATGATATTGCACCTGAACGCATTGACGAAAATTCCTCGATTTATCTAGACCGCCTCAGTCAAGCCAAAAAAATTTTAACATCAAGTTATACCAATCATCAATTTCGGGATTTTGTGCTGGCTGTTCTGCGACAATTGCTCTGTTCAGTCAGTTGACGATAACCACCTGATTTATTGTGTTGACAAAAGCAACACATTAGACTAATTTTACATTAACCAATTATTCAACAGATACAAGCCAATGAAAACGCAACACGCCACTGCCGAAGTAAATATCCACTTGCGTGCCCGTGCCCATGATAAATTGCTTATTGACCAAGCAGTCGAATTGCTTGGTTTGAACCGCTCACAATTCATGATGGCATCTGCACTGAAAGAGGCTAAGAACGTAATTCTTGATCAAACCTCCATTTATGTTGATAACCAAGCATTTCAAAAAATCTTGGGCTTACTAGACACGCCTGCATCACAAGAACAAATTGACGGCATGAAGCGTTTGATTGCAACTAAATATCCGTGGTCGCATGAGTGAAAACAAAAGGCTTTGCTCACCTGCTTATCTAACCACAAGTCACGATTTAGAAGACTTCCAATCAGGTGAGGAAGCGTTAGATAGCTGGTTACGAGATCGAGCACTTGATAATATGGCGACGGGAGCAAGCAGAACCTATGTCGTTTGTCCACAGGGTTCGCTTAAGGTAATAGGATACTTCGCTATTTGCATGGGCCAGATTCTTAATCAGGACGTTACTGGCTCTATGCGCCGGAATATGCCCCGACAAATTCCGGCGGTCATTCTTGGACGCTTAGCCATCGATAAAAAATGGCAAGGCGAAGGCTTAGGCAAAGCCTTGTTGAATGATGCTGTACAAAGGTCTGCCCGTGCTGCTCAGGAAGTATCTGCTCGCCTTCTGATCGTTCACGCCATTTCCTACGAGGCAGAAGCCTTCTATTTGCATCACGGCTTTATCCGCCTTCCAATTGAAACGCCTACTTACGCCATCGACCTCATCAAGTTTTCCAGTCTCTCAGAATGAGGGGCCTAAACCCAGAGACTAAATAAGGCTTTATTCAATGGATTTCTCTAAAATCAAGAATTAAAAACTTGAACATCAAGTTATTAATAATTTGGAAATAATACATCCCATTAACTGCCATTCCCATAAGTAAAATAATCGCCATCTAATATCTAATATCTAATATCTAATATCTAATAGTCGATTTTATAAACCATTTCAGATAGACACTACCACCGATATCCACTGCGCGATTGCGAACCTGACCACAGGTCATCGGGTCGGGCATCAGCCCATCGGAAAGAAAGGCATGCAAAACAATAATAGTTTCCGGGTTAACGCCAGCGTACTCGGTATCAAGCACCAGATATTCAATGGCAGATTTGTGATTAAGATCATCTGGGTTTCCATTGCATCCTTACCTTCAGCTGCTTGACCAAACTTGATCAGCCTCTCTGTGTCTAATCGACTATAATTATTTCCTTCCAGTACAGAAGATGCCCACGAAAAATCAATGAGCAGGCGATTAAGAATGTCACGTCCAAAAGTATCTTCTTGAAGTGAAAAAATTTTTGGCATTCACTTACCTTTTTGTGTCGTGAGATGCAGTATCGCGCCATTTTATTTGGCACACAATATTTTTTTCGCGCCACTTAAATCAGTTATATGACAGTATTTATAAAAATCGCGTCAATTGTTATGTCTTTTCCAAGCTAAATAGCTTCAAATGCCTTGTCGATATCTTAATTGAACAACTCGCTTCATGACTCGAATTAAGCTTTACATCTGAAATCCGGAGACAAGCCTCTCTTCTAATAAAGAATGCCGAATTTGCGAGGATAAGTCATTGATAAGGTTAGTAAGAAAATCCCAAAAGACTTGCTGATCTGCAGTTTGAGTGACCAATTCAGAAGGTAAAAAACGTCGCATTTCTTTTCTAAACTCTAACGCTACCTTGGGATCTGTTTTGAGTAATGCACAACGCTTGTCAAACAGATCCAAAAACTGCTGAGGATCACTTTTATGGTCTGCTAGCTTTACTGGAATTAAGTCCATTTGTGGTTTTACACCTTGTTGATATAACCAGGCTATATCCCATAAATCACGATTCTTAATTCGGTTGGGTCGAAGTGCAAAGGCACAAAGCTTGTCAGTAAAAATTTCTTCCCGGCTTTCAACTTGCAGAATTAAACCACTGGTACCCATCTCAACGCCATAGGGGTTTAATAAAAGCATAGGGCGTGGTTGATAACTTGGAATAGCACACACATCAATATTGATTCTCTGAGCCGGTAGATCTTTACACCCCGGTCGCGTTTGCACCTTCAACTTCCACGTATCAACGTTACCTACATCTCGAGTTGGTTCACTCACTGTAATTTCAAGACCGTATTTGGCCATCATTTTCGTTACCAATACGTCTGCCATAGCTGTCAAACTATCCCGATTAAAGTTGGCACCTCCCGTGAAATCAAGATCTTCACTGAGTCGATTAGAGCCATAACATGCGCGTAAACAAGTACCACCAATAAAGGTGAGTTGAGCCAACATGCCTGATTGACTTAACACCCGCAAAATATCGTGGTGTAGCAGTTCTTTCTCGACCACCATGCGCAGTGGCGCTAACTCTTGCTGATTCTTCAATGCCTCATCGACCAATTGATCAAACAAGCCCATTGGCAACACTCCAATCTATCAAGTCTGTACTACGATGGGTTGCCCGCATATCACGCAACGCTTGGGGCACCTTGGCACGCCAAAGCTTGCAGCGAGTGTCATAATATATTTGACCAACGAGTTCCTGAGGCTTTTGACAGGTATGAACAAACTCAATCGAACCCCACCGACCACAAGAAATTACACTACTCCGTCCTGATGACATAACGGTAATTCGATTGATCGGTATTTGAGAAATAACGCCCGAATCACTAAGTACAGTTTCCAGACTAATATAATTTAAATAATCTGCACGTAATCTTGCTGCGGCATGAAACAATAAAAGTCCGGTAATGGGTGCAACTTTATCAAAAAGATAGAGCCCTCGGCATAATCTGATCAAGTGACATTGCTTGGTAGCACGGCTTAAAAGCGTATTAAAAGCCGATTCCGTCAGATCAGGCAAAATAGCCCTCAAGTCATCAGGAGTAAAAAGATAATGCTCGGGACCAGCTAACTGAGCCAAGCTTTGCATTAAACGCCGTATAGGTTGCATTGAAAATAACTCATCACTAAATTTCACTTAGTGTAATTTAGTGATGAGTTATTTTCAATGTTTTTGATTTCTATCATTTTGACACTAACGCTATTCATGCCATATTAAAAAGGTGTATGTGACTCATGAGACAAATTGTGTGACGCTACATAAAATTCTCAAAAACTCCATAGTAAATTTTTTAATGTTGTTCGTTCATTTATGGATAGTCACATATTGTTTCAAAGACACCTTGTTTACAATACGGGAAAGAGACAAGGAGGTTATCCGAGAATAAAAAAGTAGCATTCTGTAGTCTCTATCAACTATTGGCATGCGCCAACACCTCTTTCAAATAACTAAAGTATGTTTAATAAAGTGCTTTACTCGTTGCACCAAGTGCTCTACCGGCTTTTTTTTGTAATGCCTCATAATATCGTCAACTTTATTAAAGACCTGATCGTGCATGTGAATTCTTTGTGCCATGGTTCTTCTCCTCGTTATATGAATGTACTTAATGTGACCGGTAACTACGCATTTGCCCGACTAACACACCCTGAATTACAACTTGTTCGGGACGATAAGACAACACTGATATATTGGCATTGGCAGGTAGCAGCAACACTTGCTCGGCAGCCTGCTCAATGTATTTCAGGGTGGCTTCGGCGTTGTCGATCAAGGCGACCACTATCTCCCCGTTACTTGCATAGTCACGTTGCTCTATAACCACCCAGTCGCCATCAAAAATACCGGCCTCAATCATGGAGTCGCCTTTAATCTGCAACACATAGCAGGATTTATCGGTTTTCAGTACATCCGGGACGGTCATGTAGCTGACGGTTGCTAATGCTTCAATCGGCTTACCGGCGGCAATTGAACCGACAAAAGGTAGACCTTGCTCAGTAATAGAATCATCGCTCTGTACTTGAGAGGTCGTCAGGCGAACACCGCCTTGTTTATTCCCGGCAAAAGGTTCTACCAGACCCGCTTTAATCAACGCCATAATGTGCTTGTACAAAGAGCCGCGCGAGGCCATACCAAGCGCAGCGCAGAGCTCATCGAGGCTGGGCGGACGAGAAAAACTGTCGGTGTTGTCACGAAGAAAATTGAAAATCTCTCGTTGTCGCCGGGTTAATACACTCATAGGTGGTGGTATCTCGATCTTCTTTAAGTTTTTTGTCATTTTAGCAAAAATAAACTAAGATGCAATAAAAAAGAGAACAAAAAGAAAACATTAAATATATTCTTTGCCCTTACCGAGTACCTATGCCCATGACTGCTTTTACTGTGCTATTAGCAACACTACAGCTTTGTGTGATGCGTTTCCTCTTATTCAGTGGTAAAGTCGCGACTGGCTTCCCCTCCCCTGCCAATGATTACATCGAGAAAAATCTGGACCTAAAATACCTTGAAGTCACTCGGATTAAACATCCAGTCTCATACCCGCTTTAAAATAAGATTTACCCTCTCGTTTATCAAGTAGCAATTAGACTCCGATGTATTCGCGCATTTTCAACAAATTAATAACGTTGGTATTGAATAGTATCAATTCAATCAAGTTTCCTAAAAAGGATGTAAACGGTCGTTTTTCGAACGTATAGAAATGGTATCAATCCAGTAGACTGACATCATTATCTATAATGCTTGTCTGCCATGTTGAACACTAATTTACAAAACTACTATCAATCGTCGAACCCACACTTTGTTGAAACTTGGCAGATTCGGCGTATGCGACAAACAACCAAAATTGCTACTTCAGCTTTACTCTGTTTGTGCGTTATTATTTTTGGCGAATCATGCTGGGCGCTTGAGAAAAACCATCTACTAAAAAATTCTATTGTTGCAACTACCCAAAAAAGAACAGCGCCTTTCACCAACCATCTTCATAACACACTCTGGTGGCAAATAGCCCACCGTCATCAACTGGATCCTTACATTTTATACGCCGTTGCCCTGGTTGAATCTGCCAAAAGCATTACCAATCACCAGGTAACTCCATGGCCTTGGGCCATCAACAAATCCGGTAAATCGATTATCCCTGCCTCCCAACAGGAAGCACAGACTCTCTTAAATAAAACCCTTGCCGAAGGCAGTCGCAATATTGATGTAGGACTCATGCAAATCAATCTACATTGGCAGGGATATCGAGTCGAAAAGCCCGAGCAATTGCTTAATCCTGTCACCAATCTACAAATTGGTGCTTTAGTATTAGCGGAAGCAATCCAGTCCGCTCCCAACAATCTGGTTTTAGGGATAGGCCGCTATCACAGTTGGCAGAATGTCAGTGCGGCAATCGCTTATGGTCGAAAGGTATTGGCCGTTGCCGATCAAATCCGGGCAGTGCTCTAATTGGGTTAGCGCGATGAATAACAATATCTATAACCTGAATCTGGACTATCTAATCTTGGCCCATGAGTTAATTCAATCCGGTCGTACCCAACAAGCCATGGTTAGCCTGGGCTTAACGCCGGAAGCGGTTAACATTTTGTCTAAAATGCCGGTTGACCAGTTGAAAGCACTGGCACGCAGCGATGTGCTCAATTTTGCCCCCCGATTTCCCGTCAGTTCCTGGCCGACCTTCTTAGGTAACGAACCTGTGGGCAACGAACACTTTGAACAAGGAGCACGTCGCTTGCGGATGTTTTTGGGTAAACCCGGCAGCAAGTCATGATAGATCAAGATTTATCCTATGAAGAGCAACTTCAAAACAAGTGCTTGGCTTATGAACTGCTCAAACGAAAACTAAGAACATCCTATGTCAGTCAACTTATTAACAGCATCAGCTTACCGGAAATTCGCAATATTTATCGTGCCATCCACCACGGTGAAAGTCCAAAGTCGGGATTGCTGCCAGCCATCGATGCCATTCCTCAAGTTAGGGAATCATTCCTGTACCTATCGTTGTTTACATCGCTTTATCGCAGTGCCAGCCAAGTCGATATCAGGACTAAAATGGATGTGCCTGCCATCATTTTTGCCTGGGATTTTTTTTGTCAAACCTTCCCTAACCAGATTCGTGAACGCAGGCCTTATGGCAAAGTGCGCCCTGCGAATTTCAGCGAAGCCTGGGTTATCGCTCAAGCACTTAAAATCGGTTTAGCCGCCCTGCAGTATTGTGAAAGCTGTCATGGCGACACCCTCGTTATCTATAACAGCAAATTTCCGCCAACCTGCCAGATTTGCATGATGGATAATCTGCGCAAAAAAGACAGCGCTCAACGGATAATTTAACAGCAGATATCAATTTTCCAGCAGGACAAACAGGGGCTTGGCAACTCATCAGAATCGAAGTATCATTACTCGATTGAGTTCTGCCAGAGATCAATAATGTCCTCATTTACATCCCATTCAAAGCGCTTCAAATTATCACCCCGGCCTCTGTAAGATACTCCGGTAAAACCCCTCTATGCCAGCCAGCATGCCACTGTCAATTGCCGCGCCTGCAACAGGACCATGGTGCCTCGGGTAATCAGCTATTATGGTCAGCCGTTGCGATCCAGTTGTCCTTTCTGTGGAACCACTTTCATGAAGTTTTCCAGTGGGCTTCAACAGTTCATGCAGCGGTTTCACACACATACACTGTCGTTTTCTGCTTTTAAATGGCTTGCAATTGTGGCTTTAAGTTTCGGATTATTATGGTTTACAAGTCATCGGGGAATCTTACCCAACACCCTATCTCTCTTTGCAGCTTTCGGAACCATTATCTTCACAGCTTTTGCGATTGCAGAACTACTATTTCAATGTGTCGAGCAAATAGCCGCAAGACTGTCTCATGAGAGCAATTACTATTGGGCGGCATTAGTTCTGATGGCAATGGTTATCGCTATCAAGCATCCTAATATCATCCCTTATATTGTTCAATTTTCCTTTTTCATGTTGGCACGCGGCCTCATCGCCGGATTGTTTCAAGCACTAAAACCAACAAGGCAAAAATTGAAAAATTAGTAGTTAACCCGTCCGCGTGCCCGGTTAAAATTACCAATCTGATCAATCAGATCCGTTCTGTTTTGTCCTGCTGCACTTCTTAACAGCTTAGCGATGTTGTCACCCTCTGTGTAACCTTCTTCAGTTAGCAATCGCTGCCTTGCCTCACCCATGCTGCCCCCATAATCACCTACGACAGCGATTCCTGCAAACGCTTCAAACATGGCTGCACGGTAGTAGGCTTGTTGGTTCGGCGTTAGTTTGTCGGCTACCTCATTCACCCGCTGATCAGCCCAGGTTTGCGTTGCTTCTTTAAAGCCGGAATAGGATTGTGAGGCACCGTATTTGATGGCACCCCAAAAATCATCTGTCTTTGCATAGGCATCCTCAGCATGGGTTATAAAATCTTTAAGGCCTTGATTACCGGCCGAACCAACAGCTTCAATATTTTTAGCCGTATTATAAACACTGCCGCCCAGCATGTTGTAGGAAAACTCCGCAGCAGACGGTGTATTGTTGGCAGCCGATGCAATCGCCGCTCTAAAATGTTCGACCTTGATTTCCCCCATCTCGGCAAAGCCCTCGCTCGAATGCTGATCTGTTGCCTTGAGGTTCTGAGCATGATCTGCCTCAATAGCCTTCTCACCCGTCGCCATTCGACCGCGCGTCCTGCTGATCTGGCTTTGCGCTCGAGGCGTAGCACTTTCAGCTTCTTGACGGGGATCAATAAGGTTTGCGTCTTCAACTATCGATTGCACACTTCCGACTTCTGGAGCCTGGGTTTTAAGACTCTCGTTTTTAACAGGATTCCACTTTGAATCCGTTGTTGGCGCGTGAAATGCATCGCCTAATAACTGGTAACCAGATATTTCGGCGCTACGCGACTGCTGGTTATCCAGGGTTCGGTAACTGGGTGAGGAAAAGCCGGTTAACAAAGATATGCCCGCTGCCGCATAGGCCTGATCGCTGTCAGCTATCCAACCGGACGCTTTCCACTGCGAGGCTAGACGCTGTGCATCACCGCGTAGCCCATACTGATCCAGTGTGAGATCCAACCTTTCCATCAAGGCACCGTCACTGGCCAGTTTCAAACCGGTCTCTGCGGCACCAAAGCTGGCTTGGGCGCCAAAGCGCTGTTGTGCCGATAGCGTTTGTTGGTAGATCTCAGATGCGGAAACGACATCGGTGGCGCTGTGTTGTAACGAGGACAACGATTGCTTTTGTAAACCCAATGATGCCACGTTGCGTGTACCGGATTGCGCATCCAAAGCCAGACTTTTCGCCAAGCCCGCCTGATAGCCCTCGCTGTCGTTCACGGTTTGCGTAATATCAGCGGCAATCGTGTCGGCTTTGTCTTGACCGACTTTAAAGTCATTTTGTAACCGGCCTGAAATGGCGGCACCTAAGCGTTCATTTGACAGCTTGGCACCGGCATTGGCACTACCCGCCACCAGCGCCGAAAAGTGATCAGCCGATAGTCCTGTGTCCGCATGTTTTTTGGCAAAGGCTTCACCGAACTGACGATTATAGGCATCAGTATGACTAGTATTGCTGGCGATTTGCTGACCCAATGAACGACTGTCAAAAGCATCATTGGTAATACTGCTGGATTTGGACGCCGTTGACGACACGCTGTTCATGAAACTGCTGGTAGCCTGCTCAGACGCATGGTGAGCGGAAGACACTGCTGCGCTCATATCCCGGCCCGCTGTAAAGCTGGGTAGCACTTTGTCGCTGCCAGTCATCGTCACTGCCGACAACGGACTATACTGATGCATGGGTTGGGCATTCAATACCGGTGCCGGACTTATGACATCCGGGGTAGCAATTTTCTCGTTGACATAATCACCGCCGTCCATCCGTCCCAGAAAATGCGTGGCGGTAACTGCGCCACGATAAATCAGCATCAAGGTAATGGCTGGAGTTGACGCGGCCAACATGCCGCCAATGGACAGCCATTGCTGCAATTCCATGTCCATTTGATAAATACCCATCATCGACGGTAGATTGTAGTTGGCTGAAGTCAACGCCGTCATTTTTCCGGCCGCCGACATATTGATGAACAAATTGATCACTGCCAGTATCGGCATCCACAGTTGTATCCATAACAGCATGGAGAAGTAACTGATATTCATGCGTAAGCCCACACTACCGAACAGGACCACGAATGCCATAATCGGCGCAATCGCATAACTCAAACCCTCGATAAACGCCATCATGGGTCGAACAATTTTGGAAAACAAGGTCTGTTCCGCGGCCCACTGGGTATTACGTTGCTGGATGGCTTGTTCTATCATGGACGCTTTGGTCCAGTGCATCGCATCTTCGTGACGACCAATGACGCCCTTTTCAAACATCGGCATGATGGCCGACATCAACAGGTAATCGGCAGCATTAATGACGCCCTGCCCTGCCAAGGCATCAAAGGCGTCCTGGATTTTCGGCACGGTGTCGGCAGCGGAAGGTACTCCCAAAATCTCCTGCAACAGACTTTCCAGTGCAGTGCTGAAAGCGCCATTTGTCACCACTCCCAAATCCGTCCAGGCATCCGTACAGGTAAGGGTTTTTGGCTGGCCACCAACATAGATTGCGGTCATGTAAATGTCGGAGTCAAAGCGAATGGCATTGAGCGGATCGGCATCACGAAGAATCGCATCGACCGATTTTAGATTCAAATCCACGCCGGTCAGAGTACATTCCCGAACATAATTGGCAAAGGAAGTTTCTATGTCGCTGCCGGCATTAGGTGCATTGGCAGCCCCCAAGTCAACGCGGGATAACAGATTCTTGCGTACCGCCGTTAAGGTTTGCAGACTATCGGCAAAACCATGGCCGGTCATCGACGGCATGGCAAAAGCCTGCTCAAACAAGCGGGTGGTGCGATAGCCCATGTTGGACATCACGCTGCCCACCGCCGCCGGCCCCAGGGGAACATGATCGACTGCCACCACACTGCCGGTATAGGCGTCTTCAATCAAAACCTTAACTGACGGCGCATACAACATAAGCCACAATACATACGCCAACAACAGATCCTGATAGCGTATACCACGACCATCCCATTGCATTAACGCCCTCAGCATGATGATAATTACGCCGATCAAGCCGCCCACACTGGCTGCTGTGCGATAATCACCGGTGCCGGAAAGCATAGCTACCGCATTGAGTACCACTTGCAAATAGGCCGAATCGCCCACGGAGAAGATTTCGAACATAGGTTTGTTGCCTCAGGATAGATACTGTCGAATAGCCGTTAGCATTAGGGACGTTATCAACGGTTAAGGCGTTGGCCAAGCCGTGCCAGTAGCCGGCATCTGCGCGACAGTGCCATATTGACGCGGTTTGACGGTATTCATCAGCTGCTGATAAAACGCCATCAGGGTTTGTGGATTGCCGTAACGACCGGCAATAGTGACGTACTCGTCTTGAATTTGTTCACGAGCGTCTTGCAGAGACGCCATCAGCAACTTGGCATAGGCATGATCGTTAATCTGCGCTGCCGTCTGCACAGCGCTCAGTAAATCGTTGACAATCAATTGCGCCAGTTCCAGGGCAATCACCGGTGCCGCTTCCTCCGCCCAAAGTTTGGCAATGCCAACATCCTCACGGGCCAGATTATGAATCATGCCGCCAATGGCATCCGGTACGGTTTGCATAAATGCCTGCTCGGTGGCAGTGATTTGTCCTTGATTAGTCGAGAACTTCATAATCAGACCGTTACCATTGGTGGCTGAACCCAGTAAAATCTCCATTACCCGTTGTTTCAAACCGACCAACGTAACGCTCTGAACTACAGGTTTAAGGCATTGGTCAGCACCATGACCGTCCGAGCAACTGTAGAGGTTAACAGTCTGATAACTGTTACCGGCATCATTGCCGTACAGCAAGTCCTTGATACGAAGTATGGGCGGGGGCGCACTCACCGGATTGTTTTCACCCTTGCCGTCGGCAGCGGCTTGTGGCGCATCAACGATGACCGTACCGGAAATGCTCATAGCCGCTTCCAACAGACTGTTACCGCCAAAACGAAACCAGGCTCCGGCATTTTGATTGATTAATGCTCGCCAAACCAGATTACCTTGGATTTTTTGGATCATGTCATTGGGGGCATTTTGTTTGACCTGCTGTACAGGATCACCCAAGGTGCTGGTATTGGTCCAACTGGAAAACACATCACTGATACCTTGGGTAAACGAGGCATTGGAGAGATTCGTCTTACTTTGCAAGTCAGATGCTTTAACGGTATCGTTAACCATACCTTGGGCCAGTCGGCAGGAGTTGCTGAACATCTGGTTAAGCTCTTGGACTTTCTTTTGCAAATCAGTCATTACTGACGCACACCAGGGACACATCGCCCCCACTGCCAGCTGAAAGGCATAGCCTGATGCATTGGCTGCGACATTACGTAACAATTGCACAAATTGATTGAAATTGATGAAGCTGAAACTACCGGCGAACAAATCAATGCCGCCGCACCCGGCACTGAAAGAGGGTGGCACAAACGATACCAAGTTGGTATTGCTAATGCTGTTGCGAGCCACCAGACTGCCACCGGTTATAACGCCTCGGCGCTGCCCCATATGCGCCGTCGGTGCGGTAACGTTGGTTAGGGTGCCAAACATGCCATCCATCTCCTGTTGTAAATCGGCATAAACAGGCACCAAACTCTGAAGTAAAAGTAGCAGAAAAAAAATAACGAAGTGCCTGAGTACAGCTTTAATCATGGGGTACTGCCGACTTGCGCACTGTGTTGAAGCGCCTGAATCAAAGCCAGCGGCTCTTGCGCTGTTGCAGCGCTTATGCTGCCTGTCGTTGGCAATAACAGCGGGGTGGCACGAAGACCTTGGGTGGTTTGATACTGTGCCGCATCGAGCCAACCCGCTTCCTTGGCCGCCAGCAGGATGCGACTGGTGAGTTCTTCCAGTGACAACGCCCCTTGCGAGAGCGGCACAATCTGACGTGGCGGTTTCATCAGGAATAACGCCGGGGTTTGTTCAACGCCCAATAAGGCGGCCTGCCCCTGATCCAGCTTGAAGTTGCCGAACAGGCCATTTGGCATAGCCAAGCCATCCAGTGATACCGCATAGATGTTGAAGTCGTAAGCTTTTTCAAGCATGCTTAAAATCGGTGCCTGCACATGGCAATAAGGGCAATCAGAACGAAAAAAAAATAAAATCCCGGCAACGCCGGCAATATCTTTCAAGGCTCGGTCAGCCATTACGCTCGCTTGATGATTGGCTGTATTGGCAGCATAGGTCGCAACCGGACGCCTTACCGTTTCATCCAACTGCGGATCTGACATCACTACATAGCGGGCAGTATTGGTAAAGCGTTCGGCTTTGTCCATCATCACCCGTTGCAGGTAATAAAACGCCGCGACGTTTTCATGACTGGGATCATCAATCGCTTTGTTCAGATAGGTTTCCATATTTTTACGCAACCATGCAGAAGTAAGCGGTTCCGGTTCCGTAGGAGTTATCGGCTTTGGCGGTGTCTTGGTGATTAGAGGTACACTCGACGCAGGTTTAGGCAGAGAAAATTTGTGTTTCACCACCGGTTCCGGTTGGACTTCGTACCAGAACCAACCACGTTGCTTGTCTGTGAAATACGAAACACCAGGCTCATCGACATCCATACCCCAGGTAGTAACTACCTGAAGCAATAAAGTCATCATGATCAGAAATAAGGCTAAGTTTCGGTTCATAGCGAGATTCTCCCTCATAACTAACTGCGAGTGGTTACAAAAGATGCGCTAAATGGCATTTTTTTGTAACCTGCGTCTGTTTCACGGCCAGCGGTTCGAGTGGTATTGGCGTAAAAAATCGCCTATCACCGATTTTTTGCGAAAGCATAATTGCAGAAGCCAAATAAAATTGCATGGCATTTGTGATTGCTGTGAAGGGCTACATAGCTTAAGTTCACAGTGGAATGGTTAGCTTAAATCCCTATTGATTAGGGATTTAACTATCAAAAAAGCCCACAAAAGCGACAGTTCAATCCCTAATTAGGGATTTTGGAAGATTGACGTTACTTAGGGATTAATCTTTCGAAAACACAGCATTTTGCACCTTAAACTCCTAATACAATAGGGATTTAGGGTGTACAAATCTGATAGACATGAAGGCCGTTTTGGCGCTGTCCTAGCAGCAAAAACACCGTGTTTTGACCACGAAATCACTTAGGGATTCAAGACCTAAATCCCTGAAGTTAAGTATTAGGGATTTTAGTATGAACAATGAACCTGCGAATAAACTGCCATCCACATTAACGGAAGACGATGTATTGACCTGGATTGAAGCTAGAGTAGATCAGCTTCATGTAGAAACCCGAATATTGGTCGACGATTATTGGCGACGATTGAAAGCGGAACAAAAAAACCATGCTGCTTCTGAAAAAGCCCGGATAGGCGTTCGTGTTCGAAAGCGCGAAGCCTGTCTCTCATTCAGCATTGAGTGGTTTCGGATGGCTATAATTCGAGAGAACGGACGCATCAAACCGATAGCCCGCTATGTCAAAAAAGGGTCAGGTTATCACTACCCCTTGGCTCGTCTCCTGCAAGGCGAACCTGAATGGGAAGCTGATTTGGTAGAAGAATTAGAAACCGAATTTGCCGACATCCGAAAGCAGAATGCTTTGTTAGGGAAAATTCGTGATGCTGTGCAGAGCTATCGCAAAGCCACACAATCCGGCTTTGATTTACCCATCACTAAAATCCTTGATTCAAACTAGACGTTTCAAGCTTACAATACAGATTTTAAACTCGATTTAATCCAACCATGAAAAAATTTCTGCTTTCGCTCTTGGCTATTATCCTGATATTTGAAGAATGGCTCTGGGATTTGTTGACAGTCATTGGGCATTCGCTAATCAGATGGCTGAATTTGGAAGCATTCGAACAATGGCTCAGTCAGACGTCACGAACCATGGCACTGGTGACGTTCACCATTCCACTACTGATAGTCATGCCGATTAATCTTGTAGCATTCATATTATTGGCGAATGGTTTGATTATGCAAGGTATTCTGCTGGAATTATTGGCAAAGCTACTCGGTACCTTGTTGGTGGCTAGGGTATTTGCTTTAACCAAGCCTCAACTTATGACCTTTACGTTCCTGCGGGTTGTTTACACCACCATCAACGGTTGGTTGCAATGGGCACATCAAAAAATCACTGATACGTCTATCTATCGCTGGTCGAAGCAATTCAAAGCCGAAGCGAAAATACGATTTTCTGCCTGGTTTAACTAACAAGTCAGTCAGCTCGTATAATCATTGGGCAAGCTAAAAATCTCGTTTCCTGGATTTTTAGCTTGGACAGTGTACGTTGGAGAATGAAAATTCATTAATTGCCGATTTTTAAACTCACCGGCCTACTCAGGTGATTACTCGGTTATACAGCGCCCCCGATCAAAACTGCCACAGTTATCCATATCCACAAAAATACTTTCCCTTTCTTAAGATTAAAAAAAGATTATATATAGATTAGCAGGCTGTTTTTTGGTGCTTTGGAAATTGCTACAAGTCATGACTGAAAAAGCCTGCAGCGATTTCAACAAATCGACTTGATGTCGGTCGAATGCCGTGCCATTTGTCAGTCGAATGCCGTGCTTTGTGTCAGTCAAATGCCGTGGAGTGTCAGTCGAATGCCGTGTCTCTGTCAGCCGAATGCCGTGCCAGCGTCGGTCGAATGCCGTGCCTCAGGGTCAATGACATGCCTAAAAGTGCGTCAGTCGAATGCCGTGCTTTTGGTGACATTTTATTTACTATTCAGATGGCGTCGTTGACTTGGGGTAGGAATTTTTTTGATCTTTACCGTGTCCTCGTCAATCACAAAACTTTCAACAATGCCAATTGCGATCAGCGTTTCCAAGGTTTTACGTAGCCTGAGTTTGAAGTCCCGAAGGTTTCGGGTAACGCTCCCACTTAGCTTGTGTAGCGTGATGATCTTCAACGGATAAGGCGCGGCATGGGATGACAGAAATCCATGCAGCCACAATGCCAACGGTTGTTTACGCAGTTTTTGCCGCTGCTCAAATTCAATGTACGTGTAGCCATCCTCAAAAAGTCGTAGCATCGATTCAGTGAGTTCAACCACATAACGCTGAGTGGTCTCGTCTCGGTAATAACGCAGAAAGCCTTTTTCACCAAAGCTGTCGCGACCCTGGAAAGTCATTTCCACAAAAGCGCCGCCGAGTCTTGCCATCGATTCCTTCAGCCACTCATGCTGGCTTTTGCCGGTGCCTTTGCTCAATGCAGTCAGCATGGCATGAGCACTGAAGCAGACATTGTAGCCCGGCAACTGTTGCCTGGACAGATGTACAATTTGCATCCAGACATCAAGATCCGACTGGTTAAGCTGTACACCCAGAAAGCGGACTTCAATACCGTCCACCGACGCCAGTAAGGTGCGCTTTTTGTAGGCGATGCGCTCGTTGCCCTGGATACCGGCAAATAACGCGCTGCGTAAACAGGCATTGGGTGTGCCTCGCATCGGCGCCGGCCAGTTAGGTGTGGCGGTCACCGGTTTGACAAGGTGTAGCTGTGCTTTTTTACGCTGGACCATGCTTTGGAAGCGCTCGGTAAGTCCGTCCAGGCTGTCCTGAGCAGAATTTTTACCGTTGGCGGTTACTGGTTTTTCTGAAGACTCCGAGTTTTTCATAACCACCTCACTTCAACACGCTGTCGGGCTTGCAGTCAGGTTTAGACACCGCTCGTGGAACCGGCTTGAGCCTAATGACAGTCGAACGTGACGCTGAAGGGAGACTCGACGGTTTGTTGTCAACTTGTCGAATCACATGCTCAATCGACGATCCACGTAATGCGGAGCCGCCCAGTCTACCGCCTTGCCAGGCGCTATCCAGCCGCCAAGGCTTTTCAGGTTGTGTTGAGGGCAAAATTGATTCAATCACGGCTTCACTCACCGTAGCCGATGGTGCAATACGGGTGCAGCCCGTGTTCAACACGGCACTGATGAGGAGGGTGTAGTACGGTAATGTGGATTTCATGGTGACTCTCCAGAGTGTAATAGAAAATCACCACACTAAAAGTAACAAAGCACTGTGATAGTACAAAAAATTGCATGTTTGACAATTTTTTGTAAGACCCATATCAACTATTTTTGCCACCCTATACCGCTATGGGAAAAATCATTACTGCTTTTATCAACCGCTACGGAAAAAGCCTGTTCGGTGACCGACCCTCGTTACTACCCGAGCAGTCGCCAGCACCCGACGAGGAGATTCCGCGTTACCCGCCATTCATGAAGGGGCTTCCGGCTGCGCCAGTGGATCGCATCCTGGACACTCAAATCGACCTGATCAACGCCATTGAACACGCACTGTCCTTGCCTGATGACCTCTACCAAACCATCGCGGCACCAGTCATTGCGCGTTACGCGGCTTTCAGCCATCTGTTACCCGCCTCGGAGTCGCATCATCATCGCGGTGCCGGCGGGCTTTTTCGGCATGGTCTGGAGGTGGCGCACTGGGCCACACAAGCCGCGCAAGGCTGTTTGTTTGCCACTCAAGCTACGCCCCGCGAACGCAAGGAGCAAGAACTCCGGTGGCGTCTCGCGGTCTGTTTTGCCGGTTTGCTGCATGACATCGGCAAACCGGTTTCCGATATGGCGGTCGTTGATCGACACGGTGAATATACCTGGAATCCCTGCGATGAAAACCTGACCGATTGGGCAGCCCAAAACGGTATCGACCGTTACTTTTTACGCTGGCGGGAAAACCGTCACAAGCGTCATGAACAGTTCTCCGCCTTGGTGATCGAACGCGTACTCACACGGGCCTCAAGAACGTACCTCTTGGCTCCCGGCCCCGACATCATGCAGGCGATGCTGGAAACCATCCATGGTCTGGATCGTGGTGCCAAATTGTATGAACTGGTGATGACGGCGGATTGCAAAAGCGTGGAGCGCGATCTGAAAGCACACTCCCACACTGTCGATTCGGCCATGGGCATGCCGGTTGAAAAATACCTGTTCGATGCCATGCGACGCTTGATCAAATCCGGTCACTGGCTGGCCAACGAAAAAGGCGCACGCCTCTGGCGGTTCAAGGAAGGCCTGCATATCGTCTGGCGCAGCGGTGCCCGGGACATCGTGGACACCTTGATCAAAGACAAAGTCCCTGGCATTCCGCGTGACGAAGACACCTTGGCCGATATTCTGATCGAGCGCGGCCTGGCAATTCCCAAAATATTGCCGGATGGCCGGCATTATCGTTATTGGCGCATGCAACCTCAGAGTCTGGAAGTGACCTTGTACATGCTGCGTTTGGCCTCTGCCGAATTGATTTTCACTAATGAACCACCAGTCGTAGTAGAAGGAATCGAAGTTGATGAAGCATCCGAAGAAACCGTTAACGCTGAGTCAGGACAAAACAGTACACAACAGGTGTTGCAACCGGATGTACAGATTGAGAAGCCTGGCAGCACCCCGGAATGTGCGACTTCGTCTGATCAACAACCCACTCAAACCTACCAGGAGCAATCAAATAATGACCTAAGTGGAGATACGCCGTTACCCCTGTTGATCATGACCCAATCAACAAGCGACGATACTGACAATTCCCAACAAATAGTAAAACCCACCGCAGTCGCCGACACCGCTAAAAAAACCGAATGGACAAACAATCCATCCAAGCCTGATGACATAAGCGAACAAGTCATCGTTCATCAGTCCGAGGCCGACCGCATCGACAGCGCCCGAAATTGGCTGTATACCCATGATCTGGCTGGAATATGGCTCATTCAACTAGCCGCTGAAATCAACGCACAGCGTTTACAATTGGGTGTCGATCTGTTGGAAACCCAGGACAAGTGGTTATTGCCGTATCCGAGCTGCGCTCAAAAACTTAATGTTGAACCCAATCTCTTCATCAAAACTCTGGATGAGAAAGGCTGGCTGGTGACAGATATTCTCTCGCCGATGCGCAAAGTACAGGTAATCAATCAGGTGCGGGGACTGCTATTGGCCACAGTGCCCAGTGGTTTTTTGAAGGAATTACTTGATGTTTTAACCTTGCCGGTAATCACGGCAACATCCAATCAGCCTTCAGAAATCATTAATCAAGCCCCCACAAAGAACAAGAAAACAAAACTGTCATCGGTCAAGAGTGCAAAGTCTGAAAAAAGCCATGACCAACAACAATCTTTAATTACAGACCAACCAAAACCCGCAGAAACACAGCTATCCAAATCCACATCGTTAAAATCAACGCCAATCAAACCCGAAGTGTTCTCCCAACCCAAACCTCAATCTGTAACAGAGCCAGCCATTACGCAAAAACCTGAAAAACAAAAAAAACTTGTGGAAGCTGTAATGAAAACAGCCGCTGCCCTGCACTCAAACCACAACACTCTAGTGGGTAGTCCGGCAGTCATGGCCTTGATCAGTCATCTGCAAAAAACCAGACCGGTTTCAGAGCCAGCCACGCCAGATAGAGCTTGGTATAATGTAGAAGAGTCCGAGATAGCCCAATGTCTGCAACAGCATCCCGGACTCAAGCGTAGCGCCTTGTTGCGTGAAATGGCCAATCACCCGGATTGTCAAATTGATGAAGGCGGCATCAAAGTCAGGATAAGTCCATGAAATCTGATTACGATTATCAATTCCCCTGGCGACCCATATTCGAAATCACCGCTATTGCCGGCTGGCTGGGCGATGCCGTCTTCGTCTATCTGACCTATCATTGGTCAGGCTTGCCGCGTGAACCTTTCGACTGGCTAATGAGTACCTGCGGAGTAATGGCATTGTGGCGACTGCCGCCTGCGCTGAATCTCTGGTACCGGAAAAGACATCTTCGACAATTCAAGTTTCAATATCTGGAGGCCGACCAACTCAAACAGTTTGTGAAACGCCATCCGGAGGAGTTATGGTTTGGTTGGGGCTTTGATTGGGTGCAAAAACATGCCCAACTGGCTTACGAAATTCTCAAACGCGATATCTCTACGCTGATTCCAACAAATCATCAACGCATGGGCTCAGCCTGGATACATGGGCTGGAAATCTCGGAAAGCGCTGTCCGTCAACCGATACAACATACCGCCGGTCATACTCTGATCGTCGGCACCACCGGTGCAGGTAAGACTCGGGCGTTTGATTTGCTGGTAACACAAGCCGTGCTGCGCGGTGAAGCGGTGATCATTATAGACCCCAAAGGCGACAAGGATTTAATGGCATCGGCCAAACGGGCCTGTCTCTTGGCGGAGCGTCCTGAACGGTTTGTCTATTTTCATCCAGCATTTCCGGAAGATAGTGTACGTTTGGATCCTTTACATAATTTCAATCGGCCTTCGGAAATCGCCAGCCGTATTACCGCCATTTCACCAGGCGAAACCACCACTGATCCTTTTAAGGCCTTTGGACAGAAATCACTGGATAATGTAATTCAAGGATTGATGGTAATTGAAGAGCGTCCAACTTTAGCCAAATTGCGTCGCTACCTGGAAGGTGGTCCATCAACCTTGGTGATTCAGGCCTTAGAACGTTATTACGACAACATCTTGGGTGATTGGCGATGCGATGCCAGACCCTATTTGAAAACAGCCAAAGACATCGACTCCAAGGCCGCCGGCTTGGTGCGCTTTTATCGCGATGTGGTGCAACAGCAAGCTGCCAATCTTGATCTGGAGGGCTTATTATCCCTGTTCGAACATGATCGTACCCATTTCAGCAAGATGGTCGCGTCCTTGATTCCGATCATGAATATGCTGACGTCAGGCCCATTAGGGCCTTTGCTATCGCCCAACCCCAATGATGTCGATGATCGTCGCCCCATCACCAATACGGGGCATATCATCGAAAAAGCCCAAGTCGCATATATCGGTCTGGATTCGCTATCGGATGGACTGGTCGGCAGTGCCATCGGTTCAATACTACTGGCCGATCTCGCTGCCGTTGCCGGTGATAGGTATAACTACGGAGTCTCGGACAGACCGGTGAATGTATTTGTCGATGAAGCCGCTGAAGTGATTAACGATCCCTTTATCCAGGTATTGAACAAAGGTCGCGGCGCTAAAATACGGCTGTTTATTGCCACCCAAACCTTTGCCGACTTTTCGGCACGCACGGGTTCCCAAGATAAGGCTCGGCAAGTGCTCGGTAACGTCAACAACCTGATTACCCTGCGCATCATGGATAGCGAAACCCAGCAGTACATTACCGACAATCTGCCCAAAACCCGGCTGAAATATATCATGCGCACCCAAGGCGTCGCCACCAGCGCTACCCATCCTGGCGTTTTTTCCGGCAATGTTGGTGAGCGCCTGATGGAAGAAGAAGGTGATTTGTTTGCGCCGCAGTTACTGGGGCAACTGCCGGATCTGCATTACATCGCCAAATTATCAGGAGGACGAATCGTCAAAGGGCGACTACCAATCCTACGTTCATCACACGATACCACTAATGAATGACCATGCAGCGCAATTTACTGCTCAGCCTGTTGATCTGGCTATTAGAAATCATTCTGGTGGCCAGCTTTGTATCGGATCGCTGGACACGGGAAATTCAAGCCGCCGAAGACCGGATGCTGGTCGCATATATTGGTGTAGAGAAAGAATCTGAAATCCGGGAGACCAGCCAAAAATGGTTTGATCGGCTCTTTGTCCGAACCGGAATCAAGGAGAGTATTTACCGCTACTTCATTCCGACCGAGCGCGAACGGCAGCTATCCAAAGGTTTCGAAGATGTTGGTCGCCATGATTTATTTCCTTTTATCCAGAGCCGACTAGATGTGCTTATGGATACTGTATATCAAATGATCAAACGCTTTATCATGGCATGGATATGGCTTCCCTTTTTCATGGTAACTTTACCCCCTTTTGTAGTTGATGGACTGATCCGGCGAAAAGTCAGCCAGACCAATTTCGACTATCCCAGTCCCCTGGCGCATCGCTACAGCCTTTATGTCATTCTGGGCGCGGTGTATCTATTGTTTATGGGCTTAACGCTACCGTTTCCGATACCACCGCAATCGATACCGGTAGGTATTTTCGTCGTGGCTTTTGCCATGAATGTGTTGTTAGCCAATACCCAAAAGCGAATTTGAACTGATTATAGAGACTGAGTGGGGAAATAGGGCTACATCGTTAAGAATAACCGGCAATTCCTAACAGATAGAAAGTTTATCGAGTAAAGTGGTTATGCCAAATAAAGTTAAAAATTGGCAAACAAAGACCCCATCATCAAGTGGTGCATGGTGTTATTGGTATGTGTCGCATCATCCAGATACTGATTGAGATATCCCCCTTCGACCCGGAGGTTTTTATTAAAAGTCCAGCCAAGTCCAGCAAATGCACGGTTTTGATTAAAGCCGGATTGTCCCCCTGAGCGCGTAGGGTTGACGATTTTGTGTTTGTTAAGGCTGTCGATATTCATATTGCTCATCCTCACATTGGCGATCTTCTGGTGCAACTGGAATGCCCCAATGGCCGAATCATCAATTTACATAATCGCGGAGGAGGCCATAAGAAAGATCTCAATACCGATTATCGCGTTACGGAATGCGGCACTTCTCAGGTAGTGAGGAACTGGAAGTGACGAATAAGCGATAACGCTCAGTTTGCAAAAGGTAACTTGTTAAGCTGAAAATTACGTATCAATACAGATAAAACGGATGTTCCTTTATTCCGTATCAGCGGCATTAAAGACTGGTATTTGATCGGCAACGCGATCACGCCGGGAGGAGACGATGGCCATCCTTTACGCATCAAATTAACACCGGTCTCCGGCTTCACTAAAAAAGCCATTGCTGACTGGGCTAAAATCAACCTTGTACCTGATTGCTCCGTGCTTTCTGATGGCTTGAGCTGTTTTGCTGCGGTATCCGAGGCTGGGTGTCAGCATCGGGCTATTATAGTCGACGGTCGAAAACTTAAAGATATGCCGGAATTTCTTTGGATTAATACGATATTAGGTAATCTAAAAACCAGCCTGGGTGGTGCTTATCATGCCTTTGGCTTCGCAAAACACACCTCGCACTATTTGGCAGCATTTGCCTATCGCTTCAATAGCCGCTTCCAACTCGATAAGCTTCCATCGCGTCTTCTTGTCGCGGCTATTGCCATTGGGCCTCGTTCAGAGGTATGGCTTCGGTCGGCTGAAGCATCTTGCTAATCAGGAATTGTTTTGCATGCCAGACGTTTAATCCACGTCCTAAAGTTTAGGTTTTTACGTTCTATTTTTTGGGTATTGCGCTTACCAATTTCATGCTTGTCGGCGTCGAGATGGTGTTCATAGGCTCCCCAATGATCAGTGTAGTACCGCTTGATACCAAATGGTTCAAGTAACGCTTTGAGTTTTTGAAAAACCACATCCTTACGCTTACCGAACATATAGGCAAGCACGATGTTGGTAGCGTGGTCAACAGCGTGCCAGAGCCAACGTTGATTAGATTTATTACCGACATAAGACCACTGTTCGTCGAGTTCTGCCTCATAACCCGCGTCCTCTAGCCTGACGTTCAGTTCGCCGCTGGCACTCAGCCCAACTATTTTGGGATTAACCTAAACAAGACTGACGGCTTTATTTCTTAACGTGTTACAATACCTTCGCCAATTGGTATGAGTAATTTATAGATATCGGAGGAAGGAGGAGGAGAAAGGAGAAAGGTCAGAGAAGGTAGAATACCGCTTCTAACAGAGCATTCGCACCCAAACTGACCATGAACGAAATCATAGCAATACTAAATACCGTAAGTCCACATTTAAAAGCCCGCACGC
>NZ_JAOEGU010000057.1 GCF_025583945.1 Methylobacter psychrophilus
TTAAAAAAACAAGTGTTTTTTTAACGTTTTTTCACGCTGCCTAAAAACACCTTCAAAAAAATAAAAAACCGCAAAAAAACGTTAAAAAACTAAGTAAAAAAAGTAAACGCGTGTTATAGTTAAAAAAACCTACGTAAAAATAATAAAACCAGCCATGTCGAATCCAGAATATGCAACAGCCAATACCGTCCAAATTTCTGCACCCAAAATAAGTCTTGTCAATTATTCATCAGGGCGGCAATTAACATGAGAATAGGCTATGCTCGAGTATCAACTAACGACCAGGATACGCAACTGCAATTGGATGCACTCAATGCCGTCGGTTGCGAACGCATTTATCAAGAAAAGCAATCCGGTGCCAAACAGGATCGCCTGGAATTACAGCAGTGTCTAAAATCACTCAGGGCAGGGGATAGTTTAATTGTCTGGAAGCTGGATCGACTGGGCCGGAGTTTACAACATTTAATTGAAGTGATCGCGGATCTCGAAAATCGCGAGATTGGTTTTCAATCACTGACGGAAAATATCGATACCACCTCTCCGACCGGAAAACTAATCTTTCATATTTTTGGCTCACTCGCTGAATTCGAGCGCGGCTTGATTCGGGAGCGAGTTAAAGCCGGACTGGCTGCCGCCAAAAATAAAGGTACAAAATTTGGTCGGCCAAAAGCATTCAATGAACTGAATAAAGATATGGCCCTGGCGATGTTTAACGGGGGCGCTACCAAGATAGCGATTGCCCGACATTTTAACGTCACCCGGCAAACTATCTATACCTTATTAAAGGCTTATGACAGCTAATCTAGGTCACAACGATCTAAAACCAGACGTGAGTCATGAAGCATATTTACTTGGAAAGGCATGATCCGGACAAAAATCTGCACCGGTTTTATCAGTTTTTTATAACGCCCGGCATCTTCGGTGATTGGTCACTGGTTAAAGAGTGTGGCAGGGTAGGATCACCCGGAACGGAAGCTCAGATAACGGGACAAAAATTATGCGCTGCCAAAGAGAAAAAAGGCTATCAATCCATTTTGTGATGTGGGTCGACGATGCTGATTGTTTATTAGTACCCATAATTGGTGTTAAATAAGGTATGTCGACCGGAAGATTACGGCCAGGTGTTGACGATTAATACATTGAAAATTTAAAGTTCTGAATGACCTGTATAGAGAAATAGATTTTTCAGACTGACGAACATCAGCAGTCGGCCAATTTGAGACATCCAAGGATTTCATCGTATGGCGGCTGAAAATCCGAAAGCAGCCGTTCAGTGCAACGGATTACCCCGTTTCACTGATGAACAGTCCCACCGGAAATTCTGCCAGCATTTGTGCGACGGACAGTCGCCATCCGGATAGCTGCTGCTGCGGTTCCAGTAGCTTCCCGGTGAAGGCGCATACATAGTGAGTGCCGAGCTTATGGAAAGGTATAACCACGGTGGTATCTCCCCATATTTTTTCTCCGATCGGCAGCATTGCAGCTTCATCCGTCAGTCCCGCAAAAAAACGCGGAGCCACAGTAATTACATAGCTATTACCGGCAATACGCGCATAGGCGCACACATGTGCGGCTTGCTCTCCCTTTACTGCCAGCGGGACATAGCTTCCTTGCCAAAATACTTCCGGCTTGCGTTCTCGCAATGCCAGCGCCGACTTGACTACCAGTAGTTTGCCCCGGCCATCTTCCAGCGTGTCGGATAATGCACGTACTCCGACACTGCGTTGTTGAGGCGTTTGTGTGGAAAGTGTCTGTAACGCATCAAGCAGGGTTTTACGGTGGGTAAAATCAACCGGCCGGCGGTTATCAGGATCCACTAGACTGAAATCCAACAATTCACAACCTTGATAGATGTCCGGCACCCCCGGCGCTGTCAGCTTAATCAAGGTCTGTGACAAGCTGTTGAATAATCCTAGCCGTGCAATTCGCCG
This sequence comes from Methylobacter psychrophilus, assembly GCF_025583945.1. Classification (GTDB taxonomy): domain Bacteria; phylum Pseudomonadota; class Gammaproteobacteria; order Methylococcales; family Methylomonadaceae; genus Methylobacter_C; species Methylobacter_C psychrophilus. The sequence goes on from NZ_JAOEGU010000057.1 coordinate 1,932, forward strand.
CTGAAAAGGCAAAAAGTCGGACATAAATTCTCCTTCAATCGGCGCTTTTATTAACGCATCGGTAAAAGCCAATACTGCATCTTCATAGTCCGTATTAGGATTTACCCAGCTACTATGAACCTTGGCCTCGCGTACCGCCTTGACCATATATTCAGATACCCGCACATTCAACTGCGCCAGTTCATTTTGATCCGGATCGCTTGGCGGCCAAATACCCAGCAAGGTCTGATAGATGAAATATTCATCATTGGCTGTCGGCACCAGTAACCCGTCTACCGTGTGTTTCAGACTGATATTGACGCGACTCCAGTGTTTTAGCGCCAGCCGCCAAGCAGCGGGCAACTCGGATAGCACATTGAGGCGAGCACGTACATCCTCGCTACGCTTGGTGTCGTGAGTGGATGTGGTCAGCATCGCATGCGGCCAATCAGCTACGCGCGCTTGATTGCCTTTATGGAAGGCGTTAAGGGTCACCCCGAAGCGACGTGGGTCGCCGCCAACCTCATTCAGCGACAGTAAACGATGATAAATATAGGCGCTGGTATCTTCCAGGCCTTTCGCCATGACCGGGCTGGTGAATTGCTGAAATTTCATCGCAAAGGCAAGCATCTGGGCCGCGTACTCCGGCGATTTTCCCTCTGCGGCGGCGAGTGTCAGCACGTCATGCAAAAAATCAAAGATACTGGTATCGGCTGTCGTGCTTTTGCGTTTGGCGGCTACGATGGCCAGATCAATGTTACGAAGGTCTTCCGCGATCACTGCACGGGCGCTGATGTAGCCGCGATAAACCGGAAAATAAGCGACTATTTCAGCCAATGCTGTACGCAGTCCGCTTAAGGTATAATCACGGGTCTGGCGGTCAACCTCGGCAATTTTTGAGATCAGGTTGGCCAGGACATTAAGTTCACCCGCTAAGGCGGTTTTCATGACCAGCATTTTGGATCGGTAGAGTAGGGTATCGAAATTAACAGGCTCTCCGCTAAAACTGCTATACAGGCGTTGCATGCGTTGGGCGGCGCCGGTAACCACAAACAGTCCATTGAGCAGATTGGTGAATTCGTAGCCCACAGTACCCTGCACCGGCCAACTCGCACGCAAATCCTCATGGTTCCCCAGGATTTTTTCCACGACCAAATAAGGTGCGTGGCCGGTGCGACTGCATTGTTCAAGCAGTTTGTGAAAATATGCCTCCGGATCGTACAGACCATCCGGATGATCCAGTCGCAGACCATCCAGCTTGCCTTCCTGAACTAGTCTTAGCACTAACTGATGGGTCGCATCGAAAACCTCGTCGTTCTCCATACGCAATCCGGCAAGATCATTGATATCGAAAAACCGCCGGTAATTAATCTCGTCTGAGGCCACCCGCCAGAACGCCAGCCGGTATGCTTGCACCTCAATCAAGTCGTGGAGCCTATCGAAGCTGGATGATTCTCCGGCCGTCCCATTGAAACAGTGCAAATTTTCGTCCAGAAATCCGGCGATATCGGCAGACTGTTTAACCTGGCTGGCCAGATGACGCTTATAGACTTCCTTGTCGCGCCTACGCTCAAGTTGACGTTCAGGCAAATGCTCATCTCGGCAAGGAAGATTACGAAACGCAGTGATCAGGCTTTGATATTCCATTAATATCGGATTGTCCAGTCCCAATAGCGCGCTTAAGATATCAATGCGATACGCCAGGATTTGTGGGTACTCGGCAGGATCCACCGGAAAGTGGTGTCCAAAGTAATAAATGGCAAATTCACCAGACTCTGCATCAAAGTTCAGTTGTAATTTTGCATTTTCCAGCTCCTGTCCATAACGGTTAGCCAACACCGGTAACAACACCTTGCCGTGCAGATTAAGCTTTATTGGAGTCCAGTCTATGTCGAAAAACCCGGCATGTGCAGAAGCTTGACCATTTTCCAGTACATCCAGCCACCAGGCATTATCGGCTCCCTGTACGCCCATATGGTTAGGCACCAGATCAAGGACTTGACTCATACCGTGCTCAGCCAGTATTGCACAGAGCCGCTCAAAATCGGCGTAAGTGCCGATCTCAGGGTTTAAGGTATTGTGGTCGATAATGTCGTAGCCATGTCGACTGCCCGGCCGCGCCTTCAAATAGGGCGAGGCATACAGATGCGAGATGCCCAGAGCCTTAAGGTAGGGGATAATTGCTGTCGCCTGATTAAAGGTAAAATCGCGATTGAATTGCAGACGATAGGTGGATAAAGGAATGTGTGGCGTCGGGGGCTGAAACGACGCTTGTTCACGTTTATCGTCTTCTCGCGTTAGCCAGTGGTTGGTTCTGTCTATTTGTGGGTCTGGTAATGTAACCGAAACAACCGGCGCACTATCGTTTAAAACGGCGAGCGGTGTGAGTATATCAATGTGTTTCATGGCTGTAACTCCTCAATGAACCAGGCCACAGACCATGGTGGCATTTGGCCGGAGGCAAAGCTGTCAGGCAGGTCGGGCTGGCTAAGATAGATTGTCTTAATCTCATCTCCAGCAGGATAGACTGCATTAACTGCGCCTTGAACAGCACTGTCACCTAGGTTAGCCAACAGCGTAAGTCGAGCGGAGTCGCCCACATGCCAGAACACAACCAGACCCGTAGCCCCGATCAATTTGAATGTAGCACTGCCGCCGATACCCGGTAATCGTGGGACTATATGTTCATTTCGTAGCGCCAGTAAATTACGGTAATGTTCAAACCATGCCTTGTGGTGAGGCTCATCGAGACAGTCCCAATCGAGTTTGCAGCGTTCAAAAGTAGATTTATCGTTAGGATCGGGAATCTGTGCACGCACAGCAGGATCGGCGAATTTACGGAAACCGGAAAATTCGCGCCGCCTGCCTTCGGTGACCGCCTCGGCTAATTCACCCTTGAAATCGCAGAAAAACTGGAAAGGCGTTGCCGCTGCAAACTCTTCGCCCATAAACAGCATCGGTGGAGATGGGGCTAGCAGCAACACAGCCAGCGCAACCTGTAGCGGTTTTTGCTGCGCAAGCATGGAAATACGCTCGCCGTAAGCACGGTTGCCTATCTGGTCGTGGGTCTGGCTAAAATTAATAAAGGCTCCAGGCGATAGATGTCCACTAGACTCACCGCGCGATTGACCTTCGCGAAAGACCGAAGGCTCGCCCTGGAATGCAAAGCCTTCAGCCAGACAACGTGCCAGATGGCGTACCGGCTGATCGGCATAATCAACATAATAGCCGTCGCGTTCCCCGGTCAGCAGAAGATGCAAAGCATGGTGACAGTCATCATTCCACTGAGCAGCAATGGTTCCTTGCTGGAGATAGCCCGCGTTATTGGCGTCGTTCTCCAGTATCAGATGGATATGCCTTGTGCGTCCGGGCCCTTCCTGGACCTTTGCTGCCAGTTCCTCGACGATGTCGGGTCGACTCTGATCGACAATGGCGTGCACTGCGTCGAGTCTTAGTCCATCGAAATGGTATTCTTCCAGCCAGTACAAGGCATTATGAATAAAGAAGTCGCGGACGGTGCGGCTGCTTTGACCGTCAAAATTAATGGCCGCGCCCCACGGCGTATGATGGTTCTCGCTAAAGAACTGCGGCGCATAGGCATGCAGATAATTACCATCCGGCCCAAAATGATTGTAGACCACGTCGAGCAATATCATTAAGCCACGCGCATGCGCCGCCTGCACCAGTGCCTTCAGTTCGTCCGGCGTACCGTAACAACTGTCGGGCGCAAACAGCAGCACGCCGTCGTAGCCCCAGTTGCGGGTGCCTGGAAAATCGGCTACCGGCATCAATTCAATCGCAGTGATACCTAAGTTCACCAGATAATCGAGGCGTTGCATGGCAGCTGCGAAAGTACCTTCTTTCGTAAACGTACCCAGATGGAGTTCATAGATGACCGCTTCATGCCAAGGGCGACCGGGCCAATCATCGTCCTGCCACAGAAAATCGGCCGCATTGACGACCTGACTGGAGCCATGCACGTCCTGGGGATTCGAACGGGATACCGGATCGGGCACAACCAGCTCGCCATCCAGCCGGTATTGATATAAAGTTCCAGGTCTTGCCTGTAACGGCGAGGTGAGGATTTCAAACCAACCGTCTTCCTGCGGATGCATGGTTAAGATGAGGTCGTGTTCGTTGCCGTTATTCATTAATAGCTCAACCTGATGGACTGCCGGTGCCCATAGACGGAAACGGGTGCTACGATCTGCCAGAAGACAGGCTCCAAACGGCATGCCATGGACTCTGTTCATGATATTTTGCCTTGTTTTAACAGCACCAGAGACCGTCCCTGCACCGGATAGGCTTGTCCTACTTTGTAGCGCGAAGCTTCGGGCGTGCCGGTGTTATCAAAGGTATCGAGTAAGACATCCCAACGGTTATGCTCGTCGAATTCCGGTAGCGTAAAAGCAATTTCCTCATGATGGGCATTGATCAGCAACAACAGGTTGTTGTCCAGTAAACGTCGTCCACGTTCGTCGGTTTCGCGCAGGGTATCGCCGACCATATGTACGCCCAGACAACGCGAGAAGGCCTGATTCCAGTCTTCATCACTCATCTCGGCTCCATCCGGATTAAGCCAGATGAGATCTTTTACCTCGCCGCCACGAATAGGCCGTCCCTGAAAGAAATAGCGCCGCCGCAACAACGGATGTTCCTTGCGCAACTTGATAATACGCTGAGTGAATTCCAGTAAATCCTTATCCTGCGGCTTCAAATCCCAGTTTAGCCAGCTAATCGCATTGTCCTGACAATAGGCATTGTTATTGCCCTGCTGGGTGCGCCCCATCTCGTCGCCGGCGACCAGCATCGGAACCCCTTGTGAAAACATCAGGGTAGCGAGAAGATTGCGTTTTTGACGGGCGCGCAAGGTATTAATTTCAGGGTCGTCGGTTTCTCCCTCGACGCCGCAATTCCAGGAACGGTTATTGTCATTTCCGTCACGGTTATCTTCCTGATTGGCTTCGTTATGCTTCCCGTCATAAGTCACCAGATCATGCAGGGTAAAGCCATCATGCGCATTGATGAAATTAATGCTGGCATGCGGTTTTCGCCCGCTGCGCTCATAAAGGTCGCTGGAACCGGTCAGGCGTTGTGCCAGCTCTCCGAGTAGTCCGCCGTCGCCTTTCCAATAGGAACGAATACAATCGCGATATTTGTCGTTCCATTCCGCCCAGCCCAAGGGAAAATTGCCGACCTGATAGCCGCCTTCGCCCAGATCCCAAGGTTCGGCGATCAGTTTGATCGTGCTCAGTACCGGATCTTGGCGTATGGTGTCAAAAAAGGTACCCAGCTGATTAACTTCATGAAACTCTCTGGCCAGCGCGGAAGCGAGGTCAAAACGAAAACCGTCCACATGCATGTCCAGCACCCAATAACGCAGGCTATCCATCAGTAACTGGAGTACACAGGATTGCTGCATGTCCAGAGTGTTGCCGCAGCCGGTGTAATCCATGTTATAGCGCGGATTGTCTCCGGTCAGTCGATAGTAGGACGCATTGTCTAAACCCCTGAATGAAAGAGTAGGGCCTAGATGATTGCCTTCGGCGGTATGGTTGTAGACCACATCGAGAATGACTTCAATGCCTGCCTTATGCAGGGCCTTTACCATGGTTTTAAATTCACTGATTTCGCCGCTGGCCGAATATCGGGAGTCGGGTGCCAAAAAAGCTATAGAGTTATAGCCCCAGTAGTTGCGAAGGCCTTGTTCGACCAGATAACGATCGTCGAGAAAGGTATGTACCGGCAACAGTTCAACCGTGGTCACGCCCAGGCTCTTGAGGTGTTCGATAGCCGGCGCCATTGCCAAGCCGGCGTAGGTGCCGCGAAACTTGGCCGGAATGTCCGGGTGCTGCATCGTAAAGCCTTTGACGTGCAGCTCATAAATCACCATGTTATGCCAGTGTATGTCTGGCGGTTGATCATTGCCCCAGTTAAATGACTGATCAACAACCCGGCATTTGGGCATGACACTGGCATTGTCCTTTCGATTAAAAGACAGATCTTCATGCTTGCTGCCGATACTGTAACCGAAATGAGCATCGCTCCAGCGCGGCGTCCCGACAATATCTTTCGCATAGGGTTCTATCAACAGTTTGTGCGGATTGAAACGGTGTCCCTCCTCGGGACAGTAAGGTCCATGCACACGTAAACCATAAAGCAGGCCTGGACGCGCCTCTGGTAAATAGCAGTGCCAGATCATATCGCTACATTCTTTCAGTTCGATACGCTGGACTTCGGTCTTGCCTTTCGTGTCAAACAGGCACAGTTCGACTTTTTCGGCATGTTCGGAAAAAATCGCAAAATTTACGCCTTCGCCATCCCAGTAAGCACCACGTGGATAGGGGCGGCCAGGCCATACGGCTGTTATCGGATTAATCATCGTGAGTCCTCTAAATTAAATTCTTTTAAGTAAATAGTTAGATTGCCGGTTGCAATAGCGACAAGATGCCGCAGAGCGGGATGGCTACCCAGTCAGGTCTGCCGTTTAGTTCATAGCGCAGTTCGTAGAGCGCTTTTTCCAACAGGAACAGGTTAAGTAGGTCGCGTTGCGGGGTATCCGTTTCGGTCAGTCCGGGAATGTGTGCTGCCAGTTCATAGGCGGCAAGAAAACTCCGGCTGACCTCCGCTTCCCAGGCGCGTACCAGTGGTTCAAACTTTGCCAAATCTGAGGGTTTCTCGGCGCAAGTATTTGCCAGTGCGGTATCGGCGGCATAGTTAAACGAGCGCAACATACCTGCCACATCCCGCAACGGCGAGTGTTTGTAGCAACGCTCGGAGAACGGACGTACCGGTTCACCCTCAAAATCGATGATCACAAAATCATTTTGGGTGACCAACACTTGGCCAAGATGATAATCGCCATGGTAGCGGGTTTTGGACGCTTTAAGCTGTCCAGAAATGCAGGCATGCACGCGCTCCGTAATGACTTTACGTTGTGCGAGCAGGGCTTTTGCCGAGTTTTGAACGGTTTCACTTAGTCCCTCTAGCCGATGTTCAAGCCGATCCAGTGTGGCTGTCGCTTCCTTTTGCACCTGCGACACCCAGTCTGTGAGTTCGCTGTCGCTTACCGGTTCGGGATCGAAAGCCTGGTTGCCAGTGACTTGGCCTAGCGCAGCATGCAGTTCACCGGTACGCTGGCCGAGGGTGCTGATCAGAACCAGGTAGGCACTATGGGTCTCTGCTGCAGGTTTGGCCGGTTCTACGGCGGTACGGCATTCTTCAAGAAAACGCTCCAGATAATCCAGTGTGTAGCTCCAGCCGTCGCCCTGATTTTCGACATAACCCTGAAGTAAGGCAAGCGTCATGTTGTTGCCGTCTTTACTTTGATACTCCACTACGCCAAACACCGGAGCAGCATTTGGGAAGTGAGCGACGTTGGTCAAAAAACGTCCGATCTCAAATTCCGGGTGCGTACCTGCTTGCAGATGCCGATAGCCTTTCAGGAATAACTGCTCACCTAATATCACTGCAGTATTACTGCCCAGTGTGGCAGGTGGATGAACCAGCAGTTGGGTATACGCTTCTCTGTCCATAGCCGAAAAGGCAGTGGTGGGTAAAAAACAAATAACGCCTTGTTCGCAGGTTAGCGTTTGACCCAGGCTAATGGCCTGTACCACAGTGCGACAAAAGGCAGCGTCAGCAAACGCATCGCCGATAATACCGATACGAGACTGCTGGCGAACTCTAGCTACGGTCGACGAGGACATCATGTGCAGACGTTCCTTGTCGTCATTGTCCCAAGCCAGCGCGAGTGGCAAGAAACAAGTCAGTGGTTCGGAGGTTGCGCCTTCGATACGGGACAGGGTTAGCAGCCATTTATAGTCCTCAGTTACCAGTTCGGCATAATCGCTCAGGACTACGCGTTGCACAACCTCGCCCTTACCGCCATACCAGCGCTGCGCTGCGACAAAGCGCGGTAAGGCATCGACTTCAAGCTGTTTGCGCACCTGCTCCGCCGTCGTACTACGCCAGGCTACAACCCGATCATGAAAGAAGCTGCGCCAACCCTCGAACAACACCAGCGTCGGCGTGTCTTCGAGTAGCAAGGATTCCTGATGCCAAGCCGGTGCTTGTTCGCTATTGGTCAACTTAAACCAGTAATAGTTATGTCCGGGCAAAGTCAGCATATAGGGTAATTCGCCGATGGGTGGAAAAGCCGCCCGCCCCATTAATTCGACGGGCACAAAACCTTTATAGGCGGACAGATCAAGCTCCAACGCTTGCGCAGCACGCGACAGGTTAGTCACGCACAAAATAACGTCGTCTTCATAGAGTCTGAAATAGGCCAGTATCTTACGATTTCGGGGATGTAAAAAAACCAGTTTCCCGCGACCGAAGGCCTGATGATTCTTGCGTAAAGCCAGCACCCGCTGCATCCAGTTCAGCAGCGAAGCTCGGTCGCGTAACTGTGCCTCGACATTGACGGACTCGTAGCCATAGACAGTATCCATGATAGGTGGAAGATACAGGCGTTGCGGATCGGCGAGAGAAAACCCCGCATTACGATCCGGACTCCATTGCATGGGCGTACGCACACCATTGCGATCGCCCAGGAAGAAGTTGTCGCCCATGCCAATTTCATCGCCGTAGTAGATGATGGGTGTACCCGGCATCGACAGCAGTAAATTGTTCATCAACTTGATTTTGTCAATCTCATTATCCATGAGCGGCGCCAGACGCCGTCGTATACCGACGTTGATGCGGGCGCGAGGATCACCGACATACATCTGGTACATATAGTCACGTTCCTTGTCAGTCACCATCTCTAGCGTTAGCTCGTCGTGATTGCGCAGGAAGATAGCCCATTGGCAATTTTCCGGAATATCAGGCGTCTGGCGCATAATATCGACGATAGGGTGTCGGTCTTCCTGAGCGATGGCCATGTACATCCTTGGCATCAGCGGGAAATGATAGGCCATCTGGCATTCATCGCCGTCACTGAAATAGTCGCACACATCTTCCGGCCACTGGTTGACTTCAGCGAGAAACACCGCATTCGGATAATCTGCATCGAGCACCGCGCGCATTTGTTTAATGACCGCGTGGGTTTGGGGCAGGTTTTCGTTTTGAGTACCCTCTTGCACACATAGATAGGGAATAGCATCCAGACGCACACCATCTACACCCAGATCCAACCAAAAGCGCATCAGCCGAATAACTGCTTTGACCACCTGCGGGTTATTGAAATTAAGATCGGGCTGATGGGAGAAAAAGCGGTGCCAGTAATAGGCTTGTGCCTGTTCATCCCAAGCCCAGTTGGACTGCTCGGTATCATTAAAGATGATCCGGGTTTCGGGAAATTTCTGCTTGCTATCGCTCCAGACATAAAAATCCCGCTTACTGGAGCCTTCCGGCGCCCGACGCGCCTCCTGAAACCAGGGATGCTGGTCGGAGGTGTGATTAATAACCATCTCGGTGATGATCTTGAGGCCACGGCGATGAGCCTCTTTTATAAATTTCTTGAAATCAGCCATCGTGCCATATTCGGGATGGACGTTGCGGTAGTCGGCGATATCATAACCGTCGTCGCGCATCGGCGAGGGATAAAAGGGTAACAGCCAGAGCGTATTAATCCCTAAGTTCTGCAAATAATCGAGCTTTTGTATCAGCCCGGCAAAATCTCCGATGCCGTTATTGTTACTATCAAAAAAAGCCTTGATGTGCAGTTCATAAATAACCGCATCCTTAAACCAGAGCGGGTCCTTCATCCATGTGGTATTGTCTGCGAGAGCATGAGTTGGCTCGCCGGGTTTGGATTTGTGCATGGCTGTCCCTTATAAAAAATAATCAAAATCGTGTTCGGTGCGAATTCGCCTGCGCAATTTAAAAATATGCGCGGGTGCTACCTGAGGATTTATATCTACGAAGTTGCGCGGACCATTCCACAAAAAGCGTGCAGACGTCAACAGATCCTGTACCTGATAAGAATGTTCTGCATCCAAACCAAGACTCGCCAGCGGCAGGGTGACCCAGCCGGACTGACTATGATGCGGATCCAGATTGGCGACCACCAGAATTATTTCGGCGTTATCCGGCGTCGTCTTTGCGTAACAAAGCAGGCTGTCATTGTCCACATGAAAAAATTGCAGGCTCTTATTCTGCTGCAGTACCGAATTTTCCTTGCGTATCCTGTTTACGCGGGTGATAAAATCTTTTAGCGTATCTTCACGATCAAGCTTCCAGCGGCGCACCTGGTATTTTTCGGAATCAAGATAGTCTTCTGATCCTGCATCGCGCGGGATTGCCTCCATCAACTCGTAAGCCGGGCCGTAGATGCCATAATTTGCGCCCAGAGTGGCAGCCAGCACCAGACGTAACATGAACGCCGGGCGACCGCCAAATTGCAAGTATTCAGGCAAAATATCCGGTGTATTCGGCCACAGATTGGGGCGGAAATAGTCCGAGACTTCGGTGCGGGTAAGTTCGGTGAAATAGCTGACCAGTTCGCGTTTAGTATTGCGCCAGGAGAAATAAGTATAGGACTGGCTGAAGCCCAGCTTGGCCAGACGGTAGGTGACTTTGGGACGGGTAAAGGCTTCAGCCAGAAAAATCGTCTCGGGGTGCTCGCGTTTTACTTCGGCTATCAGCCATTCCCAAAACGGAAACGGCTTGGTATGCGGGTTGTCGACACGAAAGATACAAATCCCTTGCTTGATCCAGAACAAAAATACCTCCAGCAATTCTTGCCATAACTCATTCCAGGTATCGCATTCGAAATTGAACGGGACTATGTCTTCATATTTCTTTGGCGGATTTTCAGCATACTGGGTGGTGCCATCTGCCCGGTGGCTGAACCATTCCGGATGTTCGCGCAGATAGGGATGATCAGGAGAACACTGAAAGGCGATATCGATGGCAATAGCTATACCTAGCTCCTGAGCCCTGCTAACCAAGCTCTTGAAGTCGTCCAGCGTACCTAGTTGCGGGTGGACTGATTTATGCCCGCCTTCTGCGGAACCTATCGCCCACGGACTGCCAACATCGCTTTTACTGGCGAGCAGTACGTTATTTGCTCCCTTGCGTTTGCTCAGGCCGATAGGATGTATCGGCGGTAAATACACCACGTCGAAGCCCATTTCCGCGACATAGGATAAGTGCTTTTCGCATGCCTCAAAGCTACCATGATTCATGTCGTCGCCGATGCAAGAGCGAGGGAAAAATTCGTACCAGCTGCTAAATTGCGCTCTTATCGGCTCGGACCACACGCTCAACTGCATAGGATAATCCGTTGCCAGGCTGCGATCCGGATATTGCTTCATCAGGCTAGACAGGGTTTCGGACAGCGCCAGGGTTATTGCTGCATCCACGTTGGCGCTGCGTAGTTCCTTAGCTAGTTTCTGAAGCTGTAATTGATGATCGCCATCGCTAATCCCTGCCGCTGCTTCGACCAACTTGGCGCCGCCCCGTAGCGCCAAGGTAATATCTTGGACATCTGTTCGGGCGGCAAAATCATGTTGCCAGGAAAAAAAATGATCAACCCAGGCCGTAATCGTGTAGACATAGCATCCAAGTTTGGTCAACGGGAATGATGCACTCCAGCGATCACTGCCCAGCGGCAGCATTGCCACTTCACACCATTCGGTTTCCAAGCTGTGCCGATAACGCAGTACACAGGATATTATATCGTGGCTATCGGCGAACGCATCCGCCGTCACTTCCACGTTCTGTCCCAGTACGCGCTTGAGTGGGAAGCGCCCGCCATCAATTTCAGGTTGCACATTTTCTATGATCACACGGCACCGGCCGTCGAGTCTTTTCGAAATTTTCATGATCTACTTCCCTGTTTAAAGAACAACACGCCGAGTGGCGGTAGCCGAAGCATCACTGAGTGATACATTTCACCAATAGAGACAGGACCGGCCTCAACACCGCCAAAATTACCCACACCACTGCCGCCATAGAGTTCGGTGTCACTGTTCAGTACTTCACACCAATAGCCGCCTTCGGGCACGCCGACCAGGTAATTCTCGCGGAGGACAGGCGTAAAATTACACACCACCAACAGCGTATCGTCAGGATTGTGGCCACGGCGCACAAAACTGATGACGCTCTTTTCAGCGTAGTTACAATCCATCCATTGAAAGCCGTCGTGGCTAAAATCCTGCTCATATAGCGCGGGTTCAACCCGGTAAAAGCGATTCAAATCTTCGACCCAGCGTTTCAATCCCGAGTGCCTGGGCGAGTGCAAGGCATCCCAGTCCAGAGCTGCTTCATGCTGCCACTCGGCTTTTTGTCCGAATTCGCAACCCATGAACAACAATTTCTTACCGGGATGGCCCCACATATAACCATAGAGTAAGCGCAGATTGGCAAACTGTTGCCATTCATCACCAGGCATTTTTTCAAGCAGCGAACGCTTGCCGTAGACCACTTCATCGTGGGACAAAGCCAGCACGAAGTTTTCCGAGAACGCATACCATATGCTGAAAATAAGCTGGGCATGATGAAATTTCCGGTTCAGCGGATCTTCTACAAAATAGTCCAGCGTGTCATGCATCCAGCCCATATTCCACTTCAGACCAAAGCCCAGTCCACCTTGATTAACAGGACGGGAGACCATCGGCCAGGACGTTGATTCTTCGGCAAAAGTCTGGGTATCGGGATAATCACGATAGATGGCCTCGTTTAGATTGTGCAGGAAGGTAATCGCATCCAGGTTCTCACGGCCGCCCAAGCTGTTCGGAATCCATTGATCTTCCTTACGCCCATAATCCAGATAAAGCATCGCTGTCACTGCGTCGATACGCAGTCCGTCAATATGATATTTATCCAGCCAGAACAACGCACTGCTGGTCAGAAAAGCGCGTACCTCGTTTCGGCCGTAATTGAACAGCAAACTATGCCAGTCCGGTTGAAAGCCCTGGCGTGGGTCGGCGTGCTCGTAGAGAAAAGTGCCATCAAAATGACCAAGGCCATGTGCGTCATCCGGGAAATGTGCAGGAACCCAATCCAGAATCACGCCTATACCTTGCTGATGTAGGGTTTCGATCAGAAACATGAAATCCTGTGGCGTACCGTAACGTGCTGTAGGCGCAAAAAAACTGGTGGTTTCGTAGCCCCAGGAGCCATAAAAGGGATGTTCTGTGACCGGCATGAACTCGACATGAGTAAAGTTCATTTCTGCGACGTAACGCGGCAAGTATTCTGCCATCTCCCGATAAGTCAGGGAGCGGTTGCCATCTTCAGGAACTCTGCGCCAGGAGCCCAGATGCACTTCGTAAATCGAGCAGGGTGAACTCAGCCGGTTTTTTTTACCACGCTGCGTCATCCAGTCTTTATCGTTCCAGGCATAATCGAGTTCCCATACACGGGACGCCGTTAACGGTGGTAATTCCCCGTAGAATGCAAAGGGATCACCTTTGTCGGCGGTGTGTCCGTCGCGGGTAACGATGCGATATTTATACAGTGCCCCTGAGCTGACCTCGGCCATAAAGCCTTCCCAAATCCCCGATTCGTCGCCGCGTAGTTGTAAGCCATTCGCGACTGGATCCCAGTGATTGAAGTCACCGATGACCGAAACCGCAGCAGCATTGGGCGCCCATACCGAAAAGTGAGTGCCTGTTACGCCATCCACGCTGATAATGTGCGCGCCCAGTTTTTCATACAGGCGAAAATCATTGCCTTGTTTAAACAAAAAAATATCGAGATCCGTTAGTAGTTTGCTAGCGGAGTGTATGATTTTATGATTTATTAAGGTGGACATTGGTTAGCCTTCATTGCAGTATCATTTTATATTTAGGCCGTAGGGCACGCCGTATGAGCCTTCTTTACTACGGATAAGGATTGTTTTCTTTTAAACCCATGCAGCATGGGTTTAACCAGATTTTTACGGTGCAAATAACTTTCAATAGCTACACCTGCAATATGTACAAACACTAGTAGCAACGTGAAGTTGGTGAAACACTCATGCAGCTCTCCCACATTTTTTCACTAGCGAAGTTTATTGCAGCTAGCCACCCGGCTGTATGATCTGCGTCGTATATCGCAAGTCCGGTACTGACAGTCATTGTTAAATTGACTAGGAGGCTGTCCGAGAACTAACATGTCTGTCAGTGGCTATCAATATGTAGTGCTTTTTAATTCTATTAAGGCACTATATATAGTAGGCGAATTAGTTAAACGTTAGTTCTCGGACAAGCTCCTAGTAATAGCACAATCATCAGCGCGCCGGCCGGGTTATAGCCGAGGTAACGCCGGTTTTTAACTCGAGCATATTTTTTGGATAAGCAATCGACTGGACAGGGCTGCATAAAAAATTTCAAAACCTAGCATAGTCATTGCCTATAAATTCCCAAACTCTCTGAACACCAATAAGTCGGTTACCAAGTAACCTGCCCAGACTTGAAGACTTAATAGATCATCTTCAGTTAGATAAGTGATAAAAAAACTGAAACCAGTAATCAGTGAAAAACTTCAAGTGGATGATTCCATGCTTTATCTAACGCTTGTGCTTTCATTTTAAAGCTCCTGTTTTTAGTGAATGAGGCTATGATATTTTGGCCACTATGGACTTATTGATGAATGAACGGACGGAATGATTAAAAAAACCGCTAGGGTAGCCGGGACAGAGAGGTTGTTGTCTAGATTTTTTCGTTACTGATAACGTCCCAAAGGAGCATCCCGAGTAGCACATTAAAAGCAATCGAAAACAGTATTGCACTACTCGCATCAACGCCATTTTTAACTAATAACAACAATACGGCGAACACGATTTCCATCCACACGCCGCTTAGTACAAGGCCGAGCATAGTAATTATTAGTACCGATCTTAAAGGTTTGTCAATAATATAACTTTGGCAATTCGTAATGAATTGCCCCCATGCATTTTTTATTCTATCGCCTGTTTTGTTAAGCTGACCGCTAGTCCTACTGGTAATTTTATCGACGAATTCATGGGCGAAATGAGAGGATTGGCCTATGGTTCTCATGAGGTTTTTCTCCTTTATTTAAGGTGCATGTCATTTTTGACCGAACTCACACCAGGTATGCTGCGTGCAACTTCAAGCGCCTTATTGATGGCGGCACGGGATGTTACAAAGCCGCTTAATTGAACCACGCCCTTAAAAGTTTCAACGTTGATTTCGGCAGAACTCAAGTTAGGCTCTGCGAGGATAGCCGTTTTTACTCGAGTTGTGGTGACTGAGTCGTCTACATACTCACCAGTGCCTTCCTGCTTTTGTGTCGATGCACAACCTGAGGCAGACAGTAAAGTCAGAACCAAAAAAAATGCGGAACAAAATTTAATTAGATGTTTCATGGGTAAATGTCCAGTAATAAAATAAAATAAGAAAAGGTTATATAACCAAATCGGAACTAGGGTTATTTTTAGCTTTGAGCATATTTTATGCATAAAACGGGAGGCAGTCTGTACGCTGTCGCACACAGGCAACTGATGTATCAACACTTTTCTGGACACAAAGTTAAGTAGTTTTTAACTGTATTTCATAGTCCACTGGCAACAAATAGTTATTCATGCGCTTACGGCCTACTCGATGTCATGGCAAATACCACTGTACTGGTGTACCAGTTGAACCAAATGCTGCGAGGTAAGGCGAACTACTTCCAAGTTGGGCGGATCAATCGCGCATATTGTGCGCTCAACAATTACACGGTGGCGCGGTTGTGTCAGTTGTTGCGCAACAAGTCTAAAGTTAGGCGGGTGGAGGCTATCCACCTTCGTACCGTTACAAGACCTTGGATCTTGTGTGCCGCCTGGCCCCCTTGGTGTGTGACGTGAAGTAAGTAAGTAAGTAAAGGCCCGAGAACGGGATGCGGGAAATCAGTCTGTCCGGTTCTATGAGGGTGTGTGGAACAAGGAAATACTCAGACTAACAGCTCTATAAAGGGCGTCGTGAAGCTTTTCTTTGTATTATAGAAAATAGGGTGATGGCTACCAAAAGAAGGGGCTATGAATAATACTGCTACCGCAAATATAAAAACATAAAAATCAGAGCATTAAATATGACTCGTTTCTTGGCACAGTCAACAAAGGAAAGGGTTTTGGTCGACGTTTGAGCCCTTGGTTCGCTCTTGCGTTTTTTTTTCAATGGCCGTTGATACCATCGCCTTTAATAATTTCTGCAAGGCGCTTATCAGTCGATTCCCATTCAAGCCTATAATCTGCTTGGCGGCTTGAATGATGAACTGCACTGCTGATCTAAAACTCACTTAGCGAGGTATCTTCTCATAAAAACTGGCCGCCTGTGCCAAATCCTCACGAATGATGTTGTATTCCAATAAGTGGATGGCTATCTCCTTACTTACCTTATTAGGTGTTTCCGACCAATACGCCTGCGACTGCCTGCTTACAGGAACCGTCATCACTTAATACTTGGAAAATTAAAGCTTTAAGCGTGACTAAGGGCAAGAATACCGAGGCGCGTTTATGTGGAGTATTAACGCAGGGGGATAATGTTGGCAACGCTCTTGGCTGAAAAAATCCTCAACGCTTGGTTTTTTGGATTACAAAAATGACTTTTTGAAGCGGTCTATTTACTGCTAAATACGGTTTTTTTTAATAGCTGGCATGGTTAAGTTATTGATCAGACTGTGTAACACCCTAAATTTTATCAGAATAGCGCTTGGCCTTTATCTTATTATTCGCATATCTAAGATTAATTACATTTACGATAGCAGTATTAGGCTATGATGCCTGTTATTAAGCCTCTTTTCATAATTGCTGCTGGTATCTATGTGAATTATTTAAGAGTTAAAGTTACTCATCTTTCAAGGTGGGCCTGATATTTTCTAAAATACTTCATAACAGCTGTGAAATCACATATAAGCAAGAAACCAACCAAACCCAATACGCTACGTGAAGCAGCTGAAGAAACTGAAGCACAGCTTTGCCCTGCTTCTATAACAGAAGCGATGGTTCGCCCCACAGAAGAACTGCAATATGAACTTCGAGTACACCAAATCGAACTGGAAATGCAGAATGAGGAGTTGCAGCGCATTAATGCTGCTCTGGAAGAATCCCATGACCGTTATGTAGATCTCTATAATTTTGCCCCAGTCGGTTACCTCACCCTCACACAGAGAGGATTGATCGATGAAATAAACCTTACCGCTGCTGCTCTGCTTGGGATAGATCGCAAAAAACTACTATCCCTTCGATTTGCTACTTTGGTTACACCAAAAGACGGTGACAAGTGGTATCTTTTTTTCATTAACGTAATGAAGCGGAACAAACGGTTGAGTATCGGATTGACGTTGAAAGGTTGCAATAACACTGAAATCCCTGTTCAGATGGACTGTCTGTGTATAAACTCGATGCTGCGGATCACATTTACAGACATCCAGCAGACAGATGAGCAGATTAAGGCGGGAGCTTTACAGAGTGCGATTTTCAACAGCGCCAACTTCTCAAGTATTGCCACTGATGCGAAGGGCGTCATTCAAATCTTCAATGTCGGTGCAGAACGGATGCTTGGCTACATGGCTGCCGAGGTTATGAACAAAATCACTCCAGCCGACATCTCCGATCCTCAGGAAGTGATCGCGCGGTCCACGGTGCTGACTGCCGAATTCGACACGCCGATAACGCCGGGCTTTGAGGCTCTGGTGTTCAAGGCCTCTCGCGGTATTGAGGACATCTACGAACTAACCTACATCCGTAAGGATGGTAGCCGCTTTCCGGCAGTCGTATCGGTCACCGCGCTACGCGACGATAAAGACACCATCATCGGCTATTTGCTGATCGGTACCGACAACACCGCACGCAAGCAGATTGAAGAGCAATTGCGATGGACAGAGAAGAGCTTCCGGTTAATGGTAGAGAGTGTAACCGACTACTCTATTGTCATGCTGGACCCGAATGGACGCATCGTGAGTTGGAATAGCGGAGCCCAGCGGATCAAGGGTTACAGTGCAGAAGAAATCATCGGCCAGCATTTCTCCCAATTTTATCTGCCTGAAGACATTAGGTGTGGTAAGGCACAGCGGAATCTTGATGTCGCGTCAGCTACGGGACGGAGTGAAGACGAGGGCTGGCGAGTGCGCAAAGACGGTTCGATGTTCTGGGTCAATGTGAGTCTTACGGCAATCCGGGGTCCAGATGGCAATCTACGCGGCTATGCCAAGCTGACTCGGGATTTAACCGAACGTAATTGCCTGGACCAGATACTGTTAGATAAGAATACCGAGTTGGTGAATGCCAAGTTGCTGGCGGAAAAAGCTAACCTCGCCAAATCAAATTTCCTTTCCAACATGAGTCATGAATTGCGCACCCCGCTAAATGCCATTCTTGGCTTCGCCCAGTTGCTAGAGGCTGGTTCGCCGACGCCAACAGCCATTCAGATTACAAGACTACACGAGATTCTTAACGCAGGATGGTATCTGCTGGAATTAATTAACGAAATTCTTGATCTCGCAGTGATTGAGTCCGGCCAGCTATCATTTTCGCGAGAGCCGGTGTCGCTTTTCGATGTCATGCTCGAATGCCAAGCGATGATCGAATCGCAGGCGCAACAGCATAACATTAAGCTGAACTTTGTCCCCGTCGATAACACTTGGTTTGCCTTTGTCGATCGAACCCGGGTAAAACAAGTTTTGATCAACCTCCTTTCCAATGCAATAAAATATAACCGCAAGCATGGATCGGTCGAGGTGAGATGCACTGAAAGTTCCTCAGAACGCCTACGTATCAGCATCAAAGACAGTGGTGTGGGATTATCCACGGAAAAATTGGCACAGTTATTTCAGCCCTTCAATCGCCTGGGGCAAGAACATGGTGCCGAGGAAGGAACGGGCATTGGCTTAGTGGTAACCAAACAACTCGTCGAATTGATGGGTGGCACTATCGGTGTAGAAAGTATTGTCGGGGTGGGCAGCGAATTCTGGGTAGAGCTGATCAGGAATGACACATCTCGACTTGCCACTCGAAATACACTGTCTGTTGATAATGCGTTTCTAGTTTCGAAAAACACTGCGCTATGCACCCTACTTTATGTGGAAGATAATCCAGCCAACCTGATGCTGGTTGAGCAAATAGTTGAGGAGTACCCACACATACGCATGCTGAGCGCGTGCGACGGCAAGACTGGTATAGCATCTGCACTCACCCATTTCCCGGATGTGATTCTAATGGACATCAATTTACCTGGCATAACCGGTGTCCAGGCACTGAAAATTCTGCGGAAAGACCCGCTTACAGCGCATATCCCGATCATTGCGCTCAGTGCCAATGCTATGCCTCATGATATTGAGAAGGGACTAGAGGAAGGCTTTTTCCGTTATCTCACCAAACCCATAAAAATTAATGAGTTTATGTCTTCCTTGGAAGATGCGTTGAAATTTGCTGAAATGTAGACTGTCAATATTGATTCGTCATTGCTGAAATTTCAGTTTGTGCATCTTGATACGGCCTGGACAGGAAGATCCAGTTAGTCGCCTGGAATTAACTGTCTACTTTTATACTGCCATTTGGAATTGTGGGACGCGTGACTCTGGTGGATCGGGTTGCGAATGTAATTTTGTTACAAATATTACAACTCTGAATGGTCGGTATTGCTATTGGCTTTTTGAAGATGACGAATAACAGTCAACTGCCAACACCTGTTTCCAATGAACGGTAGTTCATTGCCATATATAGGGCTGACGCGACGATAATTCAGGTGAACGATAACCGGAGTTTTCGAGTGCGTCAGTGGCTTGTGTCTAGACTGGAGAACAATCATGCTCGAATCCTTTCCTTCTGATCATGCGCTAAATATTTATGTAACCTCTTTGGTCCAATAGCGACGTTCTGTCCTTATTTCGCACTCGGCTCCATACCAATCCTCCCATTCATAACCCAGTTCAAAGCCCCTTGCTTCAGCTCTATAATATGCATTCTCCGCAACCATTATCCGAAATTCATCCAGGTTGATACTGGGGCTATTTGTATCGTAAAGTAATTCATTTTCAGTATTCATTTTTTTCTTAAGGTGTGAAAGCTTGATAGCGGATGCAAGTATTTCTGTGAAAAGGACTGGTGTTAACAGAAATGTACTAGCGTTTAATTGCAAAATTAGCTTTGTTGTCTTTTAAATTAAGATGTTGTTTTTTAATATTAATTTCATTGAAAAACCTGGCTTTCCAATCAATTTTGCTGTTTTTATTATCCCAGCACCTAAAGTTAAGTGTACAAGAAAAATTGCACAGGTTCTGTGCGGTAACACACATAGATTCATGAAACGATCCTACCGTTAAGCTAAATCAACGTGTGCAACGTCGCTGACCGGCATTGCATACGTTGAAGCCATGAAAAAGAAATACATAGTACGACTCACCGAAGATGAGCTCGTTCATTTAGTAAGTTTGATTCATACGTATATTCTGTCCCAACTTGAACATTTATTCTGAATAATTAATTATTTCAAAAATATGCTCTTATGTGCGCTAGCGTACTGAATGAACATATAGTTGAGGCTATAGTAGCATCAGGTTTTTTATGCACCTCCACAAGTAGGCCAAGAACTTAGTTTTTAGTATAAATAAGGGAGGGAATTCAAATTCAACGGTACGAAAAGTTAGGCTAAAGTCTATCATCATTCAATGCTGATAATTTAAATTGAGACCAGTCGGATAACTGGTTGTCCTAACTCGATTTATCCTGGTTGACACCTCCGCAGGAGTTTTTAAAATCAATGCTTCGAACAGTATTAATAATGGGTACTTCACGAATAATAAGGTTTGTAAGGAATTAAATCAAACGTATTAAAAGTACAGGATTGCATTAAATAATTACTAATTAAAAATTAATTTTTTCAATAACTTAAAACTATCTAAAGTATTACTTTAAACAACACCAGTTACCATGCCTCCTCTCAATAATGCGGACCGCATACTACTCTATCCGCATTCTTTTTTAATTGAGTTACTATGAACAATACCTTCGTCAAAATTTAAGCCGCTCTCGCATGAATCCTGCCAATTTCTGCGGCTTGGAAAATACGGTCGTCGATTAAAAATGTGTCATCATTTTTGTCCAGCGAATTAATAATCCGCTGCGTGTATTTTCGGGCTCTGAAGATGGTTTTCAAATCCAGCATACTGCCCTTGTTGGTTCCCTCTATTT
>NZ_JAOEGU010000058.1 GCF_025583945.1 Methylobacter psychrophilus
ATGGAAAGCTGGTTTCTGTAACCAGGGTGACTCAGTAGACAAGCGTGAAGAAGCGCGGGTCCTGCGTACATTGAACGAAAAAATCCAAAACCTTGAGCGCAATTTATTACGCAAAGACAAGGCTTTGGCAGAGGCCGCAGCGCTGTTGGTACTGCAAAAAAAGTTCCGGGCGCTCTTGGGGGGAGAGGTCGAATGACTACCCACGAAGAGCGCAAGCAAGTGATTGTTTTATTAAATGAATCGGTAACTGCGGGTGCACGTCAAACTAAAGCCTGTGAAGTATTAGGCCTTAGTGAGCGGACCTTGCAACGCTGGCAGACAGGTGAGACGATTCGCTGCGATCAACGCCCTTTTCGTGACTATCAACCGCCACACAAGCTGACAGCAATCGAGCGCGCCGAGGTGCTGATAGTCGCCAATTCAGATGAATTCGGCCATCTGCCGCCCAGTCAGATCGTGCCACGACTGGCCGACCAAGGTAGCTATCTGGCGTCTGAGTCGACCTTCTATCGCATCCTGCGCGAGGAAAAACAGCTTACCCATCGGCGTAGCGAACGTCCGGCTCAAACACGAACCAAGCCACGCGCAGCATGTGCTACAGCGCCTAATCAACTGTACAGTTGGGACATTACTTATCTGCCAGCACTGATCCGTGGACAGTTTTTTTATCTGTATCTATTTGTGGATATTTTCAGCCGAAAGATCGTCGGTTGGCAGGTGTATGAAGAAGAAAACAGCGCCTTGGCTGGCGAATTGTTACGTGATCTCTGTCATCGTGAAGGGATACAGGCAGAACAGCTTATCCTGCATTCTGACAACGGCAGTCCGATGAAGGGATCGACTATGCTGGCGACCTTGCAACAGCTGGGTGTCATGCCTTCGTTTAGTCGGCCATCGGTTAGCAACGACAATCCGTACTCGGAATCGTTGTTTAAGACCTTGAAATATCGTCCTACATATCCGCTAAAGCCGTTCGCCGATGTTACTGAAGCGCGTCAGTGGGTCACAGGCTTAGTGGAATGGTACAACCATGAGCATCGTCACAGCGCTATCCGCTTTGTTACACCAGCACAACGTCATGAAGGCTTGGACGACAAGCTTCTGGGTAACCGTAAAGCTGTCTACGAAGCAGCACGTGCAAAACATCCGCAACGCTGGACTGGAAGTTCCCGTAATTGGGAAAAAATCCAGACAGTCCATCTTAACCCAGACAAGGTCTAAACAAAAAAATGCTACCAAGGAAGTGATTATTTAGAAAACAAACCAGAGTAAGATCTAACCGTCGAGGCGACAACTACATTGACAATTACCGCAGATATTCCATTTTCTTTGATGCGTGAGAACCAGTCTTCTGCTGCAACTGGAATCATCATATTTAGGTGCAAAAATGCACGCAGCAATTCTCCGTAATAGCTGACTGATTTACCAGCGTCATAGGGTCCAATTTGAACTTGTGCTTGCCCTGTTGAAGAGTCCTTCATATGTAGCGCAGCCTTGATATGGCAATGAGAAAAATGAATGTATCCGCTCGCCGATGCGTATACAGGAGAAATCCACTCGTTTTTTTCAGCCACACGATCCTTTAGATACTTGTCATGCATAACTGATCCATCGGCAGCCTGAAGCTTGTTTATTGCAACACCGTTGAAAACCTTGGATGCAAAATCTTCCGGGTCTGCCACCCAAAATAGGGCATATAAACGCAGCACAGTGTCGAGCTGAAGCCGTAGTATCGACGACGCCACAATAGAATTTCTTGATAATATCATTTGCCGAAAAGCGGCTGATTGAGCCAAAGCGCGGCGAGCAATCCCGAATAAATAAAAATGCTGATATTCTACCAATCTGGTGGTAGATACCTGCCCTTCGTAGAGCGCGAGGATTTCACGTTCTGAGCGTTCTATATCAGCCAATACTAGATTTGCGTTGTCATCCTCTATACTCATATCTCACCGTCTGTTCAGAGTTGTCTTGATTTATGCACCCTCGCGCCGAACACTGCTATTTCTTTCCGCCAACATCAAACGCGGGGAGGCATGTGTGCTGCATCCAAACGCCGGTGTATTAGAGAGACAAGCGAGAAAAGATCTTCTGCATCGTCCTTCGCCATAGGCCAATTAATTCTTGCCTCATGAGCAGTGGTATTCCTGAACATGCTGAAAGTACCGCGCAGTAAATTTGCGAAGCCCTTCTGCTCACTTTTCTCACTTTCAGTTTTCAGTGGGTTGATAGCCAACATCGGTTTATCGCCAGAAAGTGCGCGGTCAACGAGTGTCGTGCCGTCGTCGGTCAGCCCTGTTTGTTCCCGAAGCTTGTCGGCCACACTTTTAACGGCCTCCATCACAGCGTGAAAATAATTATCCGCGAGGAGCTCTTCGCGGCAAAACCGCAGCACGTCAGGATGAACGCCACGCGTGGTCAAGTCGGCTCGAAATTCTTGAGCGCGGCGTTGCGCCTCGGACAGGGTATGAGCCTGTTTCACGGTGGCTAGCATTCCCGCTGCATCTATAGAAAGCCCTGCAAAAGCGAGCGCTCGGTTAAGGTGGGTACGCATTGGCTCGAAGCGTTCTGGATTTCTAGCGAATCGCTCCGGCTTCATCGAATGACGGATGAAGCCTAAAATGCGTGTGCGGTCTTGCCGCTGATTCTGGTCTTGGGCAAAAGCGTTATAGAGGCGGTGACGCTTAGTCGCGGTAGGGTCAGTGTCGGCAATTTTACACGTTTCAAGCAAGTGCGTAATTTCCGAGCCGGTAAGGCCATCATTGGTGTCTCCAAGCGCATCCGCTATAGCCTGTAACTGCCCCTGCTCAAAACAACTCATTGGCTTAGCTGGTACATCCAGCCTCGGCGTCGGCAACACATCGGGAAATCGCTACATCAATCATCTTTAACTTCGTCTCAGCGGAAAGAGTATCCTCATCACCGAACAACAGACAGTCGCCCCCTTCACATATAAGCGCATCGCGGAACTCTGCGTCGCGTTCAATGCGGGCTTTTACGGTTTCTTTGAAACTGCGTGTTAATGTCATTTACCGTCTCTGTGTTACTTGCCAATTTTACCGTTCTACAAATGCTGTGGTGTGGCTGCACCATGATGGCGAGGTCGGAAGGTGACATTTACCTCAACATCCTCATCGAGTTTGCCAAGGATCGTAATCATCCGGTCGAGCGTAAAGCGGCGAAGCTGTGCGTTGCGGATATGAGAGAATTCGGAATGAGAAACCCCCGTTTGCTTCTCGGCATCGCGCGTCGAAAGCTTGCGCTCATCAAGAATATTGATGATTTTCGCCGCAATAATGGCGCGAGCCTGTTCTAGCCCTGCGTTGGAGCGTCCGAAGTCACGATAAATGTTGCCACTTCCGCGTATCAGTTCCATGTCGTCGTTTTTCATTTCAAAGCCTCCTTCAGTCTTTTGAGCCGTTCATGAATAATATCGACTTCCATTTGCGGTGTTTTGATTCCTGATTTCGATTTCTTCTGAAAAGCGTGAATCACCCAAATATCCACACCAATCTTGACGGCGTAGAGGGTGCGAAAAGCATCGCCTCGATGCTTGAGCGCAATCTCGAATACACCACCACCATCAACACCTTTGAACGGTTTTGCCTTGTCAGACTTGCCACCATCGGCAGCAATCGTAAGTGCATCGAACATGTCGCTTTGCACGTCTTCAGGAAATTCCTCGAAGTCTTTACGCGCGGCCTTCAGCCATGAAATAGGTCTGGTGTTTCTCATGGGATCAATGGTTACAAATTTGACACCATATTGCAAGAGAAAAAGCTATCCATTCCACACATAGCAGAGTTTTACGTAACTTCTCATTAGTCACAGGTAAGCTTATTTTTCAATAAGTTAGCTGTCTGGAAATTCACTAAAACTCGCTTGTTTTAGTACCGGATAATGAGAAATCAATGAGTTACGATGAATCCCTATAAGGGAAGGCATTATTTTTCAATTTTATCGCCATGTAAGTTATTGATTTATAATCTACCTGCAACTAATGAGAAGTTACAGTTTTACCGTTCCATTGCTCCCTAAACCCCTACTTTACCACTCCTTCGCCGCCGCCTCTGCATCGCCTAATTCTTCTCTGCGCCGCTCATAGCCGCATTTGTCGATCAGTGCGCGGGCTTTGTCCAAGGCTTCCGGGTCTCGGAACAACCTAGCGCGATGGAGGTGGATGTCGGCTTGGTGGGGGTACGACAACGATTCCTTCATTTTTGGGCCATAAGGAATTTCAGTTTCTAATGACCTGCATATTCTTCCTCAAATCTGCCAATGTTTACGGTTTAAACCAGTCGCTCATCCTGTCTGCCATGTCTTCGGCTTCCTCAATGTAATGGGTGGTCAGAATGATGGTGGTACCCAGCGCACGTAGCTCGCGCACCATGCGCCACATGTCGTGTCGTAACTCCACATCCACACCGGCACTCGGCTCATCAAGGAAAAATATCGTTGGCTCATGCGCGAGGGCCTTGGCAATCAGCACTCGGCGTTTCATGCCGCCAGATAGCGTCATGATTTTCTCATTGCGTTTGTCCCACAGAGACAGATCGCGCAGCACTTTTTCAAGGTATGCTGCGTTGGGCGCTTTACCGAACAGCCCCCGACTGAATTTGATCGTGGCCCAGACCGACTCAAACGAGTCCGTATGCAGTTCCTGCGGCACCAACCCGATGATTGCCCGCGCCGCACGGTAGTCTCGCACGGTGTCGTGACCATCGGCGATGATGGTTCCAGAAGTGGCCTTGACAATGCAGCAGATGATGCTAATCAGTGTCGTCTTGCCCGCACCATTGGGTCCGAGCAAGGCGAATATCTCGCCGCGTTTTATCTCCAGATTGATTTTTTTGAGCGCTTGGAAATCGCTGGCATACGTCTTGTTAACACCGCGCACGAAGATGATGGGGACGGAATTTTCGGCGGTTATGGTTGCAGATGTGGGCATTGTATTCATGGATTAATGTAATACAGGGACTTTAGGAAGGCGCTTATCCTGCTGTGCTGCCATGGTTTTTGAAGCGAAAATAAGATTGTTAAAGGTCAGGTTCCTCTAACAATTTAGCTTGCTCAAGATTAAATTCCACATATTCTTTCCATGCGGCACTATTTGTGTTGTTAATATCTACTTCCAAAAATTGCTTTCGAACTCTATTTAAAATTTGGATTAAAACAGTTTTCATTACATTAGATGCTGAAACAATAGAATCCCAATCTTTCTGCTGCTTCTTACTTAATGGCCTATCGCCTGGATTTGAGAATATGTAAGCACTACCATTGAAGTTTTTGTGATAATGTTCTCCATGCCGGGTTGTTTCATGGAATGACATGTGAAGACTGCGGAATGCTTTGGATAGCTCTGTATCATATAAATGAAAAAGACTGCTTTCTGCCACTGTATTAAAGCCTTCCCAAAAGTGAAGTACTTTATCTTGCAGCATATGAGGGCAATTTAAAAGATGTTGGTCAAGTGTTGGCAAATGGATGGTAGATAGAATCCATTTAAGATTTTCGATATCGCGCACGTGTTTTTTTTTCTCGGGGGATATCTGGTCTGTCGGTCTTTCAGGGTTTAATCGAATTACGGCACTAATAGCATCTTCAAGAAGTTTGTTTAGTTCCTGCTTTTCTTTGGTGCTTGGCTTTTCTTTGGCTGAGAAAGGTGAGGCGCGATGCCTATCAAAGTCAAATGGCATATCGCCTGGAAACGTACCTAAGTCTTTATTAAACAAGAGCACTATACGATCCCAGCCTAAATGAGCTACTGCATATCCAAGCTCAAAAACTACATTTGGATTAGGTGCCTGCCGCGTATTCGCTGGATTAGCAAAAATTGTTGTGATGTCACATACAAACATATCTGCTGTTTTAATCTTGCTTAATATCATAAGCGGGATATTCGGGCTTCCTGATGCGTCTCGGGTCGCTTCATCCACTTTAATAATATAATCAGAATTTGACTCTTCGATTGAGTTGGCCGCATTCCGTAACCCTTGTCGTATAAATTGTCGATTACAAGAATCTGGCAAGTCAGATTGCCATGAATAGAAAATTGTGAATTCATTAGAAGCGTTTTTCATGTCAAAACTGGTCCTTAAATTTTGAAACTGGTAGTTAGTCTTGTCCACCCCCTGAAAAGGGCATTCTTGTCAATTTTAAAGAATATCGACGCCCTCACTTCCAAGGAATGGACTTGGTGGATTCCCCCAAGAGTCAGCTTCTGCGACATACATCAAGAACTTTCGCGCACGCGTGACACCAACATAAAAAAGGCGCTTTTCGGCTTCTATATCCTCCGTTTTGTAATGAGGAAATGATCCTTTGCGAAGCCCGATTATGGCGACGGCGTCATATTCTCGGCCCTTGGCGTAATGGATGGTCGAAAGCCGCAGCGCACGAGTCGGACTTGCGAATAATCCAAGGTCTTCGATCGTGAGATTGACTGTGTCGATATTCTGGCGACGCATGTCGGCCTTCATCTCTTGAACCGACGCATAGAACAGACCAGCCTGCTCACGATCGATGTATCCGGCTTGACACAAGATTTCTCCAGTAACTTGGGACATATTGTCCAACCAAATTAGGGCACTTGGATTCTCCGCCAACTGCCGCGCCATCTTAAGGAGTCTGATAATAACGACACGACCTGCATGGGTGAAAATATCAAGGCGAGGCTGGCCGGTGATGTCCTGAATCGAATGAAACAGCGCCCTCTCCAATTGCCGAATGGTCTCTGGACGCGGCTCGATAACAGCGCCGCAAAGCTGCTCAGCCAGTGACGCGAAGATACGTGATCGCCGATAGGGACGTGCTCCTGGGCCTACGACTGGTGTGCCGAAGCTACGTAGCTTGCGTGTTAAGTCGAAAAGTGATGCCCAGTCCCTTGCTAAAATGGTAGCGTTGCCGAGCTCTATACCAAGCTCTTCCAAGGCGGGAAAAAAATATTCACTGATTGCGTGAAAAGCGGTCGTTCCGCGAACGAGCATAGGTTCTATCTGACAGTTCTTTTCGGGTCCTGCCGAAGTCATGGCTGGAGACCTAGGATAAAGCTGCTCTGCATGAGCAATAATTCTTGGGCTTGATCGGAAATTGCCGGTCAGGGAGAGAGAACGTGCGCCGATATGTACGCCGAAAGGATCAACTAGCTCTGGCCGTGCGCCGGTAAATGCATATATTGATTGTGCTATGTCGCCAACCACGAAGAAACGCGAACGGCTAGTGGCATGTAGAATCCTCAGAATTTCGATTTGAAGTTCGGTGGTGTCTTGGAACTCATCGATTAAAAACCACGCATATTTGGCGCATAGGCTCAATGCAATCCGTGGATGATCGCGCAGGATGCGATAGGCATCATAGATAATGGTTCCAAAATCGATGTAGCCAAGCTCGGTGCACCGAGCCCAGAAATATGGCGCGGCGTTACAGACGGGATCATTACGCGTAGCGGGACCAATAATCGCTCCTTTCGCATCAACATTTAACGATTCGAATACTTCATAGTCAGCTGGCCTCAAATTGAAGAAATTGACCTGAGCTGCTGCATAGTCAACGATCGCTTCAAAATCAGGGTTATCGCGGGTAAGCACGCGCACGGCCCCCTTAAAACTAGAGCCTAGCCAAGCGAAAGGACGAACTATTTCATTCAAGCAAAATGCGTGAATCGTCGAGACAGAGAAGTTCTGCTCGTCTCCTGGCATAAGTTGAGCCGCCGCCCGTTGTTCAATCTCCTGAACGGCGCTATTTGTGTAGGTGATACAGCAAATTCCACGCGGAGTTCCTCTGACAGGCTCAATCTCCGTGACCAGTTTCGCAATCAACGTCCTGGTTTTCCCGCTACCTGGGCAGGCCGTGAGAAGAAGATTGTCAGGGAAACGAACAGCCTCAAGCTGCTCAACAGTCATACCCATTAAACCTCGCGCAACCATTTGATGGCCTCGAAAATATAATTTGGCACCATGCCAGCATCGTCGATGTGGCGCACTGCCACCTGAGCGAATCTGGCTTTTCCGAAGCGTTTTGCGGTGCGTAGCACCTTATCTTTCAACTCATCATCAATAGCGTCACCAAAAATTTCACACATCGACAGCGAATTCTGGATTTTTGGAGCTCCGAGGTCACCAGCCGCGTTCGCCAGCATGGAGAGGTTGCCATGTTCGGTGATCTCTCGCTCGAAGGTGGTCGCGCCCAAGAAAATCTTTACATAAGGCCCTTCAAGCTCGGCTAAATCTGGCTTTATTGGTATGTCTTCATTCGCATCATCAGGCAGGTCGCTGACTTTGATATCAGCGTCCGCAACGATAGCGCATCGCTTCGGTAAGCAGGTATCAGAGAAGAGTCGAGCGAAAGCGCCGAAATGGACTCCGTTAATAGCAACAAGAGAGATGCCTTCACGTTCGAGATCAATACCGAGCACCTTTTTGACAAGAGGTGGAATGAGAAGCAACTCGGCTGCTCCCTCAACAAGCATGACGCGACGTGCGAACAGCAGATTCGACTTTGTAGCGTCGAGATAGCGTTCCAAATCCTGAACGTCGTCTGCCGTTAGTGTCGGAGAAGCTGACGGCACGCTTGCAACTGGAGGCGCTCCTGTTCGGTTTGTTAGAACGACAAAAGACGACATCGGGGCTTTGGCCGTAACCTGTGTACTGTGCGTGGTCACGATAGACTGGAAGGGAAAGGACCGCAGAGCTTCAAGCAGAGTTGTCTGTAATTGAGGATGAAGATGAGCTTCTGGCTCTTCAATCAAGATCAGTTCGCCAGCCGACTTGCCGACCGCCGCTCGCTTACGGAAATGCTCCACCAGGATCGCAATGTAGAGAATATTGTTAAGCCCCAATCCATTACGGCGCGGCTCAAACTGCTTCACAGATCCATTGGTCAATAGAACGATGAGGTTTCGTACAATCGATTGGAAGGATGGAGAAGATAGACCGAGATCGACATCTAGGCTGAAAGCTGGCCCGGTAATCTCCTTGAAAGATTTGTCGATCGAAATCGCAATTTCTTTAATGGTCGGTGATGCCTCAATCTGGTTGTTGGCTTCTTTGACGACGGCAATCAGTGTGTCTTGCTCTATTTTGTCGATCCCACTAGCGTCTATCAGGCGTGCGAGTGATGAACGACGCGTCTGCTGAAGGTCGGCTTCCACGTCACGGAGCGCTGGCAGAAAGACTACAAGATAGGACTGTAGGTACTGAAGACCGACGGTCATTGCTCCCATATCAGCATTTTCGTGGTTCCATTCGATGGAGGCTAAATCGACCTCCGGATTACCTCCACCAAATAATTCCCAGCCATAATCGTCCAAGCTGATCTGAGTATCAAGAAGGCCACCGCGCGCAATTGCCTCACGAAGCAGCCGCTTAGGACGGAATCGATAGAAGATTCTCGCGCGGTTATCTCCGATCTGCGTTCCATGCAATAGCGCTTCTTCGTTCTCGTTCCCCTCAAAATCGGTGAATTCGACACCTACAAAGACCTGAAAAGGCTTCAATTGATCAACCTCGCAATGCACGTCGTCTTTAGTCAGAACACGCATAGAGGATGGAAGACCTACATCGAGGCAAAGTCGTAGAGCGTAAATAAAGTTTGATTTGCCTGTATTATTTTCGCCGATAACAACGGTCGATAATGTGTTAATCGGAACATCGATGGCTCTCAGCGATCGAAAGTTTTTTACTACAATCCTGCTTATTCTCATTTTACCATTCTCACATAAAACCTATAAGATATTCATTTTAGACACGTATGGTTTCGTTAGACTGGTTTAATTACACCTTTTTCTTCCACCGTAAGTTTCAAGGCATACAACATTGGCCTGACAATCAACTCATACACTGCAACTGAAACGTGGTGGGCTTTTTCCGCATCGGTTTCGTTGCAACGCGCACCTTGATGAATTATTTGGTTTCTTAGTTTTTGTAGCTGTGTACACTCTGTCAATAACTTAGTTGGCGAATCATTTCGACAGATTTCTTTTAGATTCATATTAGCGAAGG
This sequence comes from Methylobacter psychrophilus, assembly GCF_025583945.1. Classification (GTDB taxonomy): domain Bacteria; phylum Pseudomonadota; class Gammaproteobacteria; order Methylococcales; family Methylomonadaceae; genus Methylobacter_C; species Methylobacter_C psychrophilus. The sequence goes on from NZ_JAOEGU010000058.1 coordinate 9,999, forward strand.
TTAAAATGAGATTTGCTAGCAGACCTTCATAACGATCAAAGCCTGCTTGCCCCAGTGCATGTTGAACGATGATATCAGCTAAGGCTTCGTGGTGTACTAAGCCGTAAACGACTGGCTTAAGTAGGGCTGCCTTGAGAAGAAGCTCGATAGCCGACACAAAGAACACAACCGCTGCTGAATAATGCTTCATTTCGCGCAGAACTTTGCCTTCTTGAAGCGCATCAACAGCTGGTCGCATTACATTAGGATGTATTACGTAAAAGGATTTAAGCCGATCAGCAGTAAACTCACTAATTGCTTCAGGGTAGAATTGTTCCCGTATATCATCATAGAATGCATCCATTGCAGCGTCATGTTCATCGTAACTCATAATATTCTCATGTATTGTAAAACGGCTACCCTTAAATTACTCACCCCGCCAACTTCAACAAATCAAATACCACCTTGGCAAAGCCGGCGGCTTTGGCGGGATTGGATAATAGCTGCATCATCTGGTTATTATGGGCACCACTACTGTCCATGATGGCATCATCAACGGCTTTACTAAAATCACCCAGCATCGCCTGTTCAGTTGAATTATTGGCGATTTGCTTCATCACCAAGCTGTTTTCTTTAACTTTATCCCTGATGGTGTTCGCGTAATTTACCAAGTCATTTTCGGATAGATGATCGGTAATAAACAGTTCGTTCAATCGACTGATGATTTGCGAGATAAATTCTTCCTGTTTATCTTTGGCTTTAGCACTACCCAAGCCTTCACCAGGTTCCAACTTATACTCGGCTGAATCTTCTTTTAGTTTCAAGTCCTGCTGACGAATGACAGACAGGCGGTAATGACTAAGTTCTACGCCACTTAAATCGACACCCTCCTCTTCCAACAAAGTTTCACGCAACAGAGGGCGTAAGTTCCGCGCATACAGACTCAATTTTTCCAAGGCCTTATCGTCGTAATCGACAATTTGCGACATAAACTCATAAAAGCGTACAAACGTGCCTAAATCTTTTTTAAAGATTTCCAGGGTATCCTTTTCTTTTTTGCAGTCCTTAAAACTGTTTTCAGCATTAGCGATCAATACCGCATCGGCCGTTTTCTTGGTACGCTCGAACATGTCTGTTGCTTGTTTATAGGCATCAATAGCCGATTTATAACGCTTTTGCCAACGCTCGACGGCAGGTTTGCAGATATTGGCAATAGCGGCATTACTTTTGTTTTTTACAAAAAATGCCGCGCAGAACTGTTCCACTTCTTGCCAGGTAAAAATACCGGTAGCACGCAGCTTATCAAACAGATCAAAAATTAAATCAGGATCGGATACATCAGCCAGTTCTGCCGTTTGATAATAGGGCTGAAAGGCATCAAGAATATCCTGGGGTTCGTTGAAAAAATCCAGCACAAATGTGCCGGTTTCGGCTTTGCCGGGATAATTACGATTCAGCCGTGACAGGGTTTGCACGCATTCCACGCCACCGAGCTTTTTATCCACATACATGGCGCAGAGTTTGGGCTGGTCAAAACCGGTCTGGTATTTATTGGCTACAATCATGACTTGGTAATCATCCGAGTCAAAGGCTTTACGCTGATCCCGGCCTTTAAGATTCGGGTTCATATTACTTTCGGTAAACTTCTCGCCCAGCAAGCCGTCAGAATTGGGATCTTTATCAGTAAACTCAACGTCGCCGGAGAAGGCCACCATGGCATGGATGTTTTGGTAAGCCTGTGCCTTAATGTATTTATCAAAGCCCAACTTGTAACGCACCGCTTCCTTACGCGAACTGGTAACCACCATAGCCTTGGCTTGGCCGCCTAACAGGCCCATCACATTGGCTTTAAAGTGCTCAACAATCACCTGTACTTTCTGGGCGATGTTGTAATCATGCAGACGCACCCATTGATTGAGTTTTACCTTGGCTCTTTTGCTTTCAACGGGCTGGTCGGCACCGTCAATTTTTAACGCCAAGTTATAGGCCACTTTGTAATTAGTGTAGTTTTTTAACACATCCAGAATAAAGCCTTCTTCAATGGCTTGGCGCATGCTGTAGACATGATAGGCTTCAGGTAAATTGGTTTTGGACGGCGCTGCATCCGGGTTGGGCAAACGGCCAAACAGTTCCAGGGTTTTGGTTTTTGGCGTCGCGGTAAACGCCAAATAACTGACATTACTTGATGCCCGACGTGAAGCGATAGTGGCATCGAGAATATCTTCTGAGGTTATTTCTTCGTCGTCACTGTCTTGTCTGTCAATCATCAACACTTCTTTGAGCTGACGGGCGGTAGAGCCGGTTTGTGACGAATGCGCTTCATCGGCAATAATTGCATAGCGCCGCTCTTTTAAGCTGACACTGTTCTCAATCGCTCGCAGAACATAAGGAAAGGTTTGAATGGTGACGATAATAATCGGTTGTGAATTTTCCAGTGCGGCAGCCAGTTTTTCGGATTTTGAGCCATCGCCTTCCTTATTATTGATGCGCCCCACTACGCCATCGACATGTTCAAACTGATAAATGGTATCTTGCAACTGGTCATCCAAGACCGTGCGGTCGGTGACGATAATCACGGAATCAAATTGTTTGCAGCCAGCGGCATCATAGAGCGACGATAACTGATGCGCGACCCAGGCAATCGAATTGGATTTACCGGAACCGGCGCTGTGTTGAATCAGATATTTATGGCCGGGGCCTTCAGTGCGAGCCGCTTCCACCAGCTTGGTGACCACATCCCATTGATGATAGCGGGGAAAAATCAGCGCTTCTTTTTTGTACTTGCGCCCTTCCCAGTCTTCTTTTTCTTCGATCTGCAAATGCACAAAGCGGGCAAGAATATTAAGCAAGTTGGCAGGCAGTAACACCTCGTTCCATAAATAATCGGTGGCGTATTGATTAATATCTTCCGGTACATCGTTGCCGGCACCACCGTCTTTTGTACCTTTGTTAAACGGCAAAAAGTAGGTGTCATCGCCTTCCAGACGGGTCGCCATATATACTTCATATTGGCTGACGGCAAAATGCACCAACGCTCCGCGTTTAAAGGTTAATAACGGCTCCGGCTTTTTGGTCACCGGATCAACCGGCAACCGGGTGGTTTTATATTGCTTGATGGCGTTATGTATCGCCTGTTTAAATTCTGATTTTAATTCCAAGGTTGCGATGGGTAAGCCATTCACAAACAACACCAAATCGATACGCCAGGCTTTGGCTTTGGCACCCGTTTCGGTTAAGTGCGCTTCGTTTGCCCACGGACTGTACACCAATTCAGGTACCACCCGGCACCGGTTCTGTTGGTAACGCGCCAACGTATCCGGGTTTAACTCATGTTCGGGTTTAAACTGACACAAACTAAAGCGGGTGCCTCGGTCACGCAACTCATGACGCAACACACCCAACGTGCCAAAGGTACGCATTTCTTTATTGGCGGCATTCGGGTCAGCTTTATTGAGCTGGTTGGAAACCCGCGCCAAAAATTTTTCTTCGGAGTTATGGGGATAAAGAACACAGAATTTTTGCCACTGGGCCTCTTGCGTCTGTTGCACAAAACCCAACAAATCTTCCGGGTACAAGGCCAGTTCACGGTTGTAGTTTTCTGCTTTTCCCAACAACCAACCATTGGCGACCAAGTGTTTGATCATATCGTTTTGGAAAGTCAGTTCACTTGCTTTACTATTCATAAGGACTAAAGTCTGGCGCATGTGACTGTATGGCTTCAGCAATATATTCAACTGCCGCAAAAAAAGGTTCGTCTTTGGTCATATAACGAATTAAATCGTCGAGACTCAACTCATCATGTTTAAAATCTTTTTGCCAATTAAAATATCTTTGACGGTTGGCTAAAATAAATAAAAAACGTTCATGCAAAGGCAGTGAATTGATAGCATTTTCTACTGTATCCCGCAAATCAGACTCAGCGACTTCACATAAACCATGATCATGGCCGTAATAATTGATAACACCTAAAAATTCCCAAGCATTAGTCGCCTTAGAGTCTGGTGATTCAATTTGCTTAAGCTCACTCACCACTGCATTAAAAACAGATTGATAGACACTTTTATCCGCTAACTCAGAAAATTTGGTAATTAACTCAATTAATACATCAACATGACCTTCATACTCATCGGCTAGATATTCATCCATTATGTTTCCCTATAGTTTTTATATCGCGAGCAATACCTCTATTTAATTCTGTTTGGTAGCCTCATAAAATAACCTCACCAAGGGCGCGTAGCGGCCATGTTTCATGGCATGTTGCATAGCCGCGTAATACATCGCCCTATTCTCGCCATCAAATACCGGCGGCATTAAACGGGCATTCAGGCACTGCGCCATCACCAACGCACGTCCCACACGGCCATTACCATCGCCAAACGGATGAATTAAAATAAAATAAGCATGGGCTTTGGCAATGGCTTCCAGCGTTGCCGCCTTGGCTTCTTTATAAACCCAACGGTGCATTTCTTCGTCAATATCTTCCGGGTCAGTCGTTTGTACGCCGTCTAACTGCCCCATCACACGTATTTTGGTGGAAAAAAAACCGACATTGTCATAAACCCCACGCATAAAATCGGCATGTAAGGTCTTAATATTTTCTACCGTGATCGGCATTGGCTCACGGTGCTCGACAATCCTTTGCCAAAGTTGCTTGTGTGTCATAAAAGCATTAAAGCCTTCATGAAAAGTCTGCCTGTCCATGTTTTTGGGCAGCTTTTTTCCATCAATAATGTTATCGAAATCGGCTTTCGCCATATCGGTTTCTATTTCAATCGTGCCATAACTCAAGCGACGCAGAAAGGGCAAGAACAGCGCTTCGTTGTGAGGCATAGAATCCGGTAACAAAACGGCAGCAAAATTTTGTTTGGGAACATCCCATTCAGGAATCAAAAAATTCTGGCAATACAACACATCAATATCCAGACGATACTTGGCTGAGATCGACTCAGGCTTTTGCCGCCAGTTGAGAAGTGTTCGCCTTGAAATGCCAAGCGCTTCCGCTAACTTTGTCGAATAAAAAAACTTCGCCTGTAACTGGTCAAGCTTGCTTAAAAGACTGATGGTATTGTATTGCATAACAGGAATGCGGATTATCTGATCGTGTTGGCTAGGGTAACAAGAGTGGGAAACTTATTCAATATAAAACATTTTGTTTCTCACACCAATTTCTCGGTTTAGTCGGGTTACACTAACTTGAACTACGCAGCTACACCTTATTTTGAATCCACTTGAGGGGCATCTTCTCCTTTATAAATCAACTTGTTATCCTCCCATACCACTGCGTATTGACCGAGTTTGCGCTTTTTTTCCAGAGCATTAGCGACGGCTTCTTTTAATGAGCTGAGAATAATCCGGCTTTTTTCAGAAGGTTGCTTCATAACTATATTCATAATCCAGACTCTTTTAAAAAATGTTGATAAAGCTTATCGTGAATAACATGCCGTTGTGTACCTTGCTGTTCAAATACTAAAGTTGGTTCATCATGCGTATTCATAAAACATGAACAATTGTTTACTGCACAACTAAAATCGGTAAGTAAATTATGTAAGCTACGTGAAAACCTACGTTCAATATCCTTCAGTGGAATATTATGGCCACCATGCTTGACGCGTTCTGATACACGCGCTTTTGACATTTCAACTGAAGGTAATGCCAAATAAATCAACTCTACCTGCCACCCCGCATCACGCAAACGTTTAACCAGTCTTAAATAAGCCCGCCCGGCCAATGTGGTTTCAAAAGCAAAATCACGATTTTTTTGAATACAACTTTCAATCTCATGTAAGAAAATTCGGCTTGCCGTCATTAACTCACGCTCTGGTGCCAATGGCGATATACCCGCCGCAATTAAATCAGCATTTATGTAATGGGAGCAATTAACCACTTTAGGTAAATATTCTAACGCAAAAGTGGTTTTTCCTGCGCCATTAGGCCCAGCTATTATCCAGCATGTAGGCATCGTTTCTATGTTCCTCAAAAAGTGTATTTAAAATGCGTTGCGCCCATCTCATCTGACAATGGCTCCAACTCAATTGTGCAGACAGTGTCTGCACAATCTGAACGTCAGGAAAAACCTCGCTAAATTTTACCATTTGCGCCAGATTACGTTTCGACCAGCTCTTGCCATAATCTAGAGTCATTTGCTCAGCCAAACCAGCTATGACTTGCTTGCCATACTCTGCCCGTTCACCGCCCAAGACTTCATCGGCAATACGTTTGCCCACCTGCCAATACAACAAGGTCAATTCGGCATTGACAGCAGCAACCGCACGTTGCCTGGCCGATTGAATTAGCTGTTTAACTTCAGCGACAAGCGTACCATCGACAAGTGGAGATGGACTCATGCAGCTTCTTCCTTGTTGATTTCATTATTGCTGCGCAAAGGTTCTGGGGCTTGCCAGCTTCTTACGTCGATTTTGCCGGTGACGGCGGCGGAGATTAGGGCTGTTCGGCGTTCTCTTAATAAAGTAATTTGCTGGGTTATTTTTTCTAAAAGTTCATCAAACTTTGGTAATCTGCGTTCTATATAAGTAACTATTTCAAGCTGTTCATCTGTTGGTGGCAACAGAACATTAAACTTCCTTAAGTCCGCTTGAAATAAATGAGGGACACCCATACCACCTTGCATACACTTAATAACATTCTGCGTGTAAGTCGAAACAAAGAAGAAATACAAGTACAAACTGTTAATTCTGCCAATAGTTCGTAAAACGGCTATTGAGCTATTGACTGTTGATGGAGAAGGCAAACACTTAACAACATTTGTTGTTCCTGTGGTTGAACCATCTTTTGTGACTAGAACATCACCAATTTCCAGCATTATTTCAGGAGATTCTTCATATCTTTTCTTGGTGATGTAATTAACATTTTCAAAATCTATTTCCAGTTCTTTAATGTTTGGAGTGGCTAAAAAAATAAAGCCGTTTTCTACATATTCCTCAGCTTTAAGCCCTTTCCAGCCCAATCTAGCTTTTACAGAACACTCAAATCCCAAATAACTTTTACTCCAATGCTCCGGCACTTCACCCAACCACTCAACACCTGAGTCGCGCATGAGGACATTGGGATTTAAACCTTTGGTCACGGCATGGCTAATCACTGCCTGACGTTTTTCTTTGAGCAGCTTGATGAGCTGTTGTTGTTTTTTGATCAGGGTATCAATTTTGGCGGTTTCGTGATCGAGGAAGTTGGCTATTTTCTCCGCTTCTTGAGTAGACGGAGCCAGTAGCATTGCATTACTAATTAACTCTTGATTAAGAATGCGCGCGCCGTAAATATTTGTAGATGCATTCTCAATTACAAATTTTGGCAACACATAATATAGATATGATAAGGGCAAAGTTGCCCCTTCTAAAAAAGAAGCAATTGCTTCATTTGTATACATATCTTTTCCAGCAAAAGATACACATCCAACCGAGAGTTTGAAACTATAGAGCAGTGACCCGCCAGGTGTAATATCCATAGATGCTACTTTGGCCGCTTCATCAGATATTTTTTTAGCGGTATCATGAATAATCTTTCCTCTTAGGTCAGATATATTCGCCCATAGATTTTCACCATCAAAATTTGCATCGTTTTTCGTAGGCGGTGTCCACCCAACCTGATAAGGGGCAATAAACTTGATTTTGCTTACAGTCCAATGCTCAGGCACGTCACCTAACCACTCAACCCCAGAATCCTTATAGTCAGGATAAGCCTGATATTTCATCGTTCGCCGCCCAATTCATTTTCTATGCCTTCAATATTGGGCAACTTGGATTGCAGATGTTGAGGGGATAATTTTCCATAATTACGCAACAGCCTGTTTCGCAATTGCTTTTGATATTTCATTGTTATTCTCCAGCACTACTATTCAACGTATAAAACTCGTGCAATTTGGCTTGCAGCAGTTTTTTGTCCGGCAATTGCGTCTGGTATTCAGCAATCAAAGCCGGAGATAGCGAGCGGCTGAGGGCATATTCGACCACCTCATCATCTTTGCTGGCACAGAGCAGCACGCCGATGGCGGGGTTTTCATGAGGTTTCTTATGATCGCGGTCAAGCGCTTCCAGGTAAAAACTGAGCTTGCCAAGATGTTCTGGCTCGAAGCGACCAACCTTGAGTTCAATCGCCACTAATGCATTCAGTCCCCGATGAAAAAACAACAAGTCTAGTGCAAAATCTTGCTTACCAACTTGTAAGGGATATTCGCTGCCAATAAAACAAAAATCACGTCCTAATTCCAGTAAAAAATGCTTTAGCCGTGCAAGCAAACCTTGATGTAAATCTGCTTCACTATGGTCGTCAGGTAAGCCGAGAAACTCCACTAAATAGCTATCTTTAAAAACATTGAATGCTTCGGGATGTGTTTGCGTCACCGCTGGTGACATTTTTGCAGGGCTTAAAATACTGCGTTCAAATAATGCCGTTTTGAATTGACGCTCCAATTCTCTGCTCGACCATTTTTCTTGTGTCGCTATTTTCAAGTAAAACTCACGCTCTTCCGGACGTTTGCTTTGGCTGAGAATAATTAAGTTATGTGTCCACGGCAATTGTGTCAGCAGTGCCGACACTTTCTTATTCTGCGCGTAAGCCTCATAAAACTGGCGCATCCTAAACAAATTTCGTCGGGTAAATCCTTTTAAATTAGGCTGAGTCAGTGCGAGGTGGTTTGCCAATTGATTAACAACAGCATCACCCCATTGTGCGGTGCTTAATTTGGCGCTGATATAGGCGCCTATTTGCCAGTAAAGCTTAATAAGATTGGTGTTAACTGCTTGATAGGATTCCTGCCGCGCGGCTTCAATGAGCTGAACAACTTCGGTAAAATCACTTTGTTGGGCATTGGGTGTTATCACGAATGGACCTCTTGCAACAACTTCATAATCTCGCCACTGACGGCATCCAAATCCGCATCAATTTCCACCAAATCCCTAGGCGGCTGATACTGATAAAAATGCCGGTTAAACGGAATTTCATAACCGACGATGCCTATCTCCTGATCCTTATGGTCTTTTTTACTGGCATCTATCCAGGCATCCGGCACATGGGGTTGCACTTCTTTAAGATAATAGGCTTCATTAATGGCGTTAACGGTTTTTGACGGATCAAGGGCGACGTTTTCATTATCACGCAGATCACTATCGGTCTGGTATTCCAACACTTGGCCGTTGATGGCAAACAAGCCGTAAAGTGGATTAGGTTTACCTTTGTGGATTTTCTTGATGACTTTTTCGGCAAGCGGATTTTTCCAACTGACTGCGGCTTTAAGCTGTTTTTTCTCTTTGGCATCCAAGGTCAAAGCTGATTTTTTACAGGCTATGTTAAGAGCATCGTCAAACCCGTTCATGTCATCGTATTGCGCTGTGCCTATCACTTGTTGCAGTTGCCTGGCTTTGAGCAGCAGATTTTTTTGATCCAGCCATGTTTTGCGCTCAAGCAGGTCTTTGATTTGTTTTTCTTTAAGTTCGGTAAAATGAATTTTAAGATGTTTGCGAATGGCATCGCCGTGTTCGGTTAAGTCCCCGTAGTTTTTACAATCTGGGGCGTCCGACCAACTGCTTGCATTATCGCCTGTATTTTCTGCCCCATATTCAGTATAAACCCACTGCATCGCAGCATTTAAAGGGCCTGCGGCAAAACGTAAGGTGCTAATGCGTTCATCACTAAACTGATAAGATTCACGTAAAGGACGTTCAATACTGATGCGGCGGTAGCCAAATTCGTAAGTGTTAAAGATTTTGCTGGCAAAGGTCTTGGGTACTTCGGTTTTTGGATTGGCTGACTGGCGACCACGATTACTTTTTTGTTCGGTGGGTTTGTCCAGTTCACGCGCATCAATCACAGCAAAACTGCCAAAGGTACGGGTGATGGTGGCAATGTCGGTTTCATCCATCACATTGCGCTTGGAACCTAACGATTTGCGCATTTTTCCGCACAGATTAACACCGTTAATTAACTGCACTTTGCCTTTACGTTCGGTCGCTTTTTTGTTGGACAACACCCACACATAAGTCGAAATGCCGGTGTTGTAGAACATATCAGTAGGCAAGGCAACGATGGCTTCCAGCAAATCGGCTTCCAAAATATACCGACGAATCTCGGACTCACCGGAACCGGCACCACCGGTAAACAACGGTGAACCGTTAAGAATAATACCGATACGTGCGCCGCCATCGGCTGAATCGCGTAATTTACTGATCAGGTGCAACAAAAATAACAGTGAGCCGTCCGAGACCCGTGGCAAGCCAGGGCCAAAGCGGCCATCAAAACCTTTTAGGCTGTTTTCGTCTTTAATATCGGATTCAATCTTTTTCCAATCGACGCCAAACGGAGGATTAGATAGCATGTAATCAAATTTATCGGCATACAGTTGGTCATTTGATAAAGTGTTGCCGAGTTTAATATTTTTGACTTCTTGGCCTTTAATCAGCATATCGGCTTTGCAGATAGCGTAACTCTCGGGGTTAAGCTCTTGCCCGAAGCCTCGCATGACGGCTTGCGGATTTAACTCATGCACATATTCCATGCCCGACGATAAAAAGCCGCCGGTACCGGCCGTCGGGTCATAAATCGTGCGAATAATACCCGGTTTGGTCAGCGCGTCATCATCTTCCATAAACACCAGTGCCGTGGTCAAGCGCACAATATCACGCGGGGTAAAGTGCTCTCCAGCGGTTTCATTTGAGCCTTCAGCAAAGCGGCGAATGAGTTCTTCAAACACCAAGCCCATATCATGATTGGAAATGGCCTTGGGACTTAAATCGGTTTGCCGAACCTTTTGGACAATTTTGTAAAGCAGGTTGGCATCGTTAAGCTGACCAATAAATTCGGAAAATTTGAAATGTTCAAAAATCTCACGGGCATCTTTTGAAAACCCCTGAATATAAGCTTCCAGGTTAGCGGCAATACCGGCCTCACCCAGTTTGGAAAGATCCATTTTTGAGATATTAAAAAACGACAAACCACCGGTTGCGCGTAACAGCAATTTTTCCTGAGCTTCTTCCGGCAGGTTCATGGCTTGTACTTTTTCAACCTGAGCCAGTACCGCGTCTTTGCTATCCTCCAATACCCCTTCAAGGCGACGTAACAAGGTAAACGGCAGAATAATACGACCGTACTGGCTTTGTTTAAAGTCGCCACGCAGTAAGTCGGCTAACGACCAGATGAAAGTAGCCAGGTTGTTGGTATTTTGTGTCATCGTTTTATTGCTTAGTCTCGTTTATGGCCAAAGAGCAAATGGCTGGTGGTAGGAAAAACCATTACATACTACCACGGCATGGCGGTATCAATGCGTTCGAACAGGCTGGAAAGGCTTTTGGACGGAGCAGCACTTAAAATTCGCTCGTATTACACGTATTTCTCCAAGAGAGAAATGATGAGCGTAAGAGTGCCTGGTAACAATTAATCTTGATGGAGAATTGAAATTAATGTCGTGGGTTATGAGGTACCTGCATACTTATAAAGCGTGGTGCGTGAAACTTTATAGCGCTGAGCAACGCTGGATATATTGACCGACGGATCGCGCATTAACGCCTTAACCTCTCGAATCTGCTTTTCATCAAGCGCCGGTTTTCTTCCGCCTTTCCTGCCTCTTGCCCTCGCTGCAGTCAGACCGGCATGGGTACGTTCGCGAATCAGGTTTCTCTCGAATTCAGCCAAGGCCGCAAAGATATGAAACGTCAGTTTACCGTTGGCATTTGTGGTTTCAATCTTTTCTGTTAGGCTTTCAAAGCCAATGCCATCACGTTCAAGTTCAGTGACAATCCTCACCAGATCAGGCAGTGATCGCCCCAACCTGTCCAGTCGCCAAACCATCAATGTATCCCCTGCCCTTAATGCTTTACGGCATTGCTCAAGTTCAAGTCGTTCCGTATTTTTGCCACTTACCTTTTCTTTGTAAATAACTGCACAACCAGCCTTTTTTAGGGCATCCTGCTGTAGGTCTAAATTCTGATCGTCGGTTGATACTCTGGCGTAACCAATCTTTTGATTCATGAACACTTTACTTGTTTTGATAGATTGACCGCAATGTTAACATTTTTACCCCTCTTTCACTATCCAAAAAGGGTGGTTTTTGGATTGTTCATCAAACCTCCGTTAAATGGACACTATTGGTAGCTTCTTAGTCAATCGTGCTTGGACTCCAATAAGCCTGGCTGACCGAACTCAGCGTCATGAGTTGGTCTACCACACGATTCAAGTCTTCAGAGTCTATGGATGTGGATAGTAGTATGGCGAATATTTGCACCTCATTTTGGACAAATGGATGAACATCGAAGTCGCTCACTGGGTAATTAGCAGCTTCGAGCAAGAGCTTCAACTGATCGCAGGTGTCTTTTTGATGTTGACGGTCGCAGATTACACAAACCGAATAGGTCACTTCGCCATTCTCATCATCAATCGGCTTACGATTAATTGCATTCACTACCGGGCGCAGTAACGTATTTCCCGCCAGCACGAATAGCGCGGCCAGCACCGCTTCCGATATCAGATCGGCACCCGCGCAAGCCCCGACTGCCGCTGCCCCCCATAAAGTAGCAGCGGTGTTCAACCCACGGATATTACCATCGCCTTTCATGATAACCCCGGCACCCAAAAAACCAATGCCCGATACCACATAGGCCGCCACATGCACAGCACCTTCGTGGCCGGTCAAACGGTTCGCCATATCGACAAATACAGCAGCGCCTACTGCCACCAGAACATTGGTGCGTAGCCCTGCTGTCCGCTGGCGAAACTGGCGCTCCAAACCAATCGCCGCCCCCAGAATAAACGCCGTCGACAGGCTAATAAAGGTGT